>NZ_CP069812.1:3002083-3602500 GCF_016894385.1 Cupriavidus oxalaticus
CGACCTGATCATCGCCACGCGCAACGCCAATATCGGCATGGCGGGCCCGGCCATGATCGAAGGCGGCGGCCTGGGCGTGTACCGGCCAGAGGACATCGGCCCGGCCGCGGTGCAGTACCACAACGGCGTGGCCGACCTGCTGGTCGATGACGAAGCCGCCGCGGTGGCGGCCGCCCGGCATTACCTGTCGATGTTCCAGGGCCGCGTTGCGGCATGGCAGGCGCCTGAGCCGCTGGCGCTGCGCCACGTGGTGCCGGAGAACCGCCTGCGCGTGTACGACACCCGTGCCGCGATCACCGGCGTGGCAGATGCCGGCAGCGTGCTGGAACTGCGCGCGGGCTTCGGCACCGGCATCCATACCGCGCTGGCGCGCATCGAGGGCCGGCCGGTCGGCATCCTGGCCAACAACCCGCGCCACCTCGGCGGCGCCATCGATGCCGACGCGGCAGACAAGGCCGCACGCTTCATGCAGCTGTGCAATGCGCATGGGCTGCCCATCGTCTCGCTGATCGATACGCCGGGCTTCATGGTCGGCCCCGAGGTCGAGGCGCGCGCGCAGGTGCGGCACGTGTCGCGCATGTTCGTCGTCGGCGCCAAGCTGCGCGTGCCGTTCCTGGCGGTGGTGCTGCGCAAGGGCTATGGCCTGGGTGCGATGGCGATGGCGGCCGGCGGCTTCCGCGCGCCGTCGTTCACGGTGTCGTGGCCGACCGGAGAATTCGGCGGCATGGGGCTGGAAGGTGCGGTCCGGCTGGGCTTCCGCAAGGAGCTGGAAGCGCTGCCGGCGGGCCCGCAGCGCGACGCGCTGTACCAGCAGCTGGTGGCGCAGATGTACGAGCGCGGCCACGCCATCAATGCCGCGGCGGCGCTGGAGATCGACGCGGTGATCGATCCCGCCGCCACGCGCCAGTGGCTGGTCAGCGGGCTGGATGCCGGCGCGGCGAATCCGGAGCGGCCGGTGCGCAGCTACGTCGACGCCTGGTAGCGGCAACGGGCGGCACGGATAGTCAGAACAACAGCGAGAGGAGACAGCGGGAATGAACGAGCAAGCGTTCTTCGAAGACCTGGAAGCCCGGCATCGCAAGATCTGGCCCGCCGGCCTGCCCACCGCCCCGGCCTACCCGCACGGCGAAGCGCCGCTGGGCGACTACCTGCGCGCGTGGGCGCGCAAGCGGCCCGACCATGCCGCGCTGGTGTGGTACGGCAGCACCGTGACCTATGCCGAGCTCGACGACCTGTCCGAGCGCTGCGCCGCGCTGCTCAAGGCCGACGGCATCGGCGCGGGCGACCGGGTCGCAGTGATGATGGGCAACTGCCCGCAGTTCCACGTGGTCTTCTACGGGATTCTGAAACTGGGCGCGGTCTACGTGCCGGTCAACCCGTTGTTCAAGGAACACGAGCTGGTCTACGAGCTGAACGATGCCGGTGCCACCACCATCGTCGTGCAGGACCAGCTGGCGCCGCTGCTGATGTCGGTGCGCACGCAGACGCCGCTGCGCACCATCTACACCACCAGTGCCGGCGCGATGCTGCCGGACCAGCCCACGCTGCCGCTGCCGGCCGGGCTGGATGCGCCGCCGGTCGCCGTGGAAGGCGCCACCGACCTGCTGCAGGCACTGCGCCAGATCGCGCCAGCCAGCGACCTGGCGCCGATCGACCTCGATGCGCTCGCTGCCCTCAACTACACCGGCGGCACCACCGGCCTGCCCAAGGGCTGCATGCACACGCAGCGCGACATGGTCTACACCGCGGCGGCCTCGTATGCGATGTCCGGCAGCGCCGACGCTGGCAGCCTGGCAGAAGGCTCGGACGAGGTGATGCTGAACTTCCTGCCGATGTTCTGGATCGCCGGCGAGAACCTGGGGCTGATCAGCCCGGTCTTCAGCGGCGCCACGCTCGTGCTGCTGGCGCGCTGGGACCCCGTGGCGGTGATGGCCGCGATCGAGCGCTACCGCGTCAACCGCACCTTCCTGGTGGTGGACAACGCCGTCGAGCTGATGAACCACCCGGAATGCGGCCGCCACGACCTGCGTTCGCTGCAGCACACGCGCGCCGCCTCGTTCATCCGCAAGATCACGCCCGACATCCGCCAGCGCTGGCACGCGCTCACCGGCAGCATCATTGCCGAGGGCGCGTGGGGCATGACCGAGACCCATACCAGCGACACCTTCACCACCGGCATGCAGACCGACGACATGGACCTGCGCGGCCGCCCGGTCTTCGTCGGCCTGACCGTGCCGGGCACGCGCATCAAGATCTGTGACTTCGACACCGGCGCGGTGCTGCCCATCGGCGCGGAAGGCGAAATCGTGGTGAGCACCCCGTCGCTGCTCAAGGGCTACTGGGGCCGCCCGGAGGTCGACGCCGAAGTCTTCCGCGACGGCTGGTTCCGCACCGGCGATATCGGCGCGTATGACGAGGCGGGCTACCTGCACTTCCTCGGCCGCCGCAAGGAGATGCTGAAGGTGCGCGGCATGAGCGTGTTTCCGTCCGAGCTGGAAGTGCTGCTGTCGCGCCACCCGGCGGTGCTGGGCTCAGCGGTCGTGGGACGCGACGATGCCGACAAGGGCCAGGTTCCCGTGGCCTTTATCCGCCTGCGCCCCGAGCACGCGGACGGCACCACCGCCGACACGGTGCAGGCGTGGTGCCGCGAGCAGATGGCGGTCTACAAGGTGCCCGAGATCCGCATCCTGCCCGAGCTGCCGCTGACTGCCACCGGCAAGGTGCGCAAGGTCGAACTGCAGGCCTTGCTGGACGCCGAAGCCGGCCGCTGAACGGCAGCATCGTCCGCATACCAGAACACGCCGCATCCGACGGCGACCCAGGAGGAGCACACATGCAACCGAAGTTGACTGCCGCCCGACGGCGGTGCCTGCTTGCCGGCATGCTGGCCGCAGCCAGCCTGCCGCTGGCCCACGCCGCCGCCCCCGCCACCGGCAGCCTCACCGTGGCGTTCGGCGCGGAATCGACCACGCTCGATCCGGTCAAGATTTCCGCCGGCGTCGACCACTATTTTGTCGGCCAGATCTTCGAGATGCTGGTGCGCCGCAATGCCGCGCTCAAGGACGAGAACTGGCTGGCGGAAAGCTGGAAGCTGGAGACCGGCAAGGACGGCAAGCCGGTGCTCGACGTGCGGCTGCGCAAGGGCGTGCGCTTCCACAACGGAGATCCACTGACCGCCGAGGACTTCGAGTTTTCCTGGCAACGCCAGCGCGACCCCAAGGGCAGCTTCTTCTCGCATTACGTGTCGTCGATCGAACGCTTTGAGATCGTCGACCCGCATCACTTCAAGCTGCATTTCAAGGAGCCCGACGCGCAGTTCATCGTCGGCAACATGCAGCTGTGGGCGATGCCAAAGAAGTACATCCAGAAGGTCGGCGAGGAAGAGTTTGCGCGCAAGCCCGTCGGCACCGGCCCGTGGAAGTTCGTCTCGCGCACGGTCAAGGACGAGCTGAAGCTGGAAGCCTTCGACGGCTACTGGAACAAGGAAAAGCGCCCGGGCGTCAAGGACCTGACCATCAAGGTGATCCCGGAAGACCTGACCCGCGTGGCGGCGTTCAAGACCGGCAAGGTCGATTTCATCGACAACGTGCCGCCCGCGATGGTCGAGGAGTTCAAGAAGATGCCGGGCGTGAAGACCGTCACGCTGGTGAGCGGCAACAACCTCTTTCTCAACTTCAACACGCAGATGCCGAAGTCGCCGTTCAATGACGTGCGCGTGCGGCAGGCGGCGGCGCATGCCATCGACGTCGACGCCATCATCAAGCGCGTGCTGTTCGGCCAGGGCGAGCGCTACGCGCAGGTGGGCAAGGAATCGAACGGCTACGATCCCGCGCTCAAGCCCTACCCCTTCGACCAGAAGCGCGCGCGCGAGCTGCTGAAGCAGGCGGGCTATCCCAACGGCTTCGACACGCCCTGCTACAACCTCACCACGCCGCGCGAGCCAGGCGTCAAGGAAGTCGGCGAAGCCATGTACGCTTACCTCAGCTCGGTCGGCATCCGCTGCCAGGTGCGCAACCTGGAATACGGCGCGTGGATCAGCCTCGGCAAGCGCGGCCGCACCGGCCCGCCTGAGATGGATGGCGTGCTGAGCTGGATGTGGTCGCAGGGCCTGCCCGGCGATCCCGGGCTGGCATGGTCCGGCCATCTGCACAGCTACCAGGGCGGCGGTGGCTGGGGCACGTACTCCTACACCAACGACCCCGAGGTCGACGCGCTGATCGAAAAGCAGCGCCAGACCATGGATCCGGCGGCGCGCACCGACCTGCTCAAGCAGATCGCCAGGCTGAAGCAGGAGCGCGTGCTGGGCGGCCTGCCGACCTACCGCCCGCTGGTCACCTTTGCCTGGCGCGACAACAAGATCGACTACGTGCCATGGCCGATCCGCGACTACTGGCGCTCGTTCCAGGAAGTGAGCTGGAAGCAGCACTGATCCTCTGGCACTAACGGCACTACCCCGCCACCGCGCCTGCCACGCTGCAGGCGCGGCCCCCCTGCTGGCGTTATCCCCACGGAGCCTGCCATGCCTATCGCGAAACGCCTGTTGCACGGGCTGATCAGCATCCTGGGCGCGAGCGTGATCATCTTCCTGATCTCGCGCCTGTCCGGCGATCCGCTCGCGCTGCTGCTGCCGGCCGATGCCCCGCCCGATGTCATCGCGCAGACGCGCCAGCACCTGGGCCTCGACAAGCCGCTGGTGGCCCAATACCTGGTGTTCCTGAGCCACGCCGTTACCGGGGACTTCGGCAACTCTTACCGCTGGCAGGAGCCGGCACTGGGCCTGATCCTGGAGCGGCTGCCGGCCACGGTGGAACTGGCGCTGGCCGCGCTGGGGTTCTCGATCGCGATGGCGGTGCCGTTCGGCGTGCTCTCGGCGGTGTACCGCGGCTCGTGGTTCGACCGCTTTGCCAAGGTTTTCGCCATGCTCGGGCAGGCCATGCCCAACTTCTGGGTCGGGCTGCTGCTGATCCTGTTCTTCGCGGTGCAGCTGAACTGGCTGCCGGCCTTCGGGCGCGACTCGTGGAACAGCCTGGTGCTGCCAGCGATCGCGCTGGGCTGGTATCCGGTGGCGGCGCAGACGCGGGTGGTGCGCTCGGCCATGCTCGACGTGCTCGACAGCGACTACATCCGCATGGGCCGCGCCATGGGCCTGCCGGAAGGCGTGCTGGTGTGGAAATACGCGCTGCGCAACGCGGCCATCCCGCTGGTCACGATCCTCGGCGTGTATTTCGCGGCGATGCTGGGCGGCGCTTTCGTGGTGGAAGTCATCTTCGCCTGGCCCGGCGTCGGCCGCACCGTGGTGGAGGCGGTGTTCGCGCGCGATTTCCCCGTGGTGCAGGCGGGCGTGATGCTCACCTCCGTGCTGTTCGTGCTGTCCAACCTGCTGGTCGACCTGAGCTACGGCCTGATCGACCCGAGGATCCGCCATGCCTGAGATCGCCATCCCGCCCGCAACCACGGCGGCGCCGCCGGCGCGCAAGCAACGCCGGCGCGAGCCGGGCAGCCTGCCCTGGTTCGCGCTGGCCGTGTTCCCGCTGCTGCTGGTCTGCGCCATCGGCGGCGCAGCGCTGCTGCCGCACGATCCCAACGGCCTCGACCTCGGCCTCGCGTTCCAGCCGCCGGCATGGCTGGAAGGCGGCAGCTGGGCTTATCCGCTCGGCACCGACAACATGGGCCGCGACCTGCTCAGCCGCATCATGGCCGGCACCCGCATTTCGCTGGTGGTGGCGCTGTATGCCATCCTGATCTCGGGCGGCATCGGCACCGCCGCAGGCATGCTGGCCGGCTACTTCGGCGGGCGCCTCGATGCGCTGATCATGCGGCTGGTCGATATCCAGATGTCGATCCCGGCGCTGGCGCTGGCACTGGTGCTGGCCGCGGTGCTGGGCCCGGGCTTCGAGACCGTGGTGCTGGTCATCGTGATCACCTACTGGACCTGGTACGCGCGCATCGTGCGCGGCGAGGTGATGTCGCTGAAGCAGCGCGACTACGTGGCGCTGGCGCGCGTGGCCGGCTGCGGCACCGTCACCATCTTCCGCCGCCACCTGCTGCCCAACCTGCTCAATACGCTGCTGGTACTGGCCACGCTGCAGGTCGGCCAGGTGATCATCTTCGAGGCCTCGCTGAGCTTCCTCGGGCTGGGCATCCAGCAGCCCGACGTGTCCTGGGGCCTGATGCTGGCCGACGCGCGCAACTACATCACCAACGCGTGGTGGGCCATCACCATGCCGGGGCTGGCCATCATGGCGACCTGCCTGGCGTCCAACCTGCTGGGCGACTGGCTGCGCGACCACTTCGACCCGAAACGGAGGCAGCTATGAATGGCACCAGCCAGGACATGACGCAACAACAAGCTGCCCCCGCCGCGCCGGCTGTCCGCGACGTTGCCGCGCCGATGCTGTCGGTGCAGGGCCTGACCACGCATCTGGACCTGCGCCGCGGCCTGGTGCGCGCGGTGGACGGCGTGGACCTGCACGTGCACGAGGGCGAGACGCTGGGCGTGGTCGGCGAGTCCGGCTCGGGCAAGTCGATGACGATCCTGTCGATCCTGCGCCTGCTGCCGCGCGGCGCGCAGCTGGGCGGCAAGGTCTTGCTCGACGGCACCGACCTGCTGCAGCTCCCGGAGAAGGCCATGAGCCGCGAATACCGCGGCCGCAAGATCGCGATGATCTCGCAGGACCCGCTGACCTCGCTGAACCCGGTCTTCACCGTCGGCGACCAGGTCGGCGCGCCCTTGCACTACCACGGCCGCGCCGACAGCCGCGAGGCGCGCCGCCGCCAGGTGGTGCAGGTGCTGGAAAGCGTACGCATTCCCTCGCCGCAGACACGCCTCGACGACTATCCGCACCAGTTCAGCGGCGGCATGCGCCAGCGCGTGGTGACCGGCATGGCGATCGCCAGCGCGCCGCGGCTGCTGGTGGCCGACGAGCCGACTTCCGCGCTGGACGTCACCATCCAGGTGCAGATCATGGCGCTGTTCCGCAAGATCCAGGCGCAGACCGGCGTCGGCATCATCCTGATCACGCACGACCTCGGCGTCGCCGCCAGCATCTGCCATCGCGTGGCGGTGATGTACGCGGGGCGCATCGTCGAGACCGGCGACGTGCGCACGCTGTACCAGCGCCCCGCCCATCCCTATACGCAAGCGCTGCTCAAGTCCATTCCTCACTTCGGCGAAAGGCAGGAGCGGCTGTATGCGATCCCCGGCAGCCCGCCCAGCCTGATCGATCCGCCGCACGGCTGCCGCTTCGCGGCGCGCTGCCCGCACCGCAAGCCGCTGTGCGACGACGCCTATCCGCCCGAGATCGAACTGGAATCCGGCCACAAGGTCAGCTGCTGGCTGGCTTCGGCCGGCTGAGCCACACGCCCTCAGGAGGCACCATGCTGCTCGAAGTCCACGACCTGAAGAAGCACTTCCCCGTACGCGGCGGCGGCACGGTACGCGCCGTCGACGGCGTCAGCTTTGCCGTCGACGCCGGCCAGACCTATGCGCTGGTGGGCGAATCCGGCTGCGGCAAGACCACCATCGCCAGGCAGTTGCTGCTGCTCGAGCGGCCCAGCGCCGGCACCATCCGCTTCGACGGCCAGGACGTGCTCACGCTCGGCCGCACGGGCGTGCTGGCCTACCGGCGCCAGGTGCAAGCGGTGTTCCAGGATCCATCCTCGTCGCTCAATCCGCGCCTGAAGGTCGGCATGCTGCTGGCCGAGCCGCTGCTGGCCCACGGACTCGGCGGCGACCGCGCGGCGCTGCGCCGGCGCCTGCTCGAGCTGCTGGAGATCGTCGGCCTGCCGCCCGGCGCGCTCGACCTGTATCCGCACGAGTTCAGCGGCGGACAGCGGCAGCGCATCGCGGTGGCGCGCGCGCTGGCGCTGCAGCCGCGGCTGATCGTGCTGGACGAGCCGACCTCGGCGCTGGATGTGTCGATCCGCGCGCAGATCGTCAACCTGCTGGCGGACATCCAGCGCAGTTTCGGCATTGCCTATGTGATGATCGCGCACGACCTGGCGCTGGTGGAGCACTTCAGCTCGGCGGTGGGCGTGATGTACCTGGGCAGCATGGCCGAGAGCGGGCCGAGTCCGGCGGTGTTCGGCGCGCCGCGCCATCCCTACACGCAGGCGCTGCTCGGCTCGGCGCCGCGGCCGGACCCGGACCACCAGCCGGCCGAGGGGCTGATCCTCGGCGAGATCGGTTCGGCACTGAACCCGCCACCGGGCTGCAAGTTCCATCCGCGCTGCCCGCGCGCGGTGCCGGCGTGCGGCAAGGACCTGCCGCGCCTGCGCCAGCTTGCGCCGCATGGCGACGGCAAGCCGGTGCATGTGGCGGCCTGCCACCTGCTGGTGTGACCGCCGCGCCCGGCCGCTGGCCGGGCCGCCGTCAGCCGCCCTGCATCCTCGACGGATCGTCGCTGCGCGAAGTCGTCGTCACCGTGCCCTCGCTGTTGAAATGCACGTTGAAGAAGGCCTTGTCGGTCGAGGTCTCCATCCAGCGGTAGCCCCACACCTCTTCCTGCTTCAGCGCGAAGGCCTCGACCTTGGTCGGCTTGCCCAGCAGGCGGCGGATGTCGTCCTTGCTCATGCCCGCACGCACGCGCGCGAAGTTCTCCGGCGTCAGCACCTGCTCGATGCGCGCGACCTTGCCGTCCGCGCCGATGGTGACCATCCACGTGGTCGTGCCCTCGGGCCCGCGCGGATACTCCAGCCGGCGGCCGCCGTCGGCCTCCTCCCAGACGATCTCCGGCTTGCCGGCCTGGCGCCGCAGTTCTTCCTCGGTGGACTGGCCGGGCACGATGCCCTTGAACAGCTCGCTGTCGGGCTTGATCGCGTTCCAGGTGTTGCGCGCGGTTTCGCCCGCCTTCTTCATCGCTTCATCGACCTTCTGCTGGTCGCAGCCGAACAGCGCAAGCACAGAGGCAATCAGTCCCATGGCGGCAAGGCGTCGCGGCGACGCGTAGTTGGCGGGGCGTAGGGGGGTGTGGCTTGCTTCAGCGGCGCACGGGCTCGGCAATGACTGACGAGGCGGCCTGCGCGGCGCTTTCGGGGTCGAGTGTCTGGCCGTCATCCTGGCTCCTCCTGGTGCCGCTGCGGTTGGAGGCGCCCGAGAACAGGATCGCCCAGCTGTCGAAGCGGCGGTTGAACAAGACCGACAATCCGTTGATGGAGCCGCCCTTGGCAATCAGCGACCAGCGCCGCGAGAATTGCCACGTCAGCTTCACCACATTGGAGGCCGAGGTCAGGCTCTGTTCATAGCCCACCGAGATCTGGTCGGTGATGGCCTTGCCCATGCTGACCACCTGCTGGTCGTTCAGGCCCGCGGTGCTGGGCCCGATCGAAAACTCGTCGATGCCGAAATGCGAGACGATGCCCTTGCCCGCCTTGCCGCCGATCAGGCCGAGCGCCGCGCCGCCCAGCGCGGCCCCGCCCAGCTGGCGCTGCTGGCCCGCGCCGGCGCTTTCGGCGCCGTAGCCGAACATCAGCCACGACAGCTTGTCCTCGTCCGGCACGTTGGGCTCCGACACCAGCCGCACGCGCGGCAGCCGCACCGTGCCGGTGACTTCGACCCCCGCCTCCACTTCCTGGTTGCGGCGCATGGCGCGGATGTTCATGTTCGGGTTGTCGATCGGCCCGTTGAAGTTGATGATGCCGCGCTCGATGTCCAGCTTGCGGCCGAAGGCCTCGTAGGTGCCGTCGGTCACGCGCACCGTGCCGGTCGCCTTGAGCGGCACCAGCGGTTCGCTCTTGACCCCGATCTGGCCGGCCAGCAGCAGGTCGGCGCCCGCGCCGCGGAAGCGGAAGTTGTTGCCCAGGTCGACGGTCAGGTCGATCACCGGGCTGAACTTGCTCGCCGGCCTGGTCTCGGGCACCACCGGCGTCGCGGCGGTCTTGACCGCGCGCTGGTCCTTGCGGCGGATCACCACCACGTCGTCGCCCAGCACCGGTGCGCCGGCCTTGGGCAGGTCGAACAGGCCGCGGTCGACGCGGAACTTGCCGCGGATCACGACCTGCTTGTTCTCGTTGGCGATGCTGGCGTCGCCCGACACCACCAGCGTGCGCTCCGGGCTGGCGAACAGCTGCAGCTTGTCGGCGACGATCTTGCCGGTCAGGTTGGGATCGGACTCGTCCAGCTTGACGTTGCCGGTGGCGGTGATCTTGCCGTCGCCGCCGTGGAACTCGACATGCTTCAGCTCCACCGTGTTCTGGTCGAGCGCCACGCGCACCGTGCCGTCGGTCAGGCGCAGGCCGATGTCGTACAGCGTCACGGCGAGATTGTCGCCATCGATGGTGCCGGCCAGCAGCGGCGCGCCGACCGTGCCGCCCAGCCGCAGCGCGGCGGCCAGGCGCCCGTCGAAGGCATACTGCGGCCCGCTCAGCGCCTCCAGCGACTTCAGGCGCGGCACGTCGACCGTGACGGTGCCGGCGAGCGTCGACGCCGGCCCCACCGTCTGCAGGCCCTGTTCCTGCACCAGCCCGGCCGAGGCATCGACCGCCACCTTGCCGATGCGCCCCGACACCATGCCCCCGCGCAGCGCGATGCGGTTGCCGCCCGCCTCGGCGCGCAGGCTGGTCTCGCCCAGGCCCATCGTGGTGAAGCCGCGGCCGGCATTGACCGACAGGTCGCCGCTGCGCCGGCGCACTTCGGCAAACCCGCTCGCGGTCTCGGCCAGCGCCAGGTTCCAGCGGCCGTCGATGACCAGGTCGGAGCGCACCGGCGGCTTCTCGCCGGTGATGGTTTCCATTAGTTCGAGCACGTGGCCGACCTGCAGGCCGTCCAGGCTCCCCTGCGTGCGGATGCGGCCGTGGTCCCAGTCGAGGCTGTCGATGGCGAGCGTGGCCTTGTCCAGCAGCAGCCGCGTGGCGCCCAGGCGCACGCGCTGGTCGGCGACCAGCAGCTGCGCCGGTGCGGCCAGCCGCAGGTTCACGGTGCCGCGCTCTTCCAGCGTGCGGATGGTGCCGTTCCAGCCATCCTTGCCCTTCCATGCGCCCTGCCCCGCCAGCGCCAGCTGCAGCGGCCGGCGGTTCAGGGTGCCGGCCGCCTTGACGTCGAAGGCGTGGTTGGCCTGGGTGCCGTTGAGGGTGGCGTCGAGCGTGCCGAGGCTGGCCTGCGGTCCGCGGTAGTCGCGCGCGGCCAGCTGCACCGACAGCGGTCCGTCCAGCCCGCCGCGCACTTCGGCGCGGCCGCTGGCGCTGGCCACCTTGTGCGGCCCGACCTCCAGCGCCTGCGCGTTGTAGTCGGCCACGACCTCGGGCTTCTTCAGCGTGCCGGTGATGGTGGCATCGAGCCTGAGCTTGCCGGCCACGCCGAACTTCAGGCGCTCCAGCTGCGGCGCGTCGACCGCCAGCCTGAGCTGGTCGCCGCGCGCACCGAAGCTGCCGCGCAGGTTGGCCTGGTTGCCGGCCATGTTGAGCGCGGCTTCGCTCGGCAGCAGCCGCTCGCCGGCGAGCCGCACCTTGCCGCCGCCGGTCATCGGCAGGCCGGCGTATTCGCTCTCGTGCACGGCGAAATCCAGCGCCACGCCAAGCACCGGGGCAATCTCGCCGGTGGCGCTGAAGTCGGCGTTGATGCGGCCCGCGGCCACCTTGGCCAGCCGCGACGGATCGAACGACGCCAGCTTGCCCTTGAAGCTGAACGGCTGCTTGTCCTTCAGGCCGAGCTTGCCTTCGGCGCTCAGCACGCCGGGGCCCACGGTCGCGCGCAGCGTGCCCAGCGTGACGGTGTCGGCATCGATGCTGGCGTCGGCGAACAGCTTGAGCGCCGCGCCGGACAGGTCCAGCGCCACGCTCTGCCGGCCCGGCTCCAGGCGCAGCACCACCGGGCCGGACAGGCTGGCACTGGTCAGCGAGCCGTGCAGCGCGGCCGGGTCGAGCCGGTGCACGTCAAGGTCGAAGCCGCCGCGGCCGTCGCGCAGCGTGCCGCCGCCGGTGATCTCGGCCTTGCCGGTCAGGGCCACGCGCAGGTCGCTGACGGCCTGCGCCATTTCGCTCAGTTCGACATGGGCGCGCACCGAATGCACCGGCAGGCGCTCCTTGTCGAGCGGGCCGGCTTCGAGGTTGCGGATCTCGATGTCGCCGGCGACAGCTAGCGGCGCAGGCGGCGGCACCGCGGCGGGTGCGGAAGCGGGGGCGACGGGTGCCGCGGGTGCAGAAGCGGCCGGCGGCGCCGGAGCCGCCGCCGCGCCATCCACCGGCCGCAGCTCGGCATGCACCGTCAGGTTGGCCTGCGGCGCGGTGGGGCTGAACAGCCGCGGGTTGATACGCTCGCCATCGACCAGCAGGTGCGTGAACGGCACCTTGCCGAACGGCGTCAGGTCGGCGCCGGCGCGCGCATGGATACGGTCGCCGCTGGCCTGCAGCTCGGCGCGCAAGGCTTCGAGCGTGCCCCTGGCAGTGGCGTTGACGGCAAAGGATTCCTTCTGCCAGCTTGCCTCCAGCAGCGCCTCGGCGCCGAGCGGGAACGGCGCGCGCGCGCCGATCTGGGCGTTGGCTGCAAGCTTGCCGTACGGCGTCTCCAGCTTGTCGACGCTGACGCGGTGGTGCTGGCCGTCGCTGTGCAGCGCGCCGGACAGGTTGGCGAACACCAACGGCTCGGCGGTGGGCGACGTGCCCTGCCACAGCGCCAGCCGCTCCAGCGTCAGCGCGTCGACGTCGATCGCCAGCGGCAGTTCCAGCGATTTCGGCATCTGCGCCGGCTCGGTGCTCGGCTCCGACGGGCCCAGCCGGACCTCGGCCTTGCCGATGCGCAGGTAGTCCAGGTGCAGGCGGCGCGGCTGCCAGGTCATGGCCCAGCTGCCATCGACGCGGTCCACCGTCACGCGGGTCTGGCCGCTGGCAAAGACCACGTCGCGCAGCCGCAGGCCATGCGCCACCGTGCCGCCTTCGAGCCGACCACTGAGCATGCCGGCCGACAGCCGCGTGGCCAGCGTCCACAGGTGGCGCGTGCCGGCCTCGGTGGTCAGTGCCGCCACGCCCGCGCCGACCAGCGCCACCACCAGCAACACCAGCACGCCGGCCAGCCAGGCGAGCGCGCGCCATATGGACCATAGGCGCCGGCGCTTGCGCGGCGCGGGCGGGTTCGGCTCATTGGGCGTGCCCTCGCCGGGCACGTCGGGCAGGTCGTGGGCGCTCATGCCGGCATCCCATGCGCGCGGGCGGCCATCAGAACGCCACCCCCAGCGAGATATGCGGACGGAACTGCTGTTCCTGGATGCCGTAGCCGACGTCCAGCTGCAGCGGGCCCACCGGCGTGCGCCAGCGCACGCCGACGCCCACGCCGTTGTAGATCGTCACGCCGCGCAGGTTGTCGGCGGCCGTGCCCAGGTCCCAGAACACCGCCACGCCCCAGTCAGGCTTGAACCAGTACTGGTACTCCAGGCTGCCGGTGCCGAGGTACTTGGCCGGCAGGATACTGGAGCCGCTGGGCGTGCCGATCGACTGGTAGGTATAGCCGCGGATCGAATCGGTGCCGCCGGCGCGGAAGCGCAGCGTTGCCGGGATCTGGCTCGAACTGTCGCCGGTCAGGTCCGCGCCCAGTTCCAGCCGCGCCACCACCAGGTCGCGCTTGCCCACGGGGATGTACTGGCGGATACGGCCATAGAGGCGCAGGAAGGTGGCGTCGCTGAGGAAGCCCCGGGCGGCCACGCCGATCTGGGTATTGATCACGTTGCCCCGGCGCGGAAACACCGGGTTGTCGACATCGCGCCGCGTCCAGGCGAAGGCCGGCACCAGCGCCTTGCTGATCTGGGCGGGCTGGCCCTCGGGCAGCAGCTTGTCGTAGTAGAAATCGAGCGAGGTGGTGACGTCGTACTTCTCGCGCGAGCGCGAGCGCTTCAGGCCCGCGCGCAGGCTGGTGGTGTCGGTGTTCTCGATGTCGATGGTGCGCTCGTAGCTGCTGTACACGCTGTTGCGGTAGGCGCCCCGGGTCGGCGGCATTGCCGCCTCGGCAAACAGGTAGGAACGCTTCTGTTCCAGCCGCGCCTGCGAGTCGAAGGTCCAGGCGCGGTTGAACAGGTTGTAGTAGGAATAGCGCCCTTCCACCTGGGCGCCGGTGTCGGTGGTAAAGCCGACGCCGCTGTTGAGCCGGTGCACCGGGTATTCGCGCACGCGCACCGAGACCGGCGCGGTGACCACGCCGTCCGGCGCCTTGTCGGCATCCGGGGGCGGTTCCAGGTCGACCTGCACGTTGGAGAAATACGGCTGGTTCTGGATGGCGCGCTGCAGCTCCAGCAGCCGCTCCACGCGGTAGGGCTCGCCCTCGCTGAGCGGGTTGACGTTGTAGACGATCTGCTCGGGGTAGCGGCGCGTGCCGGTGACCTTGAGCGGCCCCAGCAGATAGGCCGGGCCGCTGGCGTAGTGCGCCGACAGGTCGGCACGCAGCTCGTCCGGCTCCACCCGCGCCTGCGATGCGGCCAGCCGCGCGCCGTAGTAGTTGTGGCTTTGCAGCGTCACCAGCGCGTCTTCCTTGGCCTTGTCCCAATCCGCCTGGCGGAACGGGTCGCCCACCGGCAGGCCCCACTTGGCCTGCATCTCGGCCACCTGCCCGGGCGAGCGCGTCGCCGCCGGACCGGTCACCTGGACTTCGACATTGCGGATCAGCGTGCGCGCGCCGGGGTCCACGGTGACGTGGACCACGCGCTTGTCGCCCTCGCCCTCCACGCGGGTGGTGGTGACCGGGTCGAAATAGCCTTCGGTCGAGGTGAACTGGCGCACCTGCTCGCCCACGGTCTCGACCATGTAGTCGAACTGGTCCTGCGACAGGTCGGCGCGGTCCTGGTAGCGCGACAGGTCCAGGTGCTCTTCGAGCATCTCCTTGATCGGCTTGGGGGCCTCGACCTCGACCTTGTAGGCGCCATGGGCGGCAAGCGGCAGCAGCAGCATCGCGGCGAGCGCATACGCGGCCGCGCGCGCCCGCACGAGGGTCGGGACGAACGGGGCCGGATGCGCCGCATCATGCACGTCTGTGCGGCCCGGGCGGGCTGTCGTCCTGGCCAGGTCGATCCTCATCCGTTGTTGTCGCCCGGCGCCTCGGGCGCAGGGTCAGCAGTGATAGCGGTGTCTTTCGGCATCGCTCTTTGTCCACACATACGAAGTCGGTATTTGACCACACACCGACCCGCGGCCGGAACCTTCCTGCCCCGGGACGCCGCCAACAGGCCCACCGGCAGGCCAAATTACGTCATCGCACCGGGCCGATACTGTAAAATCCTGCCCCACTGTATCCATTACGCGTCCCCAGCGGCGCATACGGTTTCACCATGGCCATGTACGAATCCGAGATCACCCAGTTCCTGAAGCAGCTCAAGCAAGAGCGCCCGACGCTCGAGGCCGAGCAGCGCGACGGCCGCGCCCTGCTGTGGGACAAGGCGCCGATCGACCTGGAAGAGCGCGCCCGCGCCCAGGCCTCGCGCGTGGCCCAGAAGCCGTACGTCTACTCGCAGGACAACTGATCC
The DNA here is from genome assembly GCF_016894385.1 of Cupriavidus oxalaticus. Classification (NCBI taxonomy): domain Bacteria; kingdom Pseudomonadati; phylum Pseudomonadota; class Betaproteobacteria; order Burkholderiales; family Burkholderiaceae; genus Cupriavidus; species Cupriavidus oxalaticus. The sequence continues at coordinate 3,017,521 of NZ_CP069812.1, forward strand.
CCGCCAGCACGCCCGGTCACCGGCGATGAGCACAGCCGACCAGGACAAGCTGCCGCCACCCGTCGCGGTCGCCGGCGCCGCCGACAACCTTGCCGGACCGGCCGGAGCCGGGGGTCCCGCCGACATGGTCGACGGGATGGCGTTCGCGCGCCTGTACGGCGAGCCGCTGTTCAAGCTGCCGCAGGACCTGTACATCCCGCCCGATGCGCTCGAAATCTTCCTGGAAGCGTTCGAAGGCCCGCTCGACCTGCTGCTGTACCTGATCCGCAAGCAGAACTTCAACGTCCTCGACATCCCGATGTCGCAGGTCACGCGCCAGTACCTGTCGTACATCGAGCAGATCCGCAAGACCAACCTGGAGCTGGCGGCGGAATACCTGCTGATGGCGGCCATGCTGATCGAGATCAAGTCGCGCATGCTGCTGCCGGTCAAGAAGGCCGATAGCGACGAAGACGCCGAAGACCCGCGCGCCGAACTGGTGCGCCGCCTGCTGGAGTACGAGCAGATGAAGCTGGCCGCGCAGCGCCTGGACACGGTGCCGCAGCTCGGCCGCGACTTCCTGCGCTCGCAGGTCTATATCGAGCAGAGCCTGGCGCCGCGCTTCCCGGAAGTCGAGACCATCGACCTGCAGGCCGCCTGGGCCGACGTGCTCAAGCGCGCCAAGCTGAACCAGCACCACAAGATCTCGCGCGAGGAGCTGTCGGTGCGCGAGCACATGAGCCAGATCCTGCGCCGGCTGCAGCATGCGCGCTTCATGGAGTTCTCGGAGCTGTTCGAGGACGCGATCCGCTCGGGCAAGGGCGTGCCGGTGGTGGTGGTCAACTTTATCGCCATGCTGGAGCTGTCGCGCGAGTCGCTGGTCGAGATCACCCAGGCCGAGCCGTTCGCGCCAATTTATGTGCGATTGGCGTACAGCCCTTCCTGACCCACCCTTGCGGCAGGGTCCGCCTCCGCCTCACTTGATCTACAATCCGCCGACAGCCGGCACATAAGCCTCAGAAGGCAAACACCCCGAAGGCCCGGCATGTCACGGCGCCGCCCCCCGGAGACCGGCGCCACGGGTCACCCCCTCACGACAGCACACCTAGCCAGATGAAAGTCATTTCCTCCATCCAAGAGCTGCGGGACCAGCTGCGCGGCCAGAACCGCGCTGCCTTCGTCCCCACCATGGGCAACCTGCACGAAGGCCACCTGTCGCTGATGCGCCTGGCACGCCAGCACGGCGACCCGGTCGTGGCGTCGATCTTCGTGAACCGCCTGCAGTTCGGCCCCAACGAGGATTTCGACAAGTACCCGCGCACGCTGCAGGACGATATCGAGAAGCTGCAGAAGGAAGGCGTCTATGTGCTGTTTGCGCCCTCCGAGCGCGATATGTACCCGGAGCCGCAGGAATACCGCGTCGAGCCGCCGCACGACCTGGGCGACATCCTGGAAGGCGAATTCCGCCCCGGCTTCTTCAAGGGCGTATGCACGGTGGTGATGAAGCTGTTCTCGTGCGCGCAGCCGCGCGTGGCCGTGTTCGGCAAGAAGGATTACCAGCAGCTGATGATCGTGCGCCGCATGGTGCAGCAGTTCGCGCTGCCGATCGACATCATCCCGGCCGAGACCATTCGCGACGAAGACGGCCTGGCGCTGTCGTCGCGCAACCGTTACCTGAGCCCCGACGAGCGCGCCGAGGCGCCGGTGCTGTACCGCACGCTGCATGAGGTGCGCGACACCGTGCTGGGCAGCGACCGCGCCGGGGCCGACCTGCTGGCGGTGGAGGCCAACGCCGTGGCAGCGCTGGCCAAGCGCGGCTGGAAGCCGGATTACGTGTCGATCCGCAAGCGCAGCAACCTGCAGGCGCCGACGCATGAAGAGTTCGTCGCCGGCGAGCCGCTGGTGGTGCTGACCGCGGCCAAGCTGGGCGCGACCCGCCTGATCGACAACCTGGAAATCTGAGCGCGGGCGCAGGTTCGCGGGTTCGCAGAAGAAAAGCAGGCCGGCGGCCTAATGCTGTTCAGTTAATGCATCAAGCACCACTGTCATTCCCGCGCAGGCGGGAATCCAGCGTCGTTTGAAGTCACTGGGTTCCCGCCTGCGCGGGAACGACGGTGGTTAACTGAACGGCATCAAGGCCGCCGGCCTGCTTCTTTCATGCCCGGTGCATGGCCGCGCGCTGCGCCGTCTTCACCACATGGCGGCGGTGCCCCCGCCGCCGCTTCCACCAGATCAGCACGCCGGTCAGGGCAAAGGCCAGCGGCGCCAGCCCGAACAGCGTGATGAAGATCCGTCCCGGCAGGCCGAACGCCTCGCCGGTATGCAGCGGGAACAGCCAGCTCAGCAGCGTGTCGCCGGCGGGCGCATCGAGCGGGTCCTTCACGCCCAGCCGCGTGCCGGTCCAGGCGTCGAGCCAGAGCCGGGTCGCGCCGCTGTCCTTGCGCACCTCGCCCGGCTGGCGCAGCCGCACTTCGAAGGCATCGCCAGGCTTGCGCGGGAAGCTGATGCGGGTGATGCGCGCGTCGGGATACTGGGACTGCGCCGCCGCCAGGATCTGGCCGGCATCGAGCGGGCGGGCATCGGGCGCGGGCGGCGCCGAGGCATGCTTTGCCGGCGGCGTCACCGTCATCACCCCCGCCACGATCGGCGTCACCCATTTCGGCAGATTCAGGTACCAGCCCGAAAAGGCAATGATGGCCAGCACCGGCGCCGCCACGATGCCGCCGGCCCGGTGCAGCGAATAGTTGAAGCGCGACCACGAGCCGCCATGGCTCACCCGGAACGCCTGCGCCCACGCGCGCAGTTTCGTCTTGGGCCACCACACCACCACGCCCACCAGCGTGGTCAGCAGCAGCAGCATGCCGGCCACCCCGATGATGGTCTTGCCGGTCTCGCCGCTGAGCAGGTAACGGTGCAGGTGGAACAGCGTCGGCAGCAGCAGCCGGCGCGAGACGCCGGGCTCGCCCCACACGCGCTCGCCCTTCACTGCCAGCGTCACCGGATCGACCATCACCTGCCGCGAGCGGCCCTGCACCACGCCCTCCGGCCCCTTGACCGGATACCAGGCGGTAAAGACGCCATCGTCATGGGTCGGCAGCATCAGCAGGTTGGGCCGGCCGTACGGGGGCGCGGCCAGGCGTTCGGTCACGGCCTGGACCGTGGCCGGCGTCACGGGGCCGGCAGCGGGCGCCGAGGCGACCAGCAGGTCCGGGTTGAGCCAGGCGTCGAGCTCGTCGCGCCACGCAATGGCCATGCCGGTCAGTCCCAGCAGGACAAAGAGCAGGCCGAGGGTCAGCCCGATATAGAGGTGCAGCTTGACAAGGACGACGCGCAGGCGGCCGGTGACCATGGCTTGTGTTGTGAATGTGGGGCGCTGCAGCGTGCGGCCATATGCGCCAAAAGGCCTATGACCGCAGAATGCAAATGCGAAAGATTCGCAATTCTAACAGGGGATGTTGCGTGGAGACGTCATGATCCGCGCAGTGGCGGATCAGGCACTGGGCGGGTCAGCGCTGCAGCGGCGCGAACATCGCCCCCAGGTCGAGGTGCGCCGCCAGGGTATCGGCGAGCCGCTCGATCGACGCTTCGCGCAGCGCATCGAGGTCCACTGCCTGCGCCTTGTCGAGCCCTGCCCAGCGCAGCAGCGCCTGGCAGCCGGCCGGGTCGTCGAACAGGCCATGGACGTAGGTCGCCAGCACCTGGCCATCGGCCGAGCAGGCGCCGTCGGGGCGCAGGGTGCCGTCGCCGCGGTCCAGCCACAGCGCGGGCCGCTCCAGCCCGGCGCCAGTGGTGACGCCGAGATGGATCTCGTAGCCGCGCACCGGCGCGTCCGCGTCCGCCAGCCGCCCGCTGACCTGGCGCAGCTGCTTCTCGGCGGCGAGCGTGGTCTCGTAGTCGAGCCATCCCAGGCCCGCGCTGCTGCCGGCAGGGCCTTCGCGGCCGTCGGGGTCATGCACCTGCCGGCCCAGCATCTGCATGCCGCCGCAGATACCGACCAGCTTGCCGCCGTAGCGCAGGTGCCGCTGCAACGCGGCTTCCCACCCGTTGGCGCGCAGGAAGGCCAGGTCGGCACGCACGCTCTTGCTGCCGGGCAACACCATCAGGTCAGCGGGCGGGACCGGCATGCCGGGGCCGATGAACCGCAGGTCCACCTGCGGATGGGCGCGCAGCGCGTCGAAATCGGTATGGTTGGCGATGCGCGGCAGCACCGGCACGATCACGCGCAGCCGCTGCGCGTCGGACTCGATGGCCTGCGTGCCGATGATGGCGTCCTCCGCGTCCAGGTGCAGGCCGTGCAGGTATGGCAGCACGCCGAACACCGGCTTGCCGGTGCGCGCGGTGAGCCAGTCCAGGCCCGGTTCGAGCAGGCCGATGTCGCCGCGGAAGCGGTTGATGATGAAGCCGGTCACGCGCGCGCGTTCGCTGCCGGACAGGCAATCGAGCGTGCCGACCAGGTGCGCGAACACGCCGCCGCGGTCGATATCGGCAACCAGCACCACCGGGCAGTCGACCCGCTCGGCAAAGCCCATGTTGGCGATATCGCGCTCGCGCAGGTTGATCTCGGCGGGGCTGCCGGCGCCTTCCACCAGCACCACGTCATGGGCCTGCTCCAGCCGCGCATGCGAGGCCAGCACCGCCTTCATCGCCTCGGGCTTGTAGGCGTGGTAGGCGCGGGCATCGAGGTCGAGCCGCGCGCGGCCGTGGATGATCACCTGCGCGCCGGTGTCGCTGCTGGGCTTGAGCAGCACCGGGTTCATGTCGGTATGCGGCGCCAGCCGGGCGGCCTGCGCCTGCAAGGCCTGCGCGCGGCCGATCTCGCCGCCGTCGGCGGTCACCGCGCTGTTCAGCGCCATGTTCTGCGGCTTGAACGGCGCCACGCGCGTGCCGGCGCGCGCCAGCACGCGGCACAGCCCGGCGACCACGGTGCTCTTGCCGGCATCGGAGGTGGTGCCCTGGACCATCAGCGTGCCGCGCAGGGCACCCGGCGCCAGGGAAAGCGGGAAATCGGTATGCATCGGCGGATTATCGCACCGGCCTCCAGGCGAAGGCGGGATGCGAGGGTGGGATGCGGCGGCTACAATACGCGGATGGAAACCCCGGCCATCGCCCCTGAATCCGCCACCGCCAGCGCGGCGAAGCCGCTTGCCACCGGCACGTCCGGCGCGCGGCAGCTGACGCTGGTGCTGGGCGGCGCGCGCTCCGGCAAGAGCCACTACGCCGAACAGCTGGCGAGCGACCACGCCGGCATCACCGGCGGGCCGGTCACGTATATCGCCACCGCGCGCCAGGATCCCGCCCTGGCCGACCAGGAACTCGAAGTCCGCATCGCGCTGCACCGCGCCCGCCGCCCCGTCGACTGGCGCCTGGTGGAAGAGCCGGTGCGGCTGGCCGATGCGCTCTATGCCAACGCGCGCCACGACGGCTGCATCCTGGTGGACTGCATGACGCTGTGGATGAACAACCTGCTCTTCCCCGACGGCCGCAGCTATCCCGACCACGGCGTGATCACGCCGCCCGATGCCTTCACCGAAGAAATCGAGTCGCTGCTGGCCGCGCTGCCCACGCTGCCCGGCCACGTGATCCTGGTCTCCAACGAGATCGGCTTCGGCGTGGTGCCGATGGGCGCAATCACCCGCTTCTACGTCGATGAACTGGGACGCCTGAACCAGAAACTGGCCGCCGCCGCGGATCGCGTGCGGCTGCTGGTGGCGGGCATCCCGGTCCCGGTCAAGGGCGCCGATCCCGCATGCTGATGCAGGCCTGGCAGGCCTGGCCCGCTTGCGTGGCCGCGGCGCTGGCCGGCGTGCTGCTTGACCAGTGGCTGGGCGAGCCGCGCCGCTTCCATCCGCTGGTGGGCTTTGGCCGCCTCGCTGCGGCCCTCGAACGGCGCTGCAACGATCCCGGACGCCGCGGCACGCCGTGGCGGCAGCGCGTGGCGGGCCTTGCCGGCTGGTGCGTACTGGTGCTGGTGCCGGCGGCGCTCGCATGGTGGCTGGTCGCTGCGGCAGCGCGCTGGCACCCGCTCGCGGCACTGGCGCTGCATGCCATCGCCCTGTACGCCGCGCTCGGCGCGCGCAGCCTGCACCAGCATATCGCCCCGATTGCCGACGCCCTCGCCGCCGCGGACCTGCCCACCGCGCGCACGCTGACCGCGCGCATCGTCTCGCGCGATACCGCCGATGCCGATGCCGAGGCCCTGGCGCGCGCCGCCTGCGAATCGGCGCTGGAGAACGGCAACGATGCCGTCTTCGGCGCGCTGTTCTGGTTCCTGCTCGGCGGCGCGCCGGCGGTGATCGTGTTCCGGCTGGCCAATACGCTCGATGCGATGTGGGGCTACCGCACGCCGCGGCTGCAATATTTCGGCTGGGCGGCGGCGCGCATCGACGATGCGCTCAACCTGGTTCCCGCGCGGCTGACTGCGCTGTCGTACGCGCTGCTGGGCGCCACCGCGCAGGCGCTGCGCTGCTGGCGCACGCAGGCGCCGGCATGGTCCAGTCCCAATGCCGGCCCGGTGATGGCGGCGGGCGCCGGCGCGGTCGGCGTGCAGCTTGGCGGTCCGGCGCGCTATCACGGCGAGCTGGAACAACGTCCGCCGCTGGGTGCCGGCAGCGCGCCGCAGGCCGAGCACGTGATGGCGTGCCTGCGGCTGGTCCATCGCACCTTGTGGCTGTGGCTGGCGCTCGCGGGCGCCGGCGCGCTGGCCGTTCTTGCCGTGTCCGCACCGACGTGAGCCCTGCCCTCCCCCCGATCCGCCATGGCGGCAACCTGCTGGCCGCGGTGCGCCGCTACGGCCGCGCCGAAGCCGACTGGCTCGACTTGTCCACCGGCATCCATCCCGACGGCTATCCCGTGCCGGCGCTGCCCGCTTCCGCATGGCAGCGGCTGCCGCAGGACGGCGACGGGCTCGCCGAACTGGCCGCCCAGGCCTTCGGCGCGCCGCAGGCGTTGCCGGTGGCCGGCTCGCAGGCCGCGATCCGTACGCTGCCAGGCCTGCTGCGGCCGGGGCGCGTCGGCATTGCCGCGCTCGGCTACAGCGAGTACGCACCGGCCTTCGCCTCGGCCGGCCACACGGTAGTGCCGCTGGACGAAGCGGACTTCGCCCGCGCGGACCTGGCCGACGCGCTCGACCATCTGGTCGTCGTCAATCCCAACAACCCGACCGCCCGGCTGCTGCCGCCGGCAACGCTGCTGCGCTGGCATGCCGCGCTGGCCGGACGCGGCGGCACGCTGCTGGTCGATGAGGCCTTTATCGATTGCCTGCCCGCGGCATCGGTCGCCGCCCACAGCGGCGCTGAAGGGCTGGTGGTGCTGCGCTCGATCGGCAAGTTCTATGGTCTCGCCGGCATCCGCTGCGGCTTCGTGCTGGCGCACCAGCCGTTGCTCGATGCCCTGCATGCGCGGCTGGGCCACTGGACCGTCTCGGGGCCGGCGCGCGCCGTCGCCCGGCATGCGCTGGCGGACCGCCGGTGGCAGGAAGCCACGCGGGCGCAGCTGGGCCTGTCCGGCGCACGGCTCGGCACGCTGCTGGCGCGCCACGGGCTGACCGCCGTCGTGCACCCGCTGTTCTGCTGGGTGCCGCATGCCGACGCGCTAACGCTGCACGAAGCGCTGGCGCGCGAGGGCGTCTGGACCCGATACTTCGAGGCCGCCGGCGGCTGCCTGCCGAGCCTGCGCCTCGGCCTGCCGCCTGACCGGCCGGCATGCTGGCAACGGCTCGATGCCGCGCTGGCCGCCGTGACCGCCTGACCCTCACCATGCACGCCTTGAAATTCGCCATTGCCCCGGCGCTGGCCGCCACCGCCCTGCTTGCCGTACCCTCTGCACAAGCCGCCGTATCGGTAGTCGACGACGCCGGCCAGACCATCACGCTGGCCCAGCCGGCACGCCGCGTGGTCTCGCTGGCGCCGCACGTGACCGAGATGATCTTTGCCGCCGGCGGCGGCGACCGCATCGTCGGCACGGTCCACTACAGCGACTACCCGCCGCAGGCGCGCGCCATCCCGCGCGTGGGCGACAACAAGGCGCTGGACCTGGAGCGCATCGCCGCGCTCAAGCCCGACCTGATCGTGGTCTGGCGCCATGGCAATGCGCAGAAGCAGACCGACCGCCTGCGCGCGCTCGGCCTGCCGCTGTTCTACAGCGAGCCGCGCAAGCTGGCATCGATCCCGGAAAACGTGGAGAAGCTGGGCACGCTGCTGGGCACGGAAGCGACCGCGCGGCGCGCCGCCGACAATTTCCGCCAGCAGGTGGAGACGCTGCGCAAGACCTACGCAACGCGGCCTCCGGTGACCGTGTTCTACCAGGTCTGGCAGCAACCGCTGATGACGCTCAACGGCCAGCACCTGGTCAGCGACATGCTGGCGCTGTGCGGCGGGCGCAATCTGTTCGGGGCCGAGACGCCGCTGGTGCCGACCGTGTCGGTCGAGGCGGTGGTGGCGGGCAATCCGGAAGCGATGCTGACCGCCGGCATGGGCGCCACGCGCTCGGACCAGCCGCTGCCCGACTACGCGATGTGGCAGCGCTGGAAGCAAATCACCGCGGTGGCGCGCAACAACCTGTTCGTGATCGACGGCGACCTGGTCAATCGCGCCGGTCCGCGCGTGGTGCAAGGCATCGAACAGATCTGCAAGGACCTCGATGTGGCGCGCAGCCGGCGCCCGGCGCGCTGATCAGCCGCCTCGGTTCCACCATTCGAGCCGCGCTCCATCCGCACCCAGCCGGAAGCGACAGCTCGCGCCGAAGCCCAGCGCCCAGTTGACCGTCACCGACAGCGGCACGCCGAGCCAGTGCGCGGCCAGCATGCGCATCGGACCCGCATGGCCGACCACCCACAGGCAGCGATCGTCGCGCACATCGAGAGAATCGGCCCAGCCAGCCACGCGCGCCATCGCCTGCGCCGGCGACTCGCCGCCGTGCGGGCGCGCATGCAGCAGGTCCGCTGCCCACTGGTCCAGCGCGGCGCGGTCGATCGCGTCCCACGCAACACCTTCCCAATTGCCGAAGTCCAACTCGCGCAACAGCGGTTCGGTGGCGATGGCCGGCACGCCGGCCGGCAAGGTCTGCACCAGCGCCTGCGCGGTCCCGAGCGCACGCGCCAGCGGGCTGCTGACGATGCGCGCCGGCGCCGGCAGGCCCGCCACGATCTGTGCGGCAACCGGCATCAGTGGCGACACCAGCGGCAGGTCGAGGCAGCCGTAGCAAGTGCCCGCGGCCACCTCCGGCTGCGCATGGCGGATCAGGACCAGGTCCATGCCGATGCCACCAGGTAGATCAGGATCTCGGCGCACTGCTGGGCCATGCCGAGGCAATCGCCGGTATAGCCGCCGATGCGGCGCACGAAGTAGCGGCCGAGCAGCACGCGCAACACGAGCAGCGCCACTGCGGCAGCCGCGAAGAAAGACGGCGATACCAGCCACAGCGGCACCACCCCGCACAGCAGCGCGAACCCCAGCCCTGCACCGGCGAGCCGCTGCGCCACCGGCTTTGCCTTGCCTTCCGGACGCACGTATTGCAGCGTGGCAAGGTAGCTGACCGCCATCGTGCGGCTGGCGGCGTGCGCTGCCACCAGCACCCCCAGCAATATCGCCGGACCGTGCTGCGTGCCGATCGCCACCAGCAGTTGCCACTTGAGCAGCAGCGCCACCACCAGCGCGATGGCGCCGAACGCGCCGATGCGGGAGTCGTGCATGATGCGCAGCACGTCTTCGCGCTGCCATGCGCCGCCGAAGGCATCGACGCAGTCGGCCAGGCCGTCCTCATGGAAGGCGCCGGTCAGCAGCAACGTGGCCGCCATGCCCAGCAGCACCGCCACGCCGATCGGCCACCACTGCAGCGCGCCCCACGTGACCAGCGCCCCGGCGCCGCCGACCAGCAAGCCCACCAGCGGGAAATAACGCGCCGCGGCATGCAGGTAATGCGGCTCGAATCCGACCCATCGCGCCAGCCAGCCAGGCAGCGGCACACGCGTGAAATAGCCCAGCGCTGTAAAAAAATAGCGCAGCTCACCACCGAAGCCGGCGGGCGTGGGCGCGGGGTCGGACGGCACGCTCATGCCGAGGCCGTGCTGACGCCGGCGCCGCTGAAGGTTGCCATCTCGTTGAGGAACGCGACCGCGGACGCGAGCAGCGGCCACGCCAGCGCGGCGCCGGTGCCCTCGCCCAAGCGCAGGTCCAGCGCCAGCAGCGGCTCGGCGCCGAAGTGGTCCAGCAGCGCGCGGTGGCCGCGCTCGTGCGAGCAGTGCGTGAACACGCAGTACTGCAGCACGCTGGGGTCGATGCGCTGCGCCACCAGCAGCGCGGCCGAGGCGATAAAGCCGTCGACCAGGATCACCATGCGGCTGGCCGCGGCGGCAAGGAAGGCGCCGGCCATCATCGCGATCTCGAAGCCGCCGAACGTCGCCAGCACGTCCAGCGGCGCCTGCGCATCGGCGTGCAGCGTGAGCGCGCCTTCCAGCACCTCGCGCTTGCGTGCCAGCCCGGCATCGTCGAGCCCGGTGCCGCGGCCGATGCAGTCCGCCAGCGGCAGCCCGGTCAGCCGCTGCATCAGGCACGCGGCGGCCGAAGTATTGGCAATGCCCATCTCGCCGAAGCCGATCACGTTGCAGCCCTGCTGGGCATGGCGCAGCACGCGCGCCATGCCGGCGGTCATCGCCGCCGCGGCCTGTTCCGGCGACATCGCCGGTTCCTGCGCGAAGTTGCGGGTGCCGTCGGCGATGCGGCAGTTGACCAGCCCGGGTGCCGCCGGCAGCGGCGCGCGCACGCCGGCGTCGACGATTTCCAGCGCAATGCCGTGCTGGCGCGAGAACACATTGATCGCCGCGCCGCCGGCCAGGAAATTCCTGACCATCTGCGCGGTGACCTCGGCCGGATAGGCGCTGACGCCCGCGTCAGCCACGCCGTGGTCGGCGGCAAAGACGATCACCGTCGGCCGCTGCAGCACGGGGCGCTGCGTGCCGAGGATCAGCCCCAGTTGCAGCGCCAGCGATTCGAGCCGGCCGAGCGCGCCGAGCGGCTTGGTCTTGTCGTCGATGGCGGCCTGCAGCGCGGGGCGCAGCGTGTTGTCGAGGGGAGTGATTTCGGGAAACTGCATGATGCTGTGGTTCTTGTGGTCTGGATCGGGGACTACATTTCCACGCCGCGCTGCGCCTTGATGCCCTGCTGGAAGGCGTGCTTGACCGGCGTCATGTCGGTGACGGTATCGGCCGCCTCCACCAGCGCCGGCGGTGCGCCGCGGCCGGTGATGACCACGTGCTGCATCGGCGGGCGCGCGCGCAGGTCGGCGATGACCTGGTCCACATCAAGATAGTGCAGCTTGAGCGCGATGTTGAGTTCGTCGAGCAGCACCAGCCCGATGGCGGGGTCGCGCAGCATGCCGCGCGCCACTTCCCACGCGGCCTCCGCCTTGGCCACGTCGCGCGCGCGGTCCTGGGTGTCCCAGGTGTAGCCCTCGCCCATCACGTGGAACGCGCATTCATCGGGAAAGCGGCGCAGGAACATCTCTTCGCCGGTCGGCTGTGCGCCCTTGATGAACTGGACCACGCCGGCACGCATGCCGTGCCCGAGCGCGCGCACCACCATGCCGAAGCCGGAGCTGGACTTGCCCTTGCCGTTGCCGGTGGTGATGACGATCACGCCGCGCTCGTCCTGCGCGGCTGCGATCTTCGCGTCGATCACTTCTTTCTTGCGCACCATGCGCGCCTTGTGGCGCGCGTCGCGCTCCGGGTCATCGGTGGCGGGAGTGTGGGAATCGGTCATGGGTTCGGGTCTTGCGTAAAAGGTCGCGGCGCCGTGGCACCGTCGGGAATCAGTGCCGTATGCACGCCGTCGCTGACGCTGACGATGCGGGTTCGCAGCGCGCGCGAGCAATGCTCGGGAGTCAGTACCTGTGCCGCCGGGCCATGCAGCGCGGTGCCGTCTTCGGCCATCAGCAAGGCATGGGTGGCATAGCGCAGCGCCAGCGTCAGGTCGTGCAGGATCACCACCACGGCGTGGCGGCCGGCGCGGGCCAGCGCGGCAAGCTGCTCCAGCACCAGGATCTGGTGGCGCAGGTCGAGGTGCGAGACCGGCTCGTCGAGCAGCAGCAGCGGCGCCTGCTGCGCCAGCGCGGCGGCCAGCGACGCGCGCTGCCGCTCGCCGCCGGACAGCGTCAGCACATCGCGCGCGGCGAGTGCCTCGATGTCCATGGCGCGGATCGCCTCGTGCACCACGCGGTCATCCTCGCGCCCGGCCCAGCCCCAGCCGGACAGGTGCGGGTGGCGGCCCACGCGCACCGCATCGAGCACCGACATCGAGAACGTATCGTGCACGGCCTGCGGCAGGTAGGCGCGCTGGCGCGCCAGCGCCGACGGCGCCACCTGGGCCGCCGGCTTGCCGTCGATCTCGACGCTGCCGCCGTCGACGTGGCGCAGGCCCGCCAGCGCGGTCATCAGCGTGGACTTGCCGGCGCCGTTGGGCCCGGCGATGCACCATAGCTGGCCCGGGCCGATGTCCAGCGTCAGGCCCTCGACCAGCACGCGCTGGCCGTTATGCAGCCGCACATCGCGCAGCGCCAGCACGGGGCAGGCCGCAAGCGGCTGCGACCAGTCGGCGCCCGCGTTCATCGCGGCCTCCGCAGCAGCAGGTAGAGGAAGGTCGGCACGCCCAGCAGCGCGGTGATCACGCCCACCGGCAGCTGTGCCGGGGCGATCACGGTGCGCGCGACCAGGTCGGCCGCCATCAGCAGCGCACCGCCCAGCAGCACCGCTGCCGGCAGCAGCAGGCGCTGGTCGTTGCCCCACGCCAGCCGCACCAGGTGCGGCACGACCAGGCCGATAAAGCCGATCGAACCGGCGGTAGTGATGGCGACAGCGATGCACACCGAGGCCAGCAGGAAGGTCAGCAGCCGCACCCGGCCCACGCGCACGCCCAGCGACTGCGCCACGGTCTCGCCCAGCAGCATCACGTTGAGCGCGCGCGCCATCGGCATGGCCAGCAGCAGCGCGACGATCATCGTGGCGAGCGCGCCGCCATAGCTGGCGGTGCCGCCCAGGTCGCCGGTCAGCCAGAACAGCATGCCGCGCAGCCGGGATTCCGGTGCCACGGCAAGGATCAGCGTGATCACCGCGCCCCACCCTGCGGCGAGGATCACGCCCGTCAGCAGCAAGCGCGCACCGGCTTCACGATGGCCGCCCTGCACCTGCGGGTGCAGCAGGTCGCGCCGCGCCAGCGTTGCCACCAGCAGCATCGAGCACAGCGCGCCGACCGCGGCGGCCGCCTGCACGCCCCACCACGGGGCCAGCACCAGCATCGCCAGCAAGGCACCGACCGACGCACCGCCGGAAACGCCCAGCACATAGGGTTCGGCCAGCGGGTTGCGCAGCAGCACCTGCATCAGCGCACCGGACAGCGCCAGCAGCCCGCCGCAGGCAAAGGCCGCGGCCGCGCGCGGCAGGCGCAGCTCGCGCACGATGGCGCCGGCGGTGCCCGTATCGGCGCCGCTGAGCGCCTGCCACAGCTCGCGCATATCGAGCGAGACGCTGCCCAGTGCAAGCGAGGCCGCAAAGACTACGACTGATGCCAGCGCGAGCGCCAGCCACAACGCCAGGGCGCGCCGGAACTCAGACATGGCGCGCCCGTGCGCTCATCGCTGGCGCCAGCCCAGCGTGATGAAGCCCGCGCGCCCCTGCGTGTTGTAGGGGTAGGCGAGCTGGTAGTCCTTGTCGAACAGGTTTTCGACGCGGGCGGCAACGAACCATTGCTTGTCGATGTTGTAGCGGGCGTTGAGGTTGACGATACCGTATCCGCCCAGGCGGCGCGAGCCGGCATCCATGCGCGACGACGATACCAGCCATTCGCCGCCGAAGCGCCAGTTGCCGAAGTTGCGGCCCACGTCCAGCGCGGCATGGCGGCGTGCGCGGCGCAGCAGCTGGGTGTTGTTCTGCTCGTCGACCGGATTCTGGAAGGTCACGCTGGCGCCGAGGTCGGTGCCGTACACGGTGGCGCGCCACGACGCCTCGATGCCCTGCACCTTGGCCTTGTTGACGTTCTCCGCCAGGAACAGGCCACTGGGCTGCAGCGCCGATACGATCAGGTCGTCGTAGCGGGTCTCGAACGCGGTCACGCGCAGCAGGCCCGCGCGGGCCGTGGTGTACTGCACGCCCGCCTCGACCGACCTGGCGCGCTCGGGCTGCAGGTTGGGCTGGCCGAAGTTGGGGAAGTACAGCTCGTTGAAGGTCGGCGCGCGGAAGGCGTTGCTGACGCTGGCGATCAGCTTGAACGCATCGGTCACGTTATAGCCGTAGCCGGCGAAGAAGCTGCCCTGGTTGCCGAAGTCGGAATAGTGGTCGTTGCGCGCGTTGAGCTGCAGCTGGTGCTTGCCGATGCGCCCGTCGTAGCCGCCGAACACCGAGAACACGTTGCGCGTGGGCGCGCCGTAGGAACTCGACACCAGCTCCTGCTGCAGGTAGTCGGTGCCGAACAGCAGCGTGTGGCCCGCGGCGACCGCATACTCGTTCTGCCAGTTGAACTGGCGGTTGCGGGTATTGAAGGTGCCGTTGGGGCGCCCGTTGAGGAAGGTGTCGCTGTTGTCCGCGCTCTGCGACAGCTTGAAGTGCGTGGTCCAGTCGGCGCCGACCTTGCCGTTGACAAAGGCCGACAGCGCGTACAGCTCGCTGTTGGTGCGGTTGTCGTCGGTCGGCCGGCCGAAGGCGCTGTCGAACGACAGCTTGCTCTTCGAGTAGTAGCCGCTGAAGCCCGCATCCCAGTCGGGCGTGAAGCGGTGCTTCACCTGGCCCGACACGCTCTGGTTCTCGTACGGGTTGTCGTTGGGGTTGGCGCGCGGCGCCTGCTGCGTATTGATCGACGAGAAGCCATCGGTCTTGAACGCCGAACCGGTCAGGTTGAACGAGGTATCGCCTACCTGCCCGCCGTAGCCCACCGTGCCCTGGCGCGTATTGTTGCTGCCGTACTCCACCGACGCATTGGCCGCCGGCGCCTGGCCCGCGCCGCTCTTGGTAAAGATCTGCACCACGCCGCCGATCGCGTCCGAGCCGTACAGCGCCGACACGTTGCCGCGCACCACTTCGATCCGGTCGATCTGGTCGGGCAGGATGTTGGCGAGCTGCGCGGTGCCGCTGCTGACGGCCGACACGCGCACGCCGTCGATCAGGATCAGCGTCTGGTTGGAGTTGGCGCCGCGCATGAACAGCGAGGTGTTGGTGCCCATGCCACCGTTGGCCGTGAGCTCCACGCCGGCCTGGTTGCGCAGCAGCGTGCGCAGGTCGGGCGCCTGCGAATTGACGATATCTTCCTGCGTCACCACCGTCGTGTGCGGCAGCGCCTCGGTAATGGATTGCGCGGTGCGGGTGGAAGTCACCACCACCGGGGCCAGCTGTTGGGCGCTGCCGCTGTCGGCGGCTTGCGCGAACGAGGTGGCCGGAACCAGGGTGAACGAGGCAAGGGCTGCCGCAATCGCAGACGAGGTTGCGGGTACGAGCGGACGCACCGCCGGGGCTGCCGGGCGGGTCGACCTGTGGAGCGATGAACGCATGATGCAGGACTGGGTAGGAACGGCCGGGCCCGTTCCCCCGCGGACCATATGGCGATGAGGCGTGCCGCGCACGGGCGGCAGCCCGCGTTCAGGCCGGTATCCGGGCTGGCGACTCGGAACCGGCGCCTTCCCGAACCCGAGGTTCAGTGGCGTGTGGCCGGTCCTGCGTGGACATGTGGCCGGGATCGGATCCCGGTCGTTGCCGGCGGCCCTTCCGGCAGGCTGGCTGCGGAAGTGGCTGACACTGGCGGATGCGCACGCGGTCGCTTACCGTTGCGGGGGCAGCACAGGTTGGCCCGTCCGGCGCGCGGCCGGCAAGGCTCCCTGTTTCCCGTTGAACTGCCCTTTCGCCAGGGACGAAAAGGGCGAGCACCTGGAACGTGCGCGAGTGTAGGGAGTTTCGCAACCCGCGTCAACGCGGCGCCCGTAGTGTTTTGTCACAACTCTGCGGGGGTTTTGGGTGCAGAAGACTGCAACTTCCGTGCAGGTCCCCGGTCACAAACGCTTTCCTTCGCATTGTGCGCGGCGGCGCATCGGCTAGAATCGCGTTACCTGACCTTTATCCCATCATGACAGGCCCTATGCTCAACGAACTCGAACAACTGGCCGCGAAGATCGGGCGCGTGCTGCACCATGCGGACACCCTGGCGGCGGAAAACCAGCGGCTGCGCGACGAGATCGCCCGGCTGGAGGGTGAAGCCGCGCAGTTGCGCAGCGAGCGCGAGGCCATGGCAGCCGACCGCGAGTTGCTCAACATCAAGATCGAGGAAGCGCAGCTGCGCATCCAGTCCATCCTTGACAAGCTGCCGACGGCCAGCGACACGCGCCAGCTCGACCTGCTGGGCGAGGGCGCCGCGGCAGGCGCTGAGCCGCACAAGGCCTCCGGAGAACACGCATGAGCAACAAGCAAGTCGAAGTCAACATCGCCGGCCAGCCGTACCGCTTTGCCATCGCGCCCGAGAACGAGGCCGCGCTGCTCGAGGCCGTGGCACTGGTCGACACGCAGATGAACAAGCTGCGCAACGGCATCGCTGCCAAGGGCGTCGAGCGCGTGGCGGTGATGGCCGCCATTTCGATCGCGTCCGATCTGCTGGCCCTGCAGCGCAAGCAGCAGGCCGAGGGCACGATCCCGGTCGAGGCCATCCACGCGCGCATCCGCGAACTGAACGAACGCGCCGACGAAGCGTTGCGGCAATACGCGCACGTGGGTACCGGCACGCGGGGCTGAGCGGGCCGCTTGAGGCCCGCCCAGGCAGCCCCATATACCGTGAAAATGGAGGGATGTGCAGCGGATGCCGCGCTGTCGCGCAAAATGTAACGATACGCGCGTGTGGACTTGGTAAGGCCTGCGACGCGGTGTATAGTGTAGCCAGACTGCACGAGGCACTACAGAAGTGCAGCCAACTGGTCAGGTTATCGCGCCCGGCCGCCGTTTTCATCCCATCCTAGTTAGAAACGGCAAACGTCTGACATCCCGCAGGCAGGTCATCTACCCGGCCGGTCGAAGCGGTTGTAGCGTCAGACGTTTGACAGTTTCCCTGCCTGGTTCGTGAGGGTCATAAACTCCTTGAACCGATATGCATTGCATGGTGCGGGATCATGTCGCGTGGGCGAGCGCGTCGTCGCATTCATAGTCCGGGCCTGGCTTGGACTCCCTGAGTGGATGATGTACCCGAAATGCGACTTCCGCAGCCACTCTGAACCTCACTTGGGTTCAGGATGCCGACCCAGCGGCCGAGGCGGGGACCCCCTAAAAAGGCGGTGGTTTTCTGAACCATCGCCTTTTTTCTTTGCGCACGCGCGTGGCCACGCCCGCGCACCCCGCCCCCTTCATCCACGAGCCGCGCCGTGAGCCCGAACCAGAACAAACGCGCCCGCCAGTACTGGCTGATGAAATCGGAACCGGACGAGGCCAGCATCGACGACCTCGCCCGCGAGGGAACGTTGCCCTGGACCGGCGTGCGCAACTACCAGGCACGCAACTTCATGCGCGACACCATGCAGATCGGCGACGGCGTGCTGTTCTACCACTCGTCGTGCCCCGAGCCCGGCATTGCCGGCCTGGCCGAGGTCTGCTCCACGCCCTACCCCGACCCGACCCAGTTCGATGCCAGGAGCCCGTACTACGACGCCGCGTCGAAGCCCGATGCGCCGCGCTGGCTGCTGGTCGACGTGCGCTACGAACGCAAGAGCACGCTGATTCCGCTGGCCGCGCTGCGCGAGCATGAGGAACTGGCCGACATGGTGGTGCTGCGCCGTGGCAACCGGCTCTCGATCACGCCGGTCACGCCGGCGGAATGGCGCTTCATTACCGGCAAGCTGATGCGCTGAGGCCTGAACCTATGCAGCTTGCTACCCTGCCGGTGCTGGTCCCTGCGCTGCTGGCCCTCGGCGCCTTTACCGGCTTCTGCGCCGGGCTGCTCGGCGTCGGCGGCGGCATGATGATGGTGCCGTTCCTGACGCTGCT
This sequence comes from Cupriavidus oxalaticus, assembly GCF_016894385.1. Lineage (NCBI taxonomy): Bacteria > Pseudomonadati > Pseudomonadota > Betaproteobacteria > Burkholderiales > Burkholderiaceae > Cupriavidus > Cupriavidus oxalaticus. The sequence goes on from NZ_CP069812.1 coordinate 3,035,492, forward strand.
GTTCACGGCGCTGGGCTTTCCCACGGAAGCCATCGTCCATATGGCGATCGCCACCTCGATGGGCACCATCCTGTTCACGTCGCTGTCGTCGGTACGCGCGCACCACCAGCGCGGCGCGGTGCGCTGGCCGGTGGTGCTGGCGCTGGCACCGGGCATCGTGCTCGGCGGCATGGTCGGGGGCGGCAAGGTCTTTGCCGCGCTCAAGACCAGCTGGCTGTCGCTTGCCTTTGCCGTGTTTGTCGGGTTTTCCGCGCTGCAGATGCTGCGCAGCCGCCGCCCCGTCCCGAGCCGGCAACTGCCGGGCGCGGCGGGCATGCTGGGCACGGGCGGCGTGATCGGGTTCCTGTCGAGCCTGGTCGGCGCGGGCGGCGCCTTTGTCTCGGTACCGTTCATGACCTGGTGCAACGTGCCGATCCACAACGCCGTGGCAACGTCGGCGGCACTGGGCTTCCCGATCGCTGCCGCCAGCGTGGCGGGCTATGTCTGGAGCGGCTGGCAGATGCCGGGACTGCCGTCGGGATCGGTCGGCTACATCTACCTGCCGGCGCTGCTCGTCATTGTCGCGGCCAGCATGCTGACCGCGCCGCTGGGGGCGCGCACCGCGCACCGGATGGATGTCGGGCAGCTGCGCAGGGCCTTTGCCGTGCTGCTGCTGTGCCTGGCGTCCTACATGCTGTGGAAGGCCTGGCAGGCGTTCTGACGGCACCGGGTCCGCAACATTCGTTTGCAATCTCGCGGAACGTTTCAGGCGCCGGTTCCGTCTGACAGCCATTACGTTTTTTCGGGAGAACAAGATGAAACAATGGCTTGCCGCCACCCTGCTGGGTACCACCGCCATCGTCGCTTCGGCGCATGGCGGGCCGACCGAGACGCCGTCCGGCGTGCTGTCGCTGTCGGCACAGGCCGCAAGCGAAGTGCCGACCGACATCGTGCACCTGACGCTCGCCGCCGAACAGGAAGGCGCGGAGCCCGCGGCGATCTCGACGGCACTGTCCACGCGCACCCAGGCCGTGCTGGCACAGGCCAAGCGCACGCAGGGCGTGACCGCGGAATCGGGCGGCTTCACCATCCACCCGAGCACCGACCGCAACGGCCGCATCAGCACGTGGCGCGGGCGTTCCGAGGTCATCCTGAAGTCGCGCGATTTCTCCGCGGTATCGAAGCTGGCGGGCGAGCTGGCCAGCCAGATGCAGGTGCAGAACATCGCCTTCTCGCTGTCGCGTGAAGCGCGCGAAGCGGCCGAGGCCAAGCTGGCCGAACAGGCCGTTGCGTCGTTCCGCAACAAGGCGCAGTCGACCACCAAGCTGTTTGGGTACAGCAGCTACACCATCCGGGAAGTCAATGTGAGCGAAAGCGGCGTGGTGCCGCCGATGCCGCGCATGTACGGCGCAGCCAAGGCGATGATGGCCGATGCCGCGGTGCCGGTGCCGGTGGAAGGCGGCAAGACGCAGGTGACGGTATCGGTGAACGGGTCGGTGCAGATGCTGAAGTGATCATCCACAATAGGGCCGACGGTTTTGGGTGCTCCCAAGCCGCCAGAGCTGGCCCAAGCAAGGTGTTCTCCCTCTCCCCTCACGGGGAGAGAGTTGGGGTGAGGGGTGGATTAGCTGGGTGCCACATCAAGCAAGGCCTTCGGTTTTAACCCACCGGCGTCAGCCTTTGACCCTCCTGCCCTCACCCCCGGCCCCTCTCCCGCACGCGGGAGAGGGGAGCAAACCCTCGGCACGGCAAGCGTACGAAAAGCCCGTCACAGCGCCGCAAACTGCTGACGCAACACGTTCTTCTGCACTTTCCCCATCGTATTGCGCGGCAGCTCTTCCACCACGTGCACGCGCTTGGGCACCTTGAAGTTGGCGATGCGTCCCTTCAGCGTACCGATCATCTCCGATTCATCGATCTGCGCGCCCGGCTTCTTCACCACCACCGCCACCACCGCCTCACCGAAGTCCGCGTGCGGCACGCCGATCACCGCGCTCTCGGCCACGCCCGGCATCTCGTCGATAAAGCTTTCGATTTCCTTCGGGTAGACGTTGTAGCCGCCCGAGATGATCAGGTCCTTGCTGCGGCCGACGATGGTCAGGTAGCTGTCCGGCACCTGGCGCTCGCCCGCCTGGCTGGCGACGGCGCCGCCGAAGCGGCCGACGTCGCCGGTCTTGAACCAGCCGTCCGCGGTGAACTCTTCCTTCGTTTTTTCCGGCATGCGCCAGTAGCCATGGAACACGTTGGGGCCCTTCACCTCGACATTGCCGATCTCGCCCGGCGCGCAGGACTTGCCTTCGCCATCGACCACGCGCACCGACACGCCCGGCAGCGGCATGCCGACGGTGCCGCCGATACGCTCGCCCAGCGCGGAGTCATACGGGTTGGACACCAGCATCACCGTCTCGCTCATGCCGTAGCGCTCGAGGATGGTGTGGCCGGTGCGCTCGCGGAAGGCGTCGAAGGTTTCCAGCAGCAGCGGCGCCGAGCCCGACACGAACAGCCGCATGCGGCGGCAGGTGTCGTCGTCGAAGCGCGGCTCCTGCAGCATGCGCACGTAGTAGGTCGGCACGCCCATCATCACGGTCGAGCGCGGCAGGAATTTCAGCACCTGCGCCATGTCGAGCCTGGGCGCCCAGATCATCTTGGCGCCGGCCAGCAGCGCGCCGTGCGAGGCTACGAACAGGCCGTGCACGTGGAAGATCGGCAGCATGTGCAGCAGCACGTCGTCGCTGCGCCAGCCCCAGTATTCGTGCAGCGTCTGCGCGTTGGACGCCAGGTTGCGGTGCGTCAGCATCGCGCCCTTGCTGCGGCCGGTGGTGCCGGAGGTGTAGAGGATGGCCGCAAGGTCATCGTCCTGGCGCTCGGCCGTGGCAAACGTGTCGTCCTTGCCGGCGGCGCGCGCCAGCAGCGAGCCGCTGCGGTCATCGTCCAGCGTAAAGACGTGGTTGACGCCGTGGCGGAATGCCACCTTGGAGACCCAGCCGAAATTCTTGCTGCTGCACACCACCACCGACGGCTCGGCGTTGCCGACGAAGTAGTCGATCTCCGCCTCCTGGTAGGCGGTGTTCAGCGGCAGGTAGACATAGCCCGCGCGCAGCGTGGCCAGGTACAGGAACAGCGCCTCGGGCGACTTCTCGACCTGCACGGCCACGCGCGCGCCGTCGGGCAGCTTCAGCGAGGCCAGCAGGTTGGCCAGCTTGGCGGTGGCGCGGTCGAGGTCGTCCCAGCTGTAGTACAGGCCGTCATGGGTCTCGATGCAGCAGGCGGTGCGGTCGGCGGGAAAGCGGGATGCGAACAGGGCGAACAGGTTGGCGTTCATGGCGTGGATCGAACGAAAGGCTGGGAACGGATATCGGAAACGCTGGATTCAGGACGGGACAGGATCGGCGACGCTATTCTCCCCGGAACTGCGGCGGCCGGCGCGCCAGGAAGGCGGCCACGCCCTCGGCATGGTCGGCGCCCTCCGCATAGGCGAAATGCGCGTCGAGCTCGGCCGGCGACAGGGGTGCCGGGATCGGCGCCAGGCGGTGGATGGTGGCCTTGTTGATGCGCGCCGCGGCGGGTGCGCCGGCGGTGATGCGGCGCACCGCGGCGTCGACTTCGGCGGCCAGCGCACCCGGCTCGACCACGCGCGTCAGCAACCCCTTGGCACGCGCCTCGGCGGCGTCGAAGACGCGGCCTTCCAGCAGGATCTCGAGCGTGGCGGCGCGCCCGGCCAGCGTCAGCAGGCCTTGCAGCTCCCCCGGCGCCATCGGGAAACCGAGCCGGTTGATCGGCACCCCGAAGCGGCTGTCCGAGGCGGCGATGCGCAGGTCGCAATGGCACGCAATCTCCAGGCCGCCGCCTACGCATACGCCCTCGATCATCGCCACGGTCGGGTGCGGGCATTGCGCCACGGCGGCCAGCGCGGGCGCGATGGTGGCCATGTGGTAGTGCCGCACCGCCGCCTCGTCGCCGCGTTCGTGGGGAAACTCGGCGATGTCGGCGCCGGCGGCAAAGTTGCCGTCGGCGCCGCGCACCACCACGCAGCGCAGCGCAGGATCGGCAGCCAGCCGGGTGAAGCCCGCGGCCAGCTCGCGCCACATCTGCGCGGAAATGGCATTGAGCTTGCCGGCGTGCGACAGCGTCACGGTCGCCGTGGTGCCCTGCGTGGCAAGGAAGACGGTGCCGCTCATCGCGGCGCCCCGTTGCATCGGATCAGCATGGCCTGGTCGCTCCGTCAGTCCATCCTGGCGCCGGACTGCTGCACCACCTGCGCCCAGCGGCGGATCTCGGCATGCTGGAACTGCGCGAACTGCTCCTGCGTGAAGGCTGGCGTCTCGGAGCCGTTGTTGAGCCAGACCTGCTTCATTTCCGGGGTGTTCAGCGCCTTCTGGGTCTCGGCGTACAGGCGGTCGACGATCTCCTTGGGCGTACCCTTGGGCATCCACATCGCATACCAGGTCGAGACCTCGTAGTTCGGCACCCCGGCCTCGGCCGCGGTCGGCACATTGGGGAAGGCCGGCGAGCGCTTGCTGGAAGCCACCGCCAGCGCCTTGATGCGGCCCGCGCGGATATGCTGCGCCGACGAGCCCAGGCCATCGAACATCAGGTCGACCTGGCCCGCGATCAGGTCGGACAGCGCCGGGCCGGCACCCTTGTACGGGATATGCGTGATAAAGGTCTTGGTCTGGATCTTGAACAGCTCGCCCGCCAGGTGGTGCGACGAGCCATTGCCGGCCGAGCCATAGTTGAGCTTGCCCGGGTTCTTGCTGGCGTAGGCGATCAGTTCCTGCAGCGTGTTGGCCTGCACGCGGGTGGGGTTGACCACCACCACCTGCGGCGGCTGGGCGATGACGGTGACCGGGATGAAATCCTTCTCGATGTCGTAGTCGAGCTTCTTGTAGAACGACGGGGCGATGGCATGGTGCGCACCGCCGATGAACACGGTGTAGCCGTCCGGCGCGGCCTTGGCCGCGATGCTGGCCCCGACCGTGCCGCCGGCGCCGCCGCGGTTGTCGATCACGAACTGCTTGCCCAGCTGCTTGGACAGCTGCGCGGTCAGCGGCCGCGCGAAGGCGTCGGTGCCACCGCCGGCCGGGAACGGCACGATCACGGTGACGGGCTTGGACGGCCAGGTATCGGCATGGGCCGCGGGTGCCGCGAACAGCGTGGCGGCACCGATGCCGGCCACGCCCAGAGCCATGCCTGCTGCCCGCGCGCACGCGGCCAGGCTGAACTGACGACGATTCATCTTGCTGTCTCCTCTCTCTCTTTTCTTCGGAAAGTCGATTAGATTGCCGCGAGCATGCGCCGCGGCATGGGCTTGTTGCAATGGTCCCGACAAGAAAACGCGGCGCGCGTGGCGCCACGGATGCGAGGGCAATCCCGTGACCTGACCAGGGTCACAGCAGCTTCCCGACGCTACGGCCGATGCGCGGGTTGCCTGCACTCAGGCGTGCCAGATTGTCGTCCAGCGCCTCGGGTACGTAAAGGTAATTCACCATCATGCCGCAGCTCTGGCTTCGGCCTTTTCGCGACAGGTCGGCGGCCCAGTTGAGCCGCTCGACACAGGCGCCGTTGCCCAGGTGGAAGCGTGCCACCGGGTCCGCCGGCAGCGCCTGGTGGCGCTCGCGCACGAGGTAATGCGCGGCCAGCGCCATCGCGGTATCGCGTGTCAGCGGATCGGCCTCGGCAGGCGCGTCGGGCGACAGTGCTGCCAGCCAGCCCGCCCCGTCCGCCGGCGCCTCGCCGTGGCGCTCGCGCCAGCGCGCCAGGCGCTTGTCGCCGAGCGCACGCGACACCGCATCGGCGTCCTGCCTGCGCAGCCAGTCGGCAAACCCGGGGATCGGCGACAGCGTGGCGAACTGCGTGACCTTGGGGAATTCGCGCTGCAGTTCCTCGATCACGCGCTTGAGCAGGAAATTGCCGAAGCTGACGCCGCGCAGGCCGGGTTGCGTGTTGCTGATCGAATAGAAGATGGCCCACTTCACGCGGCGCAGATCTTCCAGCGGCGCGGCCTCGTCGAGCAATGTCTGGACATTGGCGGCCATCTCGGGAACGAACGCTACCTCGACAAAGATCAGCGGCTCGCGCGGGATGCGCGGATGGAAGAAGGCGTAGCAGCGGCGGTCGGAGTCGAGCCGGTTGCGCAGGTCGGTCCACGAGGCGATCTCGTGCACGGCCTCGTAGCGGATCAGCTTCTCCAGCAGCGAGGCGGGCGAGTCCCAGGTGATCGGCTGCAGTTCCAGCAGGCCCACGTCGAACCAGTTGGAGAACAGCGCCTCGAGGTCGTCGTCGAGCACGCGCAGCCCCGGCACCCGGCGCTGCCAGCGCAGCATGTCGGCCCGCAGCTGGATCAGGAAGTGCAGGCCGCAGGCGCTGCTGCCGCGCTGGCCGTGGAGCGCTGCCAAGCGCTTGAAGAAGCGGATACGGGCGCTGGACAGGGCGTGGGTCAGCCCGGAATGGCCGCCCTTGCTGTCGGGCTTCGGGTCACCCTTAGCGTCACCCTTGCCCTCGCCTTTGGCGTTGGCGTTGGCGGCTTTTTCGCCGCTGCTGCCGGCAACCTCCGCAAGCAACTCCAGCATCGCACGCCGGGTGGCCTCGCCCGCGGCCTCGTACTCTGCCTGCCATGCCTGCGCGGCGGCATTGGCGGCACCGTCGGTCAGGCGGGCATCGAAGCACAGCCGCAACTGCTCGCGCTGGCGCCGCGCCACGCGCGGTGCCAGCGGCACCTCGCCGTCGGCATGCGCCACCCCGTTGGCGGCCCTGGCCGCGGCCTCGGCCTCGCCTTTGCGGCCCCACCAGCGGCCCAGCCGCGACAGGAAATTACTGCCGGCCGGCTCGCTCTCGCCCAGCGGCGCGCTGATTTTCTGGTCACCCGTGTCGAAGGAGTTCATGCGGTACCTGCCTTGTGCATCGATCGGAACGTGGAGGACTTGCCATGCTGCGGCGTGGAGCGTGGAGCGTGGAGCGTGGGGCGCGGGCGGCTAGTCGTCGCCGCTGGCCACGCGCAGCGCCGGCGGCGCCCGGGTCGGCTGCGCCGCGCCGGCGGCGTTGTCCAGCGCCTGCAGTGCCGCGCGCTGGCGCAGCAGATGGGTCTTCATCATCGCCTCGGCGCCTTCCGGGTCGCGCGCCTTGAGCGCGGCGAACACCGACAGGTGCTCGGCGCAGGACTCGTGGATGCGGCCCGGCAGCTTCAGGCTCTTGTGGCGCGACAACCGCAGCACCTTGCGCAGATCGCTGATCAGCCCCGACAGCCAGCGGTTGCCGGCCAGGCGCTGGATCGCCTCATGGATCTGCGCGTTGGTCTCGTAGTAGGCGTCGATATCGCCGGCCTGCGCGTAGCGGGCCAGGTCGGCGTGCAGGCCGTCCAGCGCGTCCAGGTCGGCACGCGTGGCGTTGCGCGCGGCCTCGTAGGCGCAGCGGCCCTCGAGCAGCGCCATCAGCGGGAAGATCTCGTCCAGGTCCTGCTCGGACAATTTATTGACAAAGCAGCCGCGGCGCGGCTCGAGCCGGACCAGCCCTTCGGCAGCCAGCACCTTCAGCGCTTCGCGCAGCGGCGTGCGCGAGATGCCGAGCGACTCGGCCATCGCGCTTTCGTCGATCCAGGCGCCGGGCGTCAGCGTATGGGCATCGATCATGGCGCGCAGCCGGTCTGCGACTTCGAGGTACAGCGCCTGCTGGACGATGCGCATTGCCACCCCCGGTTTGAGGAATCCGTGGCCGCAATCATGCGTCGCGGCCGCCATAATTCATAATTATGGATTAGGGCGGCGATGATACAAGGAATTTCGATGTTGCACCGCGGAACACAGGACCAAAAGGAATAAGGCGGCGGAGAAAGCGCGCGCGAAGGGGCGTGCGCGGCGTGAAAGACGCCAGCATGGCGCAGAGGAGGTGCGGCGGGCGTTTCCATGCCTCCCTGCAAAGAAACGCCCGCGCCTGAAAAGGACTGCCGAACTGCTTACATCGCCTGCGGATACATCCGTATCCGCCCGCGTGGGTCATCATGGAAACCTGGCGCTGGCCCGGCGCCCCCCTTGAAACGCGCTTGCGCGCGGATTTTCCCGTTGCCCTGTTCTGTAGCGTGAAGCATCCGACCCCAGTGGTCCTGCCGGACCCTCCCTGAATGCTTCCGTGGCGGCTGTGGCTTGCCGCTCATCTTGTAACAGTATCGTTAGCGATTACCGTGCCAGTGGCTCTAAGTCCTTGAATCTATTGATGACACGCATCCGAAACTTGTTACAGATTGCGATCAGTGTAACAGGATGTTTCTCGATTGTTACGAGGGTTTTCCCATGGCGCCAACGAGACAAACCCGACTGTCGGCAATTGCATATGCAAAATGTGCCGCAGTCTTAATTTATCGATGCCAGAATGTGAGGCGCGCACCGCAATGGCCTGATTTCAATTGGTTGCATTTCTGATACAACCACGCAGGGTTATTCGCCGCATTCCCTTCGCCAAACCGCATTTCCACGCATTTTCATTCCCCGGGAGCCCTCCGCCATGCACGCCGGCAGCCGCGATTTCACGTTCTCTTCCTCCGCCGCCTTTGACACGGCGCCGGCGTCGCCCCAGCCTTTGCGCATGTCCTTCACCGGTTCAGGATCGGAATATTTCCGTATCTGGATCGTTAACGTATTGCTGACCATCGTCACCTTCGGCATCTATTCCGCGTGGGCCAAGGTGCGCACGCTGCAGTATTTCTATCGCAATACCCGGCTCGACGGGGCCAGCTTCGATTACCACGGCAAGCCCTCCGCGATCCTGAAAGGCCGCGCCATCGTGTTCGGCCTCGCCCTTGCGTTCCAGCTGGCCTCAAACGTATCGCCCTTCCTCGCGCTGGCGATGCTGGTGGCGCTGCTGGCGGTGTTCCCGCTGCTGCTGGTGCGCTCGCTGCGCTTCCGCATGGCCAATTCCAGCTACCGTGGCCTGCGCTTTGCCTTCACCGGCGGCGATGCCGAGGCCTACAAGGTATTCGTGCTGTGGCCGCTGGCAGCGGTGTTCACGCTGGGGCTGCTCGGGCCGCTGGCGCACCAGCGTTTCAAGCAGTACCAGCACAACAACACGCGCTTCGGCACGGCGCCATTCGGCTTTGCCGCCGGCGCCGGCGAGTTCTACGGCGTCTACCTGCGGGCGTTCGGCGTGGTGCTGGCCGCAGCCGTCGCCGGCATCGTGCTCAGCTTTGTCCTGGGCTCGGTGGTGGCGCCCGGCGCCAAGGGCCTCGCCGCCGCGGTGATCCTCGGCTTTACGATTGCCGGCTTCTACCTCGGCCTGCTGGCGGTCAGCCCCTACCTGATGGCGCGCCTGCAGAACGTCGTGTGGAACCACACCACGCTTGCCCCGCACGCGTTCCGCAGCCAGGTCGGCGCGGGCCGCATGATCTTTATCTTCGTCACCAACCTGATCGCCATCGCGCTCACGCTGGGCTTGTACCTGCCGTTCGCGCGGGTGCGCGCCACGCGTTACCGGGTCGAAAGCGTGACCATGCTGGCGGCCGGCCCGCTCGACAGCTTTGTTGCAGGCGAGGTACAGCAGGTCGGTGCGCTGGGCGATGCCGCGGTAGACTGGTACGACATCGACATCGCGCTTTGACTGCCACGCCCGGCAGGATCAGCACCATGATCCCAGTCACCTTCTTCGATGGCCGCACCTCGCGTGCGCATCCGGCAACCCTGGCCGTGGAAGCGCAGCAGGCGGTGCTGCGCGACGACAGCGGCGCCGAACTGCGCCGCGCCGCGCTGTCCGACGTGCGCGTATCCGAACGCGTACGGCGCGCGCCGCGGCTGGTCACGTTCGCCGACGGCGCCTTCTGCGAAATCAACGACCACGCCGCCTTCGACCACATGCTGGCCGCCACCGGCCACCGGGAAGGGCTGGTGTCGCGCGCGCAGAACAGCTGGCGCCTGGCCGGGATGGCGGTGGTGGCGCTGGTGGCGGTGCTGGTGCTGGGCTACTACGTGCTGCTGCCGTGGGGGGCGGGCGCGATGGCGCGCACGGTGCCGGCGGAAGTGGAAGCCCATCTGGGCAAGCTGACGCTGGCGAGCCTGGACAACGGCGTGGTCAGGCCGACGCAGCTGCCGCAGGCCGAGCAGGAACGCATCCGCCAGGGCTTTGCCGCGCTCAGGCGGCCGCCCGACGCGGGACACGACTACCAGATCCTGTTCCGCCAGGGCGGTGAGATTGGCGCCAATGCCCTGGCGCTGCCCGGCGGCACCATCGTGGTCACCGACGAGCTGGTCAGCCTGGCAGGCACCGGCGCGGGCATGATGGGGGTGCTGGCGCACGAAGCCGGCCACGTGGCGCGCCGCCACGGCCTGCAGCAGGTGATCCAGGCCTCGGCGCTGGGCGCGCTGTCGGCCTACCTGTTCGGCGACATCTCGACGGTGCTGGCCGGCGTGCCGGCCGCCATGCTGACGCTGCGCTACTCACGCGACCACGAGCGCGAAGCCGACGACTTCGCCATCGAGGTCATGCAGCGCAACGGCCTGCCGCCGGCGGCGCTGGCCGATGTGCTGGTCGGGCTGGAACATCGTGCGGGCGCCGGCGCGCCATCGTCGGCATCGGAGCCCACAGCGGATCGCGGCCAGGACTTCCTGTCGACGCACCCGCATACGCAGGCGCGCATCGACGCGCTACGGCGCGCCGGCAAGTGATCCACCGCGCCGCCCGCGCTCAGGCCGCCGGTTGCGGCGCGCCGGCGCCGGGGTGGCGCCGGTAGGCCCAGATCACCATGGCAATGCCGGCCAGGATCATCGGCACGCTCAGCCACTGCCCCATCGACATCTTCAGCGCCAGCAGGCCAAGGAAGCTGTCCGGCTCGCGCGCGAATTCCGCGGCAAAGCGGAACGCGCCATAGCCGATCAGGAACACGCCCGAGACCGCGCCCATCGGCCGCGGCTTGCGCGCGAACAGCCACAGGATGATGAACAGCGCCACGCCCTCGCCGGCGAACTGGTACAGCTGCGACGGGTGGCGCGGGATGTTGTCGCCCGCCTGCGGGAAGATCATGCCCCAGGGCAGGTCGGTGGCGCGGCCCCACAGCTCGCCGTTGATGAAATTGCCGATGCGGCCGGCGGCGAGCCCGCACGGGATCATCGGCGCGATGAAGTCGGTCACCTCCATCCAGTGGCGGCGGCGCAGCTTGCCGAACAGCCACATGGCCACGATCACGCCGAGAAAGCCGCCGTGGAAGGCCATGCCGCCCTCCCATACCTTGAAGATCTCCATCGGGTGCGCCAGGTAGTACGTCGGCTTGTAGAACAGCACGTAGCCCAGCCGCCCGCCCAGGATCACGCCCAGCACGCCGAAGAACAGCATGTCATCGAGGTCGCGCGTGGCCCAGCCCTTGGCCGCCATGTGCGGCTGACGGATGCGCAGGCGCCCGAACCACAGGAACATGATGAACCCGGCCAGGTACATCAGCCCGTACCAGCGGATGGCAAGCGGGCCCAGGTGGATGGCAACCGGGTCGAACTGGGGATGGATCAGCATGTTGGCGTGAATGTAGTTGTCTGGTTGGGCCGGCCGCGCGCTCAGCGCGGCGCCGCGGTGGCCTCGTTGGCCTCGTTGGCCAGTGCACCGGCAATCTCGATGAACGACCGCAGCACCGGCGCCACGCCGGCGCTGCCGCCGTCGCGCCAGGCCAGCCCGGTCTCGATCTGCGGGCCGGACTCGCGCAGGGCCAGGTATGACACGCCGGTGCGCCGCAGGTTGCACAGCGATGCCGGCACCAGCGCCACGCCCATGCCGGCCGACACCAGGCTGACGATGGTCTGCATCTGGATCGCTTCCTGCGCGATCGCCGGCACCAGGCCCTCGCGCGCATAGTAGCCTGTAATGATGTCATAAAACGCCGGCGCGCTTCGGCGCGGGAAGATGATCAGCGGATCGGATGCTGCCTCGCGCAGCGATACCTTGCCATCTTGCGCGAGCCCGCCCGCCGGCCGCCAGCCGTCGGGAACGGCCAGCACCAGCGGTTCGCTGACCAGCGGCAGGTAGGCCAGTCCGTGCGGCATCGCCGGCAGCTGGGGCCGGATCACCAGGCCCGCATCGATCGCGCCTTCCAGCAGGGCTTCGAGCTGGACGTCGCTGGTGGCCTCGCGCAGCTGCAGCTGCACCGCCGGATGACGCGCCCGGAACCGCCGCAGCAGGTCGGGCAGGATGCCGTAGTCGGCCGTGCTGACGAAGGCCAGCGACAGCGAACCCAGCTCGCCCCGCGCCAGCCGCTGCGCCAGCCCGGGCAGTGCCGCGGCATCGGCCAGCACCCGGCGCACCTCGGGCAGCCACTGCGCGCCGGCCGGCGTCAACGCCACGGAGCGCCGCGTGCGCACGAACAGCGGCACGCCGATCTCCTCCTCCAGCGCCTGGATCTGCTGCGACAGCGGAGGCTGCGTCATCGACAACCGTTGCGCGGCGCGGCCGAAATGCAACTCTTCCGCCACGGTGACGAAATAACGCAGCTGACGCAGGTCCAAGCCGGGCTCCTGATATGTTTTACGACTCAATAAAGGGCAAATAATATATTTGACACTCCAAAATGCAAGGGGCATGCTTTCCCGCACAACATCGGCTGCCCGCGTGACACTGCGCGACCCCCGCGGCGCCGGACATTCCCCCGGAGACCCACCATGGCATTCAACAAACGCTCGCAGCACATCACGCAAGGCGTGGCGCGTTCCCCCAACCGCTCGATGTACTACGCCCTTGGCTACAAGAAGGAAGACTTCGACAAGCCGATGGTGGGCATCGCCAACGGCCACTCCACGATCACCCCCTGCAACGCCGGCCTGCAGCGCCTCGCCGATGCGGCGATCGACGCGATCAAGGCCTCGGACGCCAATCCGCAGGTGTTCGGCACCCCGACCATCTCGGACGGCATGTCGATGGGCACCGAGGGGATGAAGTACTCGCTGATCTCGCGCGAGGTCATCGCCGACTGCATCGAGACCGCGGCACAGGGCCAGTGGATGGACGGCGTGGTGGTGATCGGCGGCTGCGACAAGAACATGCCCGGCGGCATGATCGCGCTGGCCCGCACCAACGTGCCGGGCATCTATGTCTACGGCGGCACCATCAAGCCGGGCAACTGGAAGGGCAAGGACCTGACCATCGTGTCGTCGTTCGAGGCCGTGGGCGAATTCACCGCCGGGCGCATGAGCCAGGAAGACTTCGAGGGCGTGGAACAGAACGCCTGCCCGTCGACCGGATCGTGCGGCGGCATGTACACCGCCAACACCATGAGCTCGTCGTTCGAGGCGCTGGGCATGTCGCTGCTGTACTCGTCGACCATGGCCAACCCGGACCAGGAGAAGGTCGACAGCGCGGCCGAATCGGCGCGCGTGCTGGTCGAGGCGATCAAGCAGGACATCAAGCCGCGCGACATCATCACGCGCCAGTCGATCGAGAATGCCGTGGCGCTGATCATGGCCACCGGCGGCTCGACCAACGCGGTGCTGCACTACCTCGCCATCGCCCACGCCGCCGAGGTGGAATGGACCATCGAGGACTTCGAGCGCATCCGCCGCAAGGTGCCGGTGATCTGCAACCTGAAGCCTTCCGGCCAGTACGTGGCCACCGACCTGCACAAGGCGGGCGGCATCCCGCAGGTCATGAAGATCCTGCTGAAGGCCGGCCTGCTGCATGGCGACTGCCTGACCATTACGGGCCGCACGCTGGCCGAAGAACTCGAACACGTGCCGGACACCCCGCGCGCCGACCAGGATGTAATCCTGCCCATCGACAAGGCGCTCTACAAGGAAGGCCACCTCGCCATCCTGAAGGGCAACCTGGCCGAGGAAGGCGCGGTCGCCAAGATCACCGGACTGAAGAACCCCGTCATCACCGGCCCGGCGCGCGTGTTCGAGGACGAGCAGAGCGCGATGGAAGCCATCCTGGCCGACAAGATCAACGCCGGCGACGTGCTGGTGCTGCGCTACCTCGGTCCCAAGGGCGGCCCGGGCATGCCGGAAATGCTGGCGCCGACCTCGGCCATCATCGGCAAGGGACTGGGCGAATCGGTCGGGTTTATCACCGATGGCCGCTTTTCGGGTGGTACCTGGGGCATGGTGGTCGGCCACGTGGCGCCTGAGGCGGCGGTGGGCGGCACGATCGCGCTGGTGCGGGAAGGGGACTCGATCACCATCGACGCGCACAAGCTGCTGCTGCAGCTGAACGTGCCGGAGGAAGAGCTGGCGAAGCGGCGTGCCGACTGGAAGGCGCCGGGGCCGCGCTATACGCGTGGGGTGCTGGCGAAGTTTTCGAAGCTGGCGTCGACGGCCAGCAAGGGTGCAGTGACGGATTGAGGCGCACTTGCCGGATGAGAAAAGCCCGCAATCCCGCGGGCTTTTTTGTTGGCTGAGGCGTCTTGCATGCCGGCCGCGCCAAGGGGGGCGACGGCTCGCTTCAATCCCCGCCCGGCGTCCGCTCGATCTCCTCCAGGGTGGCGTCCAGCCACTCCACCAGCCGGGCCTCCAGCGACTGCGTCAGCTCGCTGGCGAGCTGCGCCGTCAGCGGCGCCAGCCGCGCCTGCAGCGTGGCTTCGGTATGGGCCTCGACCACCTGCGGCCACTCGGTGCGAAAGCGCAGCATCACGCGCGACAGCAGCTCGCTGCGCATGGCGCGCAGGTCGTCCTCGCCGGGATCGGTCGCCGCTGCCGGGGCTTGCGGCGCCGGTGCTTCGGCCTGCGGCTCCGCGCTATCGCCAGTATCGCCCACATGCATGACCATGCCGGATTCGGCCATGCCGAAGGTATCGATGACGCCCTCCTGCGTAGCGGCCTGCGGCTGCGCCGCCGATTCCGCATCCGGCAGTTCGACCACCTCCGTCAGCAGCGGAATGCTGTCGTTGGGCCCCGGCCGCGGAATCACCCGCGATGTGGTGCGTTCGCTCATGCTGCGTCTCCCTTGGGCTGGCCGATATCGTGATGAGTCAGCGGATAGCCGCGTTCGCGGTAGAAGCGGTAGCGCTGGCGGCCGGCTTCGCGGGCGGCGTCGCCGGACCCCACCACTTCAATCAGGCGTTCGAAACTGGCGAATTGCGCCGGCGGCTGGTCGGACAGGTTGATCAGCAGCTGGTGGTGCGGCACGCCCTCGGTGGTGGCGGCCAGCAGGATCGGCGTGACCGCCGCATTGGGGTGTTCAAGCCCGCAATGCGGCAGGAAATCCAGCGCCGAAAAGGTCCACAGGCGCGCATCCAGGTCCGCCAGCTGCGCCGGCGCGCCGTGGATCACTACCTTCTGGCCGGCGCCGTAGGCCTTGCGGACCAGCCGGCAGACATAGCCGAGCAGGTCCGGCACGTTGCTGTGGAAGTCGATGCGCGTCATGGGCGTTTGCTGCTTGCGTTGCCGGGATGGCTGACTGCTGCCGTCAGGCCGCGCGGTCCATCAGGAACTGCGTCAGCAGCGGCACCGGGCGGCCGGTGGCGCCCTTGGCCGCGCCGCTCTTCCAGGCCGTGCCGGCGATGTCCAGGTGGGCCCAGTCGTACTTCTCGGTAAAGCGCGACAGGAAGCAGGCCGCGGTCACGCTGCCCGCCGGGCGCCCGCCGATATTGGCCATGTCGGCGAAGTTGGACTTGAGCTGGTCCTGGTACTCGTCATCGAGCGGCATGCGCCAGGCGGTATCCATGGCATGGCGGCCGGCCTGCAGCAGCTGGTCGGCCAGCATGTCGGAGCGCGAGTACAGGCCGCTGTTCTGGTGGCCCAGCGCGATGATGCAGGCGCCGGTCAGCGTGGCCACGTCGATCACCGCGGCCGGCTTGAAGCGCTCGACGTAGGTCAGCGCGTCGCAGAGGATCAGGCGGCCCTCGGCGTCGGTGTTCAGGATCTCGATGGTCTGGCCCGACATGCTG
Source organism: Cupriavidus oxalaticus (assembly GCF_016894385.1). Taxonomy (NCBI): domain Bacteria; kingdom Pseudomonadati; phylum Pseudomonadota; class Betaproteobacteria; order Burkholderiales; family Burkholderiaceae; genus Cupriavidus; species Cupriavidus oxalaticus. The sequence continues at coordinate 3,051,306 of NZ_CP069812.1, forward strand.
GTGACGACATCGCCCGGCTTGGTGGCGACGCCGCTGGGCATGTTCTCGCAGGTCGGCACCACGGCCACGACGTTGAGCTTCAGGCCCATCTCGGCCACGGCCTGGATGGTGCCCAGCACCGAGGCGGCGCCGCACATGTCGTACTTCATCTCGTCCATGCCCTCGCCCGGCTTGAGCGAGATGCCGCCGGTGTCGAAGGTGATGCCCTTGCCCACCAGCACCACCGGCGCCTGCTTGGCACCGGCGCCGTCATAGCGAAGCACGATGAACTGCGGCGGCTCCTCGCTGCCCTTGGTCACGGCCAGGAAGGCGCCCATGTTGAGCGCCTCGATCTGCTTGCGGCCCAGCACTTCGGCCTTGAGCTTGTGGCGCTTGGCGATGCTGCGCGCGGCATTGGCCAGGTAGGTCGGGGTGCAGATATTGGACGGCAGGTTGCCCAGGTCACGCGTCACTTCCATGCCGTTGGCGATGGCGGTGCCGCGCACAGCGGCCTGGGTGGCGGCGCGGGCGTCACTGCTGTCGACCGCGATCACGACCTTGCGCAGCGACGACTTGTCGGCGCCGTTGGGCTTGCCGTTGGCATTGGCGCGCTTCAGGCCGGGGTGGCGCTCGAGCAACCGGTAGCCGGCGTCGCGCACCAGCGTGATGGTGCTGATGATGGCCCACGAAACGTCGCGCTGCTGCGGCGCCTGCTGCGCCAGGCACCACAGCGCGGTGGTGGCGCGCGTGGACGACAAGGCACGCACCGCGGTGCGCACGGCGTCGGCAAAGGCCTTGTCCGAGAACTCGGCTTCCTTGCCCAGGCCCACCAGCAGCACGCGCGCGGCGCCGACGCCGGCCACTTCGTGCAGCATCAGGTGGGTGCCGCGCTTGCCTTCGAAATCGCCCTGCTTGACCAGCCGCGCCACCAAGCCCTTGGTGGCCGTGTCCAGCGCCTTGGCCACGCCGGCAAGGTTCTGGCCCTCGAACAGGCCGACCACGAGGCAGTCGGTCTTGGTCGCCAGGAAACCATTTTGGCCGGCTTTGCTCCAATCCAGGGCTTTTGTGCTAAATTCCATCGCGCTTCCTTCCAGGGTCTCGTTAGACACGAAAGCCTCCATTATCCGCGATTTTTACCCCGCGACCTGCCGCCGCTGATACGCCCCGGTCACGCTGACAGCCAATTGTGCTGCCGGCCCACTGTTCTGCCAGGCACCTCGCACGGCACATCGCCCGCTCCGGCCGGCAGCCCGGAACCGAACCCGCATGATCCTTCAACAAGCCCTGCGACGCGAGCTCGCCTACACCGCCGGGGCGGTGTTCCTGGTGATGCTGACCTTCATGCTCACGTCGCTCGTGATCCGCATCCTGGGGATGGCCGCCAGCGGCAAGGCCAGCCCCAACGACGTGCTGATGCTGATCGGCCTGGCCACCATCGGCTACCTGTCCATCCTGCTGTCGGCCACGCTGTTTATCTCGACCCTGATCGTGCTCACGCGCTGGTACAAGGATTCCGAGATGGTGGTGTGGTTCTCGGCCGGCATCTCGCTGCGCGACCTGGTCAAGCCGGTGCTGCAGTTCGCCGCGCCGTTCATCCTGCTGGCGCTGCTGCTGGGCATGTTCGCCTGGCCTTGGGCCAACCAGCAGAGCGCGCTGTTCCGCGACCGCTTCGAGCAGCGCGGGGTGATGTCGATGATCGCCGCCGGCCGCTTCATCGAGCCCGCCAAGGCCAACTACGTTCTGTTCATCGAGGGCATGGACCCCGACATGAAGCATGCGCGCAATGTCTTCGTCGCCAATTCCGAAGCCGACAAGATCGGCGTGGCGCTGGCGCACCAGGGCAAGTTCGAGACCATGCCCAATGGCGACCGCATGGTGGTGATGGAGAACGGCCGCCGCTATTCCGGCACGCCCGGCCAGATCGACTACCGCATCGTCGAGTTCGAACGCTACGCGGTCAAGGTGGACAGCAAGCCGCCCGAGTCCGAAGCCAAGCTGCCGCCCAAGAGCCGCGACACCATCGAACTGATCCGCAACCCCACGCGCGAGAACCTGGGCGAGCTGATCTGGCGCATCTCGCTGCCGATCCTGGCCTTTAACTTCGTGATGATCGCGATCCCGCTGGCCTACGTGAACCCGCGCCTGGGCCGCTATACCCCGCTGGTGTTCGCGGTGCTGATCTACCTGACGTACAGCAACCTGATCAACCTGACGCAGTCCTGGGTGCGCAACGGCTCGGTGCCGTTCTGGCTGGCCTGGTGGCCGATCCACCTGACGGTGTTCCTGGCGGCGCTGGTGCTGTTCCGCTACCGGCAGAACCGCAGCCTGGGCGGCTGGCGCGCCGTGTTCGGCCTGAAACGGCGCAATGCCGCCACCAGCGGGAGCCAGGCATGAGGATCCTGCGCGTCTATGAACGCTACTTCGGGCGGCTGGTCTATGGCGTGTTCGCCTTCATCCTGTTTGCGGTGCTGTCGCTGTTCGTGTTCTTCGACATGCTCAACGAGCTGGAGAACGTCAACGCCCAGTACACCTCGCTGGTGGCGCTGCTCCACGTGCTGCTGCAGGCCCCTACCCGCGTCTACGAGGTGCTGCCGATCGCAGTGCTGATCAGTGCGATCTACGTGTTTTCGCAGCTGGCCAGCCAGTCCGAGTTCACCATCTTCCGCGTCGCCGGCCTGAATACCCGGCAGGCGCTGTTCTCACTGTTCAAGCTGGCGGTGCCGCTGGCGATCGTGACCTTTCTCTTCGGCGAGTTCATCGGCCCGCGCGCGGAGCAGTACGCGCAGAAGATCAAGCTCGAGGCGATCGGCGCGACGGTGTCGGCGGGCTTCCGTTCCGGCGTCTGGGTCAAGGACCGCGACCAGGATCCGGCCGTCGGCGGCGAGATCACCCGCTTCGTCAATGTGGCCGGGCTGCGGCCGGACCAGACCATCACCGGCATCACCATCTACGAGTTCGACCCGCAATACCGGCTGCGCGTGATCCGCGTGGCCCAGGAAGGCCGCTACCAGGGCGGCCAGTCATGGGAGTTGCAGGGGGTCAGCGAGACGCGCTTCAGCGAACTGGCGCCGCAGGCCGATCCGGCACAGCCCGCGCCGCCGCGTGATGCACTGGCGCCGGATTTCCGCGCCGAGCAGCTGAAATTCCCGCGCGTGGCGATGCACTCGGAGCTCACGCCGCAGATCCTGTCCGTGCTGCTGGTGACGCCGGAGCGGATGTCGACGCTGGACCTGTTCCGCTATATCCGCCACCTGCGCGACAACAAGCAGGACACGCAGCGCTACGAGATCGCGTTCTGGAAAAAGGTGATCTACCCGTTGACGCTGTTCGTGATGGTGGCGCTGGCGCTGCCCTTCGCCTACCTGCACGCGCGTGCCGGGGCGGTGGGCGTGAAGGTGTTCGGCGGCATCATGCTGGGGCTGTCGTTCCACCTGTCGAATACGCTGTTCTCGCACGTCGGCCTGCTGCACACGTGGCCGCCCATCATCTCCGCGCTGGTGCCAGGCACGCTCTACCTGATGGTGGCGCTGCTCGCGCTGCGCTGGGTCGACCGGCACTGAGGACGGCCATGGCAGCGTGCCACCGCGCCTTGGTCCTGTTCGCGCACGGCGCGCGCGATGCGCGCTGGCGCGAGCCGTTCGAGCGGCTGCGGCAGAAGCTGGCTGCCGCCCTGCCCGGCTGCGCGGTGCGGCTGGCATTCCTGGAACTGATGTCGCCGCTGCTGCCGGATACGCTGGCGGAACTCGCCGCGGACGGCGTGGCGGAAGTCACCGTGGTGCCGGTGTTCTTTGGTCAGGGCGGCCATATCCGGCGCGACCTGCCTGCCCTGCTCGACCAGTGCCGGCAGGCCCATCCCGGCCTGAAGATCCATTGCGCGGCCGCGGTCGGCGAGTCCGATGCGGTGCTGGATGCGATCGCGGCCTACTGCATGGCGTCGCTGCCTGGCGCGCCTTCCGTGCAGTCCTGAAGCGAAATGAAAAACCCCGTGCCGGCATCCCGGGACGGGGTCAGTAACACCGTTGGTTTGCTCCCCTCTCCCGCCTGCGGGAGAGGGGCCGGGGGTGAGGGCAGGCGCCTGGCAAGCACCATGAGGCCTCGCTTCGTGGAGGCTCCCGCCCTCACCCCCGCCCCTCTCCCATAAATGGGAGAGGGGAGAAAACGCTCGCTGTGCCAGCGCGAAGCCCGGAAATCAGGCAGCGCGCTGCGCACGCACTTCAGTCACGCCCGCATCCTCCCGCGGCGACTCTGTCGCGCGCGCGGCCAGCGCCGCGCCGATCATCAGCAAACTGGGCTGCACCGGGTCGATCCACGCCGCGGCCTCACCCGCCGCCATCCGGCCCAGCGTGAATTCACGGCTGCGCTGGCGCGGCGTGCTGACGGCTTCCACCACCCACGCCGGTGTCGACGCGGGCTTGCCGTGCGCGATCAGCTGCGCGGCGATCGAGGCGGCCTGGTCGCGGCCCATGTAGTAGACCAAGGTGTCGGCCTTGACCGCGGCTTCGATATCGGGCGAGCCCTCGCCGTCCGCCGCCTTGGCCTGCGTGGCAAACGCCACGCTGCGCGACACGCCGCGCCTGGTCAGCGGCTTGCCGATGGCGGAAGCGGCAGCCAGCGCCGCGGTGATGCCGGGCACCACCTCATACTCGATGCCGGCCGCTTCCAGCGCCTGCAGTTCCTCGTCGGCGCGGCCGAACAGCATCGGGTCGCCGCCCTTCAGGCGCACCACGCGTTCGTACTTGCTGGCGAGGTCCACGATCTGGCGGTTGATGAACAGCTGCGCGGTGGAGCGCTGGCCGCAGCGCTTGCCGACTTCGACCAGCTCCGCCTGCGGACACCAGGCCAGCATCTCCGGCGACACCAGTGCATCGTGCAGCACCACCTGGGCTTCGCCCAAAAGCCGTGCACCACGCACCGTAATGAGGTCTGCCGCACCGGGGCCTGCCCCGATGAGGAACACCTTGCCGTAAGTCTTCTGTGCCTGCTTGCCCATCTCCAGCCCCTCGTCCGCGTGTTCCTGTTGATTACCGATCAGGAGAACGCACGGATCATGCCTGCGGCCACCGTGTGGTTAGTCGCCTCGTCGATCAGCACGAAGGCGCCCGTCGCCGGGTTGTCGCCATAGGCATCGCACACGATCGGCTTCTGCAACGAGATCTGCACCGAACCGATATCGTTCAGGCGGATGTCATGGCGGCCGGTCTCGTGCGACAGCGTGTGCACGTCCAGCACGCGATCCACCGACGACACGCGCGCGAACACGCTGGCCGTGGTGTGCTTGAGCACGTACTTGCGCGACGGGTTCAGCGACTCGTCGTCGAACCAGCACAGGTCGGCCTGCAGCTTCTTCGCGGATGACGTGGTGGCATCGGCGGCAACAAACATATCACCGCGTGATACATCGACGTCCTCGGCCAGGCGCACGGTGACCGTGTCGCCGACGTTGGCCGATTCCGCGGCGCCGTTGGGAGTCAGCACTTCGGCCACCACGGCTTCGCGGTTGGCGGGCAGCACGCGCAGCTTCTGGCCGACGCGCACGGTGCCGGCTTCGACGCGGCCGGCATAACCGCGGAAGTCGTCCGACTGCGAACCGTCCTGGCGGATCACCAGCTGCACCGGGAAGCGCAGCGCGGCGTCGTCCTCGGGCGCGGCTTCTTCCACCGGCAGCTCTTCCAGCAGCGGCAGCAGCGGCTCGCCCTGGTACCACGGCATGGCGTCGCTCTCGTGCACGATGTTGTCGCCGCGCAGCGCGGACACCGGCACGTAGCGCACGTCCTTCAGGCCCAGCTGCCCGGCCAGTTCGGCGTAGGCGGTGCGGATCTCGTTGAAGGTCTGCTCGCTGTAGTCGACCAGGTCCATCTTGTTGACGGCGACGATCACGTGCTGGATTTCCAGCAGCTTCAGGATCGCCGAGTGGCGCTTGGTCTGCGCCAGCAGTTCGGCGCGGCCGTCGGTGACGGTCACGCGGGTGGCATCGACCAGCACGATGGCCGCATGCGCGGTCGAGGCGCCGGTGACCATGTTGCGGGTGTACTGCTCGTGGCCCGGCGTGTCCGCGATGATGAACTTGCGGCGCGCGGTCGAGAAGTAGCGGTAGGCCACGTCGATGGTGATGCCCTGCTCGCGCTCGGCTTCGAGGCCGTCGGTCAGCAGCGAGAAGTCGATCTGCTCGCCGGCGGTGCGCTTGTTCTTGGCGTTGGCCAGCGCGGTCAGCTGGTCGGACAGCACGGCCTTGCTGTCGTACAGCAGGCGGCCGATCAGGGTGCTCTTGCCGTCGTCGACGGAGCCGGCGGTGATGAAGCGCAGCAGGCCTTGATGAGTTGCTTGGTGAGTCATGTCTGAATCCTTTGCTGCGTGCGGCTTAGAAGTAGCCTTCCTTCTTGCGGCGCTCCATCGAAGCTTCGCTGGTCTGGTCGTCCATGCGGGTGGCGCCGCGCTCGGTGATTTCGGTCACCGCGGTCTCGGCGATGATCGCTTCCGGCGAATCGGCAACGCTGGCCACCGGGCAGGTGCAGCTGATGTCGCCCACGGTGCGGAAGCGGACCGACAGCACTTCGCTGACGTCGCCGTCCTGCTTCGGGGTGATCGGCGTGACCGGCACCAGCAGGCCGTTCTTGCGCACCACTTCGCGCTGGTGCGAATAGTAGATCGGCGGCAGCGCCAGCTTTTCGCGGGCGATGTACTGCCACACGTCCAGCTCGGTCCAGTTCGAGATCGGGAACACGCGCATCTGCTCGCCCTGCGCCATGCGGGCGTTGTACAGGCTCCACAGCTCGGGGCGCTGGGCCTTCGGGTCCCACTGGCCGAACTCGTCGCGGAACGAGAAGATGCGTTCCTTGGCGCGGGCCTTCTCTTCGTCGCGGCGGGCGCCGCCCATCAGCGCGTCGAACTGGTGCGCCTCGATGGTTTCCAGCAGCGTCACGGCCTGCGCGGCGTTGCGCGAATCGGTGTCCTTGCGCAGGCGCACGGTGCCGCGCTTGATCGAATCCTCGACGTGGCCCACCACCAGGCGCGCGCCCAGTTCGGCCACGCGCTGGTCGCGGAACGCGATCACTTCCGGGTAGTTGTGGCCGGTGTCGATATGCACCAGCGGGAACGGCAGCTCGATCTTGCGCTCGCCCAGGCGGAAGGCCTTCAGCGCCAGGTGCAGCATCACGATCGAGTCCTTGCCGCCGGAGAACAGCAGCGCCGGGTTGCGGCACTCGGCCACCACCTCGCGGATGATGTAGATCGATTCCGCTTCGAGGCGGTCGAGATGGTCGTTCTGTACCTGCAACAGGTGGGCCACACTGGAGGTGGCTTCTGCGATGTCGTTCATGATGCCCATTTTTTTACCGGCCTCAATGCTTGATGTTCTGTTCGTGGAGCCCGCACTCCTTCGAGTCCTTGCTCTCCCACCACCACCGTCCCGCGCGCACGTCCTCGCCCGCGCGCACCGCGCGCGTACAGGGCTCGCAGCCGATGCTGGGATAACCCTTGGCGTGCAGGTCGTTGACCGGCACGTTGTGGCGCTTCAGGTAGGCCCACACCTCCGGCTCGGTCCAGTCCGCCAGCGGATTGAACTTGGGGATGCCGCGGGCTTCGTCCTGTTCCTCGAACGGCAGCTCGGCGCGCGTCACGGCCTGCTCGCGGCGCTGGCCGGTCAGCCAGGCGTCCGCGTGCGACAGCGCGCGATTGAGCGGCTCGACCTTGCGGATGCCGCAGCATTCCTTGCGCAGGTCGATGCTGTCGTAGAAGCCGTTCAGGCCGTGCTTCTTCAGGTAGTTCTCGACCGCCTCGGCGTCCGGCGTGTACTGCTCGATGCTGTAGCCGTAGTGCGACTGCACCTTGTCGAGCACCGCCACCGTCTCGGCGTGCAGGCGTCCGGTCTGCAGCGTGAAGACACGGATGCCAGCGCGCACGGCGGGGGACCCGCGCAGGATGGCATCGGTCAGCACCATGTCTTCGGCCGCCAGGCTGGAGGCAAAGCGCGCGCGGAAGAAACGCGCGGCGATGCCGGCCAGGCGCTCGCCCAGTTCGCGCTCCTTCTGCTCCAGCGCCTCGAGGCTGCCGGTGTACTCGGGCGCGACCCACAGCGCGGGCGGGCGCAGCGCGGATACCGCGCCGGCATCCACCACCGGGATATCGCTCAGCACCGTGCTCATGCCGTGGCCTTCGGTTGCACGGCGCCGCCTTCGGTGCGGGCGCGGCGGAACAGCGGCAGCGGCTCGTCGACCGACGCCTGGTAGGTCACGGTGAACTCGGTGAAGCCCTTGATGGCGTCCTCGATGTTCTTGTCGGCACGAACCGCGAAGGCATCGAAGCCGCAGCGCTTCATGAAATTGAGCTGGTCGCGCAGCACGTCGCCGACGGCGCGCAGCTGGCCTTCCCACTTGTAGCGGGTGCGCAGCAGGTAGGCCGTGGAGAAACCGCGGCCATCGCGGAACACCGGGAAGTCCACCGCCACCAGCGACACGCGGTCGAAGTATGCGGCGGCATCGCCCGGCTCGTCTTCCGGCGCCAGCCACACGCCCGTGCGGGCGGCGTCGCGGCCGGCCAGCAGCGCTTCATTGGCCTTCCACACCGACAGCGGAAACAGCACCGCGTCCTGGCCTTGCACCGCGGCGGCGATGCGCTCTTCGGTCAGCGGTTGCTCTTCAGTGGCGCGCAGCACGGTCCAGTTGTCTTCCACGATCACCGGGGTGACGTTCGCACTGCCCGTTGCATCCTGGCGTTGCAGTTGAATGATCTTTGCCATGTTCAGTCTCTCCGGTCCTCAGGCTTCGGCGCGCTCGCGCGGCTGCTTGTCGGCATAGACGCGCTCCTTGAACGGGGCGATGCCGATGCGGGACAGGGTTTCGATAAAGCGTTCGTCTTCGATGCGGTTGGCCACGAAGGTGTCGATGATGCGGGTCACCACTTCGGGCATTTCCTCGGCGCTGAACGACGGGCCGATCACCTTGCCCAGCGCGGTCTGGTTGCCCTGGGCGCCGCCCAGCGTGACCTGGTACCACTCCGAACCATCCTTGTCGACGCCCAGCACGCCGATGTTGCCGACGTGGTGGTGGCCGCAGGCGTTGATGCAGCCCGAGATGTTCAGCGAGATCTCGCCCAGGTCATAGACATAGTCCAGGTCGTCGAAACGATCCTGGATCGCCTGCGCGATGGGGATCGACTTGGCGTTGGCCAGCGAGCAGAAGTCGCCACCCGGGCAGGCGATGATGTCGGTCAGCAGGCCGATGTTGGGCGTGGCCAGGCCGGCCTTCTTCGCCAGTTGCCACAGCGCGTACAGGTCCTGCTTCTTTACGTCCGGCAACACCAGGTTCTGCTCGTGCGCGACGCGCAGTTCGCCAAAGCCAAACTGGTCGGCGAAGTCGGCCACGGCCTCCATCTGCGCATCGGTGGCATCGCCCGGGGGCGAGGCCAGGCCCGGCTTGGTCGACAGCGTCACCGCGGCGTAGCCCGGCACCTTGTGGCCGTGCACGCTGCGGCTGACCCAGCGCGCGAACGCCTTGTCTTCCAGCAGGTGGTTTTCGTACGAGGCGTCGGTATCGGCCAGCTTTTCATACGCGGGCGGCGTGAAGTACTGCGCCACGCGGTCGAACTCGACCTGCGTCAGCGTGGCCGGGCCGTCCTTGCTGTGCTGCCACTCTTCCTCGACTTCCTGCGCGAACTTCTCCACGCCGATGGCCTTCACCAGGATCTTGATGCGGGCCTTGTACTTGTTGTCGCGGCGGCCGTAGCGGTTATACACGCGGATGGCCGACTCGACGTAGGTCAGCATGTGCTGCCACGGCAGGTCTTCCTTGATCACCGAGCCCAGGATCGGGGTGCGGCCCAGGCCGCCGCCGGCCAGGATGCGCAGGCGCGTTTCGCCGTCGGCATTCTTGTAGGCATAGATGCCGATATCGTGCATCTGCACCACGGCGCGGTCGTCCTTCGAGGCCGAGATCGCGATCTTGAACTTGCGCGGCAGGAAGGCGAATTCCGGCTGGAACGTGCTCCACTGGCGCAGCAGCTCGGCCAGCACGCGCGGGTCCACCGACTCGTCCGGCGTCACGCCGGCGAAGTGGTCGGTGGTGATGTTGCGCACGCAGTTGCCCGAGGTCTGGATCGCGTGCATCTCGACGCTGGCCAGCTCGGCCAGCACGTCGGGCACGCGCTCCAGTTCCATCCAGTTGTACTGGATGTTCTGGCGGGTGGAGAAGTGGCCATAGCCGCGGTCGTATTCGCGGGCGATATGGGCCAGCTTGCGCAGCTGCGTCGACGACAGCAGGCCGTACGGGATCGCCACGCGCAGCATGTAGGCATGGCGCTGCATGTACAGGCCGTTCTGCAGGCGCAGCGGCAGGAATTCTTCCTCGGTCAGCTCGTCCGACAGGCGGCGGCGCACCTGGTCACGGAACTGGGCGACGCGCTCGTTGACGATGCGCTGGTCATATTGGTCGTACTGATACATGGCGGGGTCCGTTCAGTATTCGTTGAATTCAGGAAACGAGCTTGATGGCTACCAGCGTCAGCGTGGTAGCCAGGGCGGCGCGCACCAGCCGCTCGGGCAGCGCCCGCGACAGTTGCGCGCCCAGCCAGATGCCGGGGATCGAACCCACCAGCAGCGCCAGCAGCAAAGTCCAGTTGACGGTGCCGAGCCACACGTGGCCCAGCCCGGCCAGCGCCGTCAGCGGGACGGCGTAGGCGATATCGGTGCCGGCGACTTCGGCCGGCTTCATATGGGGATACAGCAGCAGGATCAGCGTGGCGCCAACCGCGCCGGCACCGATCGACGACACCGTCACCAGCACGCCGATCACCGCACCGACCACGATGGTGGCAATGACCTGGGCGCGGCCATGCAGCTGGAAGCGCGGGTTGCGTTCAAGCCAGGCCAGCATCTGCTTGCGGCACAGCAGCGACAATACGGTCAGCAGCACTGACACGCCGATGGTCACGCGGATCGCGTGCAGCCACTGGGCGTTGAGTTCACCGGCGCTCTTGAGCACCAGGATCGCCACCACCGCCGCCGGCAGGCTGCCGATGCACAGGCGCCGCACCACCTGCCACTGCACATGGCCGTGGGCGCGGTGCGCGATGGTGCCGAAACCCTTGGTGATGGCCGCAAAGGCCAGGTCGGTGCCAACCGCGGTCGCCGGCGAAAAGCCGAACAGCAGCGTCAGCAAAGGCGTCATCAACGAGCCCCCACCCACGCCGGTCAGACCGACGAGGACGCCTACAAACAGACCGGAAACGGTATAGGCCAGCGACATGGAGGACTCGGTGGGCCCTGGCCCGTGAGGCTCGCATCACAATCCGGGGGCTGCGAGCGGACGCACTGCGGGCAGGACGTTCATTAACAAAGTTCGAGAATCGTAATAAACTGGCCTCATACCTCAAACTAATAAGAAGTTGTTTGTTTATACGACCCGAGTTATATGAACCTGCACCAGTTTCGCTTCGTGCGCGAGGCCGTCCGGCAGAACTACAACCTGACCGAAGCCGCCAAAGCGCTCTACACATCACAACCCGGCGTGTCCAAGGCCATCATCGAGCTGGAGGAAGAGCTGGGTGTCGATATCTTCACGCGCCACGGCAAGCGCATCCGCAGCCTGACCGAGCCGGGGCGGCGCATTCTCACCTCTGTTGAGAAGATCCTGCAGGAAGTCGAGAGCCTGAAGCGGGTCGGCATGGACTACGCCGCACAGGACCAGGGCAACTTCACCATCGCCACCACCCATACCCAGGCGCGCTACGCGCTGCCGCGCGTGATCGGCGAGTTCACCAAGCGCTACCCCAAGGTCCGCCTGTCGATCCAGCAAGGCAACCCGACCCAGATCGCCGACATGCTGCTGCATGACCAGGCCGATATCGGGATCGCCACGGAAGGCATCACCGACGACAAGAACCTGGTGTCGCTGCCGGGTTACCAGTGGACACATATGGTGATTACGCCACCCGATCATCCGCTGCTGGACAAGAAGCACCTGGCGCTGGAAGACCTGATGGGCTACCCGCTGATCACCTACGACCCCAACTTTGCCGGCCGGCCCAAGATCGACAAGGCCTTCGAGCTGCGCCACCTGAAGCCGGACATCGTGCTCGAGGCGATCGACGCCGATGTGATCAAGACCTACGTGGAGATCGGCCTGGGCGTGGGCATCGTCGCCGGCGTGGCCTATGATGCCGAGCGCGACCGCAACCTGCGCGGGATTTCGGCCGGCCACCTGTTCGGCAGCAATGTGACGCACCTGGCGGTCAAGCAGGGGGCCTACCTGCGCAGCTTTGTCTACACCTTTATCGAGCTGTTCTCGCCGACGCTGAACCGCAAGCTGGTCGAACAGGCCATGTCGGGCGAGCACGAAGCCTACGAACTCTGAGCGCGGCAGCCCGCCGCCTCTCTATATAAGAAGCACAACCCAACATGCATTCCCAATCCGTCACGCCGCGCCGGCCGGAGGCGCTGTGAGCAAACCCATGAGCGAAGCCGCCAGCGAACTGCCCCGCATCCACTGGACCGAGGATGGCACCGAGCGCAGCGCCGCGTGGCGCTCCGAGGCCGGCAACCCGCCGCCGCGCCGCGTGGTGGTCGCCGACGACACCACCAGCGCCGACACCGCGTACCGGCTCGCCTGCGAGGGCACTGCCCTGCTGTGGCGCGGCGACTTCCAGAACGCCCGCCAGCTGCTCAATGCCATGGCGCGGCGCACCGAGCGCAAGCCCAAGAAGGCCAGCCGGCCGGGCCAGAAGGCCAAGGGCGCGCCCGGCTCCGCCACCGAGGCCTTCCACCTGCACCGGCTGGCGCAGTCGCAGCGCGCCCGCACGCTGGGCATGCTGCTGCTGCCGTTCGAGGCCGACCACAGCGTGCCGCTGCGCCGCGCGCCCGATGTGCGCGAAGCCTGCGAGCAGGCCTACGGTCCGGCGGGCGAGCCCTATGTGGCATCGCTGCGCGAGCTGCTGGGCATGATCGGCGCCTATGAATGGCGCAGGAAAGGCGTGGAGATTCCCGCGCTGGAAGACCGCATCCATCCCTGGTACGGCGTGTTCTCGCCGGTGCGGGGCGAGTATGTCGACCTGGTTGCCGCCGAGCCGCTGCCTTCGAAGACACTGGCCTTCGATATCGGCACCGGCACCGGCGTGCTGGCCGCGGTGCTGGCCCGGCGCGGCGTGCAGCGCATCGTCGGCACCGACCAGGACCCGCGTGCGCTGGCCTGCGCACGCGAGAACATCGGCCAGCTCGGCTACGCCGCCCAGGTCGAGATCGTGCAGGCCGACCTGTTCCCGGAAGGCCGCGCGCCGCTGGTGGTGTGCAACCCGCCGTGGGTGCCGGCCCGGCCCAGCTCGCCGGTCGAGCGCGCCGTCTACGACCCGGACAGCGCCATGCTGCGCGGCTTCCTCGATGGGCTGGCCGCGCACCTGGAACCCGGCGGCGAAGGCTGGCTGCTGCTGTCCGACCTGGCCGAGCACCTGGGCCTGCGCCCGCGCGCGCAGCTCGAAGGCTGGATCGAGGCCGCGGGGCTGAAGGTGCTGGGCCGCTCCGATATCCGCCCGCGCCATCCGCGCGCCGCCGACCCCAGCGATCCGCTGCACGCGGCGCGCTCGGCAGAGGTAACTTCGCTCTGGCGGCTGGGCGTGCGCTGACCACCGACAGCCCAAAGCCAGATGCACCTGAAATGCCCCGTCATTCCCGCGCAGGCGGGAATCCAGCGTCTTTAAAGCCGCTGGGTCCCCGCCTGCGCGGGGACGACATGTCAGACATTCAGGGCATGTCGGCACCAGGCAATCGCCGTGCATCTCCCATTGAAGTTCGGCTATCCTTCCCGTCACAAACAAGACCGGAGGAGACAAGATGCCGAAGTTGCCCCGCCTGCTGCCCAGCGCCCTGCTTGCCACCCTGCTCTGCACCAGCGCCGCCGCGCTGGCCGATATCCGCGTCGGCATCGACGTGTCCACCACCGGGCCGGCGGCCTCGATCGGCATCCCCTCCAAGAACACCGTGCTGATGTGGCCGCAGACGCTGGGCGGCCAGAAGGCGCACTACGTGATCCTGGACGACGGTTCCGACCCGGCCGCGGCGGTGCGCAACGTGCGCAAGCTGATTTCCGAGGAAAAGGTCGACGTGATCGTCGGCCCCAACATCACCCCGACCGCGCTGGCCGCGCTCGACGCCGTGTCCGAGGGCGAGACGCCGATGGTGGCGCTGGCCGCGTCGGCGTCGATCGTCGAGCCGCAGACCGACGCCAAGCGCCGCTGGGCCTTCAAGATGCCGCAGAACGACTCGCACATGGCGACCGTGCTGACGGAGTACATGAGCAACCACGGCATCAGGACGGTCGGCTTCATCGGCTTTGCCGATGCCTATGGCGAAAGCTGGTGGCGCGAGTTCTCCAGGCTGGCCGAAGTGCGCAAGATCAAGGTCGTCGCCAACGAGCGTTTCTCGCGCAACGACACCTCGGTGACCGGCCAGGTGCTCAAGCTGATGGCGGCCAACCCCGACGCGGTGCTGATCGCCGGCGCCGGCACGCCCTCGGTGCTGCCGCAGAAAACGCTGGGCGAGCGCGGCTACAAGGGCAAGGTCTACCAGACCCACGGCATCGCCACCTGGGAATTCCTGCGCATGGGCGGCAAGGACGTGGAAGGCACGCTGTTCCCGACCGGCCCGGTGGTGGTCGCGCGCCAGTTGCCCGAAAGCCACCCCGTACGCAAGGTCGCGCTGGACTTCGTCAACCGCTACGAGGGCAAGTACGGCGCCGACAGCGTGACGCAGTTCGCCGGCGACGCCTGGGGCGCGTGGCTGCTGCTGGACGACGCCGCGCGCCGCGCGCTCAAGACCGGCGCCCAGCCCGGCACGCGCGAATTCCGCGCCGCCATGCGCGACGCACTGGAATCGACCACCAATCTCACCATCCCCAACGGCGTGTTGAACCTCAACGCGAAGGACCACCAGGGCTTCGACCAGCGTTCGCGCGTGATGGGGGTGATCCGCAACGGCAAGTTCGCCTATGCGGGCGACAAGTAGCCAGCGCCCGCCGAATCCCGCATTCTGAAAGGAAGCATCGCATGACCACCACTTCCACCCCTTCCGTCACGGTTGCCTTCATCGGCCTGGGCGCCATGGGCTCGCACATGGTCCGCCACCTGCTGGCCGCCGGCCACACCGTGCGCGCCTTCGTGCGCCGCCCCGAGGCCGCCGAAGCCGCGCGCGCCATGGGTGCGGAGCCGTTCTTCACGCCCGCCGAGGCCGCGCGCGGCGCCAGCGTTGTCTTCACCAACGTAACCTCGTCCGACGACGTGCGCGAAGTGCTGCTGGGCGAGCAAGGCGCGGTCCACGGCGCGGCGCCCGGCACGGTCTGCGTCGACCACAGCACCATCTCGCCGGTGGTCACGCGCGAGATCGCCACGGCACTGGCCGCGCGCGGCCTCGAGGCGCTCGACTGCCCGGTTTCGGGCGGCACTACCGCCGCCGCATCCGGCAAGCTGACCATCATGGTCGGCGGCAAGCTCGAGGTGCTGGAACGCGTGCTGCCGCTGCTGGAGCTGCTGGGCACGACCATCACGCATATCGGCGACAACGGCGCCGGCCAGGTGGCCAAGCTGTGCAACCAGATCGCGCAGGTGGTCAATATCGAAGGCATCGCCGAAGCCATGCGCTTTGCCTCGGCGCAGCACGTCGATACCGGCCGCGTGCTGCAGGCCATGTCGACGGGCATGGCGGGCAGCCGCATGCTCGACCTGATGGGGCCCAAGATGGTGTCGCGCAATTTCGCCGCCGGCATCGAGGCGCGGCTGCACGACAAGGACTTCGGGCTGGCGCGCGCTATCGCCGAGGAAATCGGCCTGGACCTGCCGGCGATGCAGGCCACCTCGGCGCAGCTGCGCACGCTGATGGCCAACGGCTGGGGCAAGGACGATACCTCGTCGCTGCTGCGCGTGCTGGAGGGCTGAGGGCCTGCTCAGGCGCCTGTCAGGCGCAGGACGGCGCGCACCAGCGGGCTGTCGGCTTCGCCGAAGCCATCGAGCACATTGAAGTGATGACAGCCCGGCAGCACGAGATCGCTCGCCGCCGGACTGCGGACATTGGCGGGCCACGCCGCCCGCATCAGCGCATGCTGGCGGTGGTATTCGGCCGCTTCCAGCTCGCCCACCGCGAGCGACAGCGGCGCGGCGGTGGCCGGCGCCATGTACGCCGGCGACAGGCGCGCCACGTCATCCTCCGACAGCCGCAGGTCGCATTGCAGGAACGCGGCGCGGCGCAGCGGCTCCATGTCGTACAGCCCGCTGACCGAGAGCCCGCCCTTGACCAGGTCCGCGGGCAGGTCTGGCGCCAGTTGCGGCCAGCGTGCCGCCATCAGCATCGCCACCAGGTGGCCGCCGACGGAATGCCCGGCGGCGAACAGCCGCTGCGGGTCATGCCGCAGCTCGCCGGATTGCCGGTACAGCCACGCCACGCCGCGCAGCACCTGCCGCACGATGTCGGGCACCGTCACCGATGGCACCAGCGAATAATTGACCACGGCCACCGACACACCCAGCGCCGGCAGCACGCTGGCGACGAAACTGTGGTCGCGCTTGTCCAGCGCGCGGTAGTAGCCGCCGTGGACGAACACCAGCAGCGGCGGCGCCGCGCCGTCATCGGCCGGCGCCGTCGCCGGGAAATAATCCAGCGTCTCATCCTGCGGATGCCGCGAACCCGCATCGGCATAGACCAGGTCCGCGACAAAGCCACCGCGCTCGCGCACCTGCGCCGACCATTCACCCCAGCGCGCCATATGCGCCGGGTTGTCCGGCACATTGGCGCGGTTGTTGTATTCGCGGTCGTAGAAGACGGGGTCCTGCGAGGGCAGGCTGGCAAGGCTCGCCAGCGAGGCTTGGTCGGTCATGGCGGTCGGTGGGTGCGGGGTCGGGACTGGTTTCGCGCGGGCGTCGGTGATGCACGCGGTGACGGCGATGCTAACCGCAATCGCCATGCACAAGTTATCCGGACCATTCCCATCGCCACGGCGGCCGGTTGTCGGTCGGGGCGAATTGCGGCATAATCGCCGGCTCAGCCCGGCATCGGTTCCGATGCCGTCACACCTGCCCGGGTGGTGAAACAGGTAGACGCAGGGGACTCAAAATCCCCCGCCGCAAGGCGTGTCGGTTCGAGTCCGACCCCGGGCACCAGATTTCCTCCAAAGCAATTAGCCGTCCACATGATGGGCGGCTCGGGCTCATGCTCAAACCTCGATTTCGTCGAGCTTGTGCGTCTTCAGCCAATCGCGCACCAATACGTTGAGCCGAGTTTGCCAACGAGGCCCGCTCGCCTTCAGGGCTTCCAGGACATCGTCATCGAGACGCACAGTGGTGGCCGTCTTCGTGGTACCGCGCGGACGGCCGCGCCCTCGTTTGACGACCTTGTCGCCCTTCAGCAAGTCGGCCTGCTTGAAAAATTCGTCCGTCAGCTCCGGCGCGTCATCGGGATCAACCCAGGTAGTGGAGGTATCGCGCTTGTTCCCGTTCATTGGCTTTCCTCATGCTGATGATGCGGCGCGCTTCGCCGCGCGTCGTCCATACCATGACGACCATGCGGCCATCCAGCGTTCCGACAGTGATATAGCGGGGCTCGGGATAGCGTTCCCGTGTGTCTTCGCCCGTGAAATGGGTGCCTGCGAAGACTTCGGCGGCCCGAGCAGAATCGAGCCCGCGCTCGCCAAGGGTCTTGTCGCGCTTGGCGGGATCGAATTCATTGATCACGGTATTAATTGTACTTACAAATATTAGGGGCAGGCAACAGTATTTTTGTACGTACGAAATTAGCTCTACATCACCGGCCAACTACCTCACACCGCTTCTACCCTCGATTTCTTCCGGCTGAAGGTTGAAGGGGTGTCGGACAGCGCCCACTGGTGCCCATGCGCCTGGCTTCATATCCTATGGGCATTGCGACCCGTCAACCGGAGCCACCATGAGCCGACTGACCCTCCCCGCCCTGGCCTGCGCCACCCTCCTGGCCGGCTGCGCCGGTGCCAATGTGGAAAACCTGACCCAGGCCGGCGGCAGCCTGTTCACCGCGGCCACGCTCTCGGACACCAACGTCAAGACGCTGTCCGACCAGTCGTGCGCGGAAATGGACCAGAAGAACACCATCGCGCCGCCCGACAGCACCTATGCCAAACGGCTCGCGAACGTGATGAGCGGCCTTGGCAATACCGGGCTGCCGCTCAATGCCAAGGTCTACGTGACCAAGGACATCAATGCGTGGGCCATGGCCAACGGCTGCGTGCGCGTGTACAGCGGGCTGATGGACTTCCTCAGCGACGACGAGGTGCGCGGCGTGGTCGGACACGAGATCGGCCATGTGGCGCTGGGCCACACCAAGGCGGCGATGCAGGTGGCCTACACCACCGCCGCGGCGCGCGGCCTGCTGGGATCTACCGGCATCGCGTCGCTGACCGCGCTGTCGTCGTCGCAGATCGGGGACCTGGCGGAGACGTTCGTCAATGCGCAGTTCTCGCAGCGCCAGGAGACGGCTGCGGACGACTACTCCTTCAACCTGCTGACCAAGAACGGCGCCAACCGGCAGGCGCTGGCGTCGGCGTTCCGCAAGATGTCGCAGCTGGACGGCGGGCAGTCGAGCATGCTCAGCACGCACCCCGGTTCACTGGAGCGCGCCAAGCATATCGAAGATCGCCTCGCCGGCGGGCGCTGAGCGCACCGCATTCTTTTGCGGCCGCCGCCCCCCGTTCGGGGGACGCGGCCGCTCCCCGCGTACCTCCCTCCAGACATCGCACACGTCATGCGCAATGCCGCGCGCATTCGCCGCGCGCGGAATGTTGACAGCGTTTAATTCAGCCCCAAAAGCTTTCAATATGCCGGCCCGAAACCGGCGGGGATAATGCCTCACGCTGCATTTGCCGGTCGATGCAGGTGCAGATACCAATGCGCGCTGCAGATGCGGCCGCGGCCCCGGCGCCGTGTCCGCGCGGCGGCCCGCGTGGCATCGCAGTCATTGTCTTTCCCGCCCCGAGGACACGCCGCCGCGCCATGGAAATGCTCTCCGCCCTGCTCGCAGGGCAGCCAGAAATCGCACTGTTCCTTGCGCTCGCGGTTGGTCATGCGATCGGCGCGATTCGCTTCGGCCCGTTCCAGCTTGGCGGCATCTGCGGGACGCTGGTCGCCGCGCTGGTGATCGGGCAGTCCGGCGCGCATCTCGACAACGACGTCAAGAACGTGGCCTTTGCCGTGTTCATCTTTGCGCTGGGCTTCACCGGCGGTCCGCAGTTCTTTGCCAATGTCGGGCGCGAATGGCGCATCGGCCTGCTGTCGCTGGTGGAAGTATTCGTGCTGCTGGCGCTGCTGGCCATCGCGGTACCGCTGCTGCGGCTGGACCAGGGCACGGCGGCAGGATTGCTGGCCGGTGCCGCCACTGAATCGGCGGTCATCGGCACCGCTTCCGAGGCGATCGCACGGCTCGGCGTCCCGGCCGAGCAGGTGCGCGTGCTGCAGACCAATATCGTCACCGCGTACAGCGTGACCTACCTGTTTGGCCTGGTGTCGATCGTGCTGTTCACCAGCCAGCTCGCGCCATGGCTGCTGCGCGTGAACCTGCGCGAATCCGCCGCGCAGCTGTGGCAAAAGCTCGGCGGCGAAAACGACATGGGCGACGGCCAGCACAGCGCGCTGCCGCTGCTGGTGGGCCGCCTGCTGCGCGTCGAACGGATCGTGGGCAAGACCGTCATCGATGCCGAACGGACCGTGCAGCTTGGCGTCACCATTCGCCGCATCCGCCGCGGCGGCGACACCTTCCGGCCGGCGCCGGCCGAAATCCTGCGCGACGGCGACGTGATCCTCGCCGTGGGCCGGCGCGACGCGATGGTCGACTTCGCGCGCAACGTCGGCACCGAGCTGCCCGACGAACCCGGCATGGATGCCGTGCAGGCCGAGCAGGACGTGCTGCTCACCCGCAAGGAAGTCGCCGGCCTGTCGCTGGCGCGGCTGCGCCAGGTGGCCGACGTCGGGCTGGCGCGCGGCGTCTACATCCAGCGCATCACGCGCATGGCGCATCGCATTCCACCGCTTGCCGGCACCGTGCTGCGCCGGGGCGACGTGCTGACGCTGAGCGGGCCACAGGAAGCCGTGCAGCGCGTGGTGCCGGAGCTGGGCTACCCGGTCACGCCGACGGTCAAGACCGACTTTGTGTTCCTCGGCATCGGCGTGCTGCTGGGCATGCTGCTCGGCGCGCTCAGCGTGAAGGTGGGCCAGGCCGACCTGACCCTGGGCACCGGCGGCGGCTGCCTGGTATCGGGACTGATCTTCGGCTGGCTGCGCGCACGCGCACCGGTGGTGGGCTCGCTGCCGTCGCCGGCGGCGGAGATCCTCAAGGATTTCGGGCTGGCCACGTTCATTGCGGCGGTGGGCCTGTCCGCAGGGCCGGACGCGGTCAAGCTCGTGCGCGAATACGGATTGATCCTGCCGGTGGCCGGCGTCCTGGTCTCGGTGGTGCCCGCTGCGATCTCGCTGGCGCTCGGCCACTGGTGGCTCAGGCTGGAAACCCCGATCCTGCTCGGCGCGGTCGCCGGCCAGCATTGCAGCACGCCGACCATCATGGCGCTCACCAACGCCGCCGGCAACGGCACGCCGGTGATCGGCTACACCATCACCTATGCCATTTCCAACGTGCTGCTGCCGCTGCTCGGCCCCATCGCGGTGGCAATGGCCGGCGCGCTGGCGCGCTAGCCGGACCGATGCCAGCGCGCACCCCGCTGACCGATCACCATCCCCCCAAGACGATGCAACGCCTCTACCAACCCGCATCACTCGCTTCAGGAGCCTTCGATGGAATGGCTGCATGACATCTTCCAGAAGTCGCCCGAGTCGGCGCTCTTCCTCTCTTTGGCGGTCGGCTACGCCATCGGCAAGATTACCTTCGGGCGCTTCCAGCTCGGCGGCGTGGCCGGCTCGCTGCTCGCCGCGGTGGTGATCAGTCAAGTCGGCGTCGAAATCGACAACGGCGTCAAGGCCGTGATGTTCGCAGTCTTTATCTATGCGGTCGGCTACGAGAGCGGCCCGCAGTTCTTCAACTCGCTGAACCGCAGCTCGCTGCGCGAGATCGCGATGGCGGTCTTCATGGCGGCGTGCGGCCTGGTCACGGTGGTGGTGCTGGCCAAGCTGTTCCATCTCGACAAGGGCCTGGCCGCGGGGCTGGCCGCCGGCGGCATGACGCAGTCGGCGATCATCGGCACGGCGGGCGACGCCATCACCAAGCTGGGCCTGCCGCCCGACCAGGTCAAGACGCTGCAGGCCAACGTGGCGATCGGCTATGCCGTGACCTACGTGTTCGGCTCGCTCGGCGCGATCATCGTCTGCGTGAACATCCTGCCGCGCTTCATGAAGTCGGACCTGAAGACCGACGCCAAGAAGGTCGAGGCGCAGCTGCACGGCGGCCTGCCGCAGTTCGGCCCGGGCCAGCGCGGCGCGCTGCCGCGCCTGGTGGGCCGGCTGTACCGCGTGAACGATGCCTCCGGCAAGACCGTCTCGCAACTGGAGATCGGCGGCGAGGACCTGGTCACCGTGGAAAAGGTGCAGCGCGGCGGCAAGCAGATTGAAGTCACGCAGGACCTCGTGCTGCAGCACGACGACTTGGTACTACTGGTCGGCCGCCGCGATGCGATCGTGCCGGCGGCCGCGCTGATCGGGGCAGAAGTGGCCGACGCCGACGGCATGGGCGCGGTCATGCAGTCGCGCAACGTGGTGTTCACCGCCAAGGGCATGAACAACAAGACCGTGGCCGAGATCGTCGACATGGTCGGGCGCGACATGCGCCACGGCGTCTATATCGAGCGCATCGAGCGCTATGACCACCCGCTGCCGCTGCTGCCCGAACTGAAGCTGCAGCATGGCGACATCCTCACGCTGTATGGCACCCCCGCCGACACCAGGCGCGCGGCCGAGATGGCCGGCTACGAGCTGGTGCCCAGCGAGAAGACGGACTTCGTCTACTTCGGCGCCGGCGTGCTGGTGGGCCTGCTGATCGGCCTGCTGGTCTGGCGCATCGGCTCGATCCCGCTGACGCTGGGCGCGGGCGGCGGCGCGCTGCTGTCGGGCCTGGTGTTCGGCTGGGCGCGGTCCAAGCACAAGATGTTCGGCGCCATGCCGACCGCGGCGTGCCAGTTGCTGAAGGACTTCGGGCTGGCCGCGTTCGTCGCCATCGTCGGCATCAACTCAGGCTTGCAGGCCGTGTCGACGCTGCGCCAGAGCGGGCTGACCATCTTCATCCTGGGCGCGGTGGTGACACTGCTGCCGCTGTTCCTGACGATGCTGTTCGGCCGCTACGTGCTCAGGTATGACAACGCCGCGCTGCTGGCCGGCGCGCTGGCCGGGTCGCGCAGTGCCAACCCGGCCTTCGGCGGCATCCTCGACAAGGCCGAAAGCCCGGTGCCGACCGTTCCCTTCGCCATCACCTACGCCCTCGCCAACGTGCTGCTGACCCTGCTGGGGCCGCTGGTGGTGGGCCTCGTATAGCCCTTCCCTGCTTTTCACGCTGCGCGGGCCGCCACCTGACATCCCAACCCGCCAACGCAATCCGACAAGCGTCTACACAGGAGCAAGACATGAGCAAACCCGATATCTCCAAGCTGGCCAGCCTGTCCCCGTTCGAGCTGAAGGACGAGCTGATCAAGCTTGCCAGCAGCGACGCCGAACGCCTGATGCTCAACGCCGGCCGCGGCAATCCCAACTTCCTCGCCACCGTGCCGCGCCATGGCTTCTGGCAGCTTGGCCTGTTCGCCATGCGTGAATCGGAGCGTTCGTTCTCGTACATGCCCGAAGGCGTGGGCGGCTTTCCGCGCCGCGATGGCATCGAGGAGCGCTTCGACCTGTTCGCGCGCGAATTTGCCGACACCCCGGGCGTGAAATTCCTGGCCGGCGCGGTGTCGTACGTGCGCGACCAGCTCGGCCTGAACGCCGGCGACTTCCTCTACGAGATGTGCGAGGGCATCCTCGCCTGCAACTATCCGGTGCCGGACCGCATGCTGAAGCTGTCCGAGACCATCGTCGGCCAGTACATCCGCAAGGAGATGATCGGCGACCATCCGTTCATCGGCGAGTTCGATCTGTTCGCGGTCGAAGGCGGCACCGCGGCGATGACGTACCTGTTCAACACCATCCGCGAGAACCACCTGCTCAAGGCCGGCGACACCATCGCGCTGGGCATGCCGATCTTCACGCCGTATATCGAGATCCCCGAGCTGAACGACTACCAGCTGGTAGAGCTGTCCGTCGACGCCGACCCCGAATCGCGCTGGCAATACTCGAAGAAGGAACTGGACAAGCTGCGCGACCCCAAGGTCAAGGCCTTCTTCCTGGTCAACCCGAGCAACCCGCCATCGGTGCGCATGAGCGACGAGAGCCTGGAATACCTGGCCTCGATCATCGAAGAGCGCCCCGACCTGATCATCCTGACCGATGATGTCTACGGCACCTTTGCCGACAACTTTGTCTCGCTGTTCGCGATGTGCCCGAGGAACACCATCCTGGTGTATTCCTTCTCCAAGTACTTCGGCGCGACCGGCTGGCGCCTGGGCGTGATCGCCACGCACCGCGACAATATCTTCGACCAGCAGATCGGCAAGCTGCCCGACGCGCAGCGCCAGCAGCTGCACAAGCGTTACAGCTCGATCACCACCGAGCCGGAGAAGCTCAAGTTCATCGATCGCCTGGTCGCCGACAGCCGCACCGTGGCGCTGAACCACACAGCCGGCCTGTCGACGCCGCAGCAGGTGCAGATGGTGCTGTTCTCGCTGTTCTCGCTGATGGATACGCCGGACAACTACAAGAACGCGATGAAGCGGCTGATCCGCAGCCGCAAGGCCGCGCTGTACCGTGAGATCGGCATTGCGCCGGAGAGCGACGACCCGAACGCGGTCGACTACTACACGCTGCTCGATATCGAACAGCTCGGCGGCAAGGCGATCGGGCCGGAATTCGTCAAATGGGTGATGGAGGCGGTCGAGCCCAACGAGCTGCTGTTCGAGCTGGCCGACGAGGCTGGCGTGGTGTTGCTGCCGGGCCGCGGCTTCGGTACGCGGCATCCGTCTGGACGGGTGTCGCTGGCCAACCTCAATGAAGCGGACTACGCCAAGATCGGCCGCGCGATCCGCAAGCTGTTCGAGGAGTATGTGGAGAAGTACAACGCTGCGACGGGGAGCAAGGCGAACAAGAACGTCGTGAAGAAGTAAGCCTTCGTTGGCGTGCGCTGAGGCCCGGCATGATGCCGGGCCTTTTTTGGGCGTTGCGCCTTACCGCGATTCGACGAAGGCGAGCAGCGTGGCCAGCATGCCTTGCAGCGCCGGCTGCAACCCCGCCGCGCGCGCCTCGTCATAGGCGAACGGATACGTCTCGCTCATATACGCACATTGCGACAGCTCGAGCTGCACCGCATGCACCCCATCCTGCGGCTTGCCGTACTGGCGCGTGATATAGCCGCCCTTGAAGCGCCCGTTCAGCACCGCGGTATGGCCGGGCACCGCGCTGGCCTGCTCGAGCAGCTGGTTCGCCAGCCCCGCGTCGCAGCTCTCGCCATTGGCCGTGCCGAGGTTGAAATCCGGCAGCCTGCCTTCGAAGAAGCGCGGCAACACCGAGCGGATCGAATGCGCATCCCACAGCGCCACGGTGCCGTGCGCGGCCTTCAGGCGCGCCAGCTCTGCAGCCAGCGCCTCATGGTAGGGACGCCAGATCGCTTCGCGGCGCGCGGCGATTTCCGCGTCGTCGGGACCGTTGCTGCCATCGGCGTACAGCGCCGTCTTGTCGAAGGTATCGACCGGGCACAGGCCGGTGGTGTCCTGGCCGGGATACAGGTTGGCATTGTCGGGCGGGCGGTTCAGGTCGACCACGTAGCGGGAATGCGTGGCAACCAGCACCGACGCGCCGAGTTCGCGGGCAAAGCCGTAGAGGCGTTCCAGGTGCCAGTCGGTATCGGGCACGGTGCGCGCCTCGGCAGTCAGGCGCTGCGCGACCGCAGCCGGCACGTGCGTGCCGACGTGCGGCATCGATACCAGCAGCGGGCGCGTGCCGCGATGCAGGGTGAAGGCGGGGATATCGGTGGAGAAGGACATGTTCTGTGCAATGCGTTGGGCGGTGTCCGAATTTTTCGCGTATTGGCCGGGCCTAATCAGCCAGCAGGCTGGCACGCGCGGCGATGAACTGCCGGGCCGCTTCGGCCTGCAGCGCATGCGCGCCATGCTGCACGCGGCTGCGGCCGGCGGTGCGGACCTCCGCTAGTGTCTCATGACCGTGGTTGGCGAACACATGGGTGGCCAGCGCCTGCGCGCCGTCGAGGCCGGCCAGCGTCGGGTGCGCGCCGTCCAGCACCACGAAGTCCGCCTGCTGGCCAGGCGCCAGCCCGGCCGCGGCGCGGCCGCTGGCGCGTGCGCCGCCTGCCACGGCTTCGAGATAGAGGCGGTCGGCCACCTGCAGGTGGGTATCCGAGGCCAGCACGTTGCGCTGCTGCAGGCCGAGCCGCTGGCCGTACTCGAACAGGCGCAGTTCCTCGGCCACGCTGACGCTGGCATGGCTGTCCGAGCCGATGCCCCACGCGCCGTGCTGCGCGAGGTACGGCGCCGCCTCGAACACGCCGTCGCCGAGGTTCGCTTCGGTGGTCGCGCAGATGCCGGCCACGGCGCCGCTGTGCGCGAGGCGCCGGCGCTCGTCCCAGTCCATGTGCGTGGCGTGCACCAGGCACCAGCGCGCGTCGACGTCGACATGATCGAACAGCCATGTCACCGGGCGCGTGCCGGACCAGGCGATGCAGTCGTCCACTTCGCGCTGCTGCTCGGCGATGTGGATATGGACCGGCGCCCGCGCGTCGATCGCCTTCAGCCCCGCCAGCGCATGCAGCAGGCTGTCTTCGGGCACCGCGCGCAGCGAATGCGGCGCCAGGCCGAGACGCGCGCCGGCCTGCGCGCACGCGGGCGACAGCCGCTCCAGCAGCCGCAGCATGGCGTCGGTGTCGTGCAAGAAGCGGCGCTGCTCGGCCAGCGGCGGCTTGCCGCCGAAGCCGGCGGTCTGGTACAGCACCGGCAGCAGGGTCATGCCGATGCCGGTGCGCTGCGCCGCGCGCAGCAGCCGCAGCGACATCTCGGCGGCATCGGCGTAGGGCTTGCCGTTGGCATCGTGGTGGACGTAGTGGAACTCGCACACGCTGGTGTAGCCCGCGCGCAGCATCTCGATGTAGAGCTGCGTGGCGATGGCTTCCAGCGTGTCGGGCGAGATCCGCTGCGCGAAACGGTACATCAGCGTGCGCCAGCTCCAGAACGAATCGGCGCCGGCCGGGTTGTCGCCATGCGGGCGGCTGCGGTATTCGGTCAGCCCGGCAAAGCCGCGCTGGAATGCGTGCGAATGCAGGTTGGGCATGCCCGGCAGCACCGGGCCCGCGGCGTGCGGCACGTCGGCACTTGCGGCGGCACCGGCCTGCACGGTGGTCAGGCGGCCCTGGTCGTCCCAGGCGAGCAGCACATCGCGCGCCCAGCCTTCGGGCAGCAGGGCCCAGTCTGCGAACAACTGCGATGCGCTCATGGCTGTCCCTCCGCTTGCGTCGGATATACGCGCCCTTGACGCACGACCGTCGCGGCGGGGTTGCGGCCGAACCAGTACGCTAGCTCCGCCGGCGAATCGACGCGCCAGAGCACGAAGTCGGCCCCGCGCCCCGCTTCCAGCTTGCCGTGACGATCCGATGCGCCCAGCGCACGCGCCGCATGCAGGGTCACCCCCGCCAGCGCTTCGGGCACCGTCAGGCGGAACAGCGTGCAGGCCATATTCATCATCAGCAGCAGCGACGTCACCGGCGACGTGCCGGGGTTGTGGTCGGTCGAGATCGCCATCGGCACGCCGTACTGGCGCAGCAGCGCGATCGGCGGCAGGTTGGTGTCGCGCAGGAAATAGTAGGCGCCGGGCAGCAGCACCGCGACCGTGCCGGCTTCCGCCATTGCGGCCACGCCGGCCTCGTCGAGATGTTCGAGGTGGTCCGCCGACAGCGCGCGATGGCGCGCGGCCAGCGCCGCGCCGCCGAGGTTGCTGAGCTGCTCGGCGTGCAGCTTGACGCGCAGGCCATGGCGCGCGGCGGCGTCGAAGACGCGTTCGGTCTGCGCGATCGAGAAACCGATCGATTCGCAGAAGGCATCGACGGCGTCGACCAGCCCTTCTTCGGCCAGCGCCGGCAGCATGGTGCCGCACACCAGGTCGATGTAGTCATCGGCGCGGCCCGCGTACTCGGGCGGCAGCGCGTGCGCGCCGAGGAAGGTGGTGCGCACCGCGACGCCGAACTGCTCGCCGAGACGGCGCGCCACGCGCAACTGCTTGCGCTCGGCTTCCAGGCTGAGTCCATAGCCGGACTTGATCTCGATGGCAGTCACGCCTTCGGCGAGCAGCGGTTGCAGGCGCGCGGCGGCCTGCGCGAACAGCGTGTCTTCGTCGGCGGCGCGGGTGGCGCGCACGGTCGAGACGATGCCGCCGCCGGCGCGCGCGATTTCTTCATAGCCGGCACCGGCCAGCCGCATCGCGAACTCGTCGGCGCGCTGGCCGCCGTAGACCAGGTGCGTGTGGCAATCGACCAGTCCCGGCGTGATCCAGGCGCCGTGGGCGTCGCGGCGCGGCAGGTCGCGGTGAACCTGTGGCAATTCTGCCGCGGCGCCAAGCCAGGCAATGCGGCCGTGCTCGACCACGAGCGCGGCATCGCGGATGGCGCGCGCCGGGTCGGCGTCGGGCAACAGGTGGCAGTTGTGCCAGACACCGTCGGCGCTGGCGGCATTGGCTGCACTGGCGGTGCCAGGTACGGAAGGCAGCGTCATTGGTCGGACTCCATTTCCAGCGTGACACACAGACACAGCGCTTCATCGGCCGCATCATCGGCGCCTGGCGCGAAGACTTGCCGGCCAGCGGGTTCGCCGGCGGGATACAGCACGCCCTGCCCCGCGTCCAGCGCTACGGCCGGCTGCGCGTCCTGCGCCAGCCAGGTGCCGGACACGGCAAGCAGGCAAACAGTATCGGCACCGGTGCCGACGGCAAACCCCTGGCGGAAGGCGTCGACGCGCGCGCGGCAGCGGCCACGTCGTGTCATCACGTTGAAGTCGCGCGTGGCGCCATCGAGCAGCGCGGCCTGCAGGCCGATGTCGCCCGAGAAGGCAAACGGTGCGCCCGGCTGGACCAGCCGGTGGCTGAAGCTGCCGTCGTCGGCGCGCAGCATCACGCCGGCGCCGTCGAGCAGCACGATCTGCCGATCGATGCCGGGGAAAGCGGAGAACGGGCCATCGGCTTCGATATCGGCCACGCTCAGCCGCCACACGAAGTCATCCATGCCGGCACCCGGCGGCCACACCGCGATCTCGCGCGTGTTGCCGCCGCCGTTCTTCCAGCGCGTCGGGTCGATGCCCGCGAGCGTGAAAGTCCTCATACGCCCTTCACCATCGGCAGGTTCAGGCCCTTCTCATGCGCGCATTCGATGGCGATGTCATAGCCCGCATCGGCATGGCGCATCACGCCGGTGGCCGGATCGTTCCACAGCACGCGCTCGATGCGTTTAGCTGCTGCATCGGTGCCATCGCAGACAATCACCACGCCGGAGTGTTGCGAGAAGCCCATGCCCACGCCGCCGCCGTGATGCAGGCTGACCCAGGTGGCGCCGCCGGCGGTATTGAGCAGCGCGTTCAGCAGCGGCCAGTCGGACACGGCGTCGGAACCGTCGCGCATCGCTTCGGTCTCGCGGTTGGGCGACGCCACCGAGCCGCAATCCAGATGGTCGCGGCCGATCACCACCGGCGCCTTCAGCTCGCCGGACTTCACCATCTCGTTGAAGGCCAGGCCGGCGCGGTGGCGCTCGTCCAGGCCCACCCAGCAGATGCGCGCCGGCAGGCCCTGGAAGGCGATGCGGTCGTGCGCCATGTCGAGCCAGCGGTGCAGGTGCTTGTCCTCGGGGAACAGCTCCTTCATCTTGGCGTCGGTCTTGTAGATATCCTCGGGATCGCCCGACAGCGCGACCCAGCGGAACGGGCCCTTGCCGCGGCAGAACAGCGGGCGGATATAGGCCGGCACGAAGCCCGGGAAATCGAAGGCATTGTGCACGCCCTCATCGAACGCGACCTGGCGGATGTTGTTGCCGTAGTCCACCGTCGGCACGCCCAGCTTCTGGAAGTCGAGCATGGCTTGCACGTGCTTGACGATTGAAGGACGCGCGGCGGCTTCGACCGACTTGGGATCGCGCTTGCGTGCGTCTTCCCACTGCTCGACCGTCCAGCCTTGCGGCAGGTAGCCGTTGACCAGGTCGTGCGCCGAGGTCTGGTCGGTAACGATATGCGGACGCATGCCGCCGGCCTGCGCGCGCTTGGCGAGCTCCGGCACGATGTCGGCGGCGTTGCCGAGCAGGCCGACCGAGATCGCTTCCTTCTTGGCCGTGGCCTCGGCGATCATCGCCAGCGCCTCGTCCAGCGTGGTGGCCTTCTTGTCGAGATAGCGCGTGCGGATGCGGAAGTCGATGCGCGATTCCTGGCACTCGATCGCCAGCACGCAGGCACCCGCGAGCACGCCGGCCAGCGGCTGCGCGCCGCCCATGCCGCCGAGGCCGGCGGTCAGGATCCATTTGCCCGACAGGTCGCCGTCGTAGTGCTGGCGGCCGGCTTCGACAAAGGTCTCGTACGTGCCCTGCACGATGCCCTGCGTGCCGATGTAGATCCAGGAGCCCGCGGTCATCTGGCCGTACATCATCAGGCCGGCGCGGTCCAGTTCATTGAACTTGTCCCAGGTGGCCCAGTGCGGCACCAGGTTCGAGTTGGCGATCAGCACGCGCGGCGCGTCCGCGTGCGTGCGGAACACGCCGACCGGCTTGCCCGACTGCACCAGCAGCGACTCGTCCTCGCCCAGGCGGCGCAGGCTGTCGAGGATGGCGTCGAAGCATTCCCAGTTGCGCGCGGCCTTG
Organism: Cupriavidus oxalaticus; assembly: GCF_016894385.1. Classification (NCBI taxonomy): domain Bacteria; kingdom Pseudomonadati; phylum Pseudomonadota; class Betaproteobacteria; order Burkholderiales; family Burkholderiaceae; genus Cupriavidus; species Cupriavidus oxalaticus. The sequence goes on from NZ_CP069812.1 coordinate 3,081,190, forward strand.
CCGATGCCTCCGTACACCACCAGGTCCTGCGGGCGCTCGGCCACGTCGGGGTCCAGGTTGTTCTGGATCATGCGGTAGGCGGCTTCGATCAGCCAGTTCTTGCAGTGCAGCTGGGTGCCGCGCGGCGCGCGGATTTCGCGCTGGCCGCGCTGGAGGGATTGGGATTCGGGAGCGTTCATGGGATTGTTCTCCTTTGGATGGCGCTTGTGGCGCGATCAGATTGGTGTCAAGGCTTTGGTACGTCGTCGGCTTTCGGATACGCTCGCCCTCACCCCCGGCCCCTCTCCCGCGCGCGGGAGAGGGGAGCAAACCACTGGCCTCTCCAACACTGTCTGGGGTCTCCCCTCTCCCGCTTGCGGGAGAGGGGCGGGGGTGAGGGCCGGCGCATCAACTTGCGTTAGTCGGCAGAATTTCCCTCACCGCAGCGGGCCACCCCGCCCCCGCGTCCCCCTGCACCACCCACTGCTTCATCGCTTCGATATCCGGCGCCAGATAACGATCGCCCTCCACAAAATCCACCCGCGCACGGATGCGGGCCAGTTCCTGCTCCACCAGCGGCGACGACTTCAGCGGCCGGTGGAACTCGATGCCCTGTGCCGCGGCCATCGCCTCGATGCCGACCACCACCGCGGTGTTGGCCGCCATATCGCCCAGCCGGCGCGCGCCGTAGGTGGCCATCGACACATGGTCTTCCTGGTTGGCCGAGGTCGGCAGGCTGTCCACGCTGGACGGATGCGCCAGCGACTTGTTCTCGGAAGCCAGCGCGGCCGCGGTCACCTGCGCAATCATGAAGCCCGAATTCAAACCGCCATCGCGCACCAGGAACGGCGGCAGGCCCGACAGGCCGGTGTCGAGCAGCAGCGCCAGCCGGCGCTCGGAGATCGCGCCGATCTCGGCGATCGCCAGCGCGATGATGTCGGCGGCAAAGGCCACCGGCTCGGCATGGAAGTTGCCGCCGGAGATCACGTCGCCCTGCTCCGAAAACACCAGCGGGTTGTCCGAGGCCGCGTTGGCTTCGATCCGCAGGATGCGCGCAGCGTGCTGCAGGTTGTCCAGGCAAGCGCCCATCACCTGCGGCTGGCAGCGGATCGAGTACGGGTCCTGCACGCGGCCGCAGGCCTTGTGTGAATCGACGATCTCGCTGCCGTCCAGCATCGCGCGCACGGCGCCGGCCACGGCGATCTGGCCGGCCTGGCCGCGGGCTTCATGGATGCGGGCATCGAACGGCTTGACCGAGCCCTTGATCGCTTCCAGCGACAGGGCGCCCGCCACCAGCCCGGCGGCGAAGATGTCCTCGGCGGCGAACAGGCCGGCCAGCGCCAGCGCGGTCGACACCTGCGTGCCATTGAGCAGCGCCAGGCCTTCCTTCGGGCCAAGCTCGAACGCCTTCAGGCCGGCATGCGCCAGGCCCTCGGCAGCCGGCACGCGCTTGCCATCGACCAGCACGTCGCCCACGCCGATCAGCGTGCACGACATATGCGCCAGCGGCGCCAGGTCGCCCGAGGCACCGACCGAACCCTTGGCGGGAATGCACGGCGTCACGCCGTGGTTGACCAGCGCCAGCAATGCCTCGATCAGCTCCGGACGCACGCCGGAATGGCCGCGCGCCAGGCTGACCGCCTTGGTGGCCAGGATCAGTCGCACCGTGTCCTCGGCCAAGTCCGGGCCGGTGCCGACGCTGTGCGACAGCACCAGGTTGCGCTGCAGCTGCGCCAGCTTGTCGTTGGGGATGCGCGTCTGCGCCAGCTTGCCGAAGCCGGTATTGATGCCGTATACCACGGCGTCGGCGTCGATGATGTCCTGCACGGTGGCCTGCGCGGCGCGCACGCCGGGCCAGGCGGAATCGGCCATGGCCACGCGCACTTCGCCGCGGTAGATGCGGCGCAGGTCGGCCAGGGTGACTTGGCCCGGCTGCAAGGTCAGCAGCGGGCGGGAGGCTTGGTCGTGTTGGCTCGCAGTCATTTGTATGTTCCTGTCTATACAGCTTAGGATAAAAATTGAACCAGAGGCTGATCCATGCGGCTGGTAACGCGCGGATCAGCCGAAAGCGGGATTGCCGTCGGCGCGGAAGCGGCTGCCGAGGCGGTAGCGGTTGCCCGGATGCAGGCAACGAACAAAGGTCACAGGCACGCCGTTGGTCCAGGTGCGGCGGGTCAGCATCAGGCAAGGTTGCGTTGGCGGCATTTCCAGTTGCGCGGCCTGCTCCGGCGTGGCGGCAATGGCATCGACCACGTGCTCCACCTGATCGTAGGGCACGTGGCGCAACAGGTATTCGCCGGGCTGGGTCGCGCTGAAGTCCTGGCCGATGAAGTCCGGCGCCACGCGCGGGTTCACATAGCGGTCTTCCAGCTGCACCGGCACGCCGTCCTCGCGATGCACGCACACCGAATGGAACACCGACTCGCCAGTATGCAGTTCCAGCGCGGCCGCCACCTCGATCGACGCCGAGACCCGCTCGACCAGGATCACGTCGCAGGCATAGTCATGCCCGCGCATGCGGATCTCGTCCTGCAGGTTGACCACCGACAGCAGCGTCGACTGCGGCTTGTGCTCGGCGACGAAGGTGCCGACGCCGGCGACGCGCACCACCCGCCCCTGCTCCGACAGCTCGCGCAGGGCCCGGTTGACGGTCATGCGCGAGACGCCGAAGCGGTTCACCAGTTCCTGCTCCGACGGCACCCGGTCGCCCGGCTGCCACGCGCCGCTCTGGATCTGGCGGGCGATGTACTCCTTCACCTGCTGGTAGAGCGCGGTGGGAGAGGAAGCTGGGGTGGCGGAGCCGACGGCGTGGTTCATGGCGTTTCAGTGCTCGGCCGCGGCAATGGCCTCGGCGCGGATTTCCTCGGTCAGCCGCGCCTTGAGCGCGGAAAACTCCGGAGAGGTCTTGATCGTGTAATGGCGCGGATGCGGGAAATCGACCGCGATATCGCTCTTGATCCGACCCGGCCTGGCGGAAAACACCGCCACCCGGTTGGCCATGAAAATGGCCTCGTCGATATCGTGGGTCACGAATAATACCGTCTTGCGCGACGCTTCCCATATGCCGAGCAATAACTCCTGCATCAGCACGCGGGTCTGGTTGTCGAGCGCGCCGAACGGTTCGTCGAGCAGCAGGATCTTGGGATCGTTGGCCAGCGCCCGCGCGATCGCGGTGCGCTGCTGCATGCCGCCCGACAGCTGCTTCGGGTAATGGTGCTCGAATCCGCGCAGCCCGACGCGCTGGATAAAGAAGTCGCTGCGCTCCTTCTGCTCGGCCGCGCTCATGCCGCGCTCGCGCAGGCCGAAGCGCACGTTCTGCTCGATCGTCAGCCACGGGAACAGCGTGTACGACTGGAACACCATGCCGCGGTCGGCGCCCGGGTCGGAGACCGGCTGGCCGTCGAGCAGCACGCGGCCGGTGGAAGGCGTATCCAGCCCGGCCACGATGCGCAGCAGCGTTGACTTGCCGCAGCCCGATGGACCCAGGATGGTGACGAAGTCGTTGTCGCGCACTTCGAAATCGACCGGCTGCAGCGCCAGCGTCTGCCCGCCGCGCGGGTTGGAGAAGGTACGCGAGACCTGCTGGATGGACAGTGCGCTCATTGGATCGAACTCCACGGGAACAGGCGCTGGTTGGCGCGCTTGAAGACAAGGTCGGAGACCAGCCCGATGCAGCCGATCACGATGATGCCGAAGATGATCTGCCCGGTATTGAGCAGCGCCTGGCTGTCGGTGATCATGTGGCCGATGCCCGACGACGAGCCGATCAGCTCGGCCACGATCACGTAGGTCCAGGCCCAGCCCAGCACCAGGCGCAGGATCTCGGCGATTTCCGGCGCAGCGCCCGGGATCAGCACCCGGCGCACGATGCCGGCGCTGTTGGCACCCAGCGTGTAGGCCGCCTCGACCAGGTCCTTGCGCGCGCCGCCGACCGCCACCGCCACCATCAGCACGATCTGGAAGAACGAGCCGATGAAGATCACCAGCAGCTTCTGGGTCTCGCCGATGCCGGCCCACAGGATCAGCAGCGGGATGAAGGCGGACGCGGGCAGGTAGCGGCAGAACGAGACAAAGGGCTCGAAGAACGCCTCGGCCGCCTTGTACGAACCCATGAAGATGCCCAGCGGCACGGCGATCACCGCGGCCAGCACGAAGCCGCCGACCACGCGCCACACCGTCATGCCGATGTCGCCGATGAAGTTGTGCTCGGTGAACAGCAGCACGCCTTCCCTGGCCATCGTCATCGGATCGGCCAGGAACGTGCGCGACACGAAGCCGCCCAGCGTCACCACGGCCCACAGGCCGAAGAACAGCACGAAGAACGACAGGCCGAGCATCCAGCGCGTGTTGGGAGAAACCGGCACCAACGGTGCCAGCCACGGGTGGCGCCGGCGCGCGGGCGCCGCCGCGGAGGCGGCAGCTACCGGCGCGGCCGGGGCGGGAGAACCAATTCGGGCTTGCGTCATGACGTCACGCCTCCTGGGAACGGCTGGTTACTTGAGGAAACGCGCGTCATACAACGCCGTCACGTCGGGCACCTGGCGGATCACGCCGATGTCCATCAGCACGCCCGCCGCTTCCTTGCTGAAGCTGGCGAGTTCGCCGGCAAAGAACTTCTTGTTGGCCTCGCGATCCTGCCAGCGCAGGTAGGCGGCCGACTTGGCGAACTGCTCGCCGGACTGCTTGACCGCGGCGCCCATGATGTCGTTGGCCTTCGCCGGCTCCTTCTGGATCATCTCCAGCGCCTCGAAGTAGCTGTCGACCAGCGCCTGTGCCGCCTTGGGGTTGTCCTTCAGCCACTTGGGCGCGCAGCCCAGCGTGTCGGTCACCATCGGGTAGTCGAGCGTGGTAGCCAGGATCTTGCCCTTGTCCGGGTTCTGCCGGACGGTGGACAGGTAGGGCTCGTAGGTCATGGCGCCGTCGTTCTGGCCGGCCACGAAGGCCTGTGCCGCCGCCTGCGGCGACAGCGTCGTGGTCTTGACGTCCTTGAGCGACATGCCGTTTTTCTTCAGCATCCAGGCCAGGCCGAAGTACGGTGCGGTGCCCGGCGCATCGACGCCGATGGTCTTGCCCTTCAGGTCGGCGAAGGTCTTGACGTCGCCGCGCACGGCCAGGCCGTCGGCGCCGTAGGACTTGTCGAGCTGCACGATCTGGGTGATCGGCACGCCGTTGGCGTTCCAGGCGACATGAGTCTCGACGGTAGTGGCGGCGCACTGGATCGCGCCGGCGGCCAGCGCCAGGTGGCGGTCCTTCTGCGGGATCATCTTGATGTCGACGTCGACGCCGTTCTTCTTGAAGATGCCGGCCTTGTCGGCCAGCGTCAGCGGCGCGAAGCCGGTCCAGCCGCTCATGCCGAGCGTGACCTTGGTGGTCTGCGCGTGGCCGGCGCCTGCCATGGTGACTGCCGCGGCAAACAGCGCGGCCTGCATTGCCTTGCGGCCACGAATCCTGCCTTGAATCCTGCCCTGCATGCGGCTTTCCATCCTCATCGGTTCGCTCCTTTGGTGTGTCCGTCGACGGCGGGCCATGCTTGCGGCGCGCTCGTTTTCGGGCATTAAACAATGCCTGTATATACAAGTCAATGTAGGGCTTCCACCGAGGGAGCAGACATCACATCCGGCAGGAATCGGCGCTGCGGCGCGGATGTATCAACCACTACAACGGTGCCTCGGCTTGCCTCGGGTGCAGGAAGCACCGCGTTGGCGCATCGAAAGTGTTGCTGTATAGACAGGATCGAAGTGACGCCAGGATAAGCAAACCCCGCGCCAGGGCCCGGGGTGCGACCGCAGGCGCGATCAGGCGTCGCGGTCAGGCTTCGAAAAAGGAGGCGACCGTGGGAAAACGCAGCCGCAGCCGCAGTTCGCGCTTCAGGCGGCGGTTGTCGAGCCGGCGCGACTCGCTCATGAAGCTCAACAGCGTCTGATCGATCACTTCGCGCGCCTGGCCGCGCGTGATGCGCGGCGGGCGCGGCAGGCCGCGGCGGTCGGCCACCAGGTCGAAGTAGTCGGCCATGCGCAGCTCGGTATCGTCGCTGGCATGGACCACTCGCTGCGGGCGGCCACGGAACAGCGCGGCGACCATGATGCGGGCGAGGTCGTCGGCGTGGATATGGCTGGTATAGACGTCGTCCTGCGGCACCAGTGCGGGCGTACCGCGCTTGAGCCGGGCCACCGGCAGCCGCTCGGCGGCATAGATGCCCGGGATGCGCACGATGCTGGTGCGCCAGCCGGCAGCGCGGCCAAAGGCGCGCACGGCGCCCTCGGCGGCCACGCGGCGGCGCGCGCGCGCCGTCTGCGGACGCACGGCATGGAATTCCGACACCCGCGCGCCCTGCCGGTCGCCGTAGACCCCCGAGGTGCTGGCGTAGACAAACGCAGGGCGGCGAAGGCCCCGGTCGGGTAGAATGGCGGGCTCGCCGCCAGGCGTGCCGCCCTGCCGCCAGGCCTTGCGGCGCAAGGCGGCGAGCAAGGCACGCGTACGCGGATCGCCCTCGCCCTGAGCGGGCGGCGGCGCCAGGTCCAGCACCTGCGTGGCCAGCCCTCGCAGCCGCGCCAGCGTCACCGGCCGGTCCAGGTCGGCCACCAGCGGCACCGCGCCGGCGCCGCGCAGTTCGGCGCGGCGCGCCGGCTGCGACGTGACGGCAAACACGCGCATGCGCGACGACAGGATTCGCAGGCAGCGCGTCCCCACATCCCCGCACCCGACGATCAACAGGCGCGGACGACCCAGCCGGCGGCTGGGGACCGGCAAAACTGGTAAAGCCGGCAGGAGCGGGAGGCGCGAGGGCTGCAGCATCGACTGAATTTGGCTCATAGACCGATTATGGCTTATCAAGTAACCGTCATGCCCAGTGGCCACAAGTTCGAAGTGGCCACGGACGAAACCATCCTCGGCGCGGCCCTGCGCCACAGCATCGGCCTGCCTTACGGCTGCAAGAACGGCGCCTGCGGCTCGTGCAAGGGCCGCGTGCTGGAGGGCACCATCGTGCAGGGCGACCACGCCCCCGCCGCGCTGACCGCGCAGGAAAAGACCGAGGGCCGCGCGCTGTTCTGCTGCGCCAACGCATCGTCCGACATTACCATCGAATGCCGCGAAGTCCACGGCGCCGGCGACATCCCGATCAAGAAGGTGCCGTGCCGCGTGACCTCGCTGGAACGCCTGGCCGACGACGTGATCGCCATCAAGCTGCAGCTGCCGGCGACCGAGCGCATGCAGTACCTGGCCGGCCAGTACGTGGAATTCCTGCTGCGCGACGGCAAGCGCCGCAGCTATTCGATCGCCACGCCGCCGCACGAGGACGGCCCGATCGAGCTGCATATCCGCCATATGCCGGGCGGCGCCTTCACCGACTACGTCTTCGGCGCCAAGGAAGGCGCCCCGGCGATGAAGGAACGCGACATCCTGCGCTTCGAAGGCCCGCTGGGCAGCTTCTTCCTGCGCGAGGAATCGCAAGCCCCGATCATCCTGCTGGCTTCCGGCACCGGCTTCGCCCCGATCAAGGCCATCGTCGAGCATGCCGCCTACACCGGTATCACGCGCCCGATGACGCTGTACTGGGGCGGCCGCCGGCCCAAGGACCTGTACATGCACGCGCTCGCCGAGCAATGGGCGCGCGACCTGCCCAACTTCAAGTACGTGCCGGTGGTGTCCGACGCGCTGCCCGAAGACAACTGGCAGGGCCGCAGCGGCTTCGTCCACCAGGCCGTGATCGCCGACCATCCCGACATGTCGGGCCACGAGGTCTACGCCTGCGGCGCGCCGGTGATGATCAACGCCGCGCGCGGCGACTTCACGCGCCAGTGCAAGCTGCACGAAGACGCGTTCTTTGCCGACTCGTTCACCTCCGAGGCCGACATGCACCCGGCCACGCCGGCAGCCTGACCGCGGCCGGCAAGCCGTTCCGCCCGCCGTTCCCTCAGCGCAACAATGCCCGGGCCTGCCAAAATTCGTTTTGACACCCGGGCACATGCGCCTTATATTTGCCCGCATGCATACGACCTTCAACCGACGCCGCAGCTTCCGTACGTCGCTCCCCACCGGGGTGCCGCGCGGCTGACCGTCGACTGCGTCTGTTCAGGTCAACGAGCCACGGGCAACCCCCGTGGCTTTTTGTTTTTTGCTGCTTTTTTGCTTGCTCCCCTAGCCCGTCCGTCCATCGTTTAAAGCCGACCCCTGGAGTCCGCCATGGCATTTGCTGAGTTTCCCGTCCAATCCCTGATGTACATCACCAACCGGCCCGAGCTCGTCTTCACCGAGGGCAAGGGCTCCTGGCTGACGGACCACAACGGCAAGCGATACCTGGACTTCGTGCAGGGCTGGGCGGTCAACTGCCTGGGCCACTCCAACCAGGGCATGATCGACGCGCTGGTCGAGCAGTCGAAGAAGATCATCAACCCGAGCCCGGCCTTCTACAACGAGCCGATGCTGCGCCTGGCCAAACAGCTGACCGACCACAGCTGCTTCGACAAGGTCTTCTTCGCCAACAGCGGCGCCGAGGCCAACGAAGGCGCGATCAAGCTGGCGCGCAAATGGGGCCGCAAGCACAAGAACGGCGCCTACGAGATCATCACCATGGACCACAGCTTCCATGGCCGCACGCTCGCCACCATGAGCGCGTCGGGCAAGGCCGGCTGGGACACCATCTTCGCGCCGCAGGTGCCGGGCTTCCCCAAGGCCGAGCTGAACGACCTGGCCTCGGTCGAAACGCTGATCACCGACAAGACCGTCGGCATCATGCTGGAGCCGGTGCAGGGCGAAGGCGGCGTGATCCCCGCCACGCGCGAATTCATGCAGGGCCTGCGCGCGCTGGCCGACAAGCACAGGCTGCTGTTCATCGTCGATGAAGTCCAGGCCGGCTGTGGCCGCTGCGGCACGTTGTTCGCCTACGAGCTGTCGGGCGTGGAGCCGGACATCATGACGCTGGGCAAGGGCATCGGCGGCGGCGTGCCGCTGTCGGCGCTGCTGTGCAAGGCCGAAGTCGCCAGCTTCGAGGCCGGCGACCAGGGCGGCACCTACAACGGCAACCCGCTGATGACCGCGGTGGGCAGCGCCGTGATCGGGCAGCTGACCGCGCCGGGTTTCCTGGACGAGGTCAAGACCAAGGGCGAATACCTGAAGGAGCAGCTGCTGGCGTTGTCGGCCGAGTTCGGCCTGGGCGGCGAGCGTGGCGAAGGCCTGCTGCGCGCGCTGCTGCTGGACAAGGACATCGGCCCGCAACTGGTGGAAGAAGCCCGCGACATGGATCCGCAAGGCCTGCTGCTGAACGCGCCGCGCGCCAACCTGCTGCGCTTCATGCCGGCGCTGAACGTCACGCGCGAAGAGATCGACCAGATGATCGGCATGCTGCGCACGCTGCTGAAGAAGCTGGCCTGACAAAAAAGCCTCGCGTAAGCGAGGCGTGAGGGCTGCTACAAACCTTGCACACTGGCAGGTTTGCTCCCCTCTCCCGCTTGCGGGAGAGGGGCCGGGGGAGAGGGCCGGAGAGTCAAAGGCTGACGCCCGTGGGTCTAGAACCGTTGGCTTCGCTTGGCGTGGTGCCTTGCTAGCCCACCCCTCACCCCAACCCTCTCCCCATGAGGAGAGGGAGAACACCTTGCTTAAGCTAGCGCGGGCGACTTTGGTGCACCCAAAACCGCTCGCTCTTTCTAGCGCCTTTACTCACCCAAATAGGCGGCACGCACCTTGGGATCGTCCAGCATCTGCTTGGCTTCCCCGCTCATCGTGATCAGGCCCGACTCCATCACGTAGCCGCGATGCGCCGCCTGCAGCGCCAGGCGCGCGTTCTGCTCGACCAGCAGCACGGTCACGCCCTGTGCCGAGATGTCGCGCACGACCTCGAAGATCTTCTCGACCATGATCGGCGACAGGCCCATCGAGGGCTCGTCCAGCAGCAGCAGCCTGGGCTGGCTCATCAGCGCGCGCGCCATGGCCAGCATCTGCTGCTCGCCGCCGGACATGGTGCCCGCCAGCTGGTTGGCCCGCTCCTTCAGGCGCGGGAAGATGCCGAACATGCGGTCGATATCATCCTTGATGCCGGCCTCGTCGTTGCGGGTGTAGGCCCCCATCTGCAGGTTCTCGGTGATGGTCATGCGCGCGAACACGCCGCGGCCTTCCGGCACCATCGCCAGCCCCTGCTTGAGCAGCGCGTAGCTGGGCACGCCCTTGATCGACTTGCCCATGTACTCCACGTCGCCGCCGGCCCAGCCCTGCAGGCCGGTGATGGCCTTCATGGTGGTGGTCTTGCCGGCGCCGTTGGCGCCGATCAGCGTCACCAGCTCGCCGTCTTGGATCTCGAGGTCGATGCCCTTGACGGCCTGGATGCCGCCGTAGGCCACCTTCAGGCCGGAAATCTTCAGTACTGTCTGTGTCATGTCTTGTCCTCCCGCCATCAGTGCGCCGATGCGCCGAGGTAAGCCTCGATCACGGCCGGGTTGTTCTGCACCTCGTGCGGCAGGCCCTGGGCAATCACCTTGCCGTAGTCCAGCACCGTCAGGCGGTTGCACAGCCCCATCACCAGCTTCACGTCGTGCTCGATCAGCAGGATGGTCCTGCCGTCGTGCCTGATCTTGTCGAGCAGCCCGCGCAGCTCGACCTTCTCGGTCGCGTTCATGCCCGCGGCCGGTTCGTCCAGCGCCAGCAGCTTGGGCTCGGTCGCCAGTGCGCGGGCGATCTCCAGCCGGCGCTGGTGGCCGTACGACAGGTTGCGCGCGGTGAAGTTGGCGTACTTGCCGATGCCGACATAGTCGAGCAGGTCATGCGCCATGTCTTCGATGCCCTCTTCCTCGCGGCGCACCGAAGGCGGGCGGAAGATCGCACCGAACACGCCGGCCTTGGAGCGCACGTGGCGCCCGACCATGACGTTCTCGAGCGCGGTCATGTCGCCGAACAGGCGGATGTTCTGGAACGTGCGCGCGATGCCGGCCTTGGCCACCTCATGCACCGCAGTCGGCTGGTAGGGCTTGCCGCCGAGCACGAACTCGCCCGAATCCGGCGTGTACAGGCCGGTGATCACGTTGAAGAACGTGGTCTTGCCGGCGCCGTTGGGGCCGATCAGGCCATAGATCTCGCCCGGATTGATCTGCAGGCCCACCTCGGACAGCGCCTGCAGGCCGCCGAAACGCTTGTTGACCCCCTGAACCGACAGGAGGAAATCGTTGTTGCTCATGTTGTCCTCCTGGTCAGAAACGGCCCACGCTGCCCGCACGGCGCACCACCGGGCGGTCTTCCTTGCGCGGCGACGGCCAGATGCCTGCCGGGCGATACAGCATGACGCCAACCAGGGCCAGGCCGAACAGCAGCTGGCGCAGCACTTCGGCATCGACGATCACCTGGCCGAACAGGCCGGTCTGCAGCGGCTCGGCGACCACGCGCAGCAGCTCCTGGAAGCCCACCAGCAGGATGCCGCCCAGGATCACGCCCGGGATATGGCCCATGCCGCCGAGCACCACGATGGCCAGCACGTAGATCGACTCCCACAGCGTGAACGATTCCGGCGACACGAAGCCCTGGAACGCGCCGAACACCGCGCCCGAGGCGCCGCCGAACGACGCGCCCATGGCGAAGGCCAGCAGCTTCATGTTGCGGGTATTGATGCCCATCGCCTTGGCGGCGATCTCGTCTTCACGGATGGCGACCCAGGCACGGCCGATGCGCGAGGTCTGCAGGCGCAGGCACACGAACACGATCACGATGACCAGGAACACCAGCAGGTAGTAGTACATGAACACCGGCGTGAACTTCAGCCCGAAGATCTCGTGCGACTTGGAGAAGTCGAAGCCGAAGATATGGACCGGGTCCACCGCGGTGATGCCCTTGGGCCCGTTGGTGATGTTGATCGGGCGGTCCAGGTTGTTCATGAAGATCCGGATGATCTCGCCGAAGCCCAGCGTCACGATGGCGAGATAGTCGCCGCGCAGCTTGAGCGTCGGCGCCCCCAGCAGCACGCCGAAGGTGGCGGCCACCAGGATCGCGATCGGCAACACGAACCACATCGACAGGTGCAGGCCGGTGGGGAACAACTGCTGGATCCACTCGAACTGGTTCGCCAGGTGGGGCGAGCCAAGCAGCGCCATCATGTACGCGCCCACCGCGTAGAACGCGATATAGCCCAGGTCGAGCAGGCCGGCAAAGCCCACCACGATGTTCAGGCCCAGCGCCAGCATGATGTACAGCAGCGCGAAGTCCAGCACGCGGACCCAGTAGTTGCCGCCCAGCGCCTGGACGAAGAACGGTGCGCACAGGGCGACCACCAGGAAGCCGATCAGCGCCGCCATCGTCTTGGTGGGCACCTTGGTCGGTGCGGCGACAGCGGCCGCAGTTGGAATCGGAGCACTCATGGATTTGCTCTCCTCAGGCGCGGTCCGCCACGCGTTCGCCCATGATGCCGGACGGACGGAAGACGAGCACGGTGATCAGTACGATAAAGGCAAAGACATCCTGGTAGTTGGAACCGAAGACGCCATTGGTCAGGTCGCCGATATAGCCGGCGCCGAGCGCTTCGATCAGGCCCAGCAGCATGCCGCCGACCATGGCGCCCGCCAGGTTGCCGATGCTGCCCAGCACCGCGGCGGTGAACGCCTTCAGGCCGGGGATGAAGCCCATGTAGAAGTGGGCATTGCCGTAGTTGGTGGCCATCATCACACCGGCCAGCGCCGCCAGCGTCGCGCCGATCATGAAGGTGGCGGAGATGACGAAGTTCGGGTTCACGCCCATCAGGCCGGCCACCCTCTGGTTCTCGGCGGTGGCGCGCATGGCGCGGCCAAGCTTGGTACGGTTGACCAGTGCGAGCAGGCCCGACATGACCATCACGGCCAGGCCGATGATGACCATCTCCTTGCCGGTAATGGTGGCACCGGTCGTACCGATGTCGATCGGCTCCGCCGGCAGCAGCTGCGGGAAGGTCAGCGGGTTGCGCGACCAGATCAGCATGCCGATCGTCTGCAGGACGATGGAGACACCGATCGCGGTGATCAGCGGGGCGAGCCGCGGCGCATTGCGCAAGGGCCGGTAGGCGATCCGCTCGATGGAAAACGAAAGTACAGCACAAACCGGCATGGCGATCAGCGTGGCGATCACCAGCGTCAGCCATTCTGGCAGGCCGGGGGCAAACTTCTGCAGCCCGAGAATCGCTGACAGGGCGGTCAGCGCGCCGATCATCAGCACATCGCCGTGGGCGAAGTTGATGATCCCCAGAATGCCGTAGACCATGGTGTAGCCCAGTGCGATCAGCGCGTAGATGCTGCCGAGCACCAGACCGTTCACGATCTGCTGGATAAAGATATCCATGAAAACTCCTGCTTCAGTCCCGGATCTGACGGCATGGTATGGCTGCCAGAGGGACCATGATGTGTGATGGGTAACGTTGCTGAGGTTGGATTGCTGGTAAGCAGCCTGCCATGCTCCATCCAGGGTAAGGATGCTTCTACATTAGGCGAGGCTAAAAAGAACGGCACCGCAAAATACTCACGGTGCCGTTCGGACGGGCCGGTAAGCCCGGATTACATCTTCACGACGTCGAGGACGGACTTCTTCTTGTCCTTGTACTCGTACAGCGTGATGGTGCCTTCCTTCATGTCGCCCTTCTCGTCGAAGGCGATGTTGCCGATCACGCCCTTGTAGTTCGTCTTGGGCATCTCGGCCAGGATGGCAGCCGGCTCGGTCGAGTTGGCGCGCTTCATGGCGTCGACGACGACCATCACCGCGTCATAGGTGAACGGCGCGTAGATCTGCACCGGCGCGTTGAAGCGAGCCTGGTAGCGGTTGGAGAAGTCAGCGCCCTGCTCCATCTTCGACAGGGCCAGGCCGGCCTCGGAGCAGATGATGTTGGTCACGGCATCGCCGGCCAGTTCGGCCACCTTGTCGGTACAGACGCCGTCGCCGCCAACGATCTTGGCACCGATGCCCAGTTCCTTGGCCTGCTTGGCGAACGGGCCGCCGGTGGCATCCATGCCGCCGAACATGATCACGTCAGGCTTCCTGCCCTTGATCTTGGTCAGGATGGCCTTGAAGTCGGTGGCCTTGTCGTTGGTGGCTTCGCGCGCCACCACGTTCACGCCGGACGCCTTCGCGGTCTTCTCGAACTCGTCGGCCAGGCCCTTGCCATAGGCGGTGGCGTCGTCGACGATCGCCACGCTCTTGGCGTGCAGGGTCTTGGCGGCGTAATTGGCCAGTGCCGGGCCCTGCTGGGCGTCGGTGGCCACCACGCGGTAGGTGGTCTTGAAGCCTTGCTTGGTGTAGTCCGGGTTGGTGGACGAGGGCGAGATCTGGACGATGCCGGCATCGCTGTAGATCTTCGAGGCCGGGATCGACGTGCCGGAGTTCAGGTGGCCGACCACGGCGACGACCTTGGCGTCGACCAGCTTCTGCGCCACGGCGGTGCCGGTCTTCGGGTCGGCGGCATCATCTTCGCCAACCAGTTCCAGCTTGATCTTCTTGCCGCCGACTTCCAGGCCGGCCTTGTTGACTTCTTCCACGGCCAGGCGGGCGCCGTTTTCGTTGTCCTTGCCAAGGTGCGCGATGCCGCCGGTCAGCGGAGCCGCGTGGCCGATCTTGACGACGACTTCGCCGCCGCCCGCTGCAGGGGCGGCAGCCGCCGGCGCCGAAGCCGAATCCGCCGGCTTCTCTTCCTTCTTGCCGCAAGCTGCTACCAGCGCCACTGCGGCCGCGATCGGCAGAATCTTGGCAAACGTGATTTGCATGAGTGATCTCCTAGGATTCACAAAAACAGGGATTTGCAACGCCTCCCGGACGTTTCCCTGGACCGCCTTTGTTTAGTTTCAATTTGAAACGCGCGCATTGTATCCCCTTTCTTTGCAGATGCAATACGCGACGCAACAAGTCGACCGATTTACCCTTCAAATGAGCTAGGGAATTTCCCCAATGCACAGATTGGGGCAATTCCCGCTCACCAGGCGGGATCGTCTCACCTACTCACAAGAATCGTGCCTGCCCCGCCCTGGCGGCAGGATTAGGCGCGCGGTGCGCCACCTATAATAGGCCTTAATTAATTAGGCGTTTCATTTCAAATGCGAAGCACCGATCTCTAATGTGCAGAATGTAGCGCCGCACCATAATAGGGAAAACCCCAGTTACGGGGATTACCCCTATTTGTCGGTTTCGCCGGACACGCAGGTAATTCATGCACCCATGGCGTTGCACCGATAATGTGCGTTGCGTGTCATAAGCCAGTGAGTCGCCGCCGCGCGGGCAGCGCGAAAAAAAGCGCCGCATTGCGCGGCGCTTTTGTCATGAACCCATGGCGGTGCGGGCCTGGCCCGCTGCCGCTCAGGCGGCGACGCTGGCTGGCATCAACCCCCGCGGCAGGGGAAACGCCATGTTTTCCTCGATCCCTTCCAGCGCCCGCACCTGGCGTGCACCGAGCGCGCGCAGGCGCTCGACGATCGACTGCGCCAGCGCCTCGGGCGCCGAGGCCCCTGCGGTCAGGCCGATGCGACGCTTGCCGGCGATCCATTCCGGGCGCACCTGCTCCGGCGCATCGACCATGTAGGCCGGCACGCCCAGGCGCTGCGCCAGTTCGCGCAGGCGGTTGGAGTTGGAGCTGTTGGGACTGCCGACCACGATCACCACCTCGACCTGTGGCGCCATGAACTTGACCGCGTCCTGGCGGTTCTGCGTGGCATAGCAGATATCCTGCTTCTTCGGCTCGCGGATCTGCGGATAGCGCGCCTTCAGCGCGGCGACGATCTCGCGGGTCTCGTCCACCGACAGCGTGGTCTGGGTCACGTAGGCAAGCCGCGCCGGATCCGCGATCCGCAGCCTGGCGATGTCGTCGACCGTCTCGACCAGCACCATGCCGCCGTTGGCCTGGCCCATGGTGCCTTCGACCTCGGGGTGGCCGCGATGGCCGATCATCACGATCTCGCAACCTTCCGCGCGCATCTTGCTCACTTCGACATGCACCTTGGTCACCAGCGGACAGGTTGCGTCGAACACGTGCAGGCCGCGCGCGGCGGCGTCCTCGCGCACGTCGCGCGACACGCCATGCGCGCTGAAGATGACGGTGGCGCCGGCGGGCACCTCGTCCAGCTCGCGCACGAACACCGCGCCCTTGCTGCGCAGGTCGGCCACCACGTAGGCGTTGTGCACGATTTCATGGCGCACGTAGATCGGCGCGCCAAAGCGCGCAAGCGCACGCTCGACGATCTCGATGGCGCGATCCACGCCGGCACAGAAGCCGCGCGGCTGGGCCATCAGGATTTCGGCGTCGGGTGCGGTGGTCAGGTCAGGCATGCTGCGTATCTGGACAGGAGTCGGCACGTTGGCGCAATCAGAGGATGCCGATCAGCTGCACGTCGAACAGGATGGTCTGCCCGGCCAGCGGATGGTTGAAGTCGAACAGCGCCGCGGTCTCGCCGATTTCCTTCAGCACGCCCGCGTACTTGCCGCCGCCGGGCGCGTTGAATTCGACCAGGTCGCCCGGGTTGTAGTCTTCCTCGAACGAGCTGTTCTCACGCAGCATTGCCAGCGACACCCATTGCAGCAGTTCGGGATTGCGCGGCCCGAACGCCTGCTCCGGCGCGAGCCGGTACGTCATGCGCTCGCCTTCCGGCATGCCCAGCAGCGCCTGCTCCAGCGTGGGCGCGAGCTGGCCCTGGCCGAGCAGCAGCGTGGCGGGCTTGTCGTCGAAGGTGCTGACGACCTCGGTGCCGTTCTCCAGCGAGATGCTGTAGTGCAGGGTCAGGAAAGAGTCGGCCAGGACAGTCTTGCGGCCAGCCGTGCCGCCGTCGGCTTCCGACGCGAAAGTTTGCAAATTCATGGGTGATCAACCGAGGAACAACCCGTATTGTATTCGACTGGCCCATCGCCCGCCGCGCCAAGCTGTTTTACCCCTTCCAGCTTTCCGGCCGGCATCCGACCCCGACCGCCCATGACCATTGCCCACTGGCCCGCCTGCGAGCGGCCGCGCGAGAAACTGCTGGAATGCGGCGCCGCCGCCCTGTCCGACGCCGAACTGCTGGCGGTCTTCCTGCGCGTCGGCGCGGCCGGCAAAAGTGCCGTCGACCTCGCCCGCGAGCTGATGCACCGCTTTGGCTCGCTGACCGCCCTGTTCGCGTCCGAACCCGGCGCGCTGGCGGGCATCAAGGGCATGGGCACGGCCAAGTACGCACAGCTGCAGGCCATTCCCGAACTGGCGCGACGCGCGCTGGCCGAATCACTGCGGTTGCCGACCGGCTTCGACTCGCGCGCGGCGGTGCACAGCTACCTGCGCCTGACACTGGCATCGCTGCCGCATGAAGTATTCCTGTGCCTGTTCCTCGATCCGCGCAACCGCATGATTGCCTGCGAAGAACTGTTCCGGGGTACCCTGACGCGCACCGCCGTGTATCCGCGCGAGGTCGCGCGCCAGGCGCTGATGCATAATGCGGCCGGCGTGATCGTGGCGCACAACCACCCGTCCGGCACGACCGCCCCCAGCCAGAGCGACGTGCACCTGACCCGCGAGCTGGCACGGACGCTCGAACTCATCGACGTGCATCTGCTCGACCATTTCATCGTGGCCGGACAGGAAATCCGTTCGCTGGCCGAATGTTGCGACCGGTTGCCTGGACTGTGATGCCTGGGGCACAGTGCTGGACGAGACACAACACCCGCTCCCGTCAACGCATGGAAGGCATTGATTCGCCGGCGGATTCCGGTCTATAATTTACGTTTCACTGAAGTCCCATCCGCTGCAGTCCGGGCCCGCGCGCCTTTTGTTGATCTGTTGCGAACATTGTCCACGAATAGAAGATTTAGGAGTGCTTCATGGCACGCGTCTGTCAAGTGACCGGGAAAGCGCCGATGGTCGGCAACAACGTTTCCCACGCAAACAACAAGACCAAGCGCCGTTTTCTGCCCAACCTGCAGAATCGTCGTTTCTTCGTTGAATCCGAAAACCGCTGGGTGAGCCTGCGCGTCTCGAACGCCGGCCTGCGCCTGATCGACAAGAAAGGCATCGACTCCGTGCTCGCCGACCTGCGCGCACGTGGCGAAGTCTAATTAGGAGTACATCATGGCAAGCAAGGGCGGCCGCGACAAGATCAAGCTGGAATCGACCGCAGGTACCGGTCACTTCTACACCACCACCAAGAACAAGCGCACGATGCCGGAAAAGATGGAGATCATGAAGTTCGATCCCGTCGCTCGCAAGCACGTCGCTTATAAGGAAACCAAGATCAAGTAATTGATCCGGTATCCCGCCAGAAAGCCCCGCCATGTCGCGGGGTTTTTTTGTTGCCCACTCGTTTCGCGCACGACGGTGCACGCACGTTGGCCCCCGCAGGCCGCAAGAAGCGCACCGTTCGGCACACCAGCAAGGGCGCGGCAACTTTCCGGCACGATCACCGCCCAGCCGGGCCGGCTCACCGCTGCACGGCATGCCGCGCACGGTGTAGACTTTCCCGTTTCCCCATCCGCCTGGCGCCCTCCGGCGCTCTCTCCGCACCATGAATTTCGACGTCGCCATCGTCGGCAGCGGGCTGGCCGGCCTTACGGTCGCGCTGCAACTGGCCGACACCCACCGGGTTGTCATCCTCAGCAAGCGCGCCATGACGCAGGGCGCCAGCGACTGGGCGCAGGGCGGCATCGCCGCCGTGCTGGATTCCGGCGACAGCCATGACGAGCACACGCAGGACACGCTCGTTGCGGGCGCAGGACTGTGCGACGAAGAGGCAACCCGCTTTATCGTGGAGCACGGGCGCGAGGCGATCCAGTGGCTGATCGACCGCGGCGTGCCGTTCACGCGCGACGCGCAGGCCGAACTGGGCTTCCACCTGACCCGCGAAGGCGGCCATAGCCGCCGGCGCATCATCCACGCCGCCGACGCCACCGGGCACGCGGTGGTCAGCACGCTGCTGCAGCAGGCCACCCGGCATCCGAACATCACGATCCTGGAAGACCATTTCGCGATCGACCTGATCACGTCGCGCAAGATGGGGCTGCCGGGCAACCGGTGTTATGGCCTGTACGTGCTGGACGACAGCACCGGCGCGGTGCACACCATCACCGCCACGCACACGGTGCTGGCCGCTGGCGGCGCCGGCAAGGTCTACCTGTACACCACCAATCCCGATACCGCGACCGGCGACGGCATCGCCATGGCATGGCGGGCCGGCTGCCGGGTGTCGAACATGGAATTCATCCAGTTCCACCCGACCTGCCTGTACCACCCCTATGCCAAGTCGTTCCTGATTTCCGAGGCGGTGCGCGGTGAAGGCGGGCTGCTCAAGCTGCCCGACGGCACCCGCTTCATGCCGGAGCACGATGAGCGTGCCGAACTGGCGCCGCGCGACGTGGTGGCGCGCGCGATCGATTTCGAGATGAAGAAGCGCGGCCTGGATTGCGTCTACCTCGATATCACGCACCAGCCCGAATCCTTCCTGAAGGAACACTTCCCGACCATCTACGCGCGCTGCCTGGAGTTGGGCATCGATATCACGCGCGAGCCCATCCCGGTGGTGCCGGCCGCGCACTACACCTGCGGCGGCGTGGTCACCGACACCATGGGCCGCACCGATATCGGCAACCTCTACGCCGTGGGCGAGACGGCCTGCACCGGCCTGCACGGCGCCAATCGCCTGGCCTCGAACTCGCTTCTCGAATGCATGGTGATCGGCCGCGCGGCGGCAGACGACATCGCTTCGAAGGACAAGGCAGGCGCGCCCAGTATCACGCTGCCGGCGTGGGACGAGAGCCGCGTGTCCGATGCCGACGAAGAGGTGGTGGTCTCGCACAACTGGGACGAGCTGCGCCGCATGATGTGGAACTACGTTGGCATCGTGCGCACCAGCAAGCGGCTGGAACGCGCGCAGCACCGCATCGGGCTGCTGCGCGAGGAGATCGCCGAGTACTACGCCAACTTCCGCGTCACGAGCGACCTGCTGGAACTGCGCAACCTGGTGGAGGTGGCCTCGCTGATCGTGGACAGCGCGTATTCACGGCATGAAAGCCGCGGGCTGCATTTCAGCCGGGACTATCCGGATGCGCTGCCGAAGGCGCTGCCGACGGTGATACAGCCGCCTGCCGGCCGCAAGCGCTGAGCGCGATCCAGCAATAAAAAACGGGATGCGAGCCGGATGGCCCCACCCCGTTTTGACTTCGGGCTGGCGCTGCGTCAGCCGATGATACGCAGCGAGTAATCCGTCGCGCGCACGTCCTTGGTCAACGCGCCCACCGAGATCCGGTCCACGCCGGTCTCGGCGAAGGTGCGGATGGTTTCGGCATTGACGCCGCCCGACACTTCCAGCAGCGCCCTGCCCTGGTTGATCTTCACCGCGTCCTGCATCATCGGCACGGTGAAGTTGTCGATCAGCACCGACTTCGCGCCGGCTGCCAGGGCCTCTTCCAGCTCCGCCAGCGACTCCACCTCGACCTGCACCGGCGCATCGGTATCGAGCGCCAGCGCCGCCTGCATCGCGGCGGTGATGCTGCCGGCCGCGGCGATATGGTTTTCCTTGATCAGGATGCCGTCGTAAAGCGCCAGCCGCTGGTTCTCGCCGCCGCCGATACGCACCGCGTACTTCTGCGCCAGGCGCAGGCCCGGCAGCGTCTTGCGCGTATCCAGCACGCGCGCGCGGGTGCCGGCGATCAGGTCGGCATAGCGGCGCGTCACGGTGGCCACGCCGGACAGCAGTTGCAGGAAGTTCAGCGACGGGCGTTCGGCGGTCAGCAGCGAGCGCGCCGGGCCGGTGATCTCGCACACCGCGGAATCCGGCGCCATGCGCGCGCCCTCTTCCTGCAGCCAGCGCACTTCCAGCAGCGGATCGACCGCGCGCATGCAGGCATCGAACCACGGCTGTCCGCACAGCACCGCCGCTTCGCGCACGATCACGCGCGCGTGCGCGCCCTTGCCAGCCGGCACTAGCAAGCCGGTCAGGTCACCGCTGCCGACATCCTCTGCGATGGCGGCCTGCACATTGGCTTGCAGCGCTGCCTGCAGCGTCGCGCCGTAGCTGTCGAAAATCGGATTCACGCTCATGCCGGGCCGATCCCCTGGAACAGCGCCTGTTCCTGCGCCAGGTCGGACGACGGACGCACGTTGCGCTTCTGCGCGGCGGCGAAGTCGAGCATGCGGTTGATGCAGGTCACCGCCTTGGCGCCGATGGCCGGGTCGACGTGGATCTCGTTGCGGCCGGTCTCCAGCACTTCGGCCAGGTTGGTCAAAGCGTTCATCGCCATCCACGGGCAATGCGCGCAGCTCTTGCAGGTCGCGCTGTTGCCGGCCGTCGGCGCTTCAATGAAATGCTTGCCGGGCGCCGCCATGCGCATCTTGTGCAGGATGCCGTTGTCGGTGGCGACGATAAACTCGGTCGCGTCCAGCTTCTGCGCCGCTTCGATCAGCTGCGAGGTAGAGCCGACCACATCGGCCTGCGCCACCACGTTTTCGGGCGATTCCGGGTGCACCAGGATCTTGGCGTTGGGGAATTCGCGGCGCAGCAGGTCCAGCTCGATGCCCTTGAACTCGTCGTGCACCAGGCACGAGCCCTGCCACAGCAACATGTCGGCGCCGGTCTGCTTCTGGATATAGCTGCCCAGGTGCTTGTCGGGTGCCCACAGGATCTTCTTGCCCTGCGCATGCAGGTGCTCGACGATCTTCAGCCCGATGCTCGACGTGACCATCCAGTCCGCGCGCGCCTTCACTGCCGCGCTGGTGTTCGCGTAGACCACCACGGTACGGTCCGGATGCGCATCGCAGAAGGCGGCGAATTCGTCGGCCGGGCAACCCAGGTCGAGCGAGCAGGTCGCATCGAGGTCCGGCATCAGCACGGTCTTCTCGGGGCTGAGGATCTTGGCGGTCTCGCCCATGAAGCGCACGCCGGCCACGACCAGGGTCCTGGCTTCGTGGTCGCGGCCGAAGCGGGCCATTTCGAGGGAGTCGGAGACGCAGCCCCCGGTTTCTTCGGCGAGGTCCTGCAGGTCGGCGTCGACATAGTAGTGCGCCACCAGCACCGCGTTGCGCTCCTTCAGCAAGCGGCGGATACGCGCCTTCAGCGACTGCCGCTCATCGGGCGTCAGCACCGGCGGCACCTTGGCCCAGGCATGGGCCACGCAGCTGCCGCCAGTGGCGTTTTCGGCATCCGCCAGGTTCGGCTTCTCGAACTCGACGGTCTTGATCGATTGTGGGGTCATCTCCGGGTACTCCTCTAGACCTCCGCCAACAGGGTGCGGCCGGCCAGAACATGGGGGAGTTTATCTAAAACAAAAGCCCCGCCATGGGCGGGGCTTTGTCAAACCATACGGCGCGGCCGAATTGTATCAGGCGTAGCGGCGCAGGCGCAGCGAGAAATCGTGCAGCGCCTGGATCCCGCTGGCCTCGGCACGGTGGCACCAGGCCTGCAGCTGCTGCAGCAGCTGCTCGCGCGTCAGGTTGGAACGGCCCCAGATGGCGGCCAGTTCACGGCGCATTTCGACAAAGGTCTGCAGCGCCTTGTTCTGCTCGACGATGCTCGCCAACTGCTCGCGCTGCTGCGCGGCCAGCTTGGTTTCCTCGCGGTGGAACCACTTGCTGGCCGGCTTGAAGCTGCGGTACTCGGCCACGCCGCCTTCCTTGAGCTTGTCCAGTTCCTGGCGGAACGCACCCTTGACGGCCTTGGCGTAGCGCGCCATCACGTCATAGCGGTTGGCGATGATGGCTTCCAGCGTGTTGTGGTCGACCGGGCGGGCCTCCACCAGGCGCGCCTTGGGCGGGGTCTTCTTGACCTTGGCCAGGCCCACGGCCTGCATCGCGCGGATATAGCCCCAGCCCACGTCGAACTCATACCACTTGATCGAGAACTTGGCCGAGGTCGGGTACGTGTGGTGGTTGTTGTGCAGCTCCTCGCCGCCGATGATCAGGCCCCACGGCGACACATTGGTCGACGCGTCTTCGCAATCGTAGTTGCGATAGCCCCACCAGTGGCCCAGGCCATTGATGATGCCGGCGGCATGGATCGGGATCCACAGCATCTGCACCGCCCACACCGACATGCCGATCACACCGAACAGCGCCAGGTCGATGATCAGCATCAGGCCGACGCCCTGCCAGCCGAAACGCGAATACACGTTGCGCTCGATCCAGTCATTGGGGCAGCCATGGCCGAACTTGGCAATGGTTTCCTTGTTCTTGGCCTCGGCACGGTACAACTCGGCGCCTTCCAGCAGCACCTTGCGGATGCCGCGCGTCTGCGGGCTGTGCGGATCGTCTTCCGTTTCGCACTTGGCGTGGTGCTTGCGGTGGATGGCAGTCCATTCGCGCGTGACCATGCCGGTGGTCAGCCACAGCCAGAAGCGGAAGAAATGCTGGGCGATCGGGTGCAGGTCCAGCGACCGGTGCGCCATGCAGCGGTGCAGGAAGATGGTGACGCCAGCGATGGTGATGTGCGTCATCACCAGGGTGTAGATGACGATCTCCCACCAGGCCCAATTGGCAAGGCCGTTCGCGGCCCAGTCAAGAATAGTGTCGAACAAACTGTTCTCCGTCGGTTAAACAGGGACTTTCCCGTGCAAGCCGGCTGGGCCGGTACACACAACGCGCAGAAAAAATAGCTGCGAATCTATTGATTGCGATAGCTGTCTGGCGCTCGCCACGGGACCCGAAGTCGCTCCGGGCTCCCTGGGACGCTAGTCTGGCGCCGGCCGTGGCTGGCGGGACAAGGTACGAGCCGCTGCAATCTGGCGGCTGTCTGATGTGGGAGCGGGATGTCTCAACCCGCGACAACCCGGCATTCTACCGGATTGGCGAAGGCGCAAGCATACGCTATTTCCCGGATTTGGACGGGGTGCAACGGTTTTCGTTCCATGGGTGCCGAATTCGCCGCCTG
Organism: Cupriavidus oxalaticus; assembly: GCF_016894385.1. Classification (NCBI taxonomy): domain Bacteria; kingdom Pseudomonadati; phylum Pseudomonadota; class Betaproteobacteria; order Burkholderiales; family Burkholderiaceae; genus Cupriavidus; species Cupriavidus oxalaticus. The sequence continues at coordinate 3,104,964 of NZ_CP069812.1, forward strand.
GCGCAGCCAGCCCCTCCCGCAAGGCAATCAGGTGGCGTTGGCAGCCTCTGGCAAGGTGCTCGCCTCGGGCGCGCCAGGCCCCGGCATGGGCGTCTCGTGCATCACACGCAGCTCGCGCTGCGGGTACGGGATCGAAATGCCATGCTCGCGCAGCGTGCGCCAGATGGCGCGGTTCATCGCGGACTGCACCCCAAGCTTGCCGTTTTGCGGATCCGCGATGTAGACCGCGACCTCGTACTCGATGCCGCTGTCGGCGAACAGCACCAGGAAGGCCGCCGGCGCCGGAGTCTTCAGCACGCGCGGCAGTTCGCGCACGCATTCGGCCAGCAGGGCGATCACGGTCTCGGGATCGGCGCTGTAGTCGGCCTGCACGCGCGTCGCGACGCGCACATTGGTATTCGAGAACGAATGGTTCTGCACCGACTGCGCCACCAGTTGCTCGTTCGGCACCAGGGTCTCGCCGTCGCCGTTGCGCACCACGGTGTAGCGGGTGCGGATCTGCGACACGATACCGGTGTACTTGTCCACCGTGATCTGGTCGCCCAGCTTGACCGAGCGGTCCAGCAGGATGATGAAGCCCGAGATGTAGTTGCTGGCGATCTTCTGCAAACCCAGGCCCAGGCCCACACCCAGCGCACCGCCGAACACCGACAGCACGGTCAGGTCGATGCCGACCAGCGACAGGCTCAGCAGCAGCGACACCAGCAGCAGCACGGCCTTGGAGATGCGGGTCAGGACCACCTTGAGGTTGACGTCGAGGTTGGCCGAGCGCATCAGCCGCTCCTCCAGCCAGGACCCGAACCACAACGCCACCAGCACCGTCAGCAGGATCCAGACCACCGCCATCAGCGTGTCGGCGAGGCTGATCTTCTGCTTGCCGCCGATCGAGAAGCGCACGTCCTGCATCCACCCGACCACCTCCGACAGCACCCCCAGCACATAGAGCGCCATGCAGATCCACACCAGCGTGGTCAGCACCTTCTCCACCAGCAGCAGCATGCTGTGCAGCTGCCCGCTGCCTGACATCACCCGCCGCAGGATATAGAAGACGACGTTCAGCGCGGTGATGCCGAACAGCGGCACCAGCGCCAGCCGCAGCACGCTGATGGGGATCAGCGGCTCCAGCGCGAAGCGCGCGATCATCACCAGCACCCACCCTGCCAGCGGGAACATGGCCCGCTCCAGGCTGGCCGCGGCAAAGCGCAGCGAGAAGCTGGAGCTGGCGTAGCGCGCCTCGAGCCGGCGCACCACGTAGCGTCCCAGCGGCCACGCCATCGCGAGGCAGCCGGCGAGCACCAGCAGTTGCCAGAAAAAGCCCGGGCCGCCGGCATCGCGGACCAGGTCGTCCAGCATCTTGCCGAACATCGAGGGGGAGGCCTTCAGCTCGCCGCCCAGGCCAGACAGGGTTTCACCGTTCATCGGGGAGACTCGGGGTTGGACCGCCGGCCCAATACAAAGGGGCGGCGGCCGCAGGCGTCAGCTGGTGCGTTCCAGCACTGCGGCGAAGAAGCCGTCGGTCTGGTGCAGATGCGGATATAGCGCGAACATGCCGCTATCCGCCGGCAAAGCGGGCACTTCGATCTTCTGGTCGGCCAGCACCTCGCTGGCGGGGACCAGGCGGAAGTTGGGATGCGCGGCGAGGAAATCGCGCACGATGGCCTCGTTTTCGGCCTCGAGCACGGAGCAGGTGGCGTAGACCACGCGGCCGCCGCCCTTGACCAGGCGCGCCGCCGATTCAAGGATCGCGCTCTGCTTGGCGGTCAGTTCCAGCACAGATGCCGGCGTCTGGCGCCACTTCAGGTCGGGATTGCGCCGCAGCGTTCCCAACCCGCTGCACGGTGCGTCCACCAGCACGCGATCGACCTTGCCGGCCAGGCGCTTGATCTTGGCGTCGCGTTCGGAGTCGATCAGGACCGGATGGACATTGGACAGCCCGCTGCGCGCCAGCCGCGGCTTCAGGTTGGCCAGCCGCTTTTCCGACACGTCGAAGGCGTACAACCGGCCGGTGGAACGCATCGCGGCGCCCAGCGCCAGCGTCTTGCCGCCAGCGCCGGCACAGAAGTCGACCACCATCTCGCCACGCTTCGGTGCCACCAGGTTGCACAGCAGCTGGCTGCCTTCGTCCTGCACCTCGACCAGTCCGTTGACGAAGATCGGCAACTGGTTCAGCGCGGGCTTGCCGGCCATGCGGATGCCGGCGGGCGCCATCGGCGTCGGCTCGGCGCCCAGGCCGGCGGATTGCAGCTCGGCCAGCGCCGCATCGCGGCCGGTCTTGCCAAGGTTGACGCGCAGGTCAAGCGGCGCCGGGCGCAGCCAGGCATCGCCCAGCGCGGCGGTAAATGCTTCGCCATGGCGGCGCACCAGTTCGTCATACAGCCATTCGGGCAGATTGGTGCGCACGCGCGGGGCCAGGCTGGAACGCTCGATCGTGGTCAGGCGGTCCAGCCATTCGGCCTCTTCGGGGTGCAGGAACGGCGTCAGCACGTCGCGCCCCAGCGTGGCCGCCAGGCCCAGCAGCGCCAGGCGGCGCGAGCTGGCGCCCGTGCCGCTTTCGGCAAACTGCGCGAACTCCACGCGTCGGCGCAGCACCGCATAGATGGCCTCGGCGATGATGCCGCGCTCGCGATGGCCCAGCTTGCTGTTCTCGCGGAAGTAATAGCTCACCACGGCATCGGCCGGACGCGCGAACAGCATGACCTTGCCGAGCAGGCGGTCGATATGCTGGATATGCGCAGCATGCAGCCCACCATGCATGCGCGGCGCGCCGTCGCGGCCGGCATTGCCGTTGGCGGGCTTGCGGATGGGGCTGCTCTTGCCCTTGCTCTTGCCGCGCGGCGGCGCATGGCCTTCGCTGCGGTTGGGACGGGTTCCTGCCTGGTTGCGGCTCATGCCTGGACTCCTGCCGCCGGGGTATGGGCGGAGATGGCCATCAGCAATTGCGGCTCGGCCGGGTTGATAACGTTGACCACGCCGTCCTGCAGTTGCAGGCGGTCTTCGACGAACCAGCGAACGGCGCGGGGATAGATCTGGTGCTCGCACGCGAGCAGGCGCTCGGCCAGGCTTTCGGGCGTGTCGGACGGCAGCACGTCAAGTGCCGCCTGGATCACGATCGGACCATGGTCGAGTTCGGGGGTAACAAAGTGCACGGTGGCGCCGTGCAGCTTGACGCCGGCGTCCAGCGCCTGCTTGTGGGTGTTCAGCCCGGGGAAACACGGCAGCAGCGACGGGTGGATATTCAGCAGCCGGCCCGCATAGCGGTCGACGAAAGCCGGCGTCAGGATGCGCATGAAGCCGGCCAGCACCACCAGGTCGGGGGCGTGGGCATCGATGGCCTCGGCCATCGCGGCGTCAAACGAGGCGCGATCGGGAAACTGGCGATGGTCGACCACGCCGGTGGCAATGCCTTGCTGCTGCGCGAACTGCAGCCCGGCGGCATCGGGCCGGTTCGACAGCACCGCTGCCACGCGGGCCGGCCAGCCGCCGCCCGCGCAGGCCCGGACGATGGCCTCCATGTTCGAGCCACGCCCGGAAATCAAGATGACAATTTTTTTCATCGCGCAATTCTACCAAGCCGAGGCGCTAAACTCCGGTAAAGAGAACGCATTAGGTACTTAATTCACCAGATCCGGACAGGCCGCAATGTCGCTAACATGTGACGGAGGAGCCGTATACCCCCGATTGATGGATTGTGACGCCTCGCCCCCTCTGCTAGAGTGGCCGCTACGTCCACGCGCCAATCCTGTGCATGGTTTTAACGACACAGTGCTCTGAACGAGCGGGGTGACAACAAGGACGAAACGGGAAATTAGACGGGAATTCGCATGTCGAACGCTGCACCGACGTTGTTGGTGGTCGATGATCATCCTATGGCCTTGTCAGGCACCACCGCTTTCCTTGCCGAAGTCATGCCGGATGTCGCGGTACATGCCGCCGGCAGTGCCCGCGAAGCCCTGACAAGCCTGCAGCAGGGGCTGCGCCCCGATATCGTGCTGCTCGATATCTGGCTGAACGACGGCACCGGCTTCGATGCCATGCAGTCGTTCAAGACCGTCATCCCGGGGGCACGCTTTATCTTCATGTCGGCGGAAGCCACGCCCGAAATCGTCGGCCGCGCCCGCGCGCTGTCGGCATGCGGCTTCGTCGGCAAGCATCTCGATGCCAATGCCTTCACCGCCGCGGTGCGCAAGGTGCTGGCGGGCGATACCTCCTTTCCCACCGATGAAGCCCTGAACGGGCGGGCCCAGTCGTTCGGCCCCGCGCACGGCATCCCGGTCACGCCGGCCGAGCTGGGCCTGACGCCGCGCCAGGGGTCCGTGCTGGCCCTGGTGCTCGAAGGCCTGCCGAACAAGGTGATCGCGCGCCGGCTCGGGCTGACCGAGAACACGGTCAAGGAGCATGTCTCGGCGATCCTGCAACGCCTTGTCGTGCGTACCCGCATGCAGGTGATGTCGCGGATGGAACGGTTCCGGCTGCGCCAGTAAGGCGCACCGCGCGGCTCCTGGCCTGAGCCCGATCTAAGCCGCGCGCAGCCAGCGCCGCAGCAGCATCCGCAGCGACGCCGGATCGACCGGCTTGGGCAGCACGAAATACCCCGCCTCTTCCGCCGCCGCCAGCGCGGCCGATTTCAAATCGCCGGTCAGCAGCGCACTGCGCGCCTGCGGCTGCGTGTTCTGCCAGCGCTCCAGCAGGTCCAGCCCGTTCTCGCTGCCCGGCAGCCGCAGGTCGCAGAAGATGATGTCCGGACGCAGGCCCTTGGCGAGCAGTTCGTCGGCCTCGGCGCCGTGCGCGGCACAGGCCACGCGGATGCCCCACGCTTCCATCAGCGCGATCCACGCCTTGCGGATCTGGCTGTCGTCGTCGACCACCAGCACCGTGCCCTGCAGCCGGTCGGGCTTGGCTTCCTGGGCCTGCGCCATGGCGCGCATCTCGCGCACGCTGGCGACGGTCTCGGCCGGCACCGGGGCCAGCGCAAACCAGAACACCGAACCCTTGCCCGGCACCGAGCGCACGCCGTAGGTGCCGCGCATCAGCCGCACGCATTCCTTGAAGATCGCCAGGCCAAGGCCGAGGCCTTGCGAGGGGTCGCGTTGCGGGTTGTTGACCTGGTAGTACGGCGAGAAGATTTCGGGCAGGTGCTCGGGCGTGACGCCGGCGCCGGTGTCCCACACCTCCAGCCGCACGTGCTTGCGGCGCTGGCGCGCGGTCACCAGCACGCCGCCGCGCTGGGTATAGCGCAGCGCGTTCTGCACGAGGTTGAACAGCGCGCGGCGCAGCAGCACCGGCTCGGCCATCGCGTAGAGCTCGTCGGGCACGCGCGGCGTCAGCATCAGGCCGTTTTCGCGGGCGTCTGCGGCAAACTGGCTCATCACGTCGCGGATCAGCGCGCCGAGTTCGCACGGCTCCAGCGTCGGCAGCACCTTGCGTCCCTCGAGCTTGGACAGGTCCAGCAGCGAGCGGAACAGCAGGTCGATGGTCTGCGTGCCCGCCGCCACCTGCTCCACCAGCGGATGCAGCGACGACGACTGGTTGCGCGCGCGCAGCGCTTCCACCAGCATCACCAGCGCATGCACCGGCTGGCGCAGGTCATGGCTGGCGGCGGCAAGGAAACGCGATTTCTCTTCGCTGGCATGCAGCGCGCGCTCCTTTTCTTCCTGGAACTGCTTGGCCAGCCGCCGGCTGTCACCCTCGAGCTGGATCGCGCGGACCAGCGTACCCTGCAGGTTGAAGGCATGGCGCGACAGCATCAGCGCATAGATCACCAGCAGGCCCTGCACATACGCGCCATGGCCGGGGAAGGCAAACTCCGCCATCAGGATGCTGGGCACCAGGATCGGCACGCCCGCGTACACCAGGTTGGACGGCACCGGCGCCTGCGAAACCGCCCCGCCTGCCAGCACGCCCAGCGTCAGCAGGTACAGCACGCTGGAGAAGACCACTGAATCCGTATACAAGTGCAGCAGCGCCGAGCTGCCCCAGGTCACCCCGGTCAGCAGCGCCAGCACGCGCATGTTGTTCCACCATTTGCGCGTATGCGCGGAACGGCTCATCGAGGCGCCGTCGCGCTGGTAGCCGATGTGGAACCACAGCCCGCCCATGGTCAGCAGCAGCATGATCGCGCACCAGCCCAGCAGCGCCGCGTGGCTGACATCGTCCCAGAATCCCAGCGTGGTCAGTGCCGGCAGCAGCACTGAGGCGACGATGGCACTCGGCGCATTCTTGTGCACGATGGCCATCAGCTTGGCGCGGGTCTCGACGTCGAGCTCGCCGCTCGATTGCGGCAGGAAACGAGGCAGAAGCCGGGGCAGGAGCCGGGACAGGAACCGGTTGGACAGCGCGTTCAAATGTGGCTGGCTTGAGATGGCTGGGACAATGCGAGAAAAAGCGGAAAGAAATGCCGGTGTCCTGGGTGTCTCAGCTCCATGTGATGCCGACGCGACACCCAAGTGATGCATATCATGCCGCCTTTTGCCGCATCGCGCCATGCCGAACTGGCTGGCCGCGGCACAAAAAACGGCAGCTTAGGGCACATGGCGGCACCGGCAGCGGCAAGCCGACCCATTCGCCTTATAATGCTCGCTTTACCCGAAACATTTCCCGCCGTCCCCGTGAAAGTCTTCCGCGGCCTGCCCAACGCCGAGAGCCGGGCGCCCTGCGCGCTCACCATCGGCAATTTCGACGGTGTGCATCGCGGCCACCAGTCGCTGCTCGCGCGTGCGCGCGCGGCGGCCGACGCGCGCGGCCTGCCGCTGTGCGTGATGACCTTCGAGCCGCATCCGCGCGAGTTCTTCACCCCGGACAAGGCGCCCACCCGCATCGCGCTGCTGCGGGACAAGCTGGAAAGCCTGCGCCGCAACGGCGTGGACCGCGTCGTGGTCGAGCACTTCAACGCCCACTTCGCCGGCCAGTCGCCGCAGGAGTTCGTTGAAAACGTGCTGTGGCACGGCCTGCACACGCGCTGGCTGCTGGTCGGCGACGACTTCCGTTTCGGCGCCAGGCGCGCGGGCGACTTTGCCTACCTGCAGGATGCCGGGCGCCGCTATGGCTTCGACGTCGAGCAGATGGGCTCGGTCTCCGAAGGCGGCATCCGCATCTCCAGCTCGGCGGTGCGCCAGGCTCTCGCCGATGGCGACCTCGAGCACGCGCGGCGCCTGCTGGGCCACGGCTACGCCATCAGCGGCCACGTGATCCACGGCCGCAAGCTGGGCCGCGACCTGGGCTTCCCGACGCTGAACCTGCGCATCTCGCACAAGCGCCCGGCGGTCAACGGCATCTTTGTCGTGCAGGTGCACGGCATTGCCGACCACCCGCTGCCCGGCGTGGCCAGCATCGGCGTGCGCCCGACCATCGAGGACGCGGGCCGCGTGCTGCTGGAAGTCCACCTCTTTGACTTCAACGAAAGCCTGTACGGCAAGCTGGTACGGGTCGAGTTCATGAAGAAGCTGCGCGACGAAGCGCGCTTCGACAACCTGGAAGACCTGACCGCCGCGATCGCCAAGGACAGCGCCGATGCGCGTGGTTTCTTTGGCCTGACCGCGCCGGGAGCAGCTGAAGGCGCCGAGGGCGCCGGCGGCCGCGACTTCGCCACCTCCGCCACCGACCGAATTAGCTAGCGGCCGGCGCCCGCCAGTGTGCGCGGGCCCGGTTCGCCTGCCCCGCCCAGTCTTCCCGCGCGCGCCCCGGCCTGCTGCCGGCCGCGCGCCAAACGAATTGCTCCGAGAATCGAAATGTCCGACGACAAACGCGCCAAGTCCGATCAGAACCAGAAAAACAAGTATCCCGTCAACCTGCTCGACACGCCCTTCCCCATGCGTGGCGACCTGCCCAGGCGCGAGCCGCAGTGGGTCAAGCAGTGGCAGGAGAAACAGCTCTACAAGAAGATCCGGGCGGCGCGCAAGGGCGCGAAGAAGTTCGTGCTGCATGACGGCCCGCCGTATGCCAACGGCGATATCCACATCGGCCACGCCGTCAACAAGGTGCTCAAGGACATGATCATCAAGGCGCGCGGCCTGAGCGGGCTCGACGCCGTCTACGTGCCGGGCTGGGACTGCCATGGCATGCCGATCGAGATCCAGATCGAGAAGAAATTCGGCAAGGGCCTGCCGGTGCAGGAAGTCCAGGCCAAGGCGCGCGCGTATGCCACCGAGCAGATCAAGCGCCAGATGGTGGACTTCGAGCGCCTGGGCGTGCTGGGCGACTGGGACCACCCTTACCTGACCATGAACTACAGCAACGAGGCGGACGAACTGCGCGCGCTCGGCAAGATCATGGAAAAGGGCTACGTGTTCCGCGGCCTGAAGCCGGTGAACTGGTGCTTCGACTGCGGCTCGGCGCTGGCCGAGGCCGAAGTCGAGTACAAGGACAAGGTCGACCTGTCGATCGACGTGGGCTTCCCGTTTGCCGAGGCCGACAAGCTGGCGCACGCCTTCAAGGTGCCGTTCGAGCAGATCAGCGCGAAGCCGGGCTGGATCGTGATCTGGACCACCACGCCGTGGACCATCCCGAGCAACCAGGCGCTGAACGTGCATCCCGAGGTGGAATACGCGCTGGTCGACACGCCGCGCGGCTACCTGATCCTGGCCACCGAGCGCGTCGAGGAGCAGCTGAAGGTCTACGCCCTGGAAGGCAAGGTCGTCGCCACGGCCACCGGCGCCGCGCTGTCGGAAATCCGCTTCCACCACCCGCTGGCCAGGATGGACGCGGGCTATGACCGCCTGTCGCCGGTCTACCTCGGCGACTACGTCACCACCGACACCGGCTCGGGCATCGTGCACTCGGCCCCCGCCTACGGCGTGGAAGACTTCCAGTCGTGCAAGGCGCACGGCATGCCCGACAGCGACATCATCAGCCCGGTGATGGGCAACGGCGTCTACGCCGGCACGCTGCCCCTGTTCGGCGGGCTGTCGATCTGGGATGCCAACCCCAAGATCGTCGACGCGCTGCAGGAATCGGGCAACCTGTTCAACTCGCACAAGTACACCCACAGCTACATGCACTGCTGGCGTCACAAGACGCCGATCATCTACCGCGCCACCTCGCAGTGGTTCGCTGGCATGGACGTGGACCCCGCCGAGGAAAACGGCAAGCCCGTGCCGACGCTGCGCGAGACCGCGCTGGCCGGCATCGAGGCGACCGAGTTCTACCCGTCGTGGGGCAAGCAGCGCCTGCACAACATGATCGCCCACCGCCCGGACTGGACGCTGTCGCGCCAGCGCCAGTGGGGCGTGCCGATGGCCTTCTTCGTGCACAAGGAAACCGGCGCGCTGCATCCGCGCACGCCTGAACTGCTGGAAGCCATCGCCAGGCGCGTCGAGCAGCAAGGCATCGAGGCCTGGCAGGCGCTGGATCCGGCCGAACTGCTGGGCGACGAGGCCAGCCAGTACGAGAAGAACCGCGACACGCTCGACGTCTGGTTCGACTCCGGCACCACGCACTGGACCGTGGTCCGCGGCTCGCACCGCGACGACCTGTACGACCCGGCCGCCGATGAGGCCGAAGGCCGCCTGGCCGACCTGTACCTGGAGGGCTCCGACCAGCACCGCGGCTGGTTCCACTCGTCGCTGCTGACCGCGTCGATGCTGTACGGCAAGCCGCCCTACAAGGCGCTGCTGACGCACGGCTTCACCGTCGACGGCGAAGGCCGCAAGATGTCCAAGTCGGTCGGCAACACCGTGTCGCCGCAGGACATCTCCAACAAGATGGGCGCCGAGATCATCCGCCTGTGGGTGGCCTCGACCGACTACTCGGGCGAGCTGTCGATCTCGGACGAGATCCTCAAGCGCGTGGTGGAAAGCTACCGCCGCATCCGCAATACGCTGCGCTTCCTGCTGTCGAACCTGTCCGACTACGACCACGGCAAGCACGCGCTGCCGCCGTCGGAATGGCTGGAGATCGACCGCTACGCCGTGGCGCTGACCGACCGGCTGCAGAAGGAAGTGCTGTCGCACTACGAGTCCTACGAGTTCCACCCGGTGGTGGCCAAGCTGCAGACCTTCTGCTCGGAAGACCTGGGCGGCTTCTACCTGGACGTGCTGAAGGACCGCCTCTACACCACCGCGGCCGACTCCAAGGCCCGCCGGGGGGCGCAGAACGCGCTGTACCACATCACCCAGGCGATGCTGCACTGGATGGCACCGTTCCTGTCCTTCACCGCGGAAGAAGCCTGGCAGATCTTCGCCCACGGCACCGAACACACCGACACCATCTTCACCAGCACCTACTACGCGGTGCCGGAAGTGGACGATGCCGACGACCTGCTGCAGAAGTGGCACACGCTGCGCGAAGTGCGCGCCGAAGTCACCAAGCAGCTGGAAGCCGTGCGCGTGGAAGGCGAGATCGGTTCGTCGCTGCAGGCCGAGCTGACCATCCAGGCCGGCGGCCCCGTGCTGCAGGCACTGCAGAGCCTGGGCGACGACCTGCGCTTCGTGCTGCTGACTTCGTCGGCCAAGGTCACCGCCGCGCCCGAGGCCGGCGACCTGCTGGTGACGGTAACGCCGTCCGCGCATGCCAAGTGCGAGCGCTGCTGGCACTACCGCGCCGATGTCGGCCACAACCCGGACCATCCCACCCTCTGCGGCCGCTGCGACAGCAACCTGTTCGGCGCCGGTGAACACAGGAGCCATGCCTGATGGCATCGTCCACGTCCCGTTCCGCCCGCCCGGCCCGCCGCGGCAGCAAGACCGCCGGCAACACCACGCCGCTGCTGTGGCTGGCGTTCGCGCTGCTGGTGGTGCTGCTTGACCAGTTCTTCAAGATCGTCATCGTGCGCAGCTTCACCTACGGTGAGTCGCGCCCGGTCACGAGCTTCTTCAACCTGGTGCTGGTCTACAACAAGGGCGCGGCGTTCAGCTTCCTGGCCGATGCCGGCGGCTGGCAGCGCTGGTTCTTTACCGGGCTGGGCATCGTGGTCGGGGCGTTCATCGTGTGGCTGCTGTATCGCCATACCGGGCAGCGGCTGTTCTGCTTCGCGGTGTCGCTGATCCTGGGCGGCGCGGTCGGCAACGTGATCGACCGCGTGGTCTACGGGCACGTGGTCGACTTCCTGGATTTCTACGTGGGCCGGTATCACTGGCCGGCTTTCAATGTCGCGGACTGCGCGATCACGGTCGGCGCGGTGCTGCTGATCGTGGATGAGTTGCGGCGGGTACGGAAGCACTGAACTGCCAACTGTGTTCCCCTCTCCCCTCACGGGGAGAGGGCAGGGTGAGGGGCGGTTTGGCAAGGCACCACGCCAATGGAAGCCCCCGCCCTCACCCCCGGCCCCTCTCCCGCCGTGCGGGAGAGGGGAGCAAACCGGGAGCAAACCGCCGGCTGGCTTAGCCGGTATCATCATTCTTCCTCCTCAGCCAGGTTCCCCACCATGGATTTGCGCGGCAAGCACATCGTTCTCGGCCTGACCGGCGGCATCGCCTGCTACAAGTCGGCCGAGCTGGTCCGCCTGCTGACCAAGGCCGGCGCCACCGTGCAGGTGGCCATGACCGAGGCGGCGACGCACTTCATTACCCCGGTGACGATGCAGGCGCTGTCCGGCCGGCCGGTGTTCCTGTCGCAGTGGGACGCCCGCATCGACAACAACATGGCGCACATCGACCTCTCGCGCGAGGCCGACGCCATCGTCATCGCTCCCGCTTCCACCGACTTCATGGCGCGCCTGGCCAACGGCCTGTGCGACGACCTGCTGAGCACGCTGTGCATCGCGCGCGATTGCCCGCTGCTGGTGGCGCCGGCGATGAACCGCCAGATGTGGGCCGCGCCGGCAACCCAGCGCAACGCCGCGCAGCTGCGCGCCGACGGCGTGACCATCCTGGGGCCCGGCAGCGGCGACCAGGCCTGCGGCGAGGTCGGCGACGGCCGCATGCTCGAGCCGGAAGAACTGCTCGACGACATCATCGCCTTCTTCCAGCCCAAGCCGCTGCAAGGCAAGCGCGTGCTGATCACCGCCGGGCCGACCTTCGAGGCAATCGATCCCGTGCGCGGCATCACCAACCTGTCGTCGGGCAAGATGGGCTTCTCGATCGCGCGCGCGGCGCGCGAGGCCGGCGCCGAAGTCCTGCTGGTGGCCGGGCCGACCGGCCTGCAGACGCCGCGCGGCGTGGTGCGCACCGACGTGCGCAGCGCGCAGCAGATGCACGACGCGGTGCTGGCGCAGCTGCCCGGCGCCGATGTCTTCGTCGCGGTGGCCGCGGTAGCCGACTGGCGCCCCGCCGAGGTCGCCCGGCAGAAGCTGAAGAAAGCCAACGACACCGACACGCCCACGCTGCAGTTCGTGCAGAACCCCGACATCCTTGCCACCGTGGCCGCGCGCACGGATGCGCCCTACTGCGTCGGCTTCGCCGCGGAGAGCGAGAACCTCGAGCAGTACGGCGAACAGAAGCGCCAGCGCAAGGGCGTGCCGCTGCTGGTCGGCAATATCGGCCACCACACCTTTGGCCTGGACGACAACGAGATCGTGCTGTTCGATGCCGCCGGCATGACGCGGCTGCCGCGCGCCGACAAGCTGTCGCTGGCGCGCCAGCTGGTTGCCGCCATCGGCCAGCGCCTGCCGGGGCGCTCGCGCCCCTGACTGTTGAAACGAATTTCCCCGAGATTGTCTATGACCCAGCCTCTGAACCCCACCGTCGAAATCAAGGTGCTCGATGCCCGCCTGAACGAGTGGGGCCTGCCTGCCTACCAGAGCGAAATGGCCGCCGCCATCGACCTGCATGCCTGCGTCGACACGCCGGTGTCGATCGCCCCGGGCACGCCCGCGCAACTGGTCCCGGCCGGCATCGCCGTGCACATGGGCAACCCCTACATGGCCGCGACCATCGTGCCGCGCTCGGGCCTGGGCCACAAGAAAGGCCTGGTGCTGGGCAACTCGATCGGCGTGATCGATGCCGACTACCAGGGCCAGATCATGGTCAGCGTGTGGAACCGCAACGCGCCGGGCACCGAGCCGATCATGATCCAGCCGGGCGAGCGCATCGCGCAGATGATGTTTGTGCCGGTGCTGCGGCCGGTGTTCACGACGGTGGACGAGTTCAGCGAAGACAGCGAGCGCGGTGCCGGCGGCTTCGGCTCGACCGGCGTGCATCACGCCAAGGCCGGCGCCTGAGGCCGCAGATACGCTGGCAAAGCAAGACTGGCGCCCCTGCGGCGCCAGTTTGCATTTCAGCTGTGCTGCTCGAACAGCAGCGCCACGCCGCCGGCCGCTTCGGCCGGCACCAGTGTCTCGTGCAGGCCCAGGTCCTGGACCGGCACGCCGGCGTTGCGCCAGAGCGCGCGCGCCGCGGCCAGGTCGCCGGTGCGCAGGCGCATCGCGGCGTAGCCCGGCACGTCCCGGCGCACGTGCGCGGTACCGGTGGCCGAGGCCAGCGCCTGCGGCGTGCTGACCACCAGCGTGGCGTCATCCAGCGCCAGGCTGCTGACATGCTCGCTCAGCTGCGTCAGTTCGCCGCCGGTCAGTTCCGCGTAGGCCCGCGCGGCGGCATCGACCAGCGCGGGCGCCACCACCAGGAACATGGTCGCAATGCTGTCGGCGCCGTTGGCATGCGACATCCATTCCGGTCGCCACAGCAACTCGGGCGTGCGATGCTCGCAGAAAAAATAGCGTGCGCCCGGCGCATCGTCGAGCGCGGTCACGCGGAACGTGGCGGGATGTTCGCTGCCGTCGTCAAGCCGCACCGGGCGCGAGAACTCGATCGGATCCGAGGTGTACCAACCCGACGCACGCAGCCGCGCGGCCGTGCCGAAGGCGTCGGCACTCTTGCATGACATCGCCGCGCAGCCGCCGCCGCGCGCCTGTGCGTCCCAGTAGTACTGCCGGCTTGGGGTGGGCGCGGTCACATGCAGCAGCTCGACATAGTCATGCCGCAGCATGACGCAATGGTTCTGCGAACCCAGCGTGTGGTAGCCGCGCGGCGTCAGCGTAAAGCCGAGCCGTTGCCAGGCCTGCGCTCCCGCATCGAGGTCGGGACACACCACCACCGCGTGATCGAACATTTCCGCTTGGCTTGCCATCGACATCACCTCAGTCTGTGCGGCGGGCGCGGCTGCGCCGGCCGCCGTCATTCGAACTGGATATTGGCCTTGCGCGCCACGGCCTGCCACTTGTCGTGCTCCTGGCGCACCAGCTTGCCGAGGTCGGCCGGGCTGCCGCCGACGATCTCGAAGCCCTGGGCGGCCAGCGCATCGACCACGCGCGGCTGGCGCAGCGATTCGACCAGTGCCTGGTGGATCCGCGTGACCGTTGCCGCAGGCAGGCCGGCGGGCCCGAACACGCCGATCCAGGAATAGGCTTCAAAGCCCTTGAGCCCCTGCTCGGCCACGGTCGGCACCTGCGGCAACTGACGCAGGCGGCTGGTACCGGTCACGCCCAGCACCTTGATGGTCCGCGCGGCCACATGCGCCTGTACCGCGGCATAGCTGCTGAAAAACAGATCGACCTCGTTGGCCAGCACCGCCTGCACCGCCGGGCCGCCGCCCTTGTAAGGCACGTGGAGCATGTGCACGCCGGCTTCGGTCGCCAGCGCCTCGGCGGCAAGCTGGTTCAGGCTGCCGATGCCGGACGAGGCATAGCGCACGCTATCGGACCTGGCCCTGGCCAACGCCACCAGTTCGCGCACATTGGCGGCCGGCAACGAGGGATTGGCGGCGATCACCAGCGGGAAGCGCACCAGCTGCGAAACCGGCGTGAAATCGTGGAAGGTGTCGTAGGGCAGCTGCCTGTAGGCGAACGGGTTGATGGCGTGCGTATCGAAGGCCATCAGCAGCGTGCTGCCATCGGGCCTGGCACGCGCCACGGCGCTGGACGCGATCAGGCCGCCGGCACCCGGCTTGTTGTCGACCACCACGGTCTGGCCCAGCGCCGCCTTCAGCCCCGGCTGCAGCTGCCGCGCGACGATATCGACACTGCCACCCGGCGGGAACGGAAGTACCAGCGCCAGCGGCCGGTTGCCCGCCGGCGCCTCGGCGGCAACGGCGTGCATCATCGGGACGGGCATGGCGCCCAGCGGCAGGATCTTGAGCAGCAGGCGGCGGCGCCGCGTGCGTTCGGCAGAGGACATCGGGTATTCGGGCGTTGGCGGCCGGGACAAAAAAGAGGGGGCGGCATCACTGCCGCCGCCCGTATTTTGCCCGATGATCGGCCACGTTGCAGGCAACCCCGGCGAGGCCGCGCCCGGATCGTCACGATCCGGTGCGATTTTCGGCCGGATCGGTTGCCGCTCAGGCCTCGGCGCGCTGCTCTTCCGGCGCCTCAGGCGGTTCCGGCTCGATCTCGGAGAAATCGAGCTTGATCTGGTCCTGCTCGTCCAGGTCGACCACCACCTTGCCGCCGGACACCAGCCTGCCGAACAGCAGCTCGTCGGCCAGCGCCTTGCGGATCATGTCCTGGATCAGGCGCTGCATCGGCCGCGCGCCCATCAGCGGGTCGAAGCCCTTGTGCGCCAGGAACTTGCGCAGCTTCTCGCTGAAGCTGGCTTCCACCTTCTTCTCGTGCAGCTGTTCTTCCAGCTGCATCAGGAACTTGTCGACCACGCGCAGGATGATTTCCTCATCCAGCGAGCGGAAGCTGATGGTGGCATCCAGCCGGTTGCGGAACTCCGGCGTGAACATGCGCTTGATGTCGGCCATCTCGTCGCCCTGCTCGCGCGAGCTGGTGAAGCCGATGGTGGCGCGGTTCATGGTCTCCGCCCCCGCGTTGGTGGTCATGATGATGATCACGTTGCGGAAGTCGGCGCGCCGGCCGTTGTTGTCGGTCAGCGAACCATGGTCCATCACCTGCAGCAGGATATTGAAGATATCCGGATGCGCCTTCTCGATTTCATCCAGCAGCAGCACGCAGTGCGGCTTCTTGGTGACGGCCTCGGTCAGCAGGCCGCCCTGGTCGAAGCCGACGTAGCCCGGCGGCGCGCCGATCAGGCGGCTGACCGCATGGCGTTCCATGTATTCGGACATGTCGAAGCGCAGCAGCTCGATGCCCATGATGAAGGCCAGCTGCTTGGCGACCTCGGTCTTGCCCACGCCCGTTGGGCCCGAGAACAGGAACGAGCCGATCGGCTTGTCGGTCTTGCCCAGGCCCGCGCGCGACATCTTGATCGCCGAGGCCAGCGCCTCGATCGCGGGATCCTGGCCGAACACCACCGACTTCAGGTCGCGCTCCAGCGTCTGCAGCTTGCTGCGGTCGTCCTGGTTCACGCTCTGCGGCGGGATGCGCGCGATGCGCGAGACGATGTCCTCGATCTCGCCCTTGCCGATGGTCTTCTTCTGCTTGGACTTCGGCAGGATGCGCTGCGCCGCGCCGGCCTCGTCGATCACGTCGATCGCCTTGTCCGGCAGGTGGCGGTCGGTGATGAAGCGGGCCGACAGCTCGGCCGCGGCGGTCAGCGCCGAAGCCGCGTACTTGACGCCATGGTGCTCCTCGAAGCGCGACTTCAGGCCGCGCAGGATCTGCACGGTCTGGTCGACCGAGGGCTCGACCACGTCGATCTTCTGGAAGCGCCGCGACAGCGCCGCATCCTTCTCGAAGATGCCGCGGTATTCCGTGAAGGTAGTTGCGCCGATGCACTTGAGCTGGCCCGACGACAGCGCCGGCTTGAGCAGGTTGCTGGCGTCCAGCGTTCCGCCCGATGCGGCGCCCGCGCCGATCAGCGTGTGGATCTCGTCGATGAACAGGATCGCGTTGGGATTGTCCTTGAGCGACTTGAGCACGCCCTTCAGGCGCTGTTCAAAGTCACCGCGGTACTTGGTGCCGGCCAGCAGCGCGCCCATGTCGAGCGAGTAGACGGTGGCCTTTTCCAGGATGTCCGGGACTTCGTTCTTGGTGATGCGCCAGGCCAGGCCCTCCGCAATGGCGGTCTTGCCGACGCCGGCCTCGCCCACCAGCAGCGGGTTGTTCTTGCGCCGGCGGCACAGCACCTGCACCACGCGCTCGACTTCGCTTTCGCGGCCGATCAGCGGGTCGATCTTGCCGGCCTTGGCCAGCGCGTTCAGGTTCTGGGTGTACTGCTCGAGCGGGCTTTCCTTGCCGTCGCCGCCCTCGCCTTCGCCGGCATTGTCACCGTGCTTGGCGGGCTCGGACTGGTCCTTGCGGATGCCGTGGCTGATGAAATTGACCACGTCCAGGCGCGTCACGCCCTGCTGCTGCAGGTAGTAGACCGCGTGCGAATCCTTCTCGCCGAAGATGGCGACCAGCACGTTGGCACCGGTCACTTCCTTCTTGCCGTTGGAAGTGGACTGGACGTGCATGATCGCGCGCTGGATCACGCGCTGGAAGCCGAGCGTGGGCTGGGTATCGACCTCGTCGGTCCCCGGCACCACCGGCGTGTTATCCGCGATGAAGTTCTTAAGGCTGGTGCGCAGGTCCTCGATATTGGCCGCGCAGGCGCGCAAGACTTCAGCTGCCGTGGGATTGTCGAGCAATGCCAGCAGCAGATGCTCCACGGTAATGAACTCGTGGCGTGCCTGCCGGGCTTCGACAAAAGCCATGTGCAGGCTCACTTCCAATTCTTGCGCAATCATGCTTCCTCCATCACGCACTGCAAGGGGTGCCCCGCCTGCCGCGCGTGCGTTGACACCAGCTCGACCTTTGTCGCCGCGATATCTCTGGTGTAGATACCGCAGACGCCCTTTCCTTCCCGGTGCACGGTCAGCATGATCTGCGTCGCCGTTTCCCGGTCCCTGCTGAAATACTGCTGCAGGATCATCACGACAAACTCCATCGGAGTGTAGTCGTCGTTAAGCAGCACCACCTTGAACATCGCAGGCGGTTTAAGCGCCTGCTCTTTACGCTCCAGGATGGTGCCCGCTTCGCGTTGTGGGACATTCGCAAGCCGTGTAGCCATGGCTTTATTCTAACCCTTACTCGCAACTCTGCAATTTGGGGAAAAGGCGCCGGATTCAAGGGCCGGGCTACCTGTTTCCGGTTATGGAAAAGCGCGGAACCGCACGCCAGAGGCATTGCAATGCACGTGACGGGAGCCGGCTGGACTGATCCGGACAATACCCGATGCTTGCCGCCAAGGTACCATCCCGCGCCGTCCGTTTCCCGCCACACCCTGCCCGCAGTGGGGATTCCGCCAGCTTGACAGTATGTTTGTTTGACAGAAAAATCGGTCGCACACCCGCCATGAAGCCGCGAGCCAAAGCAACAGGCCAATGAGCGGGTGATCCGTGAGCAGGGAGGCCCACGGCCCGGCGGCGGCGAGTCAGCATCGAGACTGGCCGCCACGCGATTGCACCTCGCCGCGCGTCATCGCCGGCCGCACCTCGGGACGCGGCCGGTCATGGCGTCGCCGTGCGTGCGCCGCAGTCCGACTCATCCGGCCGGCACCGGCTTCCCCGCTTTGAAATCTGCTATTTCGTTGGGGGAGTATATGGCAAGCGGTATCGTCAAATGGTTCAATGACGCCAAGGGTTTCGGTTTTATCAAGCCGGACGAGGGCGAAGAAGAACTGTTTGCGCACTTTTCGGCTATCCAGATGTCGGGCTTCAAGACGCTGAAGGAAGGTCAACGCGTCTCGTTCGAGGTGGTCCAGGGCCCCAAGGGCAAGCAAGCCACCAATATCCAGGACGCCGGCTAAGCTGCGCCGCCACCGTATCCCGGCCGGCAGAGCCGTGGAGCGGTCTACCTGGGTGCGGGGGGAGCCCCCGGGACGGGATCGGCGCCAGTGCCCGCCGGGTTGCCTCAGGCAGCCCGGCAGGTGCTGGCGCAAATCAGCTGCACGCACCGCATCCGACGGAAAGCCCGGCCTAGCGCCGGGCTTTCTGGCTTTCAGGGGCCGCCGCGCGGTGGCCGGCCAGCTCAGGCCCAGCCGTCGATCTTCAACCCGCTGGCTTGCTCGGCCTCTTCCTTTGTGACTTGCCGCACAGTCTGGCCGAAGGTCCACACATGGCCTTCCGGGTCCCGCGCCGTGTAGGTGCGGTCGCCATAGAACTCATCCTGCGGCTCGCGCATGATCACGGCGCCGGCGGCGCGCGCCCGCTCGCAGTGCTGGTCAAGCCCATCCTGCAGGTGCACATGCACCGTCTGCGTATTCTTGCCGCCGATCGACGCCGGGCTGGCGGTAAAGTCCGCCCACTCGCTGCCGACCATCAGGTAACTATTGCCGAAGCGCATTTCCGAGTGCACCAACTGGTCCTGCTGGTCGCGGATCACCATCACCCGCTGGAAGCCGAAGGCGCGCTCCAGCCAGTCCAGCGCGGCCAGCGGGTCCTTGTAGAAGATCGCCGCGCCGAAGGCGGTGCGACGGAAAGGATCGTCCATGGCAGTCTCCCCGGGCCACCGGCCCGTCCATTGCAATCCCTGACGTTCTAGGCAAGCTGGCGCGCGGGCGCAAGAAAAAACCCCGCAGCCGGGACACGGCAGCGGGGTTTTTCAAGCCAGGACGCCCGCAGCAGCGGGAGTCCGTGCTTACATATTGTCGATCATCACCTGGCCAAAGCCCGAGCACGAAACCTGGGTCGCGCCTTCCAGCAGGCGGGCGAAATCGTACGTAACCTTTTTGGACAGGATCGACTTCTCCATCGACGCAATGATCAGGTCCGCCGCCTCGGTCCAGCCCATGTGGCGCAGCATCATTTCCGCCGACAGGATTTCCGAGCCCGGGTTGACGTAGTCCTTGCCGGCATACTTGGGTGCGGTGCCGTGGGTGGCCTCGAACATGGCGACCGAGTCGGACATGTTGGCGCCCGGGGCGATGCCGATGCCGCCGACCTGCGCCGCCAGCGCGTCCGAAACGTAGTCACCGTTCAGGTTCAGCGTGGCGATCACCGAGTATTCGGCCGGACGCAGCAGGATCTGCTGCAGGAACGCGTCGGCAATGGCGTCCTTGACGACGATATCCTTGCCGGTCTTCGGGTTCTTGAACTTGCACCACGGGCCACCGTCGACCAGCTCGGCGCCGAATTCCTTCTGCGCCAGCTCGTAGCCCCAGTCACGGAAGCCACCCTCGGTGAACTTCATGATGTTGCCCTTGTGCACCAGCGTCACCGACGGCTTGTCGTTGTCGATGGCGTACTGGATCGCCTTGCGCACCAGGCGCTCGGTGCCCTCGCGCGAAACCGGCTTGATGCCGATGCCCGAGGTGGCCGGGAAGCGGATCTTCTTCACGCCCATCTCGTCCTGCAGGAACTTGATGAGTTTTTTCGCCTGCTCGCTTTCCGCCGCCCATTCGATGCCGGCGTAGATGTCTTCCGAGTTCTCGCGGAAGATCACCATGTCGGTCTTTTCCGGCTCGCGCACCGGCGAAGGCACGCCCTTGAAGTAACGCACCGGGCGCAGGCAGACGTACAGGTCCAGCTGCTGGCGCAGCGCCACGTTGAGCGAGCGGATGCCGCCGCCCACCGGCGTGGTCAGCGGGCCCTTGATCGAGACCACGTATTCCTTGAGCACATCCAGGGTTTCGTCCGGCAGCCACACGTCCGGGCCATAGACCTTGGTCGACTTCTCGCCGGCGTAGATCTCCATCCAGGCGATCTTGCGCTTGCCGCTGTAGGCCTTGGCCACGGCCGCGTCAACCACCTTGATCATCACCGGCGTGATATCGACGCCCGTACCGTCGCCTTCGATATAGGGAATGATGGGGTTGTCCGGGACATTCAGCGAAAAATCCTGGTTGACCGTGATCTTTTCGCCGGCCGGAACCTTGATGTGTTGATACATGACGTCTCCAGTACGGAACGGTTTAGACGGCCGCCGGTGCATGGCCGACGGCGAAATTCGGGAGATGGCGCTGGCATTGTAGCGGGCATCGACGCCCGCCTAGTACTGCATTGCACCACCCTGGCCTGCATTCAGGCAAGTCTCAGTCTTATATAAGACACAAGACTAATTTCGTATTATGCAGCAATCTTTCATCATCCGCCAACCACGGCGCGCGGCTGCGGCATACTTGCGCCCCATGACCCTGATTGCCCTGAACAAGCCGTTCGGCACCATGAGCCAGTTCTCCGAGCACCCAACGCGGCCCACGCTGGCCGCGTGCGTGGACGTGCCGGGCGTGTACCCTGCCGGCCGGCTCGATGCGGACAGCGAAGGTCTGCTGCTGCTGACCGACGACGGCGCGCTGCAGGCGCGCATTGCCGATCCCCGCCACAAGCTGGAAAAGACTTACCTCGCCCAGGTCGAGGGCATTCCCGATGCAGCCGCGCTGGCGCGGCTGCGCGCCGGTGTCGACCTTGGCGACTTCGTCACGCAGCCGGCACGGGCGCGTGCGATCGGCGAGCCCGAGTGGCTCTGGCCTCGCGATCCTCCGGTGCGCTATCGCGCCGCAATCCCGACCTCATGGCTCGAACTGAAGATTCGCGAAGGCAAGAACCGGCAGGTGCGGCGCATGACCGCGGCTGTCGGCTTCCCCACGCTGCGGCTGGTCCGCGTGGGCATCGGGCCGCTCGACCTGCGCACGCTCGGTCTCGCCCCCGGGGAATCGCGCGAGATCGAGCCCGGTGTACTGGGCTTGCCGGCGGCGCGCGCGCCGGCGACTCATGTCTCCAAGACCAGACAGGCGAACGACATCAAGCGGCGTTCTCGTTACAAAAGCTAACAAATCGCGCGTCAACGCGCGATCCAGACGCCTCGTTCTTGTCGGTGACACGTCCAATCACGCGTCACAACTTCCGACTGTTCTTATCCTTCGAGGTAATCGCCATGAAAAAACTGATCGCTGCCCTGGTTGTCGGCCTGTTCGCCACCGGCGCCTTCGCCCAGGCTTCGGCACCTGCCGACGCTGCAGCGCCCGCGGCCGCCAAGGAAGCCCCGAAGGCCGCCAAGAAGAAGACCAGCCACAAGAAGAGCACCCACAAGAAGGCCGCCACGGCTTCGGCCCCGGCCGCGCAGTAAGCCGCCGGCGTTCCCTGCCGGCCATGCGCCGGCGGAAGAAAAGGCAGGCTGCCGCCAGGCGCCTGCCTTTGTTGTTTTGGCCGTCGCCAATCCATCGACACGGCCCGTGCGCTATGCTTGCGGCTGCCGTCCGCGCCCTTCCAGACCGAACACCATGTCCCTACTGCCCAAGACGCCGTTGTCACGCTGCATCCGTACCGCCGCCGCGCTGGCCATGCTGGCCGCCAGCCAGGCCCAGGCGCAAGCCGCGCTGCCGGTCGTGCCGCTGACCGCGGGCATGTACGCGATCCAGGCCGAGGTCGCCGCCACGCCGGCGGCGCGCGAGCAGGGACTGATGTACCGCAAGAGCATGCCGGCCAACGGCGGCATGCTGTTCGTGTTCGAGCAGAAGGCCGGGCACTGCTTCTGGATGCGCAATACCGAGCTGCCGCTGTCGATCGCCTTCCTGGCCGACGACGGGACCATCGTCAATATCGAGGACATGGCGCCGCGCACCGAGAACAACCACTGCCCGAAGGCGGCGATCCGCTATGCGCTGGAAATGAACCAGGGCTGGTTCGCGCAGAAAGGCATCCGCGCCGGCGCGAAGATCAGCGGGCTGCCGCAGGCGCGCTGAGCGCCGCGGCGGCATGCGGGGCCGGCATGGGCGCTGGCCCGGAGTGGACTCCGCTCAGTCGCGGAAGTTGTTGAAGTCCAGCGGCGCTTCGGAGACGTCCTTGCGCAGCATCGCGATCACGTTCTGCAGGTCGTCGCGCTTGGTGCCCGACACGCGCACCGCGTCGCCCTGGATGCTGGCCTGCACCTTGATCTTGCTGTCCTTGATCATGCGCACGATCTTCTTGGCCAGGTCGCCGGTCACGCCCTTCTTGATGGTGATGACCTGCTTGACCTTGTCGCCGCTGATCTTGTCGGTCTTGCCATAGTCCAGGAAGCGCACGTCGACATTGCGCTTGGCCATCTTGTTGATCAGCACGTCCTTGACCTGGTCCAGCTTGAAATCGTCGTCGGCAAAGGCGGTCAGTTCGTTTTCCTTCTGCTCGACACGGGCGTCCGACCCCTTGAAATCGAAGCGCGTCGAGATTTCCTTGTTGGATTGCTCGACGGCGTTCTTCACCTCGACCATGTTCGCTTCGCACACTACGTCAAACGACGGCATTGCATTCTCCTTGTGATCCAGTTGCCAGGAAGGCGGCCATCGGCGATGCCTTCCGTATAATCCAGGCCTACCTAGCAGCCAGGGGCCGCAACGCTCACCACCAGCGGCGGCCGCGTCACCTATCCCCTTGCATGGCAGATTTCCACGAATTTTATCCCCTGCGCCGCCACAATACATTCGGATTCGATGCGCGCGCGCGCTTCGCCGTGCATGTGCGCAGCGAAGCCGACCTGACCGAGGCCCTCGCGGACCCGCGCGCCGATGGCCTGCCGCTGGTGGTGCTGGGCGGCGGCAGCAACGTGGTGCTGACGCGCGACCTCGATGCGCTGGTGCTGCTGATGGAGATACCGGGCTACCAGGTCGAGGATGCCGATGACGCCTGGCTGGTCACCACCGGCGCAGGCGAGAACTGGCATGCGCTGGTCAACCGCACCATTGCCGACAACATGCCGGGGCTGGAGAACCTGGCGCTGATCCCCGGCACCGCCGGCGCCGCGCCGATCCAGAATATCGGCGCCTATGGCGTGGAACTGCGGGATCGCTTCGAAGGCGTGCGCGCCTATGACCGCCACGCCGGCGTATTCGTCTGGCTCGATCTGCGCGCATGCGGCTTCGGCTACCGCGACAGCGTGTTCAAGCAGGCCGGCGCCGGCCGCTACATCATTACCGCGGTGACGCTGCGCTTGCCCAAGGCATGGCAGCCGGTCCTGTCTTATGGCGAACTGGCGCGCGAACTGGCCGGCAAATCAGTCCCGGATGCCGCCACGGTCCGCGACGCGGTGGTGGCGATCCGCACGCGCAAGCTGCCCGACCCCGCGCAGGTCGGCAACGCCGGCAGCTTCTTCAAGAATCCGCTGGTCAGCGCCGCGCAGCGCGATACGCTGCTGCAGGCCAATCCCGACCTGGTCAGCTATCCCCAGCCCGACGGCAGCTACAAGCTGGCCGCAGGCTGGCTGATCGACCGCTGCGGCTTCAAGGGCGTCAGCGACGGCCCGGTGGGTGTCTATGGCAAGCAGGCGCTGGTGTTGGTGCACCACGGCGGCGGCACCGGCGCGATGCTGCTGGCGCTGGCCAACCGCATCGCGGATACCGTCGAAGCGCGCTTCGGCGTGCGGATCGAGCCCGAGCCGGTGGTGCTGTAGCGCCTGCTGGTCTGGGGTCCGCCGCTCAGCCGAAGTGGCAGACGTAGTCCAGCGTCTCCAGCACCTCGATATCGAAGCTGCTGTTGCCCGGCACGCTGAACTGCTGGCCCGCGCCGTAGGTCTGCCAGTCTTCCGCGCCGGCCAGGCGCACGCGGCAGCTGCCGCCGTTGATTTCCATGATTTCCGGCGCGCCGGTGTTGAACGTCAGCGAAGCCGGGAAAATCACGCCCAGCGTCTTGCGGGTGCCATCCGGGAACAGCACGGTGTGGCTCACGCACTTGCCGTCGAAATACAGGTTGGCTTTCTTGACGACCGATACGTTGTCGAACTGGCTCACTTCCATCTCCTTCACTGTCTTGAATCAGACGTAAAAAGAGGGGCCATCGCGGCCCCTCCCCTGTTCACTCCGCGCGCGCTCAGTAGCGGCCGCAGAGCAGGTATTCCATCAGTGCCTTCTGCACGTGCAGGCGGTTTTCCGCCTCGTCCCAGACCACGCTCTTGGGGCCATCGATCACGGCGGCCTCGACTTCTTCGCCGCGGTGCGCCGGCAGGCAGTGCATGAACAGCGCATCGGGCTCGGCACGGTCCATCATCCCGGTGGTGACCATCCAGTCCTTGAAGGCGCGCTTGCGGGCTTCGTTCTCGGCCTCGAAGCCCATGCTGGTCCAGACGTCGGTGGTGACCAGGCTCGCGCCCTGGCAGGCCGTGAGGGGATCTTCGAAGACCTTGACCAGGCTGGCGGCAGACGCCGGCACCATGGCCGGATCGAGCTGGTATCCCGGCGGCGCCGAGAAATGGAAGGTGAAGCCCAGCCGTTCGGCCGCCTGGATCCAGGTATAGGCCATGTTGTTGGCATCGCCGATCCACGCCACGGTCTTGCCGCGGATGCTGCCGCGCTGCTCGATGTAGGTGAAGATGTCGGCCAGCACCTGGCACGGGTGGTATTCGTTGGTCAGCCCGTTGATCACCGGCACGCGCGAGTGCGCGGCAAAGCGGTCGATGATGTCCTGGCCGAAGGTGCGGATCATGATGATGTCGACCATGCGCGAGATCACCTGCGCCGCATCCTCGATCGGCTCGCCGCGGCCCAGCTGCGAGTCGCGGGTGTTCAGGAACACCGCATGGCCGCCGAGCTGGTGGATGCCCGCTTCGAACGACAGGCGCGTACGCGTGGAATTCTTCTCGAAGATCATGGCCAGCGTGCGGTCATGCAGCGGGTGCCAGGTCTCGTAGTTCTTGAACTTGGCCTTCAGGATCCGCGCGCGGTCCAGCAGGTACTCGTACTCGTCGGGAGTGAAGTCGCTGAACTGGAGGTAATGCTTGATCGGGGTTGGGCTCATAAAACAAAGAAGGCGGCTCGGTGGGGACGCGCCGTCATGAACTGACATGACCTGAGCGCGTCGCGGAGCCGCCTTTCGCGTCGCATACGCAATTTAACTGCAAGAATCATAAGGGATTATTTCTGCTTTGCCCAGCCCGGGACAACCCGTGACGGGCGCCGCGCCGACCGCGTTGACAGGTTCCCGACAGGATTCGGCCCTTATGCGCAAGTCTTATATAAGATATAATACTCGCTGATTCACGCGGGGCCCCGGCATACCCTTGCCGCTGCGCGCCGCCGGCATCAAAAGTGCCCCCGCAGACACCGACGCCCCGCCATCCCGGCCGGAAAAAGCGCGAACCAGACGCGCCCCAGCCGCGTCAAACGGGCGCCCGTTTCCGCGGGTTTACCGTCGAGTCGTCGCCTCACCCGCAGTGTCCAGCCTCATGAACCCCAACGTTCGCGAATACTTTATCCAAGGCATTACCAAGGAAGGCAAGACCTTCCGCCCGAGCGACTGGGCCGAGCGACTGTGCGGCGTGATGGCGCAGTTCCGCCCCGAAGGCGACACCGGCGACCCCCGCCTGACCTATTCCCCCTATGTGCGCCCCATCTTCGCCGGCAACGTCAAATGCGTGGTGGTGGATGTGCGGCTGCGCGACATCGAACCCAAGGCGCTGGATTTCGTGCTGAACTTTGCGCGCGACAACAACCTGCAACTGGTCGAGGCCTGCTCGCTTGAGTAACAGCAGACAAGGCGCGGCAAAGCCGGCGCCGGAATGCAAAAAAGCTCGTCGGATGACGAGCTTTTTTGTTTGGCGGGAACCGAAGTTCCGCCGCTGCCGGGCCGCCGGGGCGACCCACGCAACAATCAGGCAGCAGCCATGGCCTTGATGGCGGCCGACAGGCGCGACTTGTGACGTGCAGCCTTGTTCTTGTGCACGATCTTCTTGTCGGCGATGCTGTCGATCACAGCCTGCGAGTTCTTGAACACTTCAGCGGCAGCAGCCTTGTCGCCGGCGTCGATGGCCTTGCGGACGGCCTTGACGGCGGTGCGCAGACGCGAGCGCAGGCTGGAGTTGTGAGCGTTCTGGGCGACGGCCTGGCGGGCGCGCTTGCGAGCTTGTGCGGAATTTGCCATTTCGAAAATATCCTGAATTCAGATGCGTGCCGCGGGGGACACAACAATTAAGTCATATCGAGCGACCCGGGATGCACTGACACACGAATCCGGAACGCAACTGTCCTTGTGAATCGGCAATTATACACAGATGCCGACTCGCGGCGCAAGACTGCTGGGACTTTGCCGACGCGTGGAGGGCCCTGCCGCAGGCGATCCGTATAATATGCGCCACATCGCGCCGGCATGCGTGGCGAGCCGGCAACTTTACCGCGTTGCCCACGTCTGAAAGGCGTCCCGGGCGCCACGCCCCGCACAGCCGTCCCGCGGCCCGCGCCCGCACCGACCCATCGTCCGATCCACCGTCCCGCTCCGGTCCACACCTTGAACCTGCTCAAAGCGCTCGCCACCATCAGCAGCCTGACGATGCTGTCGCGCATCACCGGCCTCGTGCGCGAGATCCTGATCGCCCGCGCCTTCGGCGCGTCGGAGATGACCGATGCGTTCAACGTCGCCTTCCGCATCCCCAACCTGCTGCGCCGCATCTTCGGCGAGGGCGCGTTCTCGCAGGCGTTCGTGCCGATCCTGGGCGAGTATCACAGCAAGCGCGGCGAGGCGCAGACCAAGGCGCTGGTCGACGCGGTCGCCACGGTGATGACCTGGGTGCTGATGGCCGTGTCGCTGCTGGGCGTGATCGGCGCGCCGCTGGTGATGACGGCGGTGGCGACCGGCTTCCGCGGGCAGAGCGAGACTTATACCGCCGCGGTCTTCATGACGCGGGTGATGTTCCCGTACATCGGCCTGATCTCGCTGGTGGCGCTGGCCTCGGGCATCCTGAACACCTGGCGCAGGTTTGCCGTGCCGGCGTTCACGCCGGTGCTGCTGAACCTGTGCCTGATCGTGGCCGCCCTGTTCGTCGGCCCGCACATGGACCAGCCGATCTACGCGCAGGCGTGGGGCGTGCTGGTCGGCGGCGTGCTGCAGCTCGCGATCCAGGTGCCGGCGCTGCGCCGCCTGGGCGTGATGCCGCGCCTTAGCTTCAATGTGCGCGCCGCCTGGTCCGATCCCGGCGTGCGCCGCATCCTGCGCCAGATGGGGCCGGCGCTGCTGGCGGTGTCGGTGGCGCAGATCAGCCAGATCATCAATACCAACATCGCCTCGCACCTGGCCGCGGGCAGCGTCTCGTACCTGACCTATGCCGACCGGCTGATGGAATTCCCGACCGCGCTGCTGGGCGTGGCGCTGGGCACGATCCTGCTGCCGAGCCTGTCGAAGGCGAACGCCAGGGAAGACCACGCCGAGTACTCCGGCCTGCTCGACTGGGGCCTGCGGCTGACCTTCCTGCTGGCGGTACCCTGCGCGGTGGGGCTGTTCGTGTTCGGCGCGCCGCTGACCGCGGTGCTGTTCAACTACGGCAAGTTCGATGCGCACGCCGTCGAGATGACGCGCCAGGCCCTGGTGTCGTACGGAACCGGCCTGCTCGGGCTGATCGCCATCAAGATCCTGGCGCCGGGCTTCTATGCGCGCCAGGATATCCGCACCCCGGTCAAGATCGCGCTGCTGGTGCTGGTGATCACGCAGGCATGCAATGTCGTGTTCGTGCCCTGGCTCGGCCATGCTGGCCTGGCGCTGTCGATCAGTGCCGGCGCCACCATCAATGCGCTGCTGCTGTGCTTCGGCCTGCGCCGGCGCGGCCTGTACAAGCCGGCGCCGGGCTGGTGGCTGTTCCTGGCGCAACTGGGCACCTCGCTGCTGCTGCTGTCGGGCATGCTGCTCTGGCTCGCGCGCAATTTCGACTGGATCGGCCTGGGCGCCACGCCGCTGCTGCGCATCGCGCTGCTCGCGTCGTGCCTGGTACTTGCAGCGGTGGTCTACTTCGGTACACTGTGGCTCATGGGACTGCGCTATTCCGCCTTCAAGCGGCGCGCCGCTTAGGCGTGGTGACCCACGCTGCGCGCGGCGCCCCTGGCCGCACCGGGAATCCGATATGACATCCACCAAAGTCCTGGATTACTTCGCCAGCCTCGTGGCCGACGAAAACGGCATCCCGCTCACCGAGACCGCACTGTCCATCGCGCAGGATGCCTATCCGGACCTGGACCTGCAGGCAGAACTGGCCGCCCTCGACGTGCTGGCGCTGCGCCTGAAGCGGCGGATCGCCGAAGGCACGCCGGCAATCCAGCGACTGCGGCTGCTGAATCATTTCTTCTATCGCGACCTCGGCTTTGGCCCGAACGCCAACGACTACTACGATCCGGACAACTCGTACCTGAACGTGGTGGTACGGCAGCGGCGCGGCATCCCGATCTCGCTGGCGGTGCTGTTCATGGAGCTGGGGCAGCAGATCGGCCTGCCGCTCAAGGGCGTGTCGTTCCCCAATCATTTCCTGCTGCGCATGACCATCCCGGCGGGCGAGGTGATCCTGGACCCGCTCAGCGGCGAAACGCTGTCGAAGGAGCAGTTGCAGGAAATGCTGGACCCGTACCTGGAGCGCGAGGGCATCACCGATTCCGGCCAGGTGCCGCTGGGACTGTTCCTGCGCGCCGCCAGCCATCGCGAGATCATCGCGCGCATGCTGCGCAACCTGAAGGCGATCTACCTGCAGGAGTCACGCTGGCAGCGGCTGCTGGCGGTGCAGAACCGCCTGGTGATCCTGCTGCCGGGTTCGATCGAGGAAGTGCGCGACCGCGGGCTGGCGTATGCCAACCTGGAGTGCTTCCGGCCGGCGCTGGCCGACCTGGAAGCCTATGTGCAGGCGCGCCCCGATGCTGCCGATATCGGCCAGATCCGCGAACGCATGCCGGCACTGCGCATGATGAGCCGCAGCCTCAACTGACAAGGCTGCGCCAGACACTACCGGGGCTTCAGCGCTCCACGCGCGAGGGCCGGCGGCGATTGCCGCGCACCAGCTTCCACAGTCCGCCCAGCACCAGCGGCACTACCGCCGCGCCGATCCCTGCCAGCACGATCAGGTTCAGGTACTGCTTGATGAACGGCAGGTTGCCGAAGAAGTAGCCGGCAAACACCAGCCCGACCACCCAGGCCAGCGCGCCGATCACGTTGAACATCTGGAAGCGCGCGAAGGTCATCTGCGACACGCCGGCGACGAACGGCGCGAAGGTGCGCACGATCGGCACGAAGCGCGCCATCACCAGGGTCTTGCCGCCATGCCGCTCATAGAAATCATGCGTGCGGCGCAGCGCATCCTGGTCCAGGAAGCGCCACTTGTGGTCGAACACCTTGGGCCCGATCCAGCTGCCCACCCAGTAGTTGACGGTATTGCCGGTGATGGCCGCCACCAGCAGCAGGCCCACCAGCGCCCATTCATTCATGGCGCCGGTAGCGCAGAAGGCGCCGGCGATAAACAGCAGCGAGTCGCCCGGCAGGAACGGCAGGACCACCAGCCCGGTTTCGGCGAACACGATCAGGAACAGGATGGCATAGACCCAGTGACCATACTGGTCGATGACGGTGCCGAGGTATTTGTCGACATGGACCAGCATGTCGATGAGCTGCAAAGCGAATTCCAAGTCGTTCCCCGATATGGTTTGGTTGACTGCACAAGTCCACGCGGCGCATGCCGCCTTGGCCTGAATCATACAAGAGCCGGCGCGCCCTTCCGCCACTTGTCGCGGGCCGGTGGCGCCGACTCTGCGTGGACGGCCACGTATAATCACCGGATGCCCGATTCCGCCAGCCCAAGCTCCCTTCGCACCACCCAGCTGCCGCGTCCGATCCGTCCGCTGCCGGACCAGCTCATCAGCCAGATCGCCGCCGGCGAAGTGGTGGAGCGTCCGGCCTCGGTGGTCAAGGAACTGCTGGAAAACGCGCTGGACGCTGGCGCCTCGCAGCTGGGCATCCGGCTGGAAGAAGGCGGCGTGCGGCGCATCGTCATCACCGACAACGGCTGCGGCATCCCTGCCGCCGAGCTGCCGGTGGCGCTGATGCGCCACGCCACCAGCAAGATTGCGTCGCTCGACGAACTGGAATCGGTACTGACGCTGGGCTTCCGCGGCGAGGCGCTGGCCTCGATCGCTTCGGTTTCCCAGCTTGCGCTGACCAGCCGCACCGCGGCCGATGCCCATGCCACGCAGGTCAGTGCCGATACCGGCACCGTGCAGCCGGCGTCCGGCGGGGTCGGCACTTCAGTTGACGTGCAGCACCTCTACTTCAACACGCCGGCGCGCCGAAAGTTCCTGAAATCGGAGCAGACCGAGCTCGGGCATTGCCTGGAGATGGTGCGCCGGGTGGCGCTGGCGCGGCCCGACGTGGCCATCTCGGTCCACCACAACGGCAAGCCGCTGGAGCACTGGAACGCCGGCGACGTCGCCACCCGCACCGCGCAGGTGCTGGGCGGCGACTTCGCGCGGGCGCGGCTGCCGCTGGACGAACAGGCCGACGCGCTGCACGTGTATGGCTTTGCCGGCCTGCCCACTGCGTCGCGCGGGCGGCCCGACCAGCAGTACTTCTTCGTCAATGGCCGCTTCGTGCGCGACAAGCTGCTCAACCATGCGGTGCGCAGCGCCTACCAGGACGTGCTGCACGGCGACCGCTTCCCGTCGTACGTGCTGTGCCTGGACCTGCCGCCGGAGATGGTCGACGTCAACGTGCACCCGTCCAAGATCGAGGTGCGCTTCCGCGAATCGCGCGCGGTGCACCAGTTCGTCTATCACGCGGTGCAGCGCAGCCTGGCACGCCAGGCCGGCGAGAACGGCGACAGCCTGCATACCGATGAGGACGGCGAGATCCGGCTGCCGGCCGCGGCGCCGCCGGGTGCGCGACCGTCGTTCGGCAGTGGTGCTGGTGGTGGCGGAGGCGGCAGCCAGTGGCTCAACTACTCCGCCGCACGGCAGACCGAGCTCGGCATTGCGCAGCCGCGCCAGGCCTACCTCGGCATGGTGCGCGACGCGACCGCGCCGGCGCCGCGTCCTTATGGCGTCCCCGGTGGCGGTTTCCCCGGCGTGTCGGCCCAACCGCCCGCCTGGCTGGCCGATGCGCAGGCCGCGCGCGCCGAAGAGCCGCCAGGCCTGCTCGACCGCCTGCCCCCGGCCTCCGCTGACGCGGCAGACGCCACCGACGACCACCCCCTCGGCTATGCCATCGCCCAGCTGCACGGCATCTATGTGCTGGCGCAGAATGCGCGCGGACTGGTGCTGGTGGACATGCACGCCGCGCACGAACGCATCCTCTACGAGCAGATCAAGGCCGGCCTGGATGCGCGCGACCTGGCCGTGCAGCCGCTGCTGATCCCGGTCACGCTGCCCGCCAGCCCGGTCGAGATCGGCGCGGCAGAGGAGCACCAGGAAACGCTGGCGCTGCTCGGCTTCGACATCACGCCGGTATCGCCCACCACGCTGGCGGTGCGCGCGGTGCCCGCGCTGCTGCAACAGGCCGACGCCGAAGCGCTGGCGCGCGACGTGCTGCGCGACCTGCACGCCTACGGCGGCTCGCGCGTACTGGCCGAGCGCCGCAACGAGCTGCTGGCCACGCTGGCCTGCCACAGCGCCGTGCGCGCCAACCGCAGGCTCACCGTCGAGGAAATGAACGCGCTGCTGCGCCAGATGGAGCAGACCGAGCGCGCCGACCAGTGCAACCACGGCCGCCCGACCTGGGTGCAACTGACCGTGACCGAGCTGGACCGGCTGTTCCTGCGCGGCCAGTAAGCGCCCTGCCTCTTCACACCTTTGCCGACGATGTCCGCCGTACCAGACGATTCCGCCACGCCCTCTCCCGTGGTCTGCCTGCTCGGGCCTACCGCCTCGGGCAAGACCGCCGCCGCGCTGGCGCTGGCGGCCGATGCGCCGGTGGAGATCATCAGCCTGGACTCCGCGCTGGTGTACCGCGAGATGGACATCGGCACGGCCAAACCCACGCCCGCAGAACTGGCTGCGGCCCCGCACCACCTGATCGACATCATCGACCCGGTCGAGAGCTATTCCGCCGCGCAGTTCGTCACCGATGCCGAGCGGCTGATCGGCGAGATCCGCGCGCGCGGCAACGTGCCGCTGATCGTGGGCGGCACCATGCTCTATTACAAGGCGCTGACACAGGGGCTGAACGACCTGCCGCAGGCCAACCCCGCCGTGCGTGCCGAACTGGACCAGCTTGCCGCCGAGCGCGGCTGGCCGGCGCTGCATGCGATGCTGGCGCAAGTCGACCCCGTCACCGCGGCACGCCTGGCGCCCAACGATGCGCAGCGCATCCAGCGCGCGCTGGAAATCCACCGGCTTTCCGGCCAGCCGATGTCGGCGCTGCTGGCCCGCCAGGCCGAGGGCCGCACCTTTGCCGGCGCCGCCGACCAGCGCTACCGCGTGATCGGGCTCGAGCCGTCGGACCGGCTGGCGCTGCACGCGCGCATCGCACAGCGCTACGACGCCATGCTGGCCAACGGCTTTATCGACGAAGTCCGCCGCCTGCGCACACGCGAGGACCTGCATCCGGGGCTGCCGTCGATCCGCTGTGTCGGCTACCGGCAGGTGTGGGAATACCTCGATGGCGAGTGCGATTTCGACACCATGCGCGAGCGCGGCATCGCCGCCACGCGCCAGCTGTGCAAGCGCCAGCTGACCTGGCTGCGCAGCACGCCGGAGCGGCTGGTGGTGGATTGCCTGGCGCCGGGCTATGTCGACGAGGTGCGCAGGCTGGCGGACTTCGGCCGCTGACGGCAAAGTGATGCGCAGGCGATAATCGCGGATCCTGTTCTTTCCTATCGACGAACATGTCCAGACCCGCCTTCACCCTGCGCCCCGCCACCGCTGCCGACAGCGAAACCCTGTTCAACCTGATCCTGGCGCTGGCCGACTACGAGAAGCTGACGCATCTCGTCGAAGCCACGCCGCAAAAGATCGAGGAAGCGCTGTTTGGCGCCACGCCGCACGCCGAGGCGGTGCTGGTTGAAGTTGACGTCAATGGCGCGCCCAAGGCGGTCGGTTTCGCCCTGTTCTTCCACAACTTCTCCACCTTCCTCGCCAAACCCGGCCTGTACCTGGAAGACCTGTACGTCGACCCGGCCTGGCGTGGCCATGGCCTGGGCAAGGCCTTGCTGCAGCACCTGGCCGCGCTGGCGGTCGAACGCGGGTGCGGCCGCTTCGAATGGTCGGTGCTGGACTGGAACCAGCCGTCGATCGACTTCTACCAGGCCATGGGCGCCGACGTGCTGCCCGACTGGCGCATTTGCCGCGTGACCGGCGACGCGCTGGCCAGGCTGGGCCAGTCGAAGTAAATCCTCAGGGCGCGGCAACCGGTCCACCGCCGGTGTTATACACTTGATGACAAGCCGCCATACAATGACGGCGACGAATGTCTTTTCCTGGCCCACCCGCGCCCACCAGCGCCCACCCGCCATGCCCCGAACCAAAGCCGACCAGCCCGCCGCGCCCGCCCTGGGCAACGCCAACGAAAACGATGCGGACAACGCGCGCGGTGCGTCGGTGGAGGAAATCGCCGACCGCATCCTGACCGCGATCTGGGAACACCGGCTGCCGCCCGGCACCAAGCTGGTCGAGGAAAAACTGGGCGGCGTGTTCGGCGTCAGCCGCACCAAGGTGCGGCTCGCCTTCGGCAAGCTGGCCCACGAAGGCGTGCTGACGGTGCACCCGAACCGCGGCACCTTCGTATCGAGCCCGAGCGTGGCCGAAGCGCGGCAGGTGCTGCATTCGCGCCGCCTGCTCGAACCTGCGCTGGTGCGTGACCTTGCCGGCGCGATCGGTCCGGCCGGGCTGAAGGCGCTGCGCGCGACCACGCGCGAGGAAGCGCAGGCGCGCGACAGCAACGACCGGCGCGCCATCATCCGGCTGTCCGGCGAATTCCATTGCAGGCTGGCGGAACTGACCGGCAACCAGTACCTGGGCAAGTACATGCGCGAACTGTGCTCGCTGACGTGCCTGATCATCGCGCTGTATGACGCGCCGGGCGTGCCGTCGTGCCCGCATCACGAGCATGACGACATCGTCGATGCGCTGGAAGCCGGCGACGGCGAGCGCGTGGCGCGGCTGATGGACGAGCACCTCGAGCATGTCGAGAGCACGTTGCGGCTGGAATTGCCGGCTGAAGAGAAAGTGGACCTGGAAGCGGTGTTCGCGGCGGTGTAAGGCCGGCATCATTCCCGCAGCGCGCGGGAATGATACGTTGACAGCAAACGCTCAGCGGTGCTCGATGCGCGCCGCCAGCGCCTGCGCCAGGCCGATCGTGGGCTTGGCATCCGGACGCCGGAACGTGCCCGCGGTGGCCTTGCGCGGCTGCAGCGCGACCAGTGCCTCGGCCTGCTTGACCGCGGCGGCCATCTGGTCGACCACCGGTACCGGGATGCGGTCGCGCACGCGCGCGGCCAGGCCCGCCAGCGGCGCGCCGGCCAGGATCACCACGTCGGCCTCGTCTTCCACCACGGCGCGGTTGGCCAGTTCCACCAGCACCGCTTCCTTTTCTTCCTGCACGTCCGAGACCGAGGCAAAGCTGCCGTCGAGCATGCGGATGCCGGCCAGCCGGCCGCGCAGGCCGTGCATGTCCACGCATTCCTCGTACCACGGCCCGAGCGCGCGCGCGAAGGTGACGATCGAGAAGCGCCGGCCCAGCATGCAGGCCGATAGCATGGCCGCCTCGGCCATGCCTACCACCGGCAGGTCGAACAGCTCGCGCGCGCCCATCAGGCCGGGATCGCCAAAGGCGGCGATGATCGCGGCATCGAATTCGGTGTGGCGTTCCGCCAGCATCTCCAGCGCAATGGCGCCGCCGATCTGCGCCTCGGCGCGCGTGGCGATATAGGGCACGCCACGGCTGGCGGTCAGCGGCACCAGCTCGGTGCCGGGCGCTGCCACCGGGGTGGCCGCGGCCATCAGCCGCGCGGTGATGCCTTCGCTGGTATTGGGATTGAGGACAAGGATTCGCATATCGTTGTTATCCGTGGTTATCCGTAGTTAGCCGCGCAGTTAGCCATTCGTGCCGGGCCGCACCGCGAGCACGCGTTCGGCGAGCCGGGCCGCGGCCAGCACGGTGCGGTCGGCGCCGCGCGGGCCGGCGATCTGCAGGCCCACCGGCAGGCCGTCGCGGCCGCTGCCGCAAGGTACCGAAATCGCCGGTGCCAGCGCATGGTTGAAGAATGGGGTGAAGACCGCATGGGCGCGCGGCTCGACGGCAACGCCACCGATCCGTTCGGGCCCCAGCCGGTCGTTGCGCCATGCCACGCAAGGCGTGGTCGGGCACAGCAGCAAGTCGTAGCGGGTAAAGAACTCCGCCATGGCCAGTGCAACCTGGTGGCTGGCTTCGCGGGCACGCGCCACATCGGCGCCGGTCCACGCCAGCCCGCGCTCGATCTGGCGCGCGATATCGGGATCGAACACATCGGGATCGCGGCGCCAGGCTTCGCCGTAGAGATTGGCCAGCCCCACATGCTGCAGCGGCATCAGCGCTGCCTCGTCGGTGCCCTGGGGCCAGGCCGGGTCGGCCAGCTCGATGCTCAGGCCTGCCGCCTGCAGCCGCGCCACGGCGCTCGCGCAGGCTTCGGCGACGTCATCGTCGACCGGCGTGTCGAACCCCAGCCGCGGGCTCAGCGCGATCCGCAGCGTATGCAGCGGGCGCTCGGCCGCGAGACTGAAGCCCAGCGTATCGGGGTCGCGCGCATCGGCGCCGGCCAGCGCCTCGAACATCAGCGCCGCATCGCT
Source organism: Cupriavidus oxalaticus (assembly GCF_016894385.1). Classification (NCBI taxonomy): domain Bacteria; kingdom Pseudomonadati; phylum Pseudomonadota; class Betaproteobacteria; order Burkholderiales; family Burkholderiaceae; genus Cupriavidus; species Cupriavidus oxalaticus. The sequence continues at coordinate 3,141,173 of NZ_CP069812.1, forward strand.
CACGGTGCGCGTGATCGGCGCGATCACCTGGATGCCATTGAAGGCGTGGGCAAAGCCGATCGAATCGGGGATCGCGCCGTACGACGGCTTGAAGCCGACCACGCCGGCATGGGCGGGCGGGCGCCGGCTGGAGCCGCCGCCATCCGTGCCCAGCGCCAATGGCGCCATGCCGGCGGCCACCGCCACCGCGCAGCCGCCGGATGACCCGCCGGCGGTCAGCGTGGCGTCGAGCGGATGGCGCGTCAGGCCGTAGACCTTGTTGGTGGTCAGGCCCTTGCAGGCGAACTCCGAGGTATTGCCCATGCCGAGCACGATCGCGCCGGCGCGGCGCAGGCGCTCGACGGCAATCGCGTCGGCCGGCGCGATAAAGTCGCGGTACAGCTGCGAGCCCTGCGTGACGCGGCGGCCCTGGCTCCAGATCACGTCCTTGACGATCACCGGCACGCCCGCCAGCAGCGGGCGCTCGCCCTGTGCCAGCCGTGCGCGCAGTTGCGCCAGGTCGGCGTCGACCAGCTCCTGGCGTTGTTCGAAGACGGCGTTGAGCTGGTCGTTGCGCGCCGCGATGCGGGCCTGGAACGCCGCCACCACTTCGGCGGGATCGAGGCGGCCGGCGGCCACGCGGCCGGCGATGGTGGCGGCGTCCAGGCTATTGGTCAGTTCCATATCGGCAGTGTCGGTCAAGTTGTCGAAAAAGCCAGCGCCCTCACAGGCTGCCGCCCGAAGTGCGGTAGCGCGGCCGCGCCATCTCCGGCAGCGCGCACGGCAGGAACTCGCCATGGCCAGCCTCGGCGCGCACTTCGCCTTCATGCGCGACGACCTTGCCGCGCACCAGCGTGGTCACCGGCCAGCCGGTCACGCGCTGTCCTTCATACGGCGTGTAGTCGACCGCATGGTGCAGCCCGGTATTGCGGATCTGCACCTCGCGCTGCGGATCCCACAGCACCAGGTCGGCATCGGCGCCGATGGCGATGGTGCCCTTGCGCGGGTGCAGGCCGTACAGCTTGGCGGGATTGGTCGAGGTCAGCGCCACGAACTGGTTCACCGAGATGCGCCCGCCGTTGACGCCCGCCGAGAACAGCAGCGGCAGCCGCGTCTCGAGGCCCGGAATGCCGTTGGGGATGTACTGGAACGGCACTTCCTTGCCACCGGGCTTCTTGCCCGCGGGATCGTCGTAGCGGAACGGCGCGTGGTCGGACGAGAAGATCGTGAACAGGCCGTCGGCCAGCCCGTCCCAGATCACCTCCTGGTTGCTGCGGTCGCGCGGCGGCGGGCTGCACACGCACTTGGCGCCGTGGTAGCCGGGCTGGTCCAGGTCCTCGGCGGTCAGGAACAGGTACTGCGGGCAGGTCTCGGCAAAGATCTTCATGCCGCGGTTGCGCGCCCAGCGGATCTGCTCCACCGCTTCCTTGCCGGAGACGTGGACGATCAGGATCGGCACGTCGACCAGCTCGGAGAAGGTGATGGCGCGGTGCGTGGCCTCGCGCTCGATCGCCATCGGCCGGGCCAGCGCATGGAAGCGCGGCGCGGTGTTGCCGGCGGCCTCGAGCTTGTCGGTCAGCCACGCGATGCAGTCGGAATTCTCGGCATGCACCATCACCAGCGCGCCTTCCTGGCGCGCCACCGACAGCACCTCGAGGATCTGGCGGTCGTCGAGCTTGAGGTCGTCGTAGGTCATGTAGATCTTGAACGACGAATAGCCCTCGCGGATCAGCCCCGGCAGCTCGTCCTGCAGCACGGCATGGGTCGGGTCGGCAACGATCAGGTGGAAGGCGTAGTCGACCACCGACTTGCCGCCAGCGCGCCGATGGTAGTCCTCCACCGCCGCGCGCAGCGAATGGCCCTTCTCCTGCGCGGCGAACGGGATCACGGTGGTGGTGCCGCCGCACGCGGCCGAGACCGAGCCGGTGCGGAAGTCGTCGGCCATCCTGAGGCCGTCCGGCATGGGCTGGTCCAGGTGGCAGTGCGCATCGACGCCGCCCGGCAGCACCAGCTTGCCGCTGGCGTCGATAACCTGCGCGGCATCGCCCAGGTCAAGCCCGAGCTGCACGATGCGGCCGCCGTTGATGGCGATATCGCACTGCATGGTATCGCTGGCGGTCACCACGGTGCCGTTGCGGATGATCAGGTCGAACTGTTTCACGATGTTGGTCACGAAAGGAAATGAAGGAGCGCGCGCGGGCGCGCCCCGGGCTGGTTATGAGCGGTCCGCGTCGGACAGGTGCATGCGTGCGGTTTCGCGTGCCGCGGCCGCGGCGACCGCGATCAGCGCGCACACCACCGCCAGGTAGATCGCCACGGGGGCGGTGCTGCCAAAGCGGTCGAGCAGGCCGATTGCGATCAGCGGGGCCAGCGCGCCGCCGAACACGCCGGCGAACTGGAAGCCGAGCGAGGCACCGGTGACGCGCACCCGGGTGGCAAACAGCTCGGGCAGGAACGAGGCCAGCGGCGAGAACATGAACGACACCAGCACCATGCCGACAAACGAGGCCAGCATGATCAGCGCCGGGCTGCCGGTCTGGACCATGGAGAAGAAGACAAAGGCCCACACCGCGCCGCCGATGCCGCCGATCATCAGCACCGGGCGGCGCCCGATGCGGTCCGCCAGCAGGCCGGCGATCGGGATGAACAGGATCTGCGCCACCGCGCCCAGCAGCACGGCGTTGAGCGCGATGCTCTTGGGCAGGCCCAGCTTGGTCGGCACGAAGTAAAGCAGGAACAGCGTGAACACGTAGAAGGCGATGTCGCCGCCGAGCCGCGCGCCGAACGCGATCAGCAGCTGCTTCTTGTAGTTGCGCAGCACTTCCATGATGGGCGCGCGCGCTTCGGCATGCGATTCCTCCAGCTTCTCGAACATGCCGGATTCCCGCACGTTGGAGCGGATGTAGAGCCCGACGCCGACCAGCAGCGCCGACAGCAGGAACGGCACGCGCCAGCCCCAGCTGAGGAAGGCTTCTTCGGACACCTGCCACGTCACCAGCGCAAAGATGCCGTTGGCCAGCAGCAGGCCGATCGGCGCCGCCAGTTGCACCAGGCTGCCGAGGATGCCGCGCCGCTTACCTTCGGGATCGAGCTCGTTGACCATGATCGCGGCCCCGCCCCACTCGCCGCCCAGCGCCAGGCCCTGCACCACGCGCAGCAGCACCAGCAGCAGCGGCGCCAGCGCGCCGGCCGTGGCATAGGTCGGCAGCAGGCCGATGCCGAAAGTGGCCAGGCCCATCATCAGCAGCGTGATGATCAGGATCGACTTGCGGCCCATCTTGTCGCCGTAGTGGCCGAAGATCGCAGCACCCAGCGGCCGCGCCACGAACGCCACGCCATAGCTGGCGAAGGACAACAGCGTCGCGGTGAGCGGATCGCTCTGCGGGAAGAACAGCTTGGGGAAGACCAGCGCGGCGGCCGATCCGTAGATGAAGTGGTCGTAAAACTCCAGCGTGGTGCCGGCCAGGCTGGCACCGGCGACGCGCGCGACTGACTGTTTCTGGGCCGACGCGCCTTTTCCCGCGGCGTCGATGCTGACTGCTTGCATGGTGGTCCTCCAATGGTCCCTGGCCTGCCCGCTGCGCACCGGTCTCCGGCTGCGCGCTGGGTTGTCTCTGGACGGGGCATGCGTGTGCCTCGCCTCTGCTCAGTACATTAGGCCATAAACCGCCATACAATCAAGCAAAATATTGTTTGTCAGATGTGGTGCATATGCATGCTGGATCTTGGTGCGGTGCACTAAAGCGGTATCGGCTGCCAAATGGCTTGGCTCGCTGGCGCCGGATTCGGGTAAACACGGAGCCGTCGTGGCACGGACAAAAAAAACGGCGCATGCCCAAAGGCATGCGCCGTTTTTTATGTGAAGCGCTGAGGTCGCGTCAGACCACGATGGTCTGGGCCTCGCCCTCGGCACGTTCGCGGATCTCGCCGATCTGCCACACGGCTTCGCCGGCGGCCTGCAGGTGGCGGATGGCGCGTTCGGCATCTTCCTTGGCCACGATCACCACCATGCCGATGCCGCAGTTGAAGACGCGGTGCATTTCGTCGTCGGCCACGCGGCCCTGCGCCTGCAGCCACTGGAACAGCGGCGGCAGGGTCCAGGCATCGCGCTGCAGCACGGCGGTCACGTTCTGCGCCAGCACGCGCGGCACGTTCTCGGTCAGGCCGCCGCCGGTGATGTGGGCCATGCCCTTGACTGGCAGGGTCTCGATCAGAGACAGCAGCGGCTTCACGTAGATGCGCGTGGGCGCCATGATGGCGTCCTGCAGGCGCTGGCCGTGGAAGTCGGCGTTCAGGTCCGGCCTGGCCACCTCGATGATCTTGCGCACCAGCGAGTAGCCGTTGGAATGCGCGCCCGACGACGCCAGGCCCAGCACCACGTCGCCCGGGGTGATGGTGCTGCCGTCGATGATCTTCTCTTCTCGACCGCGCCGACGGCAAAGCCGGCCAGGTCGTATTCGCCGTCCGGGTACATGCTCGGCATTTCAGCGGTCTCGCCGCCAATCAGCGCGCAGCCGGCCAGCTCGCAACCGCGGGCGATGCCCTGGATCACGGTGGCGGCGGTGTCGACGTCCAGCTTGCCGCAGGCGAAGTAGTCCAGGAAGAACAGCGGCTCGGCGCCCTGCACCAGGATGTCGTTGACACTCATCGCGACCAGGTCCTGGCCGACGGTGTCATGGCGGTTCAGCTGGAACGCCAGCTTGAGCTTGGTGCCCACGCCATCGGTGCCCGAGACCAGCACGGGCTCCTGGAATTTCTTCGACAGCTCGAACAGCGCGCCGAACCCGCCGATGCCGGCCATCACGCCTTCGCGCATGGTGCGCTTGGCGAACGGCTTGATGCGGTCGACCAGCGCGTCGCCGGCGTCGATGTCAACACCGGCGTCGCGGTAGGAAAGGCCTGCCTGGCCGTCGGTCGGGGATGCGCTCATGGGAACCTGCTTGTCCTGGAGGAAATAAAGTGAGGAATCCGGCGCTCGGGCCAGCACAGCTTCCGTCGCTTGGCATCGGAAGGCGGGCGCGAGTCCAGTAGAATCGCAATTTTAACGGATAGAGGCCCCCGGCTTCCAGTTTCCGGTCCCACCTGCCGCAAACCCGCCACGCTGCCCCCCGCCTGACCATTGATGAACGCCCCGCTGCTGAACCAAGAGACCAAACGCATCCTGCTCTGGATCGCAGTGGCCATCGCGCTGTTCGCCGCGATCATCGCGCTGGCGCCGGTGCTGACGCCGTTCCTGTTCGCGTTCATCTTCGCCTATATCCTGAACCCCGGCGTCGACTGGCTGCAGCGCCGGCGCGTGCCGCGCGCGATCGGCGTGTCGCTGATGATCCTGCTGCTGACGGTAATCTGCGTGATGCTGCTGCTGCTGCTGATCGCGGTGCTCCAGCGCGAGATCCCGCAGATCCGCGAACAGTTGCCGGTCCTGCTGAAGAAGCTCAACTCCGTGGTGTCGCCGCGGCTGGCAGAGTTCGGGGTGCGCATCCGCTTTGACTTCCCGGGCCTGCGCAACATGATGTCGGACCGCTTCGCGGCCAGCCCCGAAGACCTGCTGGTGGTGCTGCTGAATTACGTCAAGATGTCGGGTTCGGCGCTGATCACGGTGGCCGGCATCATCTTCATCGTGCCGATCGTCATGTTCTACCTGATGATGGACTGGCACATGGTGATGCGCCGCATCGAGGGCGTGGTGCCGCGCCGCTGGGTGCCCAAGGTGCGCGAGCTGACCAATGAAACCGACGCACTGCTGTCGCAATACCTGCGCGGCCAGATCCTGGTGATGGTGATCCTGGCGGCGATCTACTCGATCGGCCTGACCATCGCCGGCTTCGATATCGGCGTGCCGGTCGGGGTCTTCACCGGGCTGGCGGTGTTCATCCCGTATATCGGCTTCGGGGTCGGGCTGGTCATGGCGATCCTGGCCGCGCTGCTGCAGTTCGGCAACTGGTACGGGCTGGCCGCGGTGGCCGTGGTCTATGGCTTCGGCCAGTTCATCGAAAGCTTCTACCTGACGCCGCGGCTGGTGGGCGAGCGCATCGGGCTGCACCCGCTGGTGGTGATCTTCGCGCTGCTCGCCTTCGGCCAGCTGTTCGGCTTCTTCGGCGTGCTGCTGGCGCTGCCGACGTGCGCGGTGCTGCTGGTCGGCGCGCGCCAGCTGCGCCGGGTTTACCTGGCCAGCGACCTGTACCGAAAATAACGACTACCAGCACCAGTCTTAGCATCACCGACCCCGACGCCACCCCGCAAGTTAGCCATACGCCATGTCCCCGCGTCCCAACAAGCAACTGTCGCTCGAGCTGGGCAGCCCGCCGCCTTCGACCTTCGAGAACTTCGTGGTGGCGTCCAACCGCGAGCCGGTGCAGCGCCTGCAGGAGCTGCCCGCCGCGGTCGCGCAGGAGCGCGCCACCGACCGGCTGGTCTACCTGTGGGGCGAGGTCGGCTGCGGCCGCACCCACCTGCTGCACGCGGTCTGCGAGGCCGCACCGCAGCATGGCATCCGCTCGCGCTACCTGAGCCCGCACCACCCGTTGTCCGACTTCCTGTTCGACCCGTGGTGCCAGCTCTACACCGTCGACGACGTCGAACTGCTGGACGAAGCGCGCCAGATCGCGGTGTTCTCGCTGTACAACGAGGTGCGCGCCCATGTGCGCACCGCGCTGGTGGTTGCCGGCGGCCTGGCCCCGCGCGCCATGCCGGTGCGGGAAGACCTGCGCACCCGGCTGGGCTGGGGCCTGGTGTACCAGGTCGCGCCGCTGTCCGACGACGACAAGAAGGCTGCAGTGCTGCAAGCGGCACGCGAGCGCGGCCTGCAGCTGTCGCCCGAGATCACGCACTGGCTGGTCACACGCCACTATCGCGACATGCCCAGCCTGATGGCGCTGCTCGACGCGCTCGACACCTATTCGCTCGAACGCAAGCGGCCGGTCACGCTGCCGCTGCTGCGCGAGATGTTCGCTGAATTCCGGGATTAGGCTATGGCCCCGCCCGTTCCCTTACCCCCATCCTGCCTTAAGGTAAAATCGCGCCCCATGAATCTGGCACTCTTTGACCTCGACCACACCCTGATCCCGACCGACAGCGACCATGAATGGGGCCGCTTCCTGGTCCGCCTGGGCATCGTCGACGAGGAAATTTACCGGCAGAAGAACGACGAGTTCTACAACCACTACAAGGCGGGCACGCTGGACATCCAGGCGTTCCTGCGCTTCGCGCTGGGGCCGCTGGCGGCCAACCCGCGCGACCGGCTCGACGCCATGCGCATGCAGTTCATGCACGAGGTGATCGACCCGGTCATCACGCCGCAGGCGCGCGCGCTGGTCTACAAGCACATCGAGGCCGGCGACCTGTGCGCGGTGGTGACCGCCACCAACAGCTTCGTCACGGCGCCGATCGCCGCCGCCTTCGGCATCAAGCACCTGATCGCGACCGAGCCCGCCACCATCGACGGCAAGCCGGAAAGCCAGTTCACCGGCGATGTCTTCGGCGTGCCCAGCTTCCGCGAAGGCAAGATCACCCGCGTCGAAGCCTGGCTCAAGGCCCAGGGCGCGGGCTGGGACAACTTCGAGACCACCACCTTCTACAGCGACTCGGCCAACGACCTGCCCCTGCTGGAAAAGGTCTCCGAGCCGATCGCCACCAATCCGGACGATCGCCTGCGCCACCACGCCGCCGCGGCCGGCTGGCGCATCATGGATCTGTTCTGACGTGATCAAGAAGCTCATTACCCGGCTGCTGGGCAAGCCCGGCCCCAAGCAGCGCCGCACCGGCCGCGCCCATACGCCGCGCATCGTCAACGTGGACGAGCACCAGATCGACCCCACGCTGCTGTCGCGCAATGCTGTCAAGGTCACTTCCACGCTGCAGCAGGCCGGCTACCAGGCCTATATCGTCGGCGGCGCCGTGCGCGACCTGCTGCTCGGCATCAAGCCCAAGGATTTCGACGTCGCGACCAACGCCACGCCCGAGCAGGTGCAGTCGCTGTTCCGCCGCTCGCGCATCATCGGCCGCCGCTTCCAGATCGTGCACGTGACCTTCTACGGCGGGCGCGAGCAGGAAATCATCGAGGTCTCGACCTTCCGCGCGCTGGTCGACGCCATCGCCAGCGAGACCCTGCCCGAAGGCCGACGCCTGAAGCGCGCCGAGCTCGACAGCAAGACCCATGCGATCGACGCCTCGGGCCGCGTGCTGCGCGACAACGTGTGGGGCTCGCAGGCCGAAGACGCGGAACGCCGCGACTTCACCATCAACGCGATGTACTACGACCCGGCCGCGCAGACCGTGCATGACTACCATCGCGGCATGGAAGACATCCGCGCGCGCACGCTGCGCATGATCGGCGACCCGGCCACGCGCTACCGCGAAGACCCGGTGCGGATGCTGCGCGTGGTGCGCTTCGCCGCCAAGACCGGCTTCGATATCGACGAGGCCACGCGCCACCCGGTCGCCAGCCTGGCCGAGCTGATCCACAACGTGCCGAGCGCACGCGTGTTCGACGAGATGCTCAAGCTGCTGATGTCCGGCCACGCCTGGGCCTCGCTGCAGGAGCTGCGCAAGGCTGGCCTGCACAAGGGCCTGCTGCCGCTGCTGGACGTGGCGCTGGAGCAGCCCATGGGCCAGCGCTTCGTGCAGCTGGCGCTGGACAACACCGACCGGCGCGTGCAGGCCGGCAAGCCGGTTTCGCCGGGCTTCCTGTTCGCCGCGCTGCTGTGGCACCACGTGCTGCAGCGCTGGAACCAGCTGCGCGAGGAAGGCGAGCACGCCATCGCCGCGCTCAACAGCGCCATGGACTCGGTGCTGGAAAAGCAGACCGGCCAGCTCGCGATCCAGCGCCGCTTCGTCACCGACATGCGCGATATCTGGGGCATGCAGCCGCGCTTCGAGAAGCGCGTGGGCCGCATGCCATTCCGCCTGCTGGAGTCGCCGCGCTTCCGCGCCGGCTACGATTTCCTGCAGCTGCGCTGCCAGTCCGGCGAGTTGCCGGAAGAGCTGGCCGCCTGGTGGCAGGACTTCCAGAACGCCGAGCCGCATGAGCGTGAAGACCTGATCGACGCCGTGCGCAGCGCGCGGGGCCAGGGTGGCGGCCAGGGCGGAGCCCAGGGTGCGGAAGGCGAAGGCCCGGCGCGCAAGAAGCGCCGCCGACGCAGTCCGCGGAAATCGGATAAAGTTTCTTCCCGGAGCGACTCGGACGCGGGCCAGCCAGCACATGCCGGCCCCGGCCAGCCGGAGGAAACGTAAATGACTCTCGCCTTCATCGGCATCGGCGCCAATCTTGGCGATGCGCGCCAGGCAATCAAGGACGCGATCGTGTGCCTGGCCCAGCAGGTCGGCATCACGGTGCTGGCCCGTTCCTCGCTCTATCGCACCGCGCCGGTCGATGCAGGCGGCGACGACTACTACAACGCGGTGGTCAAGGTGCAGACCTCGTTCACCGCAGCGCAGCTCTTGCGCATCTGCCACCACATCGAGGACCAGTTCGGCCGCGAGCGCCCGTTCCGCAACGCGCCGCGCACGCTCGACCTGGATCTCCTTGTGTTCGGCAACGAACAATGCGATGACGAGCACCTGACCGTGCCGCATCCGCGCGTGACCGAGCGCGCCTTCGCGCTGGTGCCGCTGGTGGAGCTTGACGCCGAGCTGTCGATCCCGGGGCGCGGCCGCGCCGCCGACTTCCTGGCCGGCGTGGCGTCCCAGCGCATCGAGAAAGTCTCCACCTGCAAGTGCCTGCGCCTGCAGGCCGAGGGCGGGGCCGGCCGTACCGGCTGAGGCCACAGCCACGCCATCCGCGCGAAGCGCCATGCTCGATCACCTGCGCCGCATCGTCGTCGAAGGCCCCGTCGGATCGGGCAAGACCTCGCTGGCCCAGCGCCTGGCGCGCACGCTGCAGGCGCACGAGCTGCCTGACTGCGCGCGCCGCAGTCCCTTCCTGGAACCGTTCTACCGCGATCCCGCGCGCCACGCGCTGGCAATGCAGCTGTGGTGCCTGACCCAGCGCGCCGTGCAGCTGCAGCAATGGCAGGCCGCGCTGCTGGCCGGCCAGCGCATGGTGACCAATTTCCTGATGGCGAAGGACCGCCTGCACGCGGCGCTGACGCTGGCGCCTGACGAACTGGTGCTGTACGACGCCATTGCCGCACGCTTCAGCCTGCCGCCGCAGCGGGTCGACCTGGTCATCGTGCTGCAGGCCACGCCGTCGCTGCTGCGCGAGCGCATCGTGCGCCGCGGCGAGCCGGGCGAGGCCGGCATCGACGAACACTACCTGCAGCGGCTGGCCGACGCCTACGGCGAACTGTTCCACCGCTACGACGAGGCCCCGGTGCTGGTCGTCGATACCGCCCACTTCAATCCGGTGGACAACGATGACGATTTCCGTACACTACTGTCGCGCATTGAAAACATGCGCGGCCGCAAGGCCTTTCTCAATCTCGCTGCGCCCTGACAGGCCCCGCCTGCCAGCCACAACACAATAACGACGGCAGCCGTTGCCCTGCGTGGTATCGCGGGTGGTTTAGCGGCACAACCCGCCGTCACCTTCGGGCACTGCCATGAGTTACCTCCTCGATCCCTCCCGCAAGACCATCACGATCCCCAAACTGCAGGCGATGCGCGACGCCGGCGAGAAAATCGCCATGCTGACCGCCTACGACTCCAGCTTCGCGGCGCTGCTCGATTACTGCGGCGTCGAGATGATCCTGGTCGGCGATTCGCTGGGCAACGTGATCCAGGGCCAGCAGACCACGCTGCCGGTGACCCTGGAACAGATGGCCTACCACACCGAATGCGTGGCGCGCGGCAACCAGACCGCCATGCTGGTGACCGACCTGCCGTTCGGCACCTACCCGACGCCGGAAACCGCGTTTGCCAGCGCCGTCACGCTGATGAAGGCCGGCGCGCAGATGGTCAAGCTCGAAGGCGGGGACTGGCTCGCGCCCATCGTCAAATTCCTGGTCGAGCGCAGCATCCCGGTGTGCGCGCATATCGGCCTGACGCCGCAGTCGGTGCATGCGCTGGGCGGCTTCAAGGTGCAGGGCAAGACCGACACTGGCGCCGCGCAGCTCAAGCGCGACGCGCTGGCGCTGCAGGAAGCGGGCGCGCAGGTGGTGCTGATGGAAGCGGTGCCGGCCAGGCTCGCCGGCGAGATCACGCAGCTGCTGAAGGTGCCGACCATCGGCATCGGCGCCGGCGTCGACTGCACCGGCCAGGTGCTGGTGCTGCAGGACATGATCAACGTCTACCCCGGCCGCAAGGCCAAGTTCGTGCGCAACTTCATGGAAGGCCAGACCTCGATCGAAGGCGCCGTGCGCGCCTACGTGGCCGCGGTCAAGGACGGCAGCTTCCCCGCTCCCGAGCACACCTTCTCCGCCTGACCCGGTGGAGATCGCTGCCGCTACCGCCGCCGCGTTCCGCCTGCTCGGCAGCGGCGACGCGGGGCTGTGGTTCATCGTCTGGACCTCGCTGGCCATCGCGGTGCTGGGGCTGGCGATCGCCACCGTGCCGGCCATCGCCGCTGCCTGGCTGATCGCCACGCGGCAGTTTCCCGGGCGGCGCGCGGTGGTGGTGGTGGCGCAGGCTTTTCTCTCCTTCCCGACCGTGCTGGTCGGGCTGATCCTGTATCTCTTGCTGACGCGCCAGGGCCCGCTGGGCAGCCTGCACCTGCTGTTCACGCCGTCGGGCATGGTGCTGGGGCAGGCGGTGATCGGCTTCCCGGTGGTGCTGGCGTTTGCGTTGTCGACACTGCAGGGTGCCGATGTGCGCCTGCGCGAAACCGCATGGGTGCTGGGCGCCGGGCGCTGGCGCACCTTCTTCACGGTGCTGCGCGAGTTGCGCTTCGGGCTGATGGCGGCGGTGGTGGCGGGCTTCGGGCGCGTGATCGCCGAGGTCGGCTCGGCGCTGATGATCGGCGGCAATATCGAAGGCTCGACCCGCACCATCACCACCGCGATCGCGCTGGAAACCAGCAAGGGCGAATTCGCGCAGGGCATTGCGCTGGGCATCGTGCTGGTGGCGCTGGCGCTGCTGGTCAATATCGGCATGGCGTGGCTGCAGGGCGCCGGAGGGTTCCGGCGATGACACCTGTGCTGCCACTGCTGACCGTGCGCGGGCTGGCCCGCACCATCGGCCTGCGCCGCCTGTTTGCCATCGACGAACTGGTGATCCCGCGCGCCACCGCGATCGTGCTGACCGGCATGAACGGCGCCGGCAAGACTACGCTGCTGCGCATGCTGGCCGGGCTGGAGCGCGCGCCGGGCGCCACCGTGCAATGGACCGATGCCAACGGCCAGAGCCACGACGCGCCGCTCGATCCGCTGCCGCCGGCGGTGCGCCAGCGCATTGCCTACCTGCACCAGCACCCCTACCTGTTCCGCACCTCGGTGCGCGCCAACATCGCCTACGGCCTGCATGCGCGCCACCTGCCGCACGACGAGATCGCGCGGCGGGTGGGCGAGGCGCTGGGCTGGGCCGGCGTGTCGCACCTGCAGGACACCGCGCCCGAGCACCTGTCGGGCGGCGAGATCCAGCGCGTGGCGCTGGCGCGCGCCAAGGTGCTGGAGCCCGAACTGCTGCTGCTGGACGAGCCCACCTCCAGTCTCGACGGCCACGCACGCGAACAGGTGATCGCGCTGGTCCGGGACCTGGCCACCGAAGGCCGCACCGTGATCATGGTGTGCCATGATCGCGAGCTGATCAACCTGCCTGGCGTGGTGCGCTGGAAGCTGGGCGATGGCGTGCTGGACACGCATCACCCGTAGCACCCGTAGCGCCCCCTAGCGCTTACCTGAGCGTTGCCGGCATCGCGCCGCGCAGTGCGTTGACTACCACGACGGCGTCGGCGCGCCCCAGCATGGCGCGCGTGATGACGCCTTCCTCCACGCTTTCGCCGGGTGCGCCCAGCGCCTTGCCGCCCTCCTCCAGCACGACCGCGCGCATCACCCCGGGCAGGATGTCGGCCGACAGCGGCGGCGTCAGCCAGCGGTCGTCGACGCGGACGAAGACCGAGCTGCGCCCGCCTTCGAGCAGTTCGCCGCGGGTATTGAAGAACAGGCGGTCGAAGCCGCCGGCACGCTCGGCGGCCTGCCAGCCGGCATCGAAGACCGCGCGGGCGCTGGTTTTGTGGCGGCGCAGCGGGTCGGCATCGGGCAATGGTTCCGGCGCCAGGTCGACCGTGACGGGCCCCGGCAACGGCACAACTGCGCCGCTGGAGAAGGACAGCGTGCCCGCCTTGTCCAGCGCCATGCGCAGGCGCCAGGTACCGGCGCCAAGTTGCCCGGCCTGCGTCACCGCCGCTGCCCGTGCAGCGTCGGCATCGAAGGCAAACCCGAACGCACGCGCCGAGTTACCGAGGCGCGCAAGGTGGCGGTCCGTGTGCAGGCATTCGCCGTCCTGCACGCGCATGGTCTCGAACAGCGTGAAGCCGGGATCGAGCCGCGTCAGGAAGCGCGCCTTCCAGCCGCATTCCGCAAACTCCTCGGCGGCCACGCTGTCGTGGACGATGCCGCCGCCAACTCCCATTTCGCCGCGGCGCAGCCCGCTGGCCGCTGGCGGTGCCAGCACCAGCGTGCGGATCGCCACGGACAGCGCGAACGGGCCCATGGCGGCACCGGCTTGCGGGGCATCGACCCAGCCGATCGCGCCGGTGTACAGCCCGCGCGGCGTGCCTTCCAGCGCGGCGATGATCTCCATGGTGCGCCGCTTGGGCGCGCCGGTGATCGAGCCGCACGGGAACAGCGCCGCCATCAGCGCGCCGAAGCCGGTCCCGGGACGCGCCGTGGCGGTGACCGTCGAGGTCATCTGCAGCACCGCGCCGAACGGCTGCACGGCAAAGCGCTCGGGCACCGCCACGCTGCCCGGCTGCGCGATGCGGCCCAGGTCGTTGCGCAGCAGGTCGACGATCATCACGTTCTCGGCGCGGTTCTTGGCATCGGCAGCCAGTGCCGCGGCGGCCTGCGCGTCGCGTGCGGCATCGCCCGAACGCGGCGCGGTGCCCTTCATCGGGCGCGTCAGCAGGTGGCGGTCGCCGTCGTGGCGCACGAACAGCTCCGGCGACAGCGACAGCACCCAGGCGTCGGCGGGCAACCTTGCCAGCGCGCCGTACGGCACCGGCTGCGCGGTGCGCAGCGCGGCATACAACGCCAGCGGGTCGCCGAAGGCATGGAAGCGCAGGCGCTGGGTGTAGTTGACCTGGTAGGTGTCGCCGGCCTCGATCCACTGGTGGATGCGGGCGATGGCGTCGTCGAAGGCTGCGCGCGGGGTGTCGGAGGCGACGTCCATCAGGCCGGCGGGAGCCGGCGCGGCGTTGGCCTGCAGCCAGGCGGCCACGGCAGCGCCGTCGAGGCGGCGCAGGTCGCGGAACCAGAGCAGGCGCAGCGCGCCGTCGTGGCACGGCATGGCGCTGCCGGTATGGACGGGCGCATCGACCAGCGCGCCGCCGAACTCGTACGGGGCGAACAGCGCGGCATGCCAGCCGTGGCGCCAGCCTTCGGCGAGGATGGCGTCGAGTTGCGCGACATCACTACCGGCGGGCAGCACGTCCTGGCGGACGAAGCCGGTGTAGAGGCGTGACGCGGCTTCGGCCGGCGCAGCCGTGGCATCGTCAAGCAGGACAAAGGCGTCTTCTCCGCCCGGCGGTTTGCTCCCCTCTCCCGCTTGCGGGAGAGGGGCCGGGGGTGAGGGCGGGGGCGGGATGCTTGCTACCACGGGAAATCGTCAGGGAAAGAGGGCCGCCGGAAAGGCCGGCAAGCAAGACAAGGATGCATTATCGCGCGGCGCGCGCGCGATGGACGATGGATGCGCCTGCCCTCACCCCCGGCCCCTCTCCCGCAAGCGGGAGAGGGGAGCAAACCGGCGGGTTGCAGACGCGAGCGTCGCACCAAAAACAAAACCGGCCACGCTCTCACGTGACCGGTCTCATCCCACCAGGCCGGATCAGCTGAAGAAACTCTTCACCTTGTCCAGCCACGACGTTTCCTGCGGGCTATGCCGCGAACCGCCCTCGTGCACCGAGCGGTCGAACTGGCGCAGCAGTTCCTTCTGCGACTCGGTCAGCTTGACCGGCGTCTCCACGTTCACATGCACGTAGAGATCGCCCGGATAGCCCGAACGCACGCCCTTGATGCCCTTGCCGCGCAGCCGGAAGGTCTTGCCCGATTGCGTCGCCTCGGGCACCGGGAAGGTGGCCTTGCCGTTCAGCGTCGGCACTTCCAGGTCGCCGCCCAGCGCCGCGGTGGCGAAGGAGATCGGCATCTGGCAGTGCAGGTCGTCGCCGTCGCGCTCGAACACGGCGTGCGGCTTGATGTGGACTTCCACGTACAGGTCGCCCGGCGGCCCGCCGTTGATGCCCGGCTCGCCGTTGCCCGACGAGCGGATGCGCATGCCTTCGTCGATGCCCGCCGGGATCTTCACTTCCAGCGTCTTCTGCGACTTCAGCTTGCCCTGGCCATGGCACTTGGTGCACGGCTTGGGAATGAACTTGCCGCTGCCGTGGCATTTCGGGCAGGTCTGCTGCATGGTGAAGAAGCCCTGCGACACGCGCACCTGGCCGGCGCCGTGGCAGGTCGGGCAGGTCTCGACGCTGGAGCCCGGCTCCGCGCCCTTGCCGTGGCAGTGGTCGCAGTCATCCCAGTGCGGCACGCGGATCTGCGCCTCGTGGCCGTGCGCGGCCTGCTCCAGGCTGATCTCCATGCTGTAGCGCAGGTCGGCGCCGCGATAGGCCTGCGGGCCGCCGCCGCCGCGGCGACCGCCCTGCTGCTGGCCGAAGATATCGCCGAAGATGTCGCCGAAGGCCTCGGCGAAACCGCCGTAGCCCTGTGCGCCGCCGAAGCCGCCGGCCATGTTGGGGTCGACGCCGGCGTGGCCGTACTGGTCATACGCCGCCTTCTTCTCCGGGTCGGAAAGCATCTCGTAGGCCTCTTTGACCTCCTTGAATTTTTCCTCGGCGACCTTGCCGTCCTTGCCCTCCGGATTGCGGTCCGGGTGGTACTTCATCGCGAGCTTGCGATAAGCCTTCTTGATCTCGTCGTCGCTCGCGTTCTTGCCTACCCCGAGCACTTCGTAATAGTCACGTTTTGCCATGGTGGCTCAAACCCTTTTGGCCGGCACGCGCATGCGGCGCGACACCGGCGAATAGCAAAAAAGCCGAGCGAGGCATCCGACGGCGGTTTCCCGCTGGGTCCGATGGCCACGCCCGGCGTCGGGGCGGGAGCGGTGCCGGCCAGTGCCTGCACCGCCGCCCGCGTGTCCCGATTACTTCTTGTCGTTGACTTCCTTGAATTCGGCGTCCACAACGTTGTCGTCCTGCGGCTGGGCTTGCTGCGCGCCGGCACCTGCCGCGCCCGCCGCACCTGCTGCGCCCTGCTCGCCGGCCTTGGCCTGCATGTCGGCGTAGACCTTCTCGCCCAGCTTCTGGCTGGCTTCCGACAGGGCGTTGACCTTGGCATCGATCTCGGTCTTGTCGCCGCCGCGGGCGGCGTCTTCCAGTTCCTTGATCGCGGCTTCGATCTTTTCCTTCTCGCCGGCTTCCAGCTTGTCGCCGTATTCGGTGACTGCCTTTTTGGTCGAGTGGATCAGCGCGTCGGCCTGGTTGCGGGCATCCGCCAGCTCGCGGGCCTTCTTGTCTTCCTCGGCGTTGGCCTCGGCGTCCTTGACCATGCGCTGGATCTCGTCTTCCGACAGGCCCGAATTCGCCTTGATGGTGATCCGGTTTTCCTTGCCGGTCGCCTTGTCCTTGGCGCCCACGTGCAGGATGCCGTTGGCATCGATGTCGAACGAGACTTCGATCTGCGGCGTGCCGCGCGCTGCGGGCGGAATGCCTTCCAGGTTGAACTCGCCCAGCAGCTTGTTGCCCGAGGCCATTTCACGCTCGCCCTGGAACACCTTGATGGTCACGGCCGGCTGGTTGTCGTCGGCGGTCGAGAACACCTGCGCATGCTTGGTCGGGATGGTGGTGTTCTTGGTGATCATCTTGGTCATCACGCCGCCCAGGGTCTCGATCCCCAGCGACAGCGGCGTCACGTCCAGCAGCAGCACGTCCTTGCGGTCGCCCGACAGCACCGAACCCTGGATCGCGGCACCGACGGCCACGGCTTCATCCGGGTTCACGTCCTTGCGCGCTTCCTTGCCGAAGAACTCCTTGACCTGTTCCTGCACCTTGGGCATGCGGGTCATGCCGCCGACCAGGATCACGTCGTCGATCTCGCTGACCTTGACGCCGGCGTCCTTGATCGCGGTGCGGCACGGCTCGATGGTGCGGGTGATCAGCTCCTCGACCAGCGATTCCAGCTTGGCGCGGGTGATCTTCAGGTTCAGGTGCTTCGGACCCGAGGCATCGGCCGTGATGTACGGCAGGTTGATCTCGGTCTGCTGCGAGCTCGACAGTTCGATCTTGGCCTTTTCAGCGGCTTCCTTCAGGCGCTGCAGCGCGAGCACGTCCTTGGACAGGTCGACGCCCTGGTCCTTCTTGAACTCGGCGATGATGTAGTCGATGATGCGCTGGTCGAAGTCTTCGCCGCCCAGGAAGGTATCGCCGTTGGTCGACAGCACTTCGAACTGCTTCTCGCCGTCCACGTCCGCGATCTCGATGATCGAGATATCGAAGGTGCCGCCGCCGAGGTCATACACGGCGATCTTGCGGTCGCCCTTCTCGTTCTTGTCCAGGCCGAAGGCCAGCGCGGCCGCGGTCGGCTCGTTGATGATGCGCTTGACGTCCAGGCCGGCGATGCGGCCGGCGTCCTTGGTCGCCTGGCGCTGCGAGTCGTTGAAGTACGCCGGCACGGTGATCACGGCTTCGGTCACCGGCTCGCCGAGGTAGTCCTCGGCCGTCTTCTTCATCTTGCGCAGCACTTCGGCCGAGACCTGCGGCGGGGCCAGCTTCTGGTCGCGCGCCGACACCCATGCGTCGCCGTTGTCGGCCTTGACGATGGCATACGGCATCAGGCCGATGTCCTTCTGGACTTCCTTCTCTTCGAACTTGCGGCCGATCAGGCGCTTGACCGCGTACAGGGTGTTACGCGGGTTGGTCACGGCCTGCCGCTTGGCGGGCGCGCCGACCAGGATCTCGCCGTCTTCCATATAGGCGATGATCGACGGGGTGGTGCGTGCACCTTCCGAATTTTCGATGACCTTGGGGGTGTTGCCCTCCATGATCGACACGCAGCTATTGGTGGTACCGAGGTCGATACCGATGATCTTACCCATTATTCTCTCCTCTTGAGCCATCGCTATCCGCGCGGCTGCAATTCAACCTGAGGCCGAAATGTGGCCGTCCGGGGTCTTTTCAAGGGCAGAAGCGGCAAATCCGAGTAAATTTCTCGGATTTTGCGTTTCCTCAACGGCATTTGCGGCCGGGGCTTGAGCCAGCGCCCTCGGTCGGCGAAAAAAAATGCTGCCTGATCAACTTCCCGCGGCTCAGCTTCCCTGCCGGTCGCGTTGCCACAGCACATCGGAGCCGCCGCCGGCCCGGTTCAGCACCCGCGCCAGCACGAACATCAGGTCCGAGAGCCGGTTCAGGTACTGGCGCGGCGCCTCGTTCAGCGGCTCGGCCGCACCCAGCGCCACCAGCGCGCGCTCGGCGCGCCGGCATACGGTGCGGCATACATGGGCCTGCGCCGCGGCGCGGCTGCCGCCGGGCAGGATGAACTCCGCCAGCCGCGGCAGGTTGGCGTTGTAGTCGGCCAGCCAGGTGTCGAGCTGCGCCACCTGCTCGGGCTTGAGCAGCGTGTAGCCGGGGATGGAAAGCTCGCCGCCGAGGTCGAACAGGTCGTGCTGGATATGCAGCAGCGCGGCGCGCACGTCGTCGGGAAGCGTCTCGGTCAGCAGCACGCCGACGTGGCAGTTCAGTTCGTCGACGTCGCCGATGGCGGCGATGCGCAGGCTGTCCTTGCCGGTGCGGCTGCCGTCGCCCAGGCCGGTGGTGCCGGCGTCGCCGGTGCGGGTGGCAATCTTGGACAGGCGGTTGCCCATGCCGGTCTCCCTAAAAGTGAAAGTCAGAGCGTGTCGGGGGAAATAGCGCATTATCGCGCCGGAGCACGGGGATACGCCATGCGCACGAGGGTCCGCCGGCACCCTCCTTCGGTGCGGGTCCCGCCTGTGCGGCTCGAGTGCGGCTCGAGTGCGGCTGGCTTGTGCGGCTATCGGCCAGCCCGGCGCCGGCCAAGGGTGCATGAGCCGCCGCGCGGCGTAGAATGCCGTTATTCGTCCATTCGACAACCGGGTCGCGCCCCGCCTGCCTTTCCGGACCACAGGACCGGAACGCCACCGCCGGCAACCTCGCCGCGCCGACCCGCCGGAGACCCGCATGAACCACCCCACGCCGCCCGCCGCGCTCGAACGCCGTCCCCTGCCGCCCGCCTTCAGCGAAGCCCTCGCGGCGCGCTTCGGCGAGCGCTTCACCACCTCGGCCGGCGTGCGCGAGCACCATGGCCGCGATGAATCGCCGTTCCCGCCGGCGGTGCCCGATGCGGTCGTGTTCGCCCACAGCACCGACGAAGTCGCCGAGGTCGCGCGCCTGTGCAACCACCACGGCGTGCCGCTGATCCCCTACGGCGCCGGCTCGTCGCTGGAAGGGCACCTGCTGGCCGTGGCCGGCGGCGTCAGCCTGGACCTGTCGCAGATGAACCGCGTGCTGGCGGTGCAGCCCGAGGACCTGAGCGTGACCGTGCAGCCCGGCGTCACGCGCAAGCAGCTGAACCAGGAAATCAAGGACACCGGGCTGTTCTTCCCGATCGACCCGGGCGCGGACGCGTCGCTGGGCGGCATGTGCGCGACGCGCGCGTCCGGGACCAACGCGGTGCGCTACGGCACCATGCGCGAGAACGTGCTGGCGCTGACCGTGGTGACCGCCGATGGCCGCGTGATCCGCACCGGCACGCATGCGCGCAAGTCGTCGGCCGGCTATGACCTGACCCGCCTGTTCATCGGCAGCGAAGGCACGCTCGGCATCATTACCGAGGTCACGGTGCGGCTCTACCCGCAGCCGGAGGCGATCTCGGCCGCGGTGTGCGCCTTCCCCAGCATGGGCAGCGCGGTGCAGGCCGTGATCCAGACCATCCAGCTGGGCGTGCCGGTGGCGCGCGTGGAGTTCGTCGACGCGCTGGCGATCCGCGCCATCAACCGGCACGACAACCTGACGCTGCCGGAAACCCCGCACCTGTTCTTCGAATTCCACGGCACCGAGGCCGGCGTGCGCGAGCAGGCCGAGACCGTGCAGCAGATCACCGCCGAGCACGGCGGCCAGGGCTTCGAGTGGGCCACGCGCCCCGAGGACCGCAGCCGGCTGTGGAACGCGCGCCATACCGCCTACTTTGCGATGCTGCAGCTCAAGCCCGGCTGCAAGTCGGTCACCACCGACGTGTGCGTGCCGATCTCGCGCCTGGCCGAGTGCGTGACCGAAACCGAGAAGGACCTGAACGCCTCCGCCCTGCCCTGCCCGATCGTCGGCCACGTCGGCGACGGCAATTTCCACGTGGCGATCCTGGTCGACCCGGACAAGCCGGAGGAAATGGCCGAGGCCGAGGCCATCAACCAGCGCATCGTCGAACGCGCGCTGGCGATGGGCGGCACCTGCACCGGCGAGCACGGCGTGGGGCTGCACAAGCAGCGCTTCCTGGTGAAGGAGCACGGCGAGGATGCGCTCGACCTGATGCGCGTGATCAAGGACGCGCTCGATCCCAACCATATCCTCAACCCGGGCAAGATCTTCAGCGCCACGCGCGGCGGCGCGCACTGAAGCGTCCGGCATGGCATCCATGTTCAACCGCGTTCCGCCCCTGCACCTGCTGATTGCCTTCGAGGCGGCGGCGCGCCTGGGCAGCTTCGCGCGCGCGGCCGAGGAGCTGTCGGTCACGCCCAGCGCCGTGTCGCACCGCATCAAGAACCTCGAGGAGCTGTGGGGCGAGGACCTGTTCGTGCGCGCCAACGCCGCGCTGCGGCTGACCGCGGCCGGCACGCGCTACCTGCGCAACGTGCAGGACGCGCTCAAGTCGCTGAACGAACTGGCGCGGCCCGAGTACAACAAGCTGCGCACGCGGCTGCGCGTAGCGATCCCGCCGACCTTCGGGCGCCAGCACCTGGTGCCGCGGCTGCCCGAGTTCGGCGCGCTGTACCCGCATATCGACCTGGAACTGCACCTGGCGATTCCGTTCCTCGACGTCAAGGCCGAGGACACCGACGTCGAGATCCGCTACGGCACCGGCCGCTATCCCGACCTGAAGACCACCAAATTGCTGGTCGAGCCGGTGTTCCCGGCATGCGGGCGCGAATACTACGAGCGCGTCAACGGCCGCGCCATCACCAGGCCCGAGCACCTGCACGGCCTGGTGCTGCTGCGCAGCCCGCTGGAGCCGTGGAAGCCGTGGTTCGAGACCGCCGGCCTGGACTGGCCCGAGCCGCAGACCGGGCCGCAGTTCAACGACATCGGCCTGATGCTGGAAGCGATCGCGTCCAACCAGGGCGTGGCGCTGGTGCGCCAGCGCATGGCGCGGCACTGGCTGTCGCTGGGGCAGATGGTGCGGCTGCTCGATATCGAGTCGGTATCGCCGCACGGCTATTACATCGTCGAGCGCGAGCAGGCGCCGCTGAAGCCCGAGGCGCGCTATTTCGTCGACTGGCTGCTGAGCCTGGACTGGTAGGAGACCGCCCGTATGCAGAACCTGGAGATCCGGCTGCTGACCCCCGCCGATGCCGAAGCCTTCCACGCGCTGCGCCTGCAGGGCCTGGCCGAGGCGCCGGAAGCCTTTGCCGCCAGCCTGGAAGAAGAACAGGACCTGCTGCCCGAGGCGGTGGCGCAGCGCCTGGCGCCGAGCGCCGACAAGGCCGTGTTCGGCGCCTTCGACGGCAGCGCGCTGGCCGGCGTGGTCGGCATCATGCGCGAGCCGCGCCGCAAGCACTGGCACAAGGCCTCGATTTTCGGCATGTACGTGGCGCCGGGCTGGCGCGACCAGAAGCTCGGGCGCGCGCTGATGGAGCGCGTGCTGGAGCAGGCCGCCGCGATGGAAGGCGTGCGCCAGGTGATCCTGTGCGTCAATGCCGGCAGCGCCGGTGCGGTGCGTCTGTACGAATCGCTCGGCTTCGAGCGGTTCGGCCTGGAGCCCGACGCGCTGTATGTCGCGCCGCACTTCTACGACAAGCTCGACATGGTGCTGCGGCTGCCGGCCCCGGCACGCTGAGGCGGGGGCGCCGCATTTCCTGCACTCGCCGGCCGGTGCTACGCTGAAACCGGGGCCGGTGCCTGCCTGGCCATGATGAGCATTTTTGATCGGCTTGCCATGCCGAATTCACGTGCCTGGTGGTGCCCGCGGCAGGAGGGCTGCGCTATAGTCAGCCGTCCGTCAGCCGTCCCCACGGCGGGCCGCCCGCCGGCCCGACCAGAGTCCAGGAGTCGCCATGAATGCCCCGCACGAAGCCCGCACCCTCGCCACCGAAGGCAGCGCAGGCGCGCAGGCCACCGCCGCAGGCCGCCGCAGCGCGCTGCTCGCCGGCCTGGCGCAGATCCTGCCGGACGCCGCGCTGCTGTCCAGGCCGGAGGACACCGTGCCCTACGAGTGCGACGGCCTCGCCGCGTACCGCCAGGTGCCGATGGCCGTGGCACTGCCCGACACCGAGGAGCAGGTCTGCGCGATCCTGCGCCTGTGCCACAAGCTGGGCGTGCCCGTGGTGCCGCGCGGCGCCGGCACCAGCCTGTCCGGCGGCGCCATGCCGATCGCCGAGGGCCTGGTGCTGTCGCTGGCCAAGTTCAAGCGCATCCTGTCGGTCGACCCCTATTCGCGCACCGCGGTGGTCCAGCCGGGCGTACGCAACCTGGCCATCTCCGATGCCGCCGCGCCCCACAACCTCTACTACGCTCCCGACCCTTCGTCGCAGATCGCCTGCACCATCGGCGGCAATGTCAGCGAAAACTCCGGCGGCGTGCACTGCCTGAAATACGGTCTGACCGTGCACAACGTGCTGCGCGTGCGCGCCGTGACCATGGAAGGCGAGGTGGTGGTGTTCGGCTCGGATGCGCCCGATTCGCCCGGCCTGGACCTGCTGGCCGCGGTGATCGGCTCCGAAGGCATGCTGGCCGTGGTCACCGAGGTGACCGTGCGGCTGATCCCCAAGCCGCAGCTGGCGCAAGTCATCATGGCCTGCTTCGACGATGTCGAGAAAGGCGGCAATGCTGTGGCCGACGTGATCGCCGCCGGCATCATCCCGGCCGGACTGGAGATGATGGACAAGCCCGCCACCGCCGCCGTGGAAGAGTTCGTGCACGCCGGCTATGACCTCGATGCCGCCGCCATCCTGCTGTGCGAATCCGATGGCACGCCCGAGGAAGTGGCCGAGGAGATCGAACGCATGAGCGCGGTGCTGAAGGCGTCGGGCTGCACCCGCATCGTGGTCTCGCAGAACGAAGCCGAGCGCCTGCGCTTCTGGAGCGGGCGCAAGAACGCCTTCCCGGCCGCGGGCCGCATCTCGCCGGACTACTACTGCATGGACGGCACCATCCCGCGCAAGCATATCGGCACGCTGCTGCGGCGCATCGAAGAGATGGAGCGCAAGTACGCCCTGCGCTGCATCAACGTGTTCCATGCCGGCGACGGCAACATGCACCCGCTGATCCTGTTCGATGGCTCGGACCAGGACGAATGGCACCGTGCCGAGCTGTTCGGCGCCGACATCCTGGAAGCGTGCGTCGAGCTCGGCGGCACCGTCACCGGCGAGCACGGCGTGGGCGTGGAGAAGCTCAACTCGATGTGCGTGCAGTTCTCGCCGAGCGAGCGCGAGGCGTTCTTCGGCGTCAAGGCGGCCTTCGACCCGGCGCGGCTGCTGAACCCCGACAAGGCCATCCCCACGCTGGCGCGCTGCGCGGAATACGGCAAGATGCACGTCAGGAAGGGGCTGCTGCCGCATCCGGACCTGCCGCGCTTCTGAAGCCCGCGCCATAGGCCACCGGCCCGGATACTGAGCCGCGCCGGAAAAACTCCTCCTCACGACCCACGCATATGCAAGCCACCCTCGACGCCTTCCGCGACGCCGTCAGGCAAGCCACCGAAACCCGCACGCCGCTGCGGCTGCGCGGTGGCGGCAGCAAGGACTTCTACGGCCAGGCACCTGAAGGCCAGGTGCTGGACACGCGCGCCTATGCCGGCATCGTCGACTACGACCCGGCCGAGCTGGTGATCACCGCGCGCTGCGGCACGCCGCTGGCGCAGATCGAAGCCGCGCTGGCCGAGAAGCGCCAGGTGCTGGCGTTCGAGCCGCCGCACTTCGCGCTGCCCGGCCAGGCCAGCACGGCCACGCTGGGCGGCGCGGTGGCCGCCGGCTTGTCAGGGCCGCGCCGGCAGTCGGTCGGCGCGCTGCGCGACTTCGTGCTGGGCGCGCAGCTGATGGACGGCACCGGTGAAGTGATGAACTTCGGCGGCCAGGTGATGAAGAACGTGGCCGGCTACGATGTCTCGCGGCTGCTGGCGGGCTCGCTGGGCACGCTCGGGCTGGTGCTGGAAGTTTCGCTCAAGGTGCTGCCCGCGCCGTTCGACGAAGCCACGCTGCGCTTCGAGCTGGCGCAGGCCGATGCGATCCGGCAGCTGAACCAGTGGGGCGGCCAGCCGCTGCCGCTGGCTGCATCGGCCTGGCATGACGGCGTGCTGCACGTGCGCCTGGCCGGCGCCACCGCGGCGGTGCGCGCCGCATGCGCACGGCTGGGTGGCGAGCGTGTCGATGGCACCATGGCCGCCGCGCTGTGGCAATCGCTGCGCGAGCAGACCCACGCCTTCTTCACGCCGGCGCATGCGGGTCGCGCGCTGTGGCGCCTGGCCGTGCCGCCGGTCGCCGCGCCGCTGGACCTGCCGGGCCAGCAACTGGTGGAATGGGGCGGCGGCCAGC
This sequence comes from Cupriavidus oxalaticus, assembly GCF_016894385.1. NCBI lineage: Bacteria > Pseudomonadati > Pseudomonadota > Betaproteobacteria > Burkholderiales > Burkholderiaceae > Cupriavidus > Cupriavidus oxalaticus. The sequence continues at coordinate 3,165,995 of NZ_CP069812.1, forward strand.
GCTGGTGGCTGCCCGCCGATGGCGCCACCAGGACCGATGCCGAAAGCGTGCGCGCCGTGGCCCAGCCCGCCGGCGGCCATGCCACGCTGTTCCGCAACGGCGACAAGTCAGTGGGCGTGTTCACGCCGCTGGCCTCGCCGCTGGCGGCAATCCACCGCCGCCTGAAAGCGACGTTCGACCCGGCCGGCATCTTCAATCCGCAGCGCATGTATCCCGGACTCTGATCCGGACCACCCAAGCGTCCCCACGCCCAGGCAAAGACCTCCCCACACCATGCAAACGACCCTGGCCGATTTTCTCCGCGACACGCCCGAAGGCGAAGAAGCCAAATCCATCGTCGGCAAATGCGTGCATTGCGGCTTCTGCACCGCCACCTGCCCCACCTACCAGCTGCTCGGCGACGAACTGGACGGGCCGCGCGGGCGCATCTACCTGATGAAGCAGGTGCTGGAAGGCAATGCCATCACGGAAAGCACGCGCCTGCACCTGGACCGCTGCCTGACCTGCCGCAACTGCGAGTCGACCTGCCCGTCGGGTGTGCGCTACGGGCGCCTGGTCGATATCGGCCGCAAGGTGGTCGACGACAAGCTCGAAGCCGAAGGCATCCGGCGTCCCGCCGGCCAGCGCGTCGCGCGCTGGCTGCTGCGCGAGGGGCTGACACGCCCGAAGCTGTTCGGCACCGCGCTGCGGCTTGGCCAGATGGTGCGGCCGATCCTGCCGGACGCGCTGCGCAGCAAGGTGCCGGCGCTGTCGCAAGCCGCCGAGCCGGGCACCTGGCCCCGCAATGTCCACCCACGCAAGATGCTGTTGCTCGACGGTTGCGTGCAGCCGGCGATGTCGCCCAACATCAATGCCGCGACCGCGCGCGTGTTCGACCGTGTCGGCGTACAACTGGTGGTGGCGCGCGAAGCGGGCTGTTGCGGCGCAATCCATTTCCACACCGGCGACCACGACGGCGGCCTCGACAATATGCGCCGCAATATCGACGCGTGGTGGCCGCATATCGAAGCCGGCGCCGAGGCCATCGTCATGACAGCCTCCGGCTGCGGCGCGATGGTCAAGGACTACGGGCATTTGCTGCGCAACGATCCGAAGTACGCAGAGCGCGCGCGACGCGTTTCCGCACTGACCCGCGACCTGTCCGAGGTCCTGCCGGACTTTGCCGACGATCTGCACGCACTGGCCGGCGCGGTCCCGCGCGACAGCCGGCGCGTCGCCTACCACCCGCCCTGCACGCTGCAGCACGGCCAGCAGATCCGCGGCAAGGTGGAGGCGCTCTTGACCGGCCTCGGCGTGGAGGTCAAACTCTGCGCTGACAGCCACCTGTGCTGCGGCTCGGCGGGCACGTATTCCGTGCTGCAGCCTGAGCTGGCCTACCGCCTGCGCGACGACAAGCTCGGCAAACTGCAGGCCACGCAGCCCGAAGCCATCGTGTCAGCCAATATCGGCTGCATCACGCACCTGCAGAGCGGTACCGATACGCCGGTGATGCACTGGGTCGAACTGGTCGACCGGATGCCGGGCTGACCGGTACGCGGGGCCGGATCACGGCCGTGTGGTTGTCTCCCCTCTCCCGCTCGCGGGAGAGGGGCGGGGGTGAGGGTGAGCGGTACGTCGGGCGATATCGCATCAAGACGCGCCGGCCCTCACCCCCGGCCCCTCTCCCATTCATGGGAGAGGGGAGAAACAGAGCGACCTACGACGCGACCGCCCCCCATGCTCCAGACCTTTGCCATCCTGCTGGTTTTCCAATCCGTCGGCGAGGTGATCAGCTACGCGCTGCGCCTGCCGGTGCCCGGCCCCGTGCTCGGCATGATCCTGCTGTTCGGCTGGCTCGTCTTCGACGACCGCCTGCTGCCCATCATCCAGGGCACCACCAGCGAACTGCTCAAGCACCTGTCGCTGCTGTTCGTTCCCGCCGGCGTCGGCATCATGGTCCACGCCAACCGCATTGAAGGCGAATGGATGCCGATCCTGGTGGCGCTGGTGATTTCCACCTGGCTTGCCATCGCCACCACCGCGGTAGTCACGCGCCTGCTGATGCGCAAGCGCCCCGGTGCGCAGGGAGAGCAGGCATGATGGCGCCCCGCCTCAACGAGATCTGGGTCTACCTGGCGGCGAGCCCGCTGCTCGGCCTGACCGCCACGCTGCTCGCCTACGTCTTTGCCTTCCGCATCTACGAGAAGTCGCGTTTCTCGCCGCTGGCCAACCCGGTGATGATCGCGGTGGCGCTGCTGGTCACGGTGCTGACCGTCACCGGCACGCCGTACAAGACCTACTTCGACGGCGCGCAGTTCGTGCATTTCCTGCTCGGGCCGGCCACCGTGGCGCTGGCGGTGCCGCTGTACATGCAGTTGCCCAAGCTGCGCACCCATGTGTTCCCGCTGCTGGCCGGGCTGGTGGCCGGCTCGGTGGTCGCGGTGGTGTCGGCGGTCGGTATCGCCTGGCTGCTGGGTGCCACGCCCGAGACCGTGCGCTCGCTGGCGCCAAAATCCGTGACCATCCCGATTGCGATGGGCGTGGCCGAGAAGATCGGCGGCCTGCCGTCGCTGACCGCGGTGCTGGTGATGGCCACCGGCATCATCGGCGCGGTCGGCGCCACCAGCCTGCTGAACCTGCTGCGCATCCGCGACTACAGCGTGCGCGGCTTTGCCACCGGCGTGGCCGCGCACGGCATCGGCACCGCGCGCGCGTTCCAGGTGAACCAGGAGGCCGGTGCCTTCGCCGCGCTTGGCATGGGCCTGAACGGCGTGCTGACCGCGATCCTGGTGCCGGTGATGGCGGCCTGGATGCCGCACTGATGCCACACTGACAGCCTCCTGACAGCACGCTGTCAGCAGCCCCCGCGCATGATGCGAGCTCCTCACTCCCCATCACCCGGAACCAAGGAGCCCATCATGAGCAACCGTCTGATCAACTGGCTGGAAATCCCCGTCGTCGACATGGGCCGCGCCATCGGATTCTACGAAGAGGTCTTCGACACCAGGCTGCGCCGCGAGACCATGAGCCAGGTCGACATGGCCGTGTTCCCGCACCCCGATCCCGGCGGCGCGCTGGTTGCCGGCGAAGGCTATCGTCCCAGCAACTACTACGGCACGGTGCCCTACCTGCACGCCCCCGATCTGGACGCGCTGCTGGAGCGCGCCGCGCGCGCCGGCGGCAAGACCGTGTTCGGGCCGCTGCGCCTGCCCGGCGAGATCGGCCGCATCGCGCATATCACCGACAGCGAAGGCAACCGCATCGGGCTGCACGAGCCGTTTGCCGGATAAGGGCACCTTTGCCACGTCCTTTTCCACATCAGGGAAGCCGCCACGCATGAGCCGCCGCGCCGACCGCCTCTTCCAGATCGTCCAGGTCCTGCGCGGACGCCGCCTGACCACGGCGGCGCTGCTGGCGCAGCGGCTCGGCGTGTCGGAACGCACCGTCTATCGCGATATCCAGGCGCTGTCGCTGTCGGGCGTGCCGGTCGAGGGCGAAGCCGGCATCGGCTACCGGCTGCGCGCCGATTTCGATGTCCCGCCGCTGATGTTCAGTGCCATGGAAGTGGAAGCGCTGGTGGCCGGCCTGCGGCTGCTGAAGGCCTGGGGCGGCGGCGCACTCGCGGCCGCGGCCGATCCGGCGCTGGAAAAGCTGGTCGCCGCATTGCCGCCGCCGCGCAGGCTGGCGGCGCAGCAAAGCCGCGTGTTCGCGCCCGAGTATGTCAACCAGTCGCACGTGCGCGAAGCCTTCGACATCGTGCACGGCGCGCTGGGCGAGCAAAAGCTGCTGCTGCTCGACTACTGCGACGCGCAGCAGCGCATCACCGAACGCGTGGTGATGCCGCTGGGCCTGTTCTTCTGGGGCAATGCGTGGCTGCTGGCGGCGTGGTGCACCACGCGCTCGGACTACCGCAGCTTCCGCCTCGACCGCTGCCGCGCCATCCGCATGCTGGACGACCACTTCCATGAAACCCCGGACCGGTCGCTCAACGGCTTCCTGCGCGCGGTGCGCGCGAGCGGGGCGTAGCGGGAGATAGCGGGAGATAGCCTCAGGCCGCCGGATCGGACAGCAGCGTCTCAATATCCTTGCGCAGCTCTTCCGGCTTGGTGGTCGGGGCGTAGCGTTCGTACACCGTGCCGTCGCGCCGCACCAGGAACTTGGTGAAGTTCCACTTGATGCCCTGCGTGCCCAGCACGCCGCGCTTCTCGGTGGTGAGCCAGCGGTACAGCGGATGCGCCTGCTCGCCATTGACGTCGATCTTGGCGAACATCGGGAAGCTCACACTGAAGCGCGACTCGCAGAACTGGCCGATCTGCTGCGCATCGCCCGGCTCCTGCTTGCCGAACTGGTTGCATGGAAAGCCCAGCACCTCCAGCCCGCGCTCGCGGTATTCCTCATAGAGCTTCTGCAGGCCGGCATACTGCGGCGTAAAGCCGCATTCGCTGGCGGTATTGACGACCAGCAGCACCTTGCCCTGGAACTGCGACAGCGGCACAGGCTGCCCGGACAGCGAATTGGCATCGAACTGGTAGATATTGCTCATGGCAGACTCCCGCGGACTTCTTGCACGTGGCCGAAGCATACGCCCATGCACGCGGGCGTGCACGGCAGCCCGGCGCTAGATCACGTTCAGGTGCTCGGTGCCGGCGCCCAGGTCGGCGTCCCTGGCGCGCGCGCTGTGCAGCTTGATCATCAGGCGCAGGTCATTGAGCGAGTCGGCATTGCGCAGCGCGTCCTCGTAGGTGATCTTGCCTTCCTCGTACAGGTCGAACAGCGCCTGGTCGAACGAGATCATGCCCTGCTCGCGTGATTTCTTGATGACTTCCTTCAGTTCGTGGATCTCGCCCTTGAAGATCAGGTCGGCCACCAGCGGCGTGCCGATCATGATTTCCACGGCCGGCACGCGGCCCTTGCGCCCGGCGCGCGGCAGCAGGCGCTGCGACACCATCGCCTTCAGGTTCAGCGACAGGTCGATCAGCAGTTGCTGGCGCTTCTCTTCGGGGAAGAAGTTGACCACGCGGTCGATCGCCTGGTTGGCGTTGTTGGCGTGCAGCGTGGCCAGGCACAGGTGGCCGGTCTCGGCGTACTGCATCGCGTATTCCATGGTCTCGCGGTCGCGGATTTCGCCGATCAGGATCACGTCGGGCGCCTGGCGCAGCGTGTTCTTCAGCGCCACGTGCCACGACTCCGTATCGATGCCGACCTCGCGCTGCGTGACGACGCAGTTCTGGTGCGCATGCACGTATTCGATCGGATCCTCGATGGTGATGATGTGGCCGTAGGAATGCGCGTTGCGGTGGTCGAGCATCGCCGCCAGCGTGGTCGACTTGCCCGAGCCGGTCGCGCCGGTCACGATCACCAGCCCGCGCTTGGACATCACGATGTCGTGCAGCGTCGGAGGCAGGTCCAGGTCCGCCACCGACGGAATCCGCGTATTGATGGTCCGCACCACCATGCCGGCCTTGCCCTGCTGGATAAACGCCGACACGCGGAAGCGCCCGGCCTTGGGCGCGGTGATGGCGAAGTTGCATTCGCGGCTGGTGTCGAAGTCCTGCACCTGGCGCTCGTTCATTACCGAGCGCACCAGGCCCAGCGCCTGGGTCGGGTTCAGCGGCTGCTGCGACACCGGCGTGATCTTGCCGTCCACCTTGATCGCGGGCGGGAAGTCGGCGGTGATGAACAGGTCCGAGCCGCGGTTGCTGACCATCAGCTCCAGCAGGTCGTTGATGTACTTGGCGGCGGATTCGCGATCGAGCATGGCGGTGTCCTGCAGGAGTGCGGCCGCCGCTTGCGTGCGGCGGCCAGGAGGCAAGCGTCGGTGCGGGCCTCAGCCCATGAACGCGTCGGGGTTCTTGGCGATGGCGCGCGCATCGTTGTAGCTGATGGCGCTGCGCTTGATCAGGTCCGACAGGCACTGGTCCAGCGTCTGCATGCCCAGCCCGCTGCTGGTCTGCATCATCGAGTACATCTGCGCGATCTTGTTCTCGCGGATCAGGTGCCGGATCGCCGGGGTGGCGATCATGATCTCGTGCGCGGCGGTACGGCCGTTGCCGTCGCGGGTCTTCAAGAGCGTCTGCGAGATCACCGCTTCCAGCGATTCGGACAGCATGGTGCGCACCATGTCCTTTTCTTCCGGCGGGAACACGTCGACCACACGGTCGATGGTCTTGGCCGCGGAACTGGTGTGCAGCGTGCCGAAGACCAGGTGGCCGGTTTCGGCCGCGGTCAGCGCCAGGCGGATGGTTTCCAGGTCGCGCAATTCGCCCACGAGGATCACGTCCGGATCTTCACGCAGCGCCGAGCGCAGCGCGTTGGCGAACGAATGCGTGTGCGGCCCCAGCTCGCGCTGGTTGATCAGGCTCTTCTTGGAGTTGTGGACGAATTCGATCGGGTCTTCCACCGTCAGGATGTGACCCATGTCGTTTTCATTGCGATGGTCGACCATCGCCGCCAGCGTGGTGGACTTGCCCGAGCCGGTCGGCCCCGTCACCAGCACCAGCCCGCGCGGCTTCATGCACAGGTCGGCGAACACCGCCGGCGCGCGCAGCTCTTCCAGCGTCAGGACCTTCGAGGGAATGGTACGGAACACCGCGGCGGCGCCGCGCTGCGTGTTGTAGGCATTGACCCGGAAGCGCGACAGGCCGGCGATCTCGAACGAGAAGTCGATTTCCAGCCGTTCTTCGTAGAGCTTGCGCTGGGTGTCGCTCATGATGTCGTACACCATGGCGTGGACATCCTTGTGCGCCATCGCCGCGACATTGATCCGGCGCATGTCGCCGTGGATCCGGACCATCGGCGGCATGTCCGATGACAGATGAAGATCGGACGCCTTGTTCTTGACGGCGAAAGCCAATAGCTGCGCGATGTCCATCTATAATGACCCCACCCTGAAATAGTTATCAGTACTTTAAGTACTTCTTATATGTCCGCCGGATTATGTCTGTGATTGCCGCCAACTTGCAAGCCGTGAACCAGCGCATTGCGGCGGCTGCACAACAGGCTGGCAGGCAACCCGGCGACATCGCCCTGCTGGCCGTTTCCAAGACCGTATCCGCTGACCGCGTACGCGCCGCCGCCGAGGCCGGACAGCTCGCCTTTGGCGAGAACTATGTCCAGGAAGGGGTGGAGAAAATCGCCGCGCTGGCCGATTTGCGGAGCCGGCTGCAGTGGCATTTCATCGGTCCGCTGCAAAGCAACAAGACGCGGCTGGTGGCGGAGCATTTCGACTGGGTGCATGCGATCGACCGGCTCAGGATTGCCGAGCGGCTGTCGGCGCAGCGCCCGGCGGGGATGGCGCCGCTGCAGGTTTGTATCCAGGTCAATATCAGTGGCGAGGCCAGCAAGAGCGGCGTCGCGCCGGCTGACGTGCCGGCGCTGGCCCAGGCCGTGGCCGCGCTGCCGGGCCTGCGGCTGCGGGGCCTGATGGCAATTCCCGAACCCGAGGACGATCCCGTTGCCCAGCGCCGGCCGTTTGCCGCCATGCGCGCGCTGCTGGACGGCCTTCGCGAGGGCGGCCTGGACCTCGACACGCTTTCGATGGGCATGTCGGGCGACATGGAAGCCGCCATCGCCGAGGGTGCCAACCTGGTGCGCATCGGCACCGCAATCTTTGGTGCGCGCGGCTGAGCCGGCGCCTTCCCTATCCATCAAGACACGACAGAATTCCATGCTCGATACCCTCACCTTCGGTTTTCTCGGCGGCGGCAATATGGCTTCCGCGCTGATCGGCGGCCTGATCGCCCGCGGCGTTCCCGCCGGTTCGATTCGCGTGGTCGATCCTTTCCCTGAGGCGCAGCAGCGCCTGGCGCGGGATCTCGGCGTCCATGCCGCGGGGGCGCCGGATGCGGCGTTCGGGGCCAGTGACGTGCTGGTGCTGGCGGTCAAGCCGCAGCAGTTCCGCGAGGCTGCAGCGCAATTGCTGCCGCACCTGCCGGCTGGCGACGGCAACCTGGTGATCAGCGTGGCGGCCGGTATCCGGTTGCAGGACATGCAGCGGTGGCTGGGTGGACGCAATCGTGTGGTGCGGGCGATGCCGAATACGCCGGCACTGGCGGGAATGGGGATGACTGGCCTGGCGGCGGTGGCAGGCTTGTCGCCGGCTGACCGCGATGTTGCCAGCGCCGTGGCGCAGGCTGTGGGCAAGTGTGTGTGGGTCGAGAACGATGCGCAGATCGATGCGGTTACTGCCATCTCTGGCAGCGGGCCGGCTTATGTTTTTTATTTCATCGAGGCGATGCAGCGGGCGGCGACTGAGCTGGGGTTGAGTGCCGAGCAAGGGCGTGAGTTGGCGGTGGAGACGTTCCGTGGGTCGGCGGCGTTGGCTCGGGAGTCGACTGAGGCGGTTTCTACGCTGCGTGAACGGGTTACTTCAAAGGGCGGTACTACCTATGCTGCGCTGACGGCTATGGATGCGTCCGGGATTGGGGATGCGTTTGTGCGGGCGATGCATGCTGCTGCGGCGCGGGGGGCGGAGATGGGGGAGGAATTCGGCAGGGATTGAGGGTGGCAATGCTCGGTGGCTTTCACTGCTTGTGACATGCTGTTGGCCGTTGAAGCTGCTTTGTCGCTGTTGGTGACATGCTGTTGGCTGTTTTAGCGCTGGCCTGTCGCTGTTGGTGACATGCTGTCGGCTGTTTAAGCGCTGGCCTGTCGCTGTTGGTGACATGCTGTCGGCCGTTGAACCGCCTGGTTCCGCCCTCCTGGGCGGGTCACTTTTTGGCCGAGCGCCAAAAAGTAACCAAAAAGCGCGTCGCCTGAGCGGCTGGCTATCAAGTTGGCGGCGTGGGTGGTTCGGGCGGTGGTGATTTCCGTTCGATGTGGGTAGTGGTTCGGACCTGCTACGCCAGGTGAGTTTGGGATCGTGGCTGCGTCGACCCACTATTGGACGATCCCCATGCCGGGCGTAGGCCGCCTGCTAACCGCGTTATCGGTGGGACGCCTTCGGCTGCGCTGCGCGCGCTCAGTATCGTAGGTTTCGCGCGCTGGGCACTCCGTGGGGGCGCTGGCCCTCACCCCCGCCCCTCTCCCGCACGCTCGCGGGAGAGGGGAGCAAACAAGCGAGTAGGGGCAGGCTTGAGGGCTCGCTAGCGATAACCCCAAGCGAGCGCAGCGACGCGTTCTGTGCCAAGGCCCGTGACCTGAGATACTGCCGGCGCGCAGCGCAGCCGTAGGCGTCCCCGCGTTGACGGCGGCAGCAGGGGCCACGCCCAGCTCTGGGCTCGTTCAAGCATCGCTGTCATCCTGAGCTACCGTGGCGCACCACGGCGTCAGGCAGTCCTGTCCTGCAACGAAGCCAAGCCCCGTACGAAAGCCCCGGCACACTACGATAAGAGTGACCGCCCGCAGGGCCATCAACGCGCTTTTTGGTTACTTTTTGGCGCTCGGCCAAAAAGTGACCCGCCCAGGAGGGCGGAACCAGGCGGTTCAACGGCCACAGCATGTCATCAGCAACACGAGCCGCCAAGCATCGACATCGAATAATCACCAAACCCCATAAGCCAAAGCCGTCCCCACAAACACACAGGCCCCCAGCCAATTATTATGCCGGAAGGCCGCAAAGCACCGCATCCGATCCCGATCACGGATAAGCGTGTAGTGATACCCAGCGCAGCCGGCCGCGGCGGCCAGCCCAACCCAGTACGGCCAGCCCAACCCGAGCAGCATCCCCGCCCAAGCCATCAACACCAGAAACGCCGCATAGCAAATCATGATCGCAACGACATCAAAGCGACCAAACGTAATCGCCGAAGTCTTCATCCCGATCAGCAGATCATCATCCCGATCCACCATTGCATAAGCCGTGTCATAAGCCACCGCCCAAAACACATTGGCCAGCAACATCAGCCACGCCACCGGCGGCACCTGATCCTGGATCGCGGCAAACGCCATCGGAATGCCAAACCCGAATGCAATCCCCAGATAAGCCTGCGGAATCGCAAAGAACCGCTTGAAGAACGGATAAGTCCCCGCCACCACCACCGCCACAACCGCCAGCCACTTGGTCAAGGCATTAAGCGGCAGCACCAGCGTAAACGCCACCAGCGCCAGCACCGCGGCCACAGCAAGCGCTTCCCAGGCCGCGATCTTGCCGGCGGTCAGCGGCCGCTCTTTGGTCCGCTTCACATGCTTGTCAAAATCCCGATCCGCCCAGTCATTGACCGCGCACCCAGCCGAGCGCATCAGGAACGTCCCTGCCACGAAGATCCAGAACAACCCCCACGACGGCGGCCCGCCGGCAGCCATCCACATGGCCCACAACGTCGGCCACAGCAGCAGCAGCGTGCCGATCGGCTTGTCGATGCGCACCAGGCGCGCGTAGAGGGAAAGGCGTTCAAGCATGGGAGCGGGAGGCAACGGCGAGCGGGACTGCACAGCGGGGATCCGGGAAGGAAGATTCAATGAAAACGCGCCGCAGCCCGGATGGCTGCAGCGCGCAATGCCGGCCCCCGCGTGGCAGCGGCCGGAAGTCGCGCAAAGGCGTCAGGCGAGCATCGCGCGCAGCATCCACGCGGTCTTCTCATGCGTCTGCATACGCTGGGTCAGCAGGTCGGCGGACGGCTCGTCGCCGGCGGCATCGATCACCGGGAAGAGCGAGCGCGCGGTGCGCACCACGGCTTCCTGGCCTTCGACCAGCTTGCGGATCATCTCGGTCGCATCGGGCACGCCCTCTTCTTCGGCGATCGACGACAGGCGGGCGTATTCCTTGTAGGTGCCCGGTGCCGGATAGCCCAGCGCGCGGATGCGCTCGGCGATCGAGTCCACGGCCAGCGCCAGTTCGGTGTACTGCGTCTCGAACATCAGATGCAGCGTATTGAACATGGGACCCGTCACGTTCCAGTGGAAGTTATGGGTCTTGAGGTAGAGGGTGTAGGTGTCTGCCAGCAGCTTGGACAGGCCTTCCGCGATCTTCTTGCGGTCCTTGTCGGAAATACCGATGTTCACGCTCATCTCATTCTTCTTTGCCATGGTAGGTACGCTCCGTTCTGGTAAAGCACGAGGAGCGCCGCCGGAATTGCCGAAAATACGGTCCCAAGGCGGCGCGTTACCCGCATTATTGCATTAGCCGGCGATCCCGGACAAACCCCGGAACAGCTCGATAAACATCACCGCAGCGCCGATCAGGATCACGCCGACGCCCACTTCCTTGCGCCACAGCTTGTGGCGCAGCCGCGCGGCATCGGGGCGCTCGGGCTTGTCGTGGCCGTCATGCCAAAGCCTGCGCCACTCGTCGATAAAGAACCGGATCATTGCCATGGTGGTTCTCCCGGACGCGGCGGCCATGCCAGCCGCGCCAGACAGGTTACTTCAGGTCAAGCGCACGCTTCACGCCCTCGCCGTAGGCCGGATCGGCCTTGGCGAAGTGTTCGATCTGCTTGCGCACGATCTCTTCCGGCACACCCTGCATTGCCGCCGCGATATTTGGCGAACAGCCGCTGACGCTGGCCTTCGACTTCACGGTCGAAGTGGGCCAGTTTTTCGAGGAACCAGACATCCTGCAGCAGCATCGGGCCGCGCGGGCCGGCGGTCTGCGAGTTCTGGTTGTCGGCAACGGGCGCGCCGGCTGCGGTGGTGAGAGTGTCCTTCTTGCTCATCTATTCCTCTTGTTGTGGGTAAGCTGGAAGAGATCGCCGCGTCAGTTCGTGGCGGCGTAGCAGGCAAGGCAATCGAGCAGGCAGCGCTTCATGCGGACGAGAAAGGGGCGCGCTATGGTTGTGCTTGTCTGGATCTGGGCGCTGGTGCTCATGATCGGCTCCTTGCCTGGTTCGATGCAGTCGGCATCGACCAAGCCCAGTCTACAAACAAACTATTACATTGAGAATTTAATTATTTATACCTATGTATTAGGTCAAATCTATTCGACTTTCGAGGACAAGTTCCTGACATGCCGGTTCGCGGGGGGCGCACGAAAACAAAAGGCCGCAGCGGAAATCCCCCTGCGGCCTTGTCCTGGGTCGGGGTAAATCAGGCGGCTTCCGCCAGCTCCTTGGCATCGAGCTTGCGCACGCCGGGCAAGTCGCAGGCGGCAACGGCATTGGCCAGCGCTTCCATTGCCGGCAGCCGGGTGAAGCTCTTGCGCCAGGCCAGCACCACGCGCCGGTCGGGCACCGGATCGGCGAACGGCACGTACGACAGCATGTCGCCCTTGGCCTTCAGGTCGGGCACCGAGGTGCGCGGCAGCACGGTGATGCCGACGCCGCTGGCCACCATATGGCGGATGGTTTCCAGCGACGAGCCTTCGAACGTCTTCTGGATGCCATCGGCGGCCTGCGAGAAGCGCGACAGCTCCGGGCACACACCCAGCACATGGTCACGGAAGCAATGGCCGCTGCCCAGCAGCAGCATGGTCTGCCGCTTCAGCTCGTCCGGGTCGATCGCGCGCGCCTCGGCGAGCTCGTGCCCGCGCGGCACGGCGACGACGAAGGGCTCGTCGTACAGCGGACGCACGGTCAGGCCGGAATCGGGGAACGGCTCGGCCATGACCGCGCAATCGATCTCGCCCTGCTTGAGCAGCTCGATCAGCTTGTGCGTGTAGTTCTCCTGCAGCATCAGCGGCATCTGCGGCACGGTACCGATCATCTGCTTGACCAGCGACGGCAGCAGGTATGGCCCGATGGTATAGATCACGCCCACACGCAGCGGCCCGGCCAGCGGGTCCTTGCCCTGCTTGGCGATCTCGCGAATAGCCATGGTCTGCTCCAGCACGCGCTGGGCCTGCGCCACGATCTGCTCGCCGATGTTAGTCACCGACACCTCGGAGGTGCCGCGCTCGAAGATCTGCACGTTGAGTTCGTCTTCCAGCTTCTTGATGGCGACCGACAGTGTCGGCTGCGACACGAAGCAGGCTTCGGCGGCCCGGCCGAAATGGCGCTCGCGCGCCACGGCGACGATGTACTTGAGTTCGGTGAGCGTCATGACTTATCAAATCCGGGTAGGCGATAGATTTTACCTTCGATTGTCGGTTCTGTCAGAGCGCCCCCGCGATTTGTGCGGTATGCGCCCGATGCCGCACAAGCATGGATATGTCAGGCTTTCAGGTAGTGCTCGCGCCCACCCAGCCAGCGCGACAGATGTGCTTCGACCGCCTCGGGAAACTGCGCCAGCATCAGCTCGGCCGCCTCCTGTGCGTACTCGACCAGCCATGCGTCCGTCTCCAGATCGGCAAAGCGCAACATGGCCTCGCCCGACTGGCGCGCACCGAGGAATTCACCCGGGCCGCGGATTTCAAGGTCGCGGCGCGCGATCTCGAAACCGTCGGTGGTCTCGCGCATGGTCGCCAGCCGCTCGCGCGCGGTCGGCGACAGCGGCGCCTGGTACATCAGCAGGCACACCGATTCGGCGCTGCCCCGCCCCACCCGGCCGCGCAGCTGGTGCAATTGCGCCAGGCCGAAGCGCTCGGCGTGCTCGATCACCATCAGCGAGGCGTTGGGCACGTCCACGCCCACCTCGATCACGGTGGTGGCGACCAGCACCTGCATGCGGTTGGCGCTGAAGTCGCCCATCACCGAGGCCTTTTCGGCAGGCGGCAGGCGGCCGTGCACCAGCCCGACGCGCAGGTCGGGCAGCGCGGCCACCAGCGTTTCATAGGTCTCAACCGCGGTCTGCAGCTGCAGCGCCTCGCTTTCCTCGATCAGCGGACAAACCCAGTAGACCTGGCGGCCTTCTGCGGCAGCGTGGTGGATGCGCGCGATCACTTCGTCGCGCCGCTCGTCGTTGACCAGGCGCGTGACGATGGGCGTGCGGCCCGGTGGCAGTTCGTCGATCACGGATACGTCCAGGTCCGCGTAATACGTCATGGCGAGCGTGCGCGGGATCGGCGTGGCCGACATCATCAGCTGGTGCGGCACGGTGTCGGGCGCCGGCACATTGGTCGCCGGCATATCGGCCGCACCCGCCTTGCCGCGCAAGGCCAGCCGCTGCGCCACGCCGAAGCGGTGCTGTTCGTCGACCACCGACAGGCCCAGCCTGGCGAAGCGCACCGTGTCCTGGATCAGCGCATGGGTGCCGATCACCAGCTGCGCCTCGCCCGACTCCACGCGTGCCGCGGCCTCGCGCTTCTCGCGCGCCTTCAGGCTGCCGGCCAGCCAGACCACCGGCACGCCGAGCGGCTCCAGCCAGGCCGACAGCTTGCGGAAGTGCTGCTCGGCCAGGATTTCTGTGGGCGCCATCAGCGCGGCCTGGTAGCCGGCATCGATCGCCTGGCACGCCGCCAGCGCGGCGACGATGGTCTTGCCGCTGCCCACGTCGCCCTGCAGCAGCCGGTGCATCGGGTGCGGGCGCGCCATGTCGGCGGCGATCTCGGCCACCACGCGTTCCTGCGCGCCGGTCAGGCGGAACGGCAGCGCCGCCAGGAAGCGCGTCAGCAGGCCGCCTTCGCGGCGCGGCATGGTCGGCGCGGTCTTCTCGCGCCGCGCGGCGTGCGCGCGCCGCAGCGAGATCTGCTGCGCCAGCAGTTCGTCGAACTTGATGCGCTGCCAGGCCGGGTGCGTGCGGTCGGCCAGGGCGGCCTCGCTTTCTTCTGGCGGCGGCGCATGCAGCAGGCCCAGGCAGTCGGCCAGCGGACGCAGGTGCAGGCGCGCCAGCGGGCCCTGCAGCACCGGGCGCGGCAGCGTCTCCGGCATGGGCGTGCGCGACAGCGCGCCGCCGATGGCCTTGCGCAGGTAGGCCTGCGAGATGCCGGCGGTGGCCGGGTAGACCGGCGTCAGGCGGTCCGGCAGCGCTTCGCCCTCCACCACCGGGCGCACCGTCGGGTGGACCATCTCGGCGCCGAAGAAGCCGCCGCGGACCTCGCCGCGCACGCGCAGGCGCACGCCCTCGGCCATCTGCTTGGTCTGGCTGCCGTAGAAGTTGAGGAAGCGCAGCGTCAGCTCGCCGGACGCGTCGGCGATCTTGACCACCAGCTGGCGGCGCGGGCGGAACGTGACTTCATTGGAAATGACTTCGCCTTCCACCTGCGCCGGCTGGCCCAGCCCCGCGCGGCGGATCGCGTCGGCGATCGGCGCCAGCGTGGTCTCATCCTCGTAGCGCATCGGCAGGTGCAGCACCAGGTCGACCGGGCGGCGCAGGCCAAGCTTGGCGAGGCGCGCCGCCGCGGACGAGGCGGCCGTTGAGGTGGCAGATGAGGCGGGCTTGCCCTTGCCCTCCCCGGCCTTGCCGCGCGCGGGTGCGGCCGCCTCCTTGGCGGCATCGGCGGACAGGTCGGTGGTTTCGGTGGCGGTTCCGGGCATCGGCAGCAATGACTGGCGGCAGGGACGGCTGGGCCGCTGGCATCGGGCGGGAGCGCCGGCGAATAGCCGGTATCACGCCCGGCCCGGCGGCAAGCACGCCCGTGGCCTTACAATATCGGATTCGCCGATTGTACCCATGCCGGCTGCCACCACGGGCAGCGAGTGCCGCTTTGTGCCTCGCTTTCCGCCCCGTCGCAGGCCCCGCGCCCCGTTTCCACGATGTTGACGCTTTCCGATTTCGATTTTCCGCTGCCGCCAGAACTGATCGCCCAGAGCGCGCTGCCCGACCGCAGCGCCAGCCGGCTGCTGGTGGTGGAACGGGTCGCACCCGCCGATACCGCCGATGCGGTGCGCCTGGTCGACCGCGCCTTCAGCGACATCGTCGACTACCTGCGGCCCGAAGACCTGCTGGTCTTCAACGACACGCGCGTGATCAAGGCGCGCTTCTTCGGCCACAAGCCCAGCGGCGGCAAGGTCGAGGTGCTGGTCGAGCGCGTGCTGGACTCGCATACCGTGCTGGCGCAGGTGCGCGCCTCGAAAACGCCCGCCGAAGGCAGCGCGCTGCACCTGGCCGAAGACGCCTTCGCGGTGACGGTCGGCCCGCGCGTGGACCAGTTCTTCACGCTGCGCTTCCCCGAGCCGGCACTCGACCTGATCGAGCGCTACGGCCGCCTGCCGCTGCCGCCGTACATCACGCACGATCCCGACGCCTACGACGAGACCCGCTACCAGACGGTCTACGCGCGCAATCCGGGCGCCGTGGCCGCGCCCACCGCGGGCCTGCACTTCGACGACGCGCTGTTCGCCCGGCTGGATGCCGCCGGCGTGCGCCGCGCCTTCCTGACGCTGCACGTGGGTGCCGGCACCTTCCAGCCGGTGCGCACCGAAAACCTGGCCGAGCACAAGATGCACTCGGAGTGGTATGCCGTCTCCGAGGAACTGGCCCAGGCCGTGCGCGAGACCCGCGCCCGCGGCGGCCGCGTGATCGCGGTCGGCACCACCTCTCTGCGCGCGCTGGAATCGGCCGCACAGCCTGACGGCACGCTGGCAGCCGGCAGCGGCGACACCGATATCTTCATCACCCCGGGCTACCGTTTCCGGCTGGTCGATGCCCTGATCACCAACTTCCACCTGCCCAGGTCGACGCTGCTGATGCTGGTGTCGGCGCTGGCCGGCGTGGAAGCCATCCGCGCCACCTACCGCCATGCGGTCGAGCAGCGCTACCGCTTCTTCAGCTATGGCGACGCCATGCTGCTGACCCGCCGGAACGGTGCCGATACCGCCGATACCGCTGACACCGCGGCCTGAACCCTGACACAAGCATGCTTAACTTCGAACTCATCACCACCGACGGCAACGCCCGCCGCGGCCGCGTCACGCTGAACCATGGCGTGGTCGAGACGCCGATCTTCATGCCGGTGGGCACCTATGGCTCGGTCAAGGCCATGTCGCCGCTGGAACTGAACGAGATCGGCGCGCACATCATCCTGGGCAACACCTTCCACCTCTGGCTGCGCCCGGGCCTGGAGGTGGTCAACGCCCATGGCGGCCTGCACAAGTTCATCGGCTGGGACAAGCCGATCCTGACCGATTCCGGCGGTTTCCAGGTGTTTTCGCTGGGCGATCTGCGCAAGATCACCGAGGATGGCGTCACGTTCGCGTCGCCGGTCAATGGCGACAAGCTCTTCCTGTCGCCCGAGATCTCGATGCAGATCCAGCGCACGCTGAACTCGGACATCGTGATGCAGTTCGACGAGTGCACGCCGTACGAGATCGACGGCCGTCCCGCCACGCACGACGAAGCAGCCAAGTCGATGCGCATGAGCCTGCGCTGGGCCAAGCGCTCGATCGACGAATTCGAGCGGCTGGCCAACCCCAATGCGCTGTTCGGCATCGTCCAGGGCGGCATGTACGAGGACCTGCGCGATGAATCGCTGGCGGGCCTGTCCGAACTGGATTTCCACGGCTTCGCCATCGGCGGCCTGTCGGTCGGCGAGCCCAAGGAAGACATGATGCGAGTGCTCGAGCACGTGGCGCCGCGCCTGCCGGCCAACAAGCCGCACTACCTGATGGGCGTGGGCACGCCCGAGGACCTGGTCGCGGGTGTCGCCGCTGGCGTCGACATGTTCGACTGCGTGATGCCGACCCGCAACGCGCGCAACGGCTGGCTTTTCACCCGCTATGGCGACGTCAAGATCAAGAACGCCGCGCACCGCAACGACCCGCGCCCGCTCGACGAAAGCTGCGCCTGCTACACCTGCCGCAACTTCTCGCGCGCTTACCTGCACCACCTGCACCGGGTCGGCGAAATCCTGGGCGCGCGCCTGAATACCATCCACAACCTGCACTACTACCTGCAGCTGATGCGCGAGGTGCGCGAGTCGATCGAGCGGCACCGCTTCGCCGACTTCCGCCGCCAGTTCGCTGCCGACCGCGCGCGCGGCACACAGTAATTCGGACCGGCCTACGAACTTTCCCGCCAACGCCGGTCGAATAGCGGGGTTGCTTCCACCGTCGTTCCCGCGAAGGCGGGAACCCAGTGACTTTCTCCCCGAATGGGACGCGCAAGACGCTGGATTCCCGCCTTCGCGGGAATGACATGCGCGCTACCGGCAACCGGACGAGTCGCCCCGGAATCACCCCGAAGAAACCCGTATTCCGCCCTAGAATGCCAAGGGCTGGCGGAATGCGAATGGTAGAATGATCGATTACTTGACTGACTTTTGTGACGGAGAATCAACGTGCTGATTTCTAACGCATTTGCCCAGACCGCCGGTTCCGGCGGCGCGGCTGGCGGCCTGATGAGCTTCCTGCCCATCATCCTGATGTTTGGTGTGCTGTGGTTCATCATGATCCGCCCGCAAATGAAGCGCCAGAAAGAAGCGAAGGCAATGCTCGAAGCCCTGGCCAAGAACGACGAAGTCGTCACCGCCGGCGGTATCCTGGGCCGCGTGACCAAGGTCACCGACCAGTACGTCAGCCTGGAAATCTCGGAAGGCACCGAGATCACCGTACAGAAGAACGCCGTGACCGCGGTGCTGCCGAAGGGTTCGCTGAAGGCGCTCTGATCCGCCGATCGCCCCGATCGACTAAGCGACTCCCGCCTTTGTCTTTTCCGGCATGCCCGTTCGCGCATGCCCCGGCAGCCGCCTGATCCAGCCCGCCGGAGCCACCGTGGCTCCGTCCCGTGGCTGCCAGGCGGCTGTTTGCCAAACCGGTTCGGCCCCGCCGACGTGGCGCGCCACGCCTGCGCCGGCCCCGCCAACCGCTGAATGACTGGCCCGAGATGAATCGTTATCCGCTTTGGAAATACCTCGTGATCCTGGTGGCGCTGACCATCGGCATCCTCTACACCTTGCCGAACTTCTTCGGCGAGGCGCCCGCCGTGCAGGTGTCTTCGGGCAAGGCCACGGTCAAGGTCGACCTGTCGATGCAGAAGCAGGTCGAAGAGATCCTGGCGCAGAACCAGCTGCAGCCTGACGGCGTGTTCTTCGACATTTCCGGCCAGTCCGGCTCGGTCAAGGCGCGTTTCCGCACCACCGACGAGCAGCTCAAGGCCAAGGACGTGCTGTCGCGCGCGCTCAACCCGGATGCCGCCGATCCTACCTACGTGGTCGCGCTGAACCTGCTGTCGGGCTCGCCGCGCTGGCTGACCTCGCTGCATGCGCTGCCGATGTACCTGGGCCTGGACCTGCGCGGCGGCGTGCACTTCCTGCTGCAGGTCGACATGAAGGGCGCCGTCGACAAGAAGCTCGACAGCCTGGCCGGCGACGCGCGCACGCTGCTGCGCGACAAGAACATGCGCCACGGCGGCATCGACCGCGACGGCGAGCGCCTGACGGTGCGCTTCAACAACGCCGACGAGGCCAACCGCGCCCGCGCGCTGCTGGCCGACAACCTGCGCGAAGTGGCCTTCGCCCTGGACGGCAACAACGTGGTCGGCAGCTTCACCGAGGCCGCCCGCAAGGCCGTGCAGGACGCCGCGGTCAAGCAGAACATCACCACCCTGCACAACCGCGTCAACGAACTCGGCGTGGCCGAGCCGGTGATCCAGCAGCAAGGTGCCGAGCGCATCGTGGTGCAGCTGCCGGGCGTGCAGGACACCGCCAAGGCCAAGGACATCATCGGCCGCACCGCCACGCTGGAAGCGCGCCTGGTCGACAACGACGCGCCGCGCAGTCCGCGCCCGGGCGACCCGATCCCCTTCGGCAGCGAACTGTTCACGCAAGGCAACGGCGCTCCGGTGGTGCTGAAGAAGCAGGTGATCTTCACCGGCGACCGCATCGAAAGCGCCTCGGCCGGCTTCGACCAGAACCAGCAGCCTTCGGTCAACATCAAGCTCGACGCCCAGGGCGGCCGCGTGCTGCGCGACGTCTCGCGCGAGAACCTGAAGAAGCCGATGGCGATCGTGCTGTTCGAGAAGGGCAAGGGCGAAGTGCTGACGGTGGCGACGATCCAGTCCGAACTGGGTTCGAGCTTCCAGATCACCGGCTCCTACTCCACCGAAGCCGCCAACGACCTGGCCCTGCTGCTGCGCGCCGGCTCGCTGGCCGCGCCGATGGAGATCATCGAAGAACGCACCATCGGGCCGTCGCTGGGTGCCGACAACATCCAGAAGGGTTTTGACTCGGTCGCCTACGGCTTTGCCGCGATCGGCGTGTTCATGATTCTGTATTACATGCTGTTCGGCGTGTTCTCTGTGATGGCGCTGGGCGCAAACCTGCTGCTGCTGATCGCGGTACTGTCGATGCTGCAGGCCACGCTGACGCTGCCGGGCATTGCCGCCATCGCGCTGGTGCTGGGCATGGCCATCGACGCCAACGTGCTGATCAACGAGCGTATCCGCGAGGAACTGCGCGCGGGCGCGTCGCCGCAGATGGCGATCGCGGTCGGCTTCGACCGCGCCTGGGCCACCATCCTGGACTCGAATGTGACCACGCTGATTGCCGGCCTGGCGCTGCTGGCGTTCGGCTCGGGCCCGGTGCGCGGCTTTGCCGTGGTGCACTGCCTGGGCATCCTGACCTCGATGTTCTCGGCGGTGTTCTTCAACCGCGGCCTGGTCAACCTCTGGTATGGCCGCAAGAAGAAGCTGCAGAGCGTGGCCATCGGCCAGATCTGGAAGCCGGGCAACGCCTCTGACACCCCGGTCGCCAAGTAAGCGGCCAGGACAGCCGATCCGCAAACTAGCAGTACAGAACAGGATTCAACATGGAATTCTTCCGCATCCGGCGCGACATTCCGTTCATGAAGCACGCGTTGGTCTTCAACGTGATCTCCTTCCTAACGTTTGCCGCGGCCGTGTTCTTCCTCTGGCAAAAAGGCCTGCACCTGTCGATCGAATTCACCGGCGGTACGGTCATGGAGGTCAGCTACCAGCAGGCGGCCGACCTGGAAAAGATCCGAGGCCAGGTGGGCAAGCTGGGCTATACCGACGTGCAGGTGCAGAACTTCGGCACCTCGCGCGACGTGATGATCCGCCTGCCACTGCAAAAAGGTCCGGACGGCAAGCCCGTGACTTCGGCTCAGCAAAGCGAGCAGGTGATGACCGCGCTGCAGGCCGGCTCGCCTGACGTCAAGCTGCAGCGGGTGGAGTTCGTCGGCCCGCAGGTGGGCAAGGAGCTAGCTACCGACGGCCTGCTGGCGCTCTTGTGCGTGGTAATCGGGATCATGATCTACCTGTCGTTCCGCTTCGAGTGGAAGTTTGCGGTGGCGGGCATCATCGCCAACCTGCACGACATCGTCATCATCCTGGGCTTCTTCGCCTACTTCCAGTGGGAATTCTCGCTGTCGGTTCTGGCGGCGGTGCTAGCGGTGCTGGGCTACTCGGTCAACGAATCAGTGGTGATCTTCGACCGGATCCGCGAGAACTTCCGCAAGTACCGCAAGATGACCACGCACGAGATCATCGACAGCGCGATCACCGGCACGATCTCGCGGACCATCATCACCCACGGTTCGACCCAGATGATGGTGCTGTCGATGTTCTTCTTCGGTGGTCCGACGCTGCACTACTTCGCGCTGGCGCTGACGGTGGGTATCCTGTTTGGTATCTATTCGTCGGTGTTCGTGGCCGCGGCGCTGGCGATGTGGCTGGGCGTCAAGCGCGAGGATCTGGTCAAGGCCGACAAGAAGGGCGAGTCGACTGATCGCAACGATCCGAACTTCGGGGCGCAGGCCTGACGGTCTGCTGCTCTGGTAAAAAGAAATGGCGCCCCGCGGGGCGCCATTTCTTTCTGGGGCGGATCCAACCGCTTCAGGCCTGTTGCGCGAACCGCTCGATCCACGCCGCCAGTCGGTCGGCCGCGAACGTCTCCGTACGCGGCGCTGCACGGCACAGGATGGTGTCGCCATCGCGCGCGAACTGCACTGCGCCGCCCGCCTCGTCCAGCCACAGCAGGCTCGCCAGCCAGGCTGCGTGGTGCGGCGACACCGCCGTACCCACCGGCTGCGCCAGGAACTCGGCCAGCGTGGCCGGCGCGGTCCACACCACCGAGTCGCCGTCGCGGCGCACCACGTCGCTGCCGAGCGCATCGGCAATGACGGCGACCGCATCGGCCGCGCCCTTGCCCGCGTTGGCGCTGCGCAGCGCCGCCAGGCGCGTGGCCACGGCATGGCCGAAGGTGCCGCTGCGCTCGGCCTCGGCGCGCACGAGGTCGGCGTAATCCATGCGCTGCCAGTCCGGGTCGGCGTTTTTCGCGCCGGCCAGGTCGACCGCCGCCAGGTAGGTCTCCACCGGCTGGAAACGGCCCGGGCCGATCAGGCTCGCGCACAGCGCATGCAGCATGCCGATGCGGGTGGCCACGGTCTGCGTCTGCAGCACCGCCAGCTTCTCGCGCACCAGCTGGTCGCGCTCCTTGCGCAGTCCGGACAGCTCCAGCGCCTGCTTGAGTTCCATGCGCAGCGCGGTGATGTCCCACGGCTTCTTGATATAGCGATGGATCTGCCCCTGGTTGACCGCCTCGACGGTCTGGTCCAGCTCGGAATAAGCCGTGGTCAGGATGCGCACGATATGCGGGTAACGCTCGCGCGCATAGCGCAGCAGCTCGTTGCCGTATTCACCGGGCATGCGCTGGTCCGACACCAGCACCGCCAGGCTGTCGGCATGCGCGTCCAGCAGCGCCTTGCCCTCTTCCACCGAACCGCCGGTCACCACCGGTGCCAGCGCCCCGATGGCGCGCTGGAAATACTTGACGGCGGTGGCTTCGTCATCGACGAACAGAATCGCCGGGGGTGGTGCCTGGGTGGCATTCGGTTCGCTCATCGGTCACTCCTAATCATTCGATTCTTGAAACTTGGAAAGTCCAGCGTCACGGTCGTGCCGGCGCCGGACGCGGATGCGATCCGGATGCCGCCGCCAAAGGACTGCATGACGCGGTTGCAGAAAATCATGCCCAGGCCGCTGCCGCCAGCGCTGGCGTGGGTGGTCACGGGGTCGACCAGCAGGCGCTCCATCACCTCGGGCGGGATGCCGGGGCCGTTGTCGCTGATATGGATTTCCAGGTGCGGCTGGGCCACCACCACGAAGCGCAGCGCCGGCGACGGCGTGCCGGCAAGCGCGCGCAGCGCGTTGCTCATCACCGACGACAGCACCAGCGCCACGCAATTGGGCAGCGTCTGCACCGGGAAATCGCCGTGCATCTCGACCTGCACCCATTGGCGCTGGTCGCCGGAGAACGGGTAGGTATCGAGCAGCGACGCCACCAGCGCCCCCGCGCTGACCTCGGCACCGGGCTCGGGCCGCGCTGCCTTGCTGCCGGCACTGTTGCGCACCGACTGCAGGAACGACGACAGCACCGCCAGGCAATACTGGGCGTTGTCGTGCATGGCGCTGGCGGCCTGCCCGATCTCGCCCTGGCGCTGCTCCGTGTACTCACCCGCGACCCGGCTTTCGATGCCGCGCGCGAAGTTGGCGATCGCCGCCAGCGGGGTGTTCAGCTCGTGCGCCAGGAAGGCCAGGGTCTCGTCGATCGCCATCAGCCGGTGCTGGCGCAGCGCGCGTTCGCGGTGGCGCTCGCCGGCCAGGCGCAGCACTTCGCGCACCTGCGCTACGCTCAGCGGCTTCTCCAGGATGCGGAACACCTCGCCGCTGTTGACCGTCTGCAGCAGCATGTCCTTGTCGGCATACGCCGTCACCAGGATGCGCACGATCTGCGGGTACAGCTGCGCCACTTCGCGCAGCAGCTCGCCGCCATCGCGGCCGGGCATGCGGAAGTCGGTCACCAGGACGGCGATGCGCGCACCATCGGTGGCGAGCGTGGCGATCGCCTCCTCGGCACTGGCGGCCAGCAGTACCTCATACTCCGAGCCCACCGCGCGCGCGAAATACTTGCGCGCCATGTCTTCGTCGTCGACGTAAAGCAGGGTCGGCCGTGCTTGCTGCACCTCGCTCATGGCACTCATCACGGCTTACTCCGCGCGCGGCAGGTCGAAGCTGAACGCGGCCCACTGCCCCAGCTCGCTCTCGGCGAAGAGCTGGCCGCCATGGCGCTCGATCACCGCGTAGCTGATCGACAGCCCCAGCCCCAGGCCCTGCCCCACGTCGCGCGTGGTGAAGAAGGGCTCGAACACGCGCGCCAGGTTTTCCTCGGCGATGCCGGGGCCATTGTCGCGCACCGTGACATGGAGCCGGCTGTCGGCCCAGCGCACCGTGGTATGGATCGCCGGCGCGGCCGTGCCGGCCTTGCGCATGGCCAGCGCGGCGTTGGAGAACAGGTTGATCAGCACGCCGATGACCGCGGCCTCGTCGCCCAGCACCAGGGTGTCGCCCGGCAGCTCGCGCGTCACCTTGACGCCGCGCAGCTCGTGCGCGGTCAGGCGGATCGAGGAATCCAGCGCCTTCTCGAACAGGAACGGCGTGCCCTCCACCTCGGCGCCCGGCTTGCGGTAGGCGAAGGTCTTCAGGTCGGACACGATATGCTGGATGCGCTGCATGCCCTGCTTGGCATCGACCAGGCATTCGGTCAGCGACTCGCTCTCCTTGGCCTGCGGCTCTTCCATCGCCACCTCGATCGCCATCAGGCAGAAGTTGACCGGGTTGTTGACCTCATGCAGCAGGCCGGCCGCCAGCGTACCGATCGCGGCCATCTTTTCCTGCTGCAGCATCTGGCCCTTGATGTCGACCAGCTTGCGGTTGATGACTTCCAGCTCGGCGTTCTTCTCGGCCACTTCCGCTTTCAGGCGGAACAGCATGAAACGCGCGCGCTCGTTGAAAAAGGTATAGACCCCGCTGGCCGCCGCCGCGAACAGCAGGAACAGCGAGTTGACGATGAACATCCCCATCGGCTCGATGCCCCCGGCATGGAACAGGCACGCCAGCACGTACAGCAGGTACGAAAGCAGGCCAAAGACCAGGTTCTGCCACAACCCGAACGGCAGCGCGATGCCCGAGGCGAAGATCGCCAGGTTCAGCCCGACGTAGTAAGGCGACTGCACCCCTTCGGTCTGCGAGATCATCCACGCGATCATGATCTGCGGCAGCAGCAGCCAGGTCAGCGTCAGCCAGGGCGCGAACCGGCGCCCGATGGCGCTGTACAGCATCACCACCACGCCGGCGATCAGCAGCGACACCACTACGCGCGCCACCGCGAACGCCAGCTGCTGCTGCGGATACTGGCCGTAGTCGAGCCCGACGCCGAGCAGGACCAGCACGATCGCGGTGTAGGCGCCGCCGCGGCTGAACGCCAGGCGGAAGTCGGCCAGCTCGGACTTGTAGCCGGCGTAGAGTTGATTGGTGCTCATGGGGTGGTCCGCCCGGACAGCCTCATTCAATGGTGGCTTCGGCAAAGACGTTGACGCCGGTGGGGTCGACGTAGATGCGGTGCGAATGCGAATTCTCCGGCAGCAGCTGCGCCATGCCGGCGTCGTCGCGGTAGATCAGGTACCACTCGAGCAGGTGTTCCATGCCGAACTTCTCTGGATTGTTGGCATGCACATTGGTGACCAGGACCTGGCCGCCCGCACGCGAACGCGAGGCGAAATACGCCAGCAGCCGCGTGCAGACCTTATCCGACAGGTAATCGAACAGCCCCGCGCAGTAGACCGCGTCGAACTCCCGTGCACTGATATCGTCAGGCGAGATGCGGCGCTTGAGCAGATCGTGCACCGACTGGTGCACCATCTCCACCGACACCTTGCGCCCGGCGCCAGAGGCCGCCCGCTCGATCGAGTGGCGCGTGTAGTCCAGCGTCTCTTCGCTGAAGTCGACCAGCTGGAACGACAGCAGCTCGGGATCGGGATACTCGTGCACGAAGCGCTGGATCTCGAAGGCCGGTCCGCAGCCCACGTTGAGCACGCGGAACGGGCGGCCGGCGGCGCGCGCGCGCTCGGCCTGGCGGGTCAGGAAATCCACCAGCAGGTCGATGCGGTTGCGGTGCGCGGTCGCCACTGCCGCCTTCAGGAAGGCGGTGTTGACGATCTGGAAGTAGGTGGTCGGACCTTGCTGCGGATCGCTCAGGATCTGGTTGACCATCTCGTAGTCGCCGGCGTAGCCAAGCGGCTTGGTGAAGGTCCGGTACACGAACGGCGCGCGCAGCAGCAGCGGGTGCAGCGCGGACTGGGCATAGGTCCGGTGCACCGGCGCGATTTCCGGGTCCACGCGCTCGGCCTCGCCCTCGAGCCAGTCGAGATAGGTCTTGGTCCTGACCATGATCGGCGTGGCCAGCTCGTAGAACACGTCCTCGCGCAGCTTGCCGTCCTTCTTGGGCAGCGACTCGGTCAGGTCGACCTGCTCGACCCAGCGCGATACTTCGGACAGGAAGGCGCGCATCTCGTTGACCACGATCTGGTAGTCGCGCCGGATATTGAAGCGCGTATCCCAGTCCTGCACGAACAGCTCGGCTTCGCGCGCCACCGACTTGGGCTCGTTGTTCAGGTCGGTCAGCTCGCGCCACTCGTCGATCAGCGTCAGCGATACCACCGCGGTCAGGCCGGTGTTCACCAGGCTCATTACCACGGCCTTGCCCAGGTAGGCATTCTTTGCGCCCATGCGGACGCTGAGCTCGCTCAGCACCTCGCTGACCTGCACGATCGAATACGGGTTGTAGATTTCCATCACCAGAGACTTTCTCTGGAGATTGATGATCGTGCCCCGCACCTGCTCGCCCTGCGAGTTGCGGAAACTAACTACCGGATCGATTTGCGTTTTGGAATACACGGTATTGCGCCAGGGAAATCCGAGAAACGCTGCGGGCCATACTGCCTGGGCGGGACGGCCGGGTACAGCAGGAGGGGCGAGGGAATCGCGGGGAAGGCTACCGGTATCGGGATGTGCAGCGAATGCTCATAGGAATGCGCTATAGCCTGTTGGCGGGCGGCGGTCTCTCCCCGTGCGGGAGAGCACCGACAAGCCCGGATCGTCTGGAATTGCCGCGGCCCATTGTACTGTGGCAATTGAGCCGCGTACAACCAAGTGCCTTGTCCGCCCCCTTTTGCGGCGGGGTCGGCTACAGGATACCTAAAACCAGGAAAAAAGGCCGGCGATCGCCGGCCTTTGTATCGTTTTATGGGAGTTGCCCCAGGACGGGGCGTTTCCCATGGCGCTTACTCTGCGCGCACGCCTTCCACCTGGATCGCAAGCTTGACCTCGGGCTTGAAGCCCATCTTCACGCCGTAGTCCAGGCCGAAATCGGCGCGGTTGAACTCGCCCACGGCGTCGGCGCCGCAGGCTTCGCGCTTGAGCATCGGGTGCTGGATGCACTTGAATTCGCGGATTTCCAGCTTGACCGGCTTGGACACGCCGCGCAGCGTCAGCACGCCATCGACTTCGGTCGGCACGTCGCCCTTGAACTTGCTGAACTTGCCCTTGTAGCTGGCCTCGGGGAAGGCCTGGACGTCGAACATGTCCGGGCTCTTGGCATGCTGGTTCATCTTGGCGTTGCCGAAATTGATTGACGCCGGATCGATCTTGACCTCGACGGTGCCGGCCTTCGCGGCACGGTCCAGCGTGACGGTGCCGCTGGACTTGTCGAACTTGCCGCGCCACGTCGACAGGCCGCCCAGGTGGTCGGCCTCGAAGCTCGGGTAGGTATGGGTCGGATCGAGGTTGTACGTCACGGTATTGGCCGAAGCCACGCCGAAGGCGGCGGTTGCGGAAATGGCCGCGACGGCGGCAACGACGGAACGCAGTTTCATGGGATCTCCCAACAAAAACAGGTTAAACAGGTTAAGCGGAACGTTCTTGGTTATTAACGTCCTGGTACGTCAGCGGATTGCCGGCCTTACTTGCTGGCCTGCACGATACGGAACTTGATCTGGACGTCGTCGGCCACCACCGACGTGTCCTTCCACTCGCCGTCGCCGATATTGAAGGCGGTGCGCTTGATCGGCAGCGCGCCCTCGAACACCTGGCTGGCGCCTTCCTGGCGGTAAGTGGCCGGCACGACCACGTCGACGGTCTTGCCCTTGATGGTCAGCTTGCCGGCAACCTCGTACTTGCCCGGCGTGCCGTTCTTGATGCTGGTGGACTGGAACACGGCCTTGGGATACTTGGCCGCGTCGAACCAGTCCTTGCCCTTCACTTCCTTGGTGGTCTCGGCGTCGCCGATCTCGAAGCTGGCGACGTCGATCTCGATCTTGGCCGACGAGGTGGCCAGCCTGGCGGGATCGAAACTGACCTGCGCGTCGAACTTTTTGAACTTGCCTTCCATCGGCACGCCGATCTGGCGCGCCACGGCGGTCACCGAGCTCCTGGCCGCGTCGACCTGGGCCCAGGCCAGGTTGGCGGCGATACCTGCAGCGGCCAGCACGGCTGCCACGGTGGCGTTGATGGCCAGCGAGCCGCGGCGGGAATGGCGATTCATCTTCAATGACTCCTGTCAGGTTCGAGGTTCGGCGCAAGGCGCCGCGGGATGGGAAAGGTCGGCGCAGAAGGTCAGCGCAAGAACGGCAGCATCCGGCCCAGCGTGCCGTCACGGTCGACGAACTGGTGCTTCACCGCCGCCGCCGCATGGACAACGACCACGGCGGCCATCAGATAGTTCAGCCAGACATGCGCAAATTTGAGCACTTCCTTCAGTTCGTCGTTCTTCTCGATCAGCACCGGCATCTTCCACAGGCCGAGGTAGACCACCGGCACGCCAGCCGCCAGGCTGTAGAGATAGCCGCTGATGGGAACGATCACGATCAGCAGGTACAGCAGGTGATGCGCGCCGGCGGCGGCCCTGGCCTGCCACGCCGGCGTGCCGGGCGCGACCGGCGGCGCCGCGTGCGTGGCGCGCCACAGCACGCGCAGCAGCGCCACGGCGAAGATCGTCACACCCAGCCACTTGTGCCACGAATACAGCTTCAGCTTGGTCGGCGTCAGCCCCGGGATGCCGGTCATGTACAGGCCGAGCCCGAACGCGCCGAAGATCGCCAGCGCGACGATCCAGTGCAGCGCGATGGCGGTGGCACCGTAGCCGGCAGGGGCATTGGCGGTAGAACGCATCGGTTTCCTCTCGCCCGCGTCATGGGCATTTCACAAATTTGGGGACACACCCTGGAGTTGGATCCGGCGGGGCGCTGAAGATTCTCGCATTATTGCGACGGAAAGTGCGCCCGTGCAGGACAGTCCTTCATTAAGTTATTCAAATGCTTTGAAGTGTCATTCTGCCGCAAGCGCCACAGGCGGGCGGGCAGTTGGTGCAACCGGTGCCACCAAAGCAAAAAAGCCATCCTGGCGGATGGCTTTTTCTGGTGTGCCGGTGCTGCGCCCGGCAAATGTGACGTTAGATGCGCTCAGCGAGCGAGACCGCCTTGCCGATGTAGCTGCCCGGCGTCATGTCGAGCAGCAGCTGCTTGGCATCGTCCGGGATTGCCAGGCCGTTGATGAAGGTCTGCAGCGCCTCGCGCGAGATACCCTTGCCGCGGGTCAGCTCCTTGAGCTGCTCGTACGGGTTGGGCACGCCGAAGCGGCGCATCACGGTCTGCACCGGCTCGGCCAGCACTTCCCAGCAGTTGTCGAGGTCTTCGTCGAGGCGTTCCGGGTTGGTTTCCAGCTTGCCCAGGCCGCGCAGGCAGGCCTCGTAGGCCAGCAGGCTGTAGCCGAACGCCACGCCGATATTGCGCAGCACGGTCGAATCGGTCAGGTCACGCTGCCAGCGCGACACCGGCAGCTTTTCCGACAGGTGGCGCAGCACCGCGTTGGCCAGGCCGACGTTGCCTTCCGAATTTTCGAAATCGATCGGGTTGACCTTGTGCGGCATGGTCGACGAGCCGATTTCGCCGGCCTTGGTCTTCTGCTTGAAGTAACCCAGCGAGATATAGCCCCAGATGTCGCGGTTCAGGTCCAGCAGGATGGTGTTGGCGCGGGCGACCGCGTCGAACAGCTCGGCCATGTAGTCGTGCGGCTCGATCTGGATGGTGTACGGGTTGAAGGCCAGGCCCAGGCGGGTCTCGATCACTTGCTGCGAGAAGGCTTCCCAGTCGAACGCCGGGTAGGCCGACAGGTGCGCGTTGTAGTTGCCCACCGCGCCGTTCATCTTGCCCAGCAGCTCGACCTGCTCGATGCGCTGGATCGCGCGCGCCAGGCGCGCGGCCACGTTGGCCATTTCCTTGCCCAGCGTGGTCGGGCTGGCCGGCTGGCCGTGGGTGCGCGACAGCATCGGCTGGGTGGCATTGAGCCTGGCCAGTTCCACCAGGCGGGCGTGCACGCGCTTGAGCGCCGGCACGATGACGCCGTCACGGGCGCCCTTGAGCATCATGCCGTGCGAGGTGTTGTTGATGTCTTCCGAAGTGCAGGCGAAGTGGATGAACTCGCTGGCCGCTTCCAGTTCGGCATTGCCCTTGACCTGCTCCTTGAGCCAGTACTCGACGGCCTTCACGTCATGGTTGGTGACGGCTTCGATTTCCTTGATGCGGGCGGCATCGGCTTCGGAGAACTTGTCCACCAGCGCCAGCAGCGCGGCTTCGGAGGCGGCGGAGAACTTCGGCATGTCGGGCAGGCCGGTCTGGGCCAGCGCGATCAGCCAGTGCACCTCGACCTTGACGCGGTTGCGCATGAAGGCCGCCTCGGACAGCCATTCGCGCAGCGCGTCGGCCTTGGCGGCGTAGCGGCCATCGATCGGGGAAAGAGCGGTGAGCGGCGAAAGCGAGGAGGTGGTCATGCTGGAAACCGGGGAAAGGAAGGAAATAGGGGACGTACGGTGCGCGCCGCGGGGGCTGGCGCGATATCAGCGTCGGATTGGCGGAGGCAACCGCCGGGAACAAGGCGAAGCGCCCGATGCGCCGCATCGGCGGGCCCGCCCGCACGCGCTGCACCGGCGGCCGGCGCTGCGCAACGGGGGATTTTACCACCCCTGCCCCGGCTCCGGGGCAGCGGTCAAGTGCGCCCGCGGGGCATCGGTGCGCGACCCCGCATTCGTCCGGCCCCGCAGGTATACTCGCGCACGCCGTTCCAGTAGCCTGTTATGAAGTGCATCGGGCAGCAGCGCACCCCGGCGCCGCTGCCACGCGGCAGGCGATGCACTTCATAACAAGCTCAAGGGGAGAACATGAAGCTGTATGCGTCCCATACCAGTCCCTACGCGCGCAAGGTGCGCGTGGTGATGGCGGAAAAGAAGATCGACTACCAGCTGGTTGAAGAGGACGTCTGGTCGCCGGAATCGAAGATCGGCCAGTACAACCCCCTCGGCAAGGTGCCTTGCCTGGTGATGGAAGACGGCGGCGCCATCTACGATTCGCGTGTGATCGTCGAATATGTCGACACGCTGACGCCAGTCAGCCGGATGATCCCGCAAGGCGGGCGCGAACGGCTGGAAGTGCGCTGCTGGGAAGCGCTGGCCGACGGCCTGCTCGACGCGGCCCTGCTGGCGCGCCTGGAAGCGACGCAGCGCGAGCCGCACGAGCGCAGCGAGCGCTGGGTCAAGCGCCAGCTCGGCAAGATCGACGCGGCGCTGGCCGCCATGGCCCAAGGCCTGGCCGACCGCCCCTTCTGCACCGGCACGCACTATTCGCTGGCCGACGTCGCGGTGGGCTGCGCGCTGTCCTACCTGGATTTCCGCTTCCCCGACATCGCCTGGCGCGAGCGCCATCCCAACCTCGCGGCGCTGGAAGACAAGCTGTCGAAACGGCAGTCGTTCATCGATACCGCGCCGCCGCGCGGCTGAAACCCAACTGCCCCAATGAAAAACACCCGCGTGCAGCGGGTGTTTTTCATTCAGCCGACAACGCCATCTACTGGATGATGCCGCCGCCCAGGCACACCTCGCCGTCATACAGCACCGCCGACTGCCCCGGCGTGACGGCCCACTGCGCCTCGGCAAACCCCAGCTGCAGCGTGTCGCCGTCCGCGGCCTGCACGGTGCAGGCGGCATCGCTCTGGCGATAGCGGGTCTTGGCGGCCATCGCCGCGCCCGCCGCCGGTGCCTCGCCCGCCACCCACGACAGATCCGACGCGGTCAGCACCGGCGTCAGCAGCCACGGGTGGTCGTGGCCCTGCACCACGTATAGCGTGTTGTTCTCCATGTCCTTGCGCGCCACATACCAGGCATCGCCGTTGCCGTCGCGGCTGCCGCCCAGGCCGATGCCCTTGCGCTGGCCGAGCGTATAGAACGCCAGCCCGATATGCTCGCCCACGACCTTGCCCTCGGGCGTCTTCATCGGGCCCGGCCTGGTCGGCAGGTAGCGGTTCAGGAAATCGCGGAACGGCCGCTCGCCGATAAAGCAGATGCCGGTCGAGTCCTTCTTCTTCGCGTTCGGCAGGCCGATCTCCGCGGCGATCTCGCGCACGCGGGTCTTGGGGATCTCGCCCAGCGGGAACAGCGTGCGCGACAGCTGCGCCTGGTTCAGCCGGTGCAGGAAATAGCTCTGGTCCTTGGTGTGGTCGAGTGCCTTGAGCAGCTCGAAGCGCCCTGCCGCGTTCTGGCGCACACGCGCATAGTGGCCGGTGGCGATGGTCTCGGCACCCAGCGACATCGCATGGTCCAGGAAGGCCTTGAACTTGATCTCGGCATTGCACAGCACGTCCGGGTTGGGCGTACGGCCGGCCGAGTACTCGCGCAGGAAATCGGCAAAGACGCGGTCCTTGTACTCGGCGGCAAAGTTGACCGCCTCGACGTCGACACCGATCAGGTCGGCCACCGACACCACGTCCAGCCAGTCCTGGCGCGTGGAGCAGTACTCGCTGTCGTCATCGTCCTCCCAGTTCTTCATGAACAGGCCGATGACCTCGTAGCCCTGCTGCTTGAGCAGCCACGCGGTGACCGACGAATCGACCCCGCCCGACATGCCCACGACGACCCGCTTGCCGTTCCCGCTCACAACTGTGCTCCCATGGACAACGCCGACGGGTGCGTGTACAGCGCGTCCAGCGCGAAACGCTTGCCGGCCAGGTAGTCGTCGACGCAGGCCATCACCAGCGGCGAACGGTGGCGTTCCGGGCACACGCGGATCTCGTCGGCACTCATCCACACCGTGCGCACGATGCCGGTATCGAGCTGGCGGCCCGCGTCGAGCGGGCCCAGGTCGCCGGTAAAGGCAAAGCGCACGTATGTGACATCCGTACCGGTGCGCGAAGACAGCGAGCGGCCCATGTAGCAGCCCAGCAACGCGCGCGGCTCGAAAGTGTGCGCGGTTTCTTCCAGTGTTTCGCGAATGACGGCGCGAATCAGGCTCTCGCCCGGATCCAGGTGGCCGGCGGGCTGGTTCAGCCGCAGGCCTTCCGCGGTTTCCTCTTCGACCAGCAGGAAGCGTCCGCCGCGCTCGATCACGGCGGCAACGGTCACGCTGGCATTCCAATCACGTGGCATGATGCTCAATTTTTAGGCAATCTCGCATTTTACCGGTTGCCGGGGCATCGTGCAGCGCCATGCGCCTGGCGGCCCGCCGAGGCACAACTGTTCGGAACTGTTCGGAACTGTCCGGAAATTCCGCTGCCGCACCGCAGCAAAAACCGACCGTGCGGTCACACCATTGCGAGTCAGATTGTTGTAAGCTGCGAAAAAATTGTGCGCTGCGGCCAAGCCGGCACAGCGAGCAACGGGCCAGACGTCGGTCCGCTCAACCAGATTACGACGCCAGCTAAAGGAGAAATCGACGATGTACATCGGCATCCCGCAGGAGACGCGGGCAGGCGAAACTCGCGTCGCCGCCACCCCCGAGACGGTCAAGAAGTACGTCGCCCAGGGCCACAAGGTGGTCATCCAGGCCGGCGCCGGCGTGCGCGCCAGCCAGCCCGACGGCGCGTATGAAGCGGTCGGCGCCACCATCGGCACCGCGGCCGAAGCGCTGGGCGCGCAGCTGGTGCTCAAGGTGCGCGCGCCTGAGCCGGCCGAGCTTGCCCAGATGAAGCCCGGGGCGGTGCTGGTGGGCATGCTCAATCCCTTCGATGCCGAGAACAACGCGCGCATGGCGGCAGCCAACGTGACCGCGTTCGCGCTCGAGGCCGCGCCGCGCACCACGCGCGCGCAGAGCATGGACGTGCTCTCGTCGCAGGCCAACATCGCCGGCTACAAGGCCGTGCTGGTGGCCGCGCACCACTACCAGCGCTTCATGCCGATGCTGATGACCGCCGCCGGCACCGTCAAGGCCGCGCGCGTGCTGATCCTGGGCGCCGGCGTGGCCGGCCTGCAGGCGATCGCCACCGCCAAGCGCCTGGGCGCGGTGATCGAAGCCTCCGACGTGCGCCCCGCGGTCAAGGAACAGATCGAATCGCTCGGCGGCAAATTCCTCGATGTGCCGTTCCTGACCGACGAAGAGCGCGAGATCGCGCAGGGCGTGGGCGGCTATGCGCGCCCGATGCCGCCGGACTGGATGAAGCGCCAGGCCGAGCTGGTGCACCAGCGCGCGATCCAGGCCGACATCGTCATCACCACCGCGCTGATCCCGGGCCGCAAGGCGCCGGTGCTGCTGCAGGAAGCGACCGTGCAGCAGATGAAGCCGGGCTCGGTGGTGGTCGACCTGGCCGCGGCGCAAGGCGGCAACTGCCCGCTGACGGTGGCCGATGAAGTGGTCGAGCGCAACGGCGTCATCATCATCGGCCATACCAACCTGGCCAGCATGGTGGCGGCCGACGCCTCGGCGCTCTATGCCCGCAACGTGCTGGATTTCCTCAAGCTGGTCGTCGACAAGGAGGGCCAGTTCACGCTCAACCTCGAAGACGACATCGTCGCCGCGTGCCTGATGTGCCGGGACGGCCAGGTCGTGCGCGAGGCGGCGTAAGACCCTGGGCGCGCCCGGTAGCTTTCGTCTCCCTCGCGGGAGACGAAGCACGCAATCGGCCATTCAGAGCCACTTGTCATTGGTGCGCCGTAGTACAGCACGCGTAGTACAGCAATAAGAATCCAGTAAAAACACGCTGCATCCCGGTTTCAAAGCAACGGAGGAGAAGTCGATGGAGATGGTGAACCACACGGTGATCAATTTGATCATCTTCGTGCTGGCGATCTACGTGGGCTACCACGTAGTCTGGACGGTCACGCCGGCCCTGCATACGCCCCTGATGGCGGTAACCAACGCGATCTCGGCCATCATCATCGTCGGCGCGATGCTGGCCGCGGGCCTGACCGAAGGCGCCACCGGCCGCATCATGGGCACGCTGGCGGTGGCACTGGCCGCGGTCAACGTGTTCGGCGGCTTCCTGGTCACCCAGCGCATGCTGGAAATGTTCAAGAAGAAAGAGCCGAAGGCCAAGGTGCCCGAAGCCAAGCAGGCACTGGCCAGGGAGGGCGCGTAATGGCAGCCGGCCTCGTCAGCATGAACCTCGTCACCCTGCTCTACCTGGTGGCCTCGGTCTGCTTTATCCAGGCGCTCAAGGGCCTGTCGCACCCGGCCTCGGCGCGCAAGGGCAACGCCTTCGGCATGATCGGCATGGCGATCGCGGTGGTCACCACGCTGGTCCTGATCATCAAGCTCAAGAATGAGTTCCTGGCGGCCGGCACGGCGCAGTCGTCAGTGGGCTCCGGCCTGGCGCTGATCTTCGGCGCGCTGGTGGTGGGTGGCGGCATCGGCGCCTACGTGGCGCGCAAGGTCCAGATGACCAAGATGCCCGAGCTGGTGGCGGCAATGCACTCGCTGATCGGTCTCGCGGCGGTGTTCATCGCGGTGGCCGCGGTGGCCGAGCCGGCCGCGTTCGGCATCACGCCGGCAGGCTCGCACCTGATCCCGCTGGGCAACCGGATCGAGCTGTTCATCGGCTGCTTCGTCGGCGCGATCACCTTCTCCGGTTCGGTGATCGCCTTTGGCAAGCTGGCCGGGCGCTACAAGTTCCGCCTGTTCCAGGGCGCGCCGGTGGTATTCCCCGGCCAGCACTGGCTCAACCTGCTGCTGGCGGTGGCGATGGTCGGCTTCGGCGTGATCTTCTTCATGTCGCAGGCGTGGACGCCGTTCCTGATCATGCTGGCGATCGCCTTCGTGCTGGGCGTGCTGATCATCATCCCGATCGGCGGCGCCGACATGCCGGTGGTGGTGTCGATGCTGAACTCGTACTCGGGCTGGGCGGCCGCCGGCATCGGCTTCTCGCTGAACAACCCGATGCTGATCATCGCCGGCTCGCTGGTGGGCTCCTCCGGTGCCATCCTCTCGTACATCATGTGCCGCGCGATGAACCGCTCGTTCTTCAACGTGATCCTGGGCGGCTTCGGCGGCGACGCGTCGGCAGGCGCGGCCCCCGGCGCGCAGGCGCAGCGCAACGTGAAGTCCGGCTCGGCCGACGATGCCGCCTTCCTGATGGGCAACGCCGAAACCGTGATCATCGTGCCGGGCTACGGCCTGGCCGTGGCGCGCGCCCAGCACGCGCTCAAGGAACTGACCGAAAAGCTGGCCGAAAAGGGCGTGACCGTGAAGTACGCGATCCACCCGGTGGCCGGCCGCATGCCGGGCCACATGAACGTGCTGCTGGCCGAGGCCGAGGTGCCGTACGACCAGGTCTTCGAGATGGAAGACATCAACAGCGAGTTCGGCCAGGCCGACGTGGTGCTGGTGCTGGGCGCCAACGACGTGGTCAACCCGGCGGCCAAGACCGATCCCAAGTCGCCGATCGCCGGCATGCCGATCCTGGAGGCGTACAAGGCCAAGACCATCATCGTCAACAAGCGCTCGATGGCGGCCGGCTACGCGGGTCTCGACAACGAGCTGTTCTACATGGACAAGACCATGATGGTGTTCGGCGACGCCAAGAAGGTGGTCGAGGACATGTTCAAGGCGGTCGACTAAGACTGCCGTGCCAGCAGGCGGCCGGGCCTTCCCGGCCGCCTGCGGCGCCGTGCCTTGCAAGGCAGCCACGGCGCGCTATACTGGCCTGCGAATGCGCACGCCGGCTTGCCGAATGCGCCGAACCCTGCCCGCCGGCCCCGACGCCAACGCATCATGACCTTCAACCCGCATGACCGGAACCTGTCGGTCTTCCATCACCCGGTCCTGACCGTCCTCGTCGACGACAGCAAATCGTTCATCGACAGCCTGGCGTTCCAGATGGATGCCTCGCGCGCGGTCGTCACCTTCACCGATCCGCGTGAGGCGCTGCAATGGATCCGCGAGGCCTATGCCACCCGCTTCCCCGGCTTCCTGCCGGTGCGGGTCACGCATGACGACCTGACCTTCCTGACCGAGCGCCGTACCGTCCAGCTCGATATCGACCGGGTCTACCGCCAGATCCACGATATCAACCGCTTCCTGCAGCCGGGCGTGATCGTGGTGGACTACTCGATGCCGCAGATGGATGGGCTGGAGTTCTGCCAGGCGCTGCAGGACCTGCCGTGCAAGACCATCCTGCTGACCGGCACCGCCGACGAAAGCATCGCCGTCCAGGGCTTCAACCACGGGCTGATCGACCGCTACGTCAAGAAGCACGACAGCAATATGGTGGAGCGGCTGGACCAGGAAATCGAAGCCATGCAGCAGGCGTACTTCGCCACGCTGTCGCGCACGCTGCGCGAGCTGCTGACGCGGCATTCGTTCTCGTTCCTGTCCGACCCGGCCATGACCGAGCGGGTGCGCCAGCTGACGGCGCGCTACGGCTTTGTCGAGTACTACCTGTACCCCAACCCGGCCGGAATCCTGCTGTTGACTGCGCAAGGCCACGCCACGCTGATGGTGATCGAGACCCGCGCCGGCCTGATGAGCCAGGTGGAATCGGCCGAAGCCTACGACGCCCCCGCCGCGCTGATCGAAGGCCTGCGCGAGGGCCGCCTGGTGCCGTTCTTCTGGCCGGGCAACGGCATGTACACGCCCGCCTGTGTCGACTGGGAGCAATACTGCCTGCCGGCCGAGCGCTGCGAAGGCAACGAAGAGTTCTTCTACGCCCTGTTCGACCTGCCGCGCCACCTGCTGCAGGAGCCGGTGATCAGCCTGCAGGGCTTCCTGGCCGATTTTTCCCGCAATCCCGAGGCCCTGACGGGACGCAAGCGCGGCTGAAGCAGCCATGGCGTCCCCGATAGGGTTTCCACCGCTACGGTCATTCGACGAAGGTTAGTCCGCCTGCGGCGCGCGGTTGGTGCCGCGCACCATGTCGAAACGGAACAGCCGGCATTCGATATTGCCGTTGTAGAGCGGCGTGCGGCGCGATTCCTTCAGCCGCAGCCGGCGCGGGAAGCCCAGGTCGCCGGTAAAGACCCACGCCTGCCAGCCCGCGAAGTTCTGCTTGAGCGTCGTGGCAAAGGCGTTGGCGAACTGGTTGGCGGCCGCCTCTTCCACCTCGTCGCGCGGCATCTCCTCCCCCGGCATGCGGCGCTGCCCGCGCACCGCGATGCGCTCGCCGTACGGCGGGTTCATCAGCAGCAGGCCCGGCTCGCCGTAGGGCGGCTGCACGAAGCGCGCATCGACCTGCTTGGTACGCGCCTCGCCCGGCAGGCCGGCGCGCTGCCAGTTGGCCTGCGTGATAGCCAGCATGTCGGTCGAGATGTCCGATCCCACCACCTGCAGCTCATCCGCCGAGGCCAGCATGCGCGCGCGCTGGGCGTCGTCCTTGAGCTTCTGCCAGGCCTTGCGGTCGACGCCCTTGAGCCATTCGAAGGCAAAGCTGCGGCTGCCGCCCGGGGCAATGCCCAGCGCCACCTGGGCGGCCTCGATCAGGAAGGTGCCGCTGCCGCACATCGGGTCGTAGAACGGGCGGAAGGTCTGCCCCGGTACCCAGCCCGCCAGGCGCAGGATGCCGGCCGCCAGGTTTTCCTTCAGCGGCGCCTCGCCCTTCTCGGTGCGCCAGCCGCGCTTGAACAGGGGTTCGCCGGTGGTGTCCAGGTACAGCGTGCAGTCGCGCTCGGTCAGGTGGGCATAAACGCGCACATCCGGGCTGACGGTATCCACGCTCGGGCGCGCGCCGAGGCGTTCGCGCATGGCGTCGCAGACGCCGTCCTTGACCCGCAGCGCGATGAAATTCAGGCTGCGCAGCGGCGACTTGTGCGCGGTGATATCGACGCGCAGCGACTCGTCCGGCGAGAACCACTGCTCCCAGCGCACGCCGCGGGCCAGGTTGTAGATGTCGTCCTCATGCCGGTAGCCGCGCGCGGCCACGCGCAGCAGCACGCGGCTGGCAATGCGCGAATGCAGGTTGACCGCATAGGCGGCGGCCATCTCGCCGGAGAAATTGACCCCGCCCGGCACCTCCTGGTGCACCGTGAACGGCGCCAGCGCGGCCATGCCCGGCCGGGCGGCGATCTCGCGCAGTTCTTCGGCGAGGGCGCTCTCCAGGCCGCGCGGGCAAGGGGCAAAGAAGGCTTGGGTCATGGGTCAGGTTTCCTGCAAACAAAAACGTCCGCCGTAGCGGACGGGAGATATCCGATAGCTTAGTTCAAGCGGCGGCGAGCGCGCGCTCGAGGAATTCGAGCCGGTCCTGGCCCCAGAAGGGCTGGCCGTCGAACACATACCATGGCGCGCCGAACACGCCGGCCGAGATCGCGTCCTGCGTGTTCTGCGCGTAGGCCGCCTGCACCGACTGGGCCTCGCTGGCCTTGAGCAGGCCAGTGCCATCCAGGCCGGCCTCGTCGGCGATCTGCGCCAGCGTGGCGGCGTCGGCAATATTGCGCTGCTGCGCCCACACCGCCGCGCCGATCGCCCCGGCCAGCTGCATCGCGCGCGCGGTGCCGTGCGCCAGTTGCGCCGCGATGATCAGCTTGCTGGCGGCATCGCCCGATACCGGGAAGAAGGTCGGCTCCGGGTTCAGCGGCAGGTCCAGGAATGCGCTCCAGCGCTTGAGCTCGACCATCCGGTAGGCCTGGCGCTGCGGCGGGCGCTGCGCCAGCGGCAGTCCGCCTGAGACGGAGAACACCTTGCCCATATCGCACGGCTTCAGGTTTACCTGCACGTCGTGGCGCTCGGCCATGGCGGTGAAGCGGGCATGGCCCATGTAGACGAACGGCGATTGCGGCGTCAGGTAGTAGTCAACCAGCTTGCTCATCTCGATCTCGCAACTTGTGGAACGGGCGCCCGGCTCAGAACGGCTTGACGACCACCAGGATCACCACCGCCAGCAGCACCAGCACCGGCAGCTCGTTGAACCAGCGATAAAACTTGTGCGAGCGCGTATTGCGCCCGCCTTCGAACTTGCGCAGCAGCACGCCGCAGCCGTGGTGGTAGCCGATCAGCACCAGCACCAGCGCCAGCTTGGCATGCATCCAGCCCTGCCCGGTGCCGCGGCCGATGCCGTAGCCCAGGTACAGCCACAGCCCGAACACCACCGCGGGCACTGCCAGCATGGTCATGAAGCGGAACAGCTTGCGCGCCATCAGCAGCAGGCGCTGGGTGCTGGCGGCGTCGGTCTCCATCGCCAGGTTGACGAAGATGCGCGGGAGGTAGAACAGGCCGGCGAACCACGAAACGACGAAGACGATATGCAGCGCTTTGACCCAGAGCATCGGTGCCTGATGATGTTCTTGTTTTCGACAACTTCAAAATTCCACCGTCATTCCCGCGTAGGCGGGAACGACCGGCAAGCCTGAAGACGCCGGCCTTACGTCCGGATCTCGCCGTGTCCGAACACCACGTACTTGAGCGAGGTCAGCCCTTCCAGCCCGACCGGGCCGCGCGCGTGCAGCTTGTCGTTGGAGATGCCGATCTCCGCGCCCAGGCCGTATTCGAAACCGTCGGCAAAGCGGGTCGAGGCGTTGATCATCACGCTGGCCGAATCGACCTCGCGGATAAAGCGCATGCCCGCCGAGTAGTCCTCGGTGATGATCGAATCGGTGTGGTGCGAGCCGTATTCGTTGATATGCGCAATCGCTTCATCCAGGCCGGCAACGGTCTTGATGGCGAGGATCGGGGCCAGGTATTCCAGGCGCCAGTCTTCCTCGGCGGCATCGACCAGGCCGCTGAAGCCGGCGGCCTCCAGCGTGGCGCGGGTAGCCGGGCAGACGCGCAGCTCGACGCCCTTCTCCTGGTAGATGCGGCACAGCGGCGGCAGCGCGGCGGCGGCGATGTCCCGCGACACCAGCAGCGTTTCCATGGTGTTGCACGGCGCGTAGCGCTGGGTCTTGGCGTTGTCGCAGACGCGCACGGCCTTGTCGAGGTCGGCGGCGGCGTCGACGTAGACGTGGCAGATGCCGTCCAGGTGCTTGATCATCGGCACGCGCGCTTCTTCCATCAGGCGCGCGATCAGGCTCTTGCCGCCGCGCGGCACGATCACGTCGACGAATTCGGTCATGGTGATCAGGCGGCCGACGGCGGCGCGGTCGGTGGTCTCGATCACCTGCACGGCTTCCGGCGGCAGGCCGGCGGCGGCCAGGCCTTCGGCCACCAGCGCGGCCAGCGCGGTGTTGGATTCAATCGCCTCGGACCCGCCTCGCAGGATGGTGGCGTTGCCCGACTTCAGGCACAGCGCCGCGGCATCGATGGTCACGTTGGGGCGCGACTCGTAGATGATGCCGATCACGCCCAGCGGCACGCGCATCTGGCCGACCTGGATGCCGGTCGGGCGGAACTTCATGTTCGAGATCTCGCCGATCGGGTCGGCCAGCGCGGCGATCTGCTCCAGGCCGGCGGCCATGGTGGCGATGGCCTTGTCCGACAGCGTCAGGCGGTCGACGAAGGCGGCGTCCTGGCCGTTGGCGCGGGCACGCTCCACGTCGCGGGCGTTGACGGCCTTGAGCTTGTCGGCATCGCGGCGGATGGCGGCGGCAATGGTCAGCAGCGCCTGGTTCTTGTCCGCCGTGGAGGCACGCGCCATCGCGCGCGACGCCGCGCGGGCCTGGCGGCCGACGCGGTCCATGTATTGGTTGAGGTCGAGCTCGTTCATGTCAGTGGCCGGGGGAAGGCCGTCAGTGTGTGTTCCTCCCCTCTCCCGCATGGCGGCAGAAGGGTTGGGGGTGAGGGCCGGTGCATCAACGGGCGATATCGCCGGATCCACCGCCTGCCCTCTCCCCCGGCCCCTCTCCCGCAAGCGGGAGAGGGGAGCAAACCTTGCGGGGAGCAAACGCTCAGCGCGCAACCATCAGCGCCAACTGCTGCAAACCGTCCCACGGTTCCGCCGGCAGCGGCGCGCTGCCCGGTGGCGGCAGGTCGTGCAAACCCTTGACCTGGCGGTCCAGCCGCGCGGCCAGCGCCAGCGCCGCTTCCAGCCGTGGCAGCGGCAGGCGCTGCGCGGCCTGCGGCACCAGCCGCTCGCGCGGGCCCCAGACGCGCAGTTCGCGCATCAGCACGCCCGCCGGCTTGCCGGCCGCAAGGCCTTGCCGGACCTTGGATAATACGCGAATTTCCTCGGTCAGCGCCCACAGCACCAGCACCGTGGCCTCGCCCTCGCCGCGCAGCCCTTCGAGCATGCGCACCAGGCGCGGCACGTCGCCCGACAGCATCGCCTCGGACAGCTTGAATACGTCATAGCGGGCCACGTTCAGCACCGCGTCGTGGACCTGGTCGAAGCTCAGCTCGCCCGGCGGATACAGCAGGCCCAGCTTCTGGATTTCCTGGTGTGCCGCCAGCAGGTTGCCCTCGACCTTGTCCGCGATGAACTGCAGCGCGCGCCGTCCCGGCTCGCCGCCCTCGACGCGCTGCTGCTGCAGCGCCAGCCGCTCGCCGACCCATGCCGGCAGCCGGGTGCGGTCCACCGCGTCGACCTTGATCGACACCCCCGCGCCTTCCAGCGCCTGGAACCATGCCGACTTGGAAGTGGCGAAATCCAGCCGCGGCAGCGTCACCAGCATCACCACGTCCGGCGACGGCTGCGCCGCCACCGCGCGCAGCGCCTCGCCGCCGTCCTTGCCGGGCTTGCCCGAAGGGATGCGCAGCTCGACGATCTTGCGGTCGCCGAACAGCGACATCGACTGCTGCGCCTCGACCAGCTGGCTCCAGTGAAAGCCGCGCTCGGCCACCAGCA
This sequence comes from Cupriavidus oxalaticus, assembly GCF_016894385.1. NCBI lineage: Bacteria > Pseudomonadati > Pseudomonadota > Betaproteobacteria > Burkholderiales > Burkholderiaceae > Cupriavidus > Cupriavidus oxalaticus. Next base: position 3,208,412 of record NZ_CP069812.1, read on the forward strand.
CCTCGCGCTCGGAGAACCCCGCTGCGCGCGCCGCGGCGCGCAGGCGGTCGACCGCCTCCAGCACCAGCAGGTGCTCGTCGCCGTGCACCACGTACAGAGGCGCCAGGCCGCGGGCCTTCGCCTGCTTCAGGTGCGCGTCGAGCCCGTCGAGCTTGAGTTGCATGGGTGCGTCAGATGGCCTTGACCGCGGCCAGCCGGCGCATCAGCTGCTGCACGATATCGCGCTGCATGTCGCGGTACAGCTGCTGCTCTTCGTAGTCCTTGGCCAGCGTGTTGGCTTCGTTGTAGGTCAGGTCGCGCGTCAGCACCAGCTGCGACGGCGCGATCAGTTCCTTGCCGGCGGCATCGCGCAGGCGGAAGGTAAAGCGCTGCGTCAGGCGGTACTCGCGCACCACGCCCTCGGTCGTGATCGACAGGATGGACTTGGTGCGGGTGTCCTGCAGCACGTCCAGCAGCGCGTCGGCCTCTTTCTGGTCGGCCACCACCTGGGTGTCGGAGCCGCCGCGGATCGCGCGGCGCAGGTCCGCGCCCATCAGCGAGTTGGGCGGAATCCCGATATAGAGCCGCTTGAACGCGAAGTCCGAATTGCCGCGCAGATGGAAGCCGCAGCCGGCCAGCAGGCCCGTTGCCGGCACCGCCAGCATCGCCGCGAGCGCCTTGCGGCGGCCCATGTTCAGTCGCTTCATTCTTGGCGATTCCTCAGTCAGGTTCCGGGCCGCTGACCCGTTACAGCACCACGTTCACCAGCCGGCCCGGCACCACCACGATCTTCTTGGGCGCCTTGCCTTCGGCAAACTTGGCCACGGTTTCGCTGCCGGCGGCGGCCGCCTCGATCGCGGCGCGGTCGGCGCTGGCCGGCACGGTGATGCTGCCGCGCACCTTGCCGTTGATCTGCAGCACCAGCTCGATCTCGCTGCGCACCAGCGCGGCTTCATCGACCTGCGGCCACGGGGCGTCGAGCAGGTCGCCGGCTTCGGCGGCGAAGCCCAGTTGGTCCCACAGCCCGTGGGTGATGTGCGGCACCACCGGGTACAGCACGCGCAGCAGGATGCCGAAGCACTCGCGGCGCGCGGCCGGCGAAGCGGTCTTGGCGTCTTCCAGCGCGTTCAGCATCTTCATCGTGGCCGAGACCACGGTGTTGTACTGGATGCGCTGGTAGTCGTAGTTGGCTTGCTTGAGCACGCCGTGGATCTCGCGGCGCAGCGCGGCGTCATCGGCCGTGATGGCACTGCCGGCGCCATCGCGCAGCGCGGCGGCGTTGGCATAGCCGTAGTTCCATACGCGGCGCAGGAAGCGCGAGGCGCCCTCCACGCCCGAACCGCTCCACTCCAGCTGCTGCTCGGGCGGCGCGGCGAACATCACGAACAGGCGCGCGGTGTCGGCGCCGTACTGGTCGATCAGCGCCTGCGGGTCGATGCCGTTGTTCTTGGACTTCGACATCTTCTCGATGCCGCCGATCACCACCGGCTGGCCGTCGGCCTTCAGCGTGGCGCCCACCGGGCGGCCGCGCTCGTCGGTCTGCACGTCGACGTCGGCCGGGTTGTACCAGTGCTTCTTGCCCGAGGCATCTTCGCGGTAGAAGGTCTCGTTGAGCACCATGCCCTGCGTCAGCAGGTTGGTGAACGGCTCGTCGAACTTGACCAGGCCCAGGTCGCGCATGACCTTGGTCCAGAAGCGCGCGTACAGCAGGTGCAGGATCGCATGCTCGATGCCGCCGATGTACTGGTCCATCGGCATCCAGTAGTCATTGCGGGCATCGACCATGGTGGCCGCGTCCGGGCAGGTGTAGCGCATGTAGTACCAGCACGAATCGATGAACGTATCCATCGTGTCGGTCTCGCGGCGCGCGGGCTTGCCGCACGAGGGGCAGGTGCACTGCAGGAAGCGCGGGTCCTTGGCCAGCGGGTTGCCGGTGCCGTCCGGCACCAGGTCTTCGGGCAGCACCACCGGCAGGTCCTGCTCGGGCACCGGCACCACGCCGCAGCTGTCGCAGTGGATCAGCGGGATCGGCGTGCCCCAGTAGCGCTGGCGCGAGATGCCCCAGTCGCGCAGGCGCCAGGTGGTCTTCTTTTCGCCCAGGCCCATCGCGCCCAGGTCGGCGGCGATCGCTTCCACCGCGGCCTGGTAGCCGAGGCCGTCATACTTGCCGCTGTGGATGCAGGTGCCGTTTTCCTTGTCGCCGTACCATTCCTGCCAGGCTTCGGTCGAATACGGCTGGCCCTTCACGTCGATCACTTGCCTGATCGGCAGGCCGTACTTGTTGGCGAAGGCGAAGTCGCGCTCGTCGTGCGCGGGCACGCCCATCACGGCGCCGTCGCCGTAGGTCATCAGCACGTAGTTGCCGACCCACACGTCGACCTTCTCGCCGGTCAGCGGGTGCACGACCTGCAGGCCGGTCGGCATGCCCTTCTTCTCCATGGTCGCCATGTCGGCTTCCATGACCGAGCCGTGCTTGCATTCGTCGATGAAGGCGGCCAGTTCGGGATTGTTCAGCGCGGCGTGCGTGGCCAGCGGGTGCTCGGCGGCGACCGCGCAGAAGGTCACGCCCATGATGGTGTCGGCGCGCGTGGTGAAGACGTAGAGCTTGCCGTCGTTGATCGGCTTGCCGTCCTCGCCCGGGATGTCATGGGTGAAGGCGAAACGCACGCCCACGCTCTTGCCGATCCAGTTCTGCTGCATCACCTTGACGCGCTCGGGCCAGCCCAGGCCGTCCAGGTCGCCCAGCAGTTCCTCCGCATACTCGGTGATGCGCAGGTAGTACATCGGGATCTCGCGCTTTTCCACCACCGCGCCCGAGCGCCAGCCGCGGCCGTCGATGACCTGCTCGTTGGCCAGCACGGTCTGGTCGACCGGGTCCCAGTTGACGGTGCCGGTCTTGCGGTAGGCGATGCCCTTTTCCAGCATCTTCAGGAACAGCCACTGGTTCCAGCGGTAATAGTCCGGGCTGCAGGTGGCGACCTCGCGCGACCAGTCGATCGCCAGTCCCATCGACTGCATCTGCTTCTTCATGTAAGCGATGTTGTCGTAGGTCCAGGCGGCCGGCGCCACGCCGTTGTTCAGCGCGGCGTTTTCCGCCGGCATGCCGAAGGCGTCCCAGCCCATCGGCATCAGCACGTTGTTGCCGTTCATGCGCAGGTAGCGCGCCATCACGTCGTTGATGGTGTAGTTGCGCACGTGGCCCATGTGCAGCTTGCCCGACGGGTACGGCAGCATCGAGCAGGCGTAGAACTTGGGCTTTTCCTTGCCGCCGGGACCCGCTGCATGTTCCGACACGCGATAGGCGTCGATGGCTTGCCAGTGCTGCTGGGCGGCTTGTTCAACGGCGGAAGGAAGGTATTTGTCTTGCATGGTCGGGACAGCAGTCAGGGCAACGATCAGGGCAGCGTCTGCGCGGCAACTGGCCTGCCGGCAGCCGGGGAAGCGTTGGAATGTGGGCGGCGGGCGCCCGTCTGGGCGCCCGGCCGGCGAGCAATGCTAAAGCAGTCGATTATAACCGTGGCGCCAGGCCTGGCCGCCCCGGAGCGCCTTACTTCAGGCCCAGCACGTCCTGCATGTCGAACAGGCCGTTGGGCTTGTCGGCCAGGAAACGGGCCGAACGCACGGCACCGTCGGCATACGACTGGCGGCTGGACGACTTGTGGCTGATCTCGATGCGCTCGCCGATGCCGGCAAACATCACGGTGTGGTCGCCGACGATGTCGCCGCCACGGATGGTGGCAAAGCCGATCGAATTGGGATCGCGCTCGCCGGTATGGCCTTCGCGGGCGTAGACGGCGCAGGTCTTCAGGTCGCGGCCGAGCGCATCGGCAATCACCTCACCCATCTTCAGCGCGGTGCCCGACGGGGCGTCGACCTTGAAGCGGTGGTGCGCCTCGATCACCTCGATGTCGTAGCCGGTCGACAGCAGCCTGGCCGCCACTTCCAGCAGCTTGAAAGTGGCATTGACACCGACGCTGAAGTTGGCGGCAAAGACGATGCCGATGGACTTGGCGGCCTCGGCCAGCGCGGCCTTGCCGGCGTCGTCGAAGCCGGTAGTGCCGACCACCATCTTGACGCCCAGCTTCTTCGCCACGGCCAGGTGCGCCAGCGTGCCTTCCGGACGGGTGAAGTCGATCAGGCAATCCGCAGCGGCCAGGCCGGCTTCCAGGTCCGCCGTGATCGCCACGCCGGTGTTGCGGCCCAGGAACAGGCCCGCGTCCTGGCCCAGTGCCGGCGAGCCCGGCAGGTCGAGCGCGCCCGACAGCTTCACGCCCTCGGTGTTCAGCACTTGTTCGATCAGCATGCGGCCCATGCGGCCGGATGCGCCTGCGATGGCGATGTTCATGGTGTCTGGCTCAGCGGAATGTGCGCAATACGCGAAAAGTGAATGGGCCGGTCATGGCTGACCGGCCCGGGAACAGATGGCAAGCCGCGGACGGCGGCTCAGTTGGATTTGGACGCGTCGGCGGGCGCGGTGGCCTGGGCGGGCGCGGTGGCCGGCGGCGCCTCCGCCGCCGGGGCAGCGGGCGCGGCAGCCGCCTCGGTCGCCTGCCGTGGCACGAAGTTTTCCACGGTAGTCTGCGGCGCGGTCTGGGCGGCAGCCGTGCTGCTGGTGGAAACCTTGCCCGGAGTCTGGTCCTTCAGCGCCTTTTTCATGCCGTCGATCTCGGCGATCAGCTCGTACTCGGACGGCAGCTCGTCACCGCCGAACTTGACCAGGCTGTCGCCCTCGAAGAAGACCGTGTAGCGGCGCTGCTGCACCACGGCGGTATTGCCGCGGCGGAACGAAAACACGTAGTCCCAGCGGTTGGCGTGGAACACATCGGTCAGCAGCGGCGTGCCGAGCAGGAACTTGACCTGCTCGCGCGTCATGCCTTCGCGCAGTTGCGAAGCGGCCTCGCGGGACACGAAGTTGCCCTGCACGATATTGATCCGGTACGGCGTGATGGCGTTGGCTACCTTGCGCGAGGTGGAATCGTAGGCCGAGCAGGCGCCGGCCAGCAGGGCAGCGGCCAGCAGGGAGACAACCAGCGTCGGGCGCATGGCGGACGAACGGGTATAACGCATGTATCTCGCTTCCGGGAGGGAAAGGGAAAGTACGGAAAGAACCGCGGGCGACCGGCGCAGCAAGCGCTGCAAGAGCCGGCTACACCACATGCGCACGGGGCGCCTGCCGCGGCAACCACATGGGGCCGACTGCAACTGCCTGAGGCGCGTTGCCCACATGGCACACGGCACCGCGGGCGACTTTTGCTGTCAAAACCCTTATGATTCAACTATCCAGACATTGTACTCTAGGGAGTCACGCCCATGCCGAGTCCGGCGGACCTCAAGAATATCGGCCTGAAGGCAACCGTGCCCAGGCTGAAAATTCTTGAAATTTTTCAGACCAGCGAACAGCGGCACCTGAGCGCGGAAGACGTTTACCGCATCCTGCTGAACGAGCATATGGATATCGGCCTCGCCACCGTCTACCGTGTGCTGACACAGTTCGAGCAGGCAGGCCTGCTGTCGCGCAACAACTTTGAATCCGGCAAGGCCATTTTCGAACTGAACGAAGGCAAGCACCACGACCACCTGGTGTGCCTCGATTGCGGCCGCGTCGAAGAATTCTTCGATTCCGAAATCGAGCATCGCCAGCAAAGCATTGCGCGCGAGCGCGGCTTTACCCTGCAGGAACACGCACTGTCGCTGTACGGCAACTGCACGAAAACCGACTGTCCCCACAGAGCCAAACGATAAGCCGGCGCACGCACCGCGTAGCGCATCCGGCAACAACAAAAACCGGCGCCAGGCGCCGGTTTTTGTTTTGGGGCGGGCGCCGGCTCAGGGCTCGCGCAGCGCTTGCAGACCTTCTTCGGCCACCACGCGCGACGGGCGCGACGCCGACAGGCCGACAAACTCGGCCACCACCTGGCGGAACAGGTTGCGCGCCCATACCAGCATCGGATGGGTGTTGCGGCTGCGGTGCCAGAACATGTTCAGGCCCACCGTGGTGTTGAGTTCAGCCGGCAGCGGGAACGCCTTCAGGCCGTAGGTTTCGCAGGCCATGTCCTTGGTCAGCGCATTGACGGTGAAGATCATGTCGGTCTGCGCGGCCATCTCGGCCTGGGCCCGCCACGAATGCACCGTCAGCGTCGCATTGCGCTTGAGGCCGCGCTGCTGCAGCGCGTAGTCCAGCGGGATCAGCGACGGCGCCGGGCGGCCTGCCCCACCGGAATGCGCCATGAAGATATGGCCGCAGTCCAGGTATTGCTCGAGCGTGCAGTGGTTCTTCAGCACCGGATGGCTCTTGCGCGCGCACACCCACAGGTTCAGCGACGTCACTATTTCCTCGACGATTTCCGGATGCCGGGTCGGGAACGGGGAGAATGCCAGGTCCAGCTCATTGGCGCGCATCGAGGCCACGTCGGCCTCCCAGGAATGGGACTCGACCAGCTTGATATGCAGGTCCGGCGCCAGCTGCTTGATGCGCAGCACGAAGCGATTGAAGACCGTGTCGCCCAGCTCGGCGGCAAAACCGATGCTCAGCGTGCCGGTGGCCACCGCAGGATCGAAATTGTCGGCGTCGCCTTCATTGATCGACGACCACAGGTCCAGCATGTCGCGGATCTTGGGGCCCAGCTCCAGCGCGCGGGGGGTGGGCGTCAGGCCGTGGGGAACGCGGATGAAGAGCGGATCGTCAAAGATCTCGCGCAACCGGCCCAGTGAATGCGACACGGCCGGCGCGGTCATATGCATCTTCTCCGCCACGTAGGTGGCGTTTCGCTTACTCAGCAGCTCGGTGAAGATCACTAAAAGCTTTGTGTCTACGTTCACCATGATCAGGCCCAGGTCAGATTTTTCTTAGCAAAGATGGCCCCACCACTTGCACTGGCTGCACATCAGAGTTCAACGGCATCTTGGTAGTGTAAGAGGAAAAAACAAGCTCGGAAAGCAAATTCGGCATTTTCGGAGCGCCGAACCTTGTCATATTTCCGAAAAATAGTGTCGTTTTTATGAAGATGATCTCATATACGCCCATTTTCAGTCCGCGGCAGACGCGCGCGCGTCGCACGTATATTGGCTGCCGCCATCCCATTTTTGTCATTCTTTTCCTAGGGCGCGGACGCGTCCGCCATCATGCCTCGCGGCAGGCTGGCTGAGCGAACGCCGCGCCCAAAGAAGAAACGCGCCCGAAGGCGCGTTTCTTCTTTACTGCCAGGACAGCCGGATTACTTGGCCACCACGCGGGCCATTTCCAGCACCTTGTTCGAGTAGCCCCACTCGTTGTCGTACCAGCTCACGACCTTGATGAAGGTACCGTCCAGCGCAATGCCGGCTTCGGCGTCGAAGATCGAAGTGCGGGCATCGCCGCGGAAGTCCGTGGCGACGACCTTGTCTTCGGTGTAGCCCAGCACGCCCTTGAGCGCGCCCTGGCTCTGGGCCTTCATCTCGGCACAGATTTCTTCGTACGAAGCCGACTTTTCCAGCTCGACGGTCAGGTCGACCACCGACACGTCGGAGGTCGGCACGCGGAACGACATGCCGGTCAGCTTCTTGTTCAGCTGCGGGATCACCACGCCCACGGCCTTGGCAGCACCCGTCGACGACGGAATGATGTTTTCCAGGATGCCGCGGCCGCCGCGCCAGTCCTTGTTGGACGGGCCGTCAACGGTCTTCTGGGTGGCGGTGGCAGCGTGCACGGTGGTCATCAGGCCGCGCTTGATGCCCCACTTGTCGTTCAGCACCTTGGCCACCGGTGCCAGGCAGTTGGTGGTGCAGCTCGCGTTCGAGATGATCGCTTCGCCCTTGTACGTGTCGTGGTTCACGCCGTACACGAACATCGGGGTGTCGTCCTTGGACGGGGCCGACATGATCACCTTCCTGGCGCCCGCGTCGATGTGCTTCTGCGCGCCTTCCTTGGTCAGGAAGATGCCGGTCGACTCGACCACCACGTCGGCGCCGACTTCGCCCCACTTCAGTTCGGACGGGTCCTTGACCGCGGTCAGGCGGATCTTCTTGCCGTTGACGACCAGCGTGTTGCCGTCGACCGACACTTCACCGTCGAAGCGGCCGTGCACCGAGTCGTACTTCAGCATGTACGCCAGGTAGTCGGGCTCGAGCAGATCGTTGATGGCAACGACTTCGATATCCTTGAAGTTGGCGACGGCGGCGCGGAACACCATGCGTCCGATGCGGCCGAAGCCGTTGATGCCGATCTTGATGGTCATGACTGTCTCTCCTGAGGATCGATGAAAACCGGTGGGCGCCGCTGCTGCCGCGCGGCGCACCGCGCGACTCCAGCGCCCGGATGCTTAGATAAGGGTGTCTTTCACCGTACGCACGACGTTGTCGACGGTGAAGCCGAAGTGCTTGAACAGCACGCCGGCCGGCGCCGATTCGCCGAAGGTGTCGATGCCCACTACCGCTTGGACCTGGTACTTCCACCAGAAGTCCGTCACGCCCGCCTCGACCGCCACGCGCGGCACGCCGGCCGGCAGCACGCTGGCCTTGTAGGCGGTGTCCTGCTTGTCGAACACGGTGGTCGCGGGGACCGAGACCACGCGCACATGCACGCCTTCGGCAGCCAGGTGCTCGGCCGCGCCGACCGCCAGGCCCACTTCCGAGCCGGTTGCCAGGATCACGGCGTCCGGATTGCCGGTCTGCGGGTTGACGCTGTCGCGCAGCACGTAGCCGCCGCGCGCGATATTGGCGCGGGTGGCGTCGTCGCGCTGCTGGAACGGCAGGTTCTGGCGGCTGAAGATCAGGCAGCTCGGGCCGTTCTCGCGGCGGATCGCCTCGGCCCAGGCCACGGCGGTCTCGGTGGTGTCGGCGGTACGCCAGACGTCCATGTTGGGGATCAGGCGCAGGCTGGCGACGTGCTCGATCGACTGGTGCGTCGGGCCGTCTTCGCCCAGGCCGATCGAGTCGTGGGTAAACACGAACAGCGAGCGGATCTTCATCAGCGCCGCCATGCGCAGCGCATTGCGGCTGTAGTCCGAGAAGGTCAGGAAGGTGGCGCCGTAGGGGATGTAGCCGCCATGCAGCGTGATGCCGTTCATGATGGCGCTCATGCCGAACTCGCGCACGCCGTAGTTGATGTGGTTGCCCCAGGCATCCACGCGCACGGCCTTGCTGCCGGACCAGTTGGTCAGGTTCGAGCCGGTCAGGTCGGCCGAGCCGCCGAGGAACTCGGGCAGCACCGGGCCGAAGGCCTCGATGGTGTTCTGGCTGGCCTTGCGGGTGGCGATGGTCTCGGCCTTTTCCTCGCACTTGGCGATAAAGGCTTCGACGGCGGCGTCGAACGAGCCCGGCAGTTCGCCCTTCATGCGGCGGGTGAATTCGCCGGCTTCATACGGGTGGCGCTCGGCATAGGCGTCGAACAGCGCGGTCCAGGCACGCTCCAGCGCCTGGCCGTTGGCCTTGGCGTCCCAGGCGTCATAGACGTCGCCCGGCACTTCGAACGGGGCGTGGGCCCAGCCCAGCGCCTCGCGCGTGGCCAGCACTTCGGCGCCGCCCAGCGGCGCGCCGTGCACGTCGTGGCCGCCTTCCTTGTTGGGGGCGCCCTTGCCGATCTTGGTACGGCAGCAGATCAGGGTCGGCTTGTCGCTGGCCTTGGCCTGCGAGATCGCCAGGTCGACGGCGGTGACGTCATGGCCGTCGATGCCGCGGATCACGTTCCAGCCGTAGGCTTCGAAACGCTTCGGGGTATCGTCGTTGAACCAGTGCACGACGTCGCCATCGATCGAGATGCCGTTGTCGTCCCACAGCGCAATCAGCTTGTTCAGCTTCAGCGTGCCGGCCAGCGAGCAGGCCTCGTGCGAGATGCCTTCCATCAGGCAGCCGTCGCCCAGGAAGACGTAGGTGTGGTGGTTGACGATATCGAAACCGGGGCGGTTGAATTCTTCACCCAGCAGGCGTTCGGCCAGCGCCATGCCGACCGCGTTGGTGATGCCCTGGCCGAGCGGACCGGTGGTGGTCTCCACGCCCGGGGTGATGCCGTATTCCGGGTGGCCGGCGGTCTTGCTGTGCAGCTGGCGGAAGTTCCTCAGCTCTTCGACCGGCAGGTCATAGCCGCTCAGGTGCAGCAGCGCGTAGATCAGCATCGAGCCATGGCCGTTCGACAGCACGAAGCGGTCGCGGTCGGCCCACTGCGGGTTGGCCGGGTTGTGCTTCAGGTGCCGGCCCCACAGCGCCACGGCGATATCCGCCATGCCCATCGGCGCACCGGGGTGGCCGGAATTGGCCTGCTGGACGGCGTCCATGGCAAGCACGCGGATGGCATCGGCCATCAGCTTGGCGGGCTGGGAAGCAAAGGGACTCGTTGCGGGATGGGCTAGGGCGGACATTCGGGCGGTCTTGGACGTGAGCTTGGACGCGGGCGGGCGTGAGCCTGTCGGCGGGAAAACCGCAATTTTAGCAGAAGCTAAGGGGTTTTCCGGACTCCCGGACGCCGGCGGCGGGCATGCCTGGGGAATCACCCGCGGGGCTTGGCGCGTGGCGCTGCACCGCACTTCGACAGCGCAGCGCCACGCGCGTAAGATGCACACTCGCACCGCGCGGGCCCGCTTGGCGACAGACGAGCGACAGACGGGCAACAGGCCGCGCCGGGTTTCCCGCATGACAGGAGACGATCATGAGCAGACCGGCCAACACCCCCTGGCTCACCCCCTACCTGACCGTCGCCAACGGGCGCGCCGCGCTGGATTTCTACAGCCGTGCCTTCGGCTTTGCCGCCGGCAACGTGGTCGATGAAAACGGCGTGCCGACCCACGCCGAAATGCACTACCAGGGCGATCTGGTGGTGATGTTCGCACCCGAGGGCGCGTGGGGCAGCACCGCCCGCACGCCCCGCTCGCTGGGCGTGGAATGCCCGCAAACCTTCTATGTCTACTGCGACGATGTCGACGCCATGCACCAGCGCGCGGTCGACGCCGGCGCCGTCAGCCTGATGGCCCCCGCCGACCAGTTCTGGGGCGACCGCTACTGCATGGTCGAGGATCCGGACGGCTACCGCTGGGGCTTCGGCAAGCCGCTGGATCCGAACGGGAGCAAGGCAAGCTGATGGCCCCGCGTTTCTTTGTCGGCGGCACGGACACGATCCTGGCCGCCGAAGCCGAATTTCCCCTGCCCGAACCGGTGGTACGCCACGCCCAGGTGCTGCGCCTGGCGCCCGGCGACGCCATCACGCTGTTCGACGGCCGCGGCGGCAGCCACGCCGCCACCCTGCTTGAACTGGGCAAGCGCCATGCCGTGGCGCGCATCGGCGCGCACGACGCGGCCGAAGCCGAGCCGCCCTTCCGGGTCACGCTGGCGCAAGGGCTGGCCGGCGGCGACAAGATGGACTGGCTGATCGAGAAAGCGGTCGAACTCGGTGTCGCCGCGATCCAGCCGCTGCAGGCCAACCGCTCGGTGGTGCGCCTCACCGGTGACCGCGCGCAAAAGCGCCAGGCGCACTGGCAGGCGCTGGTGCAAGCCGCCTGCGAACAATGCGGCCGCAATCGCTTGCCGGCAGTCGCCCCGGTGGCTAACTTTGAAACGTGGCTGGCGCAGTCCGGCGGCAGCGGCGCCGGGGCACGGCTGCTGGTGTCGCCGCGGGCGGAGCAGTCGCTGCCGGCCTACGTGGCCGAGCGCCGCGACGCCTTGCTTGCCGATGGCGTCACGCTGCTGATCGGCCCCGAAGGCGGACTGTCGCCGGAGGAAGAGCGCACGGCACGGCAGGCCGGCTTCACCGGCGTGTCGCTCGGCCCGCGCATCCTGCGCACCGAGACGGCCGGGCTGGCCTGCCTTTCCACGCTCAACGCCTTGCTTGGCGGATTCTGACGGCGGCGGCCATCCGGCCAGCGCCAACCTTGACTGAAGGAGTCGACCATGGGACTACTCGATAGCGTGCTGGGCGGCGTGCTCGGACAACTGGGCAATGCCCGCGGCGAAGAAGGCAGCGCCGGTGGGCTCAATCCGAAGCTGATGATGGCGCTCGGCCTGCTGGCAATGCTGGCCATGCGCAACCGCAGCCAGGAAAGCGGCTCCGCAGCGCCGGTCGACGACGGACTGGGCGGACTGGGTAGCCTCGGCGGACTGCTGGGTGGCATGCTCGGCGGCAATGCCAGCGCGCCCGGCGCCACGGGCGGGCTCGACCTGGGCTCCCTGCTCGGTGGACTGCTGGGTGGCCAGGGCGGCGCCCCGGCCAACAGCCAGGCGCTGGGGGCCGCCGCCGGCGGCATCGGCGTGCTGCACCAGATCCTGGCGCAGGCCGGGCTGGGCGAGCAGGTGGATTCGTGGATCGGCACCGGCGCCAACCAGCCGGTCACGCCGTCGGCGCTGAGCGATGCGCTGGGCGGGACCGGGGCGCTGGACTCGCTGGCGCAGTCCACCGGGATGTCGCAGGAAGACGTGGCAGCGCAACTGAGCGAGGGACTGCCCGAGCTGATCGACCGGCTGACGCCGCACGGGCATGTCCCCGCGCAGGAGTGAGGCCGCCAGGCAAGTGCCACGCGCCACCAAGCAAAAAGCCCGCAATTGCGGGCTTTTTGCTTGGTACGGAACAGAACCTGAACGGAACCGGCGCTCAGGCGAACGAGTAGAACACCCGGAACTGCACCTTGCGCTCGCCCCAGAACTCGGCGGCGTCGCGGAACACGTCGAGCAGCACCTCGCGCCCTTCCTTGTCGAACTTCTGCGCAATCGGCAGGCCTTCCAGCACGATCACGAAACCCGGCTGCGGGCCGGCCTTGTAGATCAGGTCGGTCAGGCAGTCCGCCAGTGCATCGAAGTTCTTGCCGAAATGCTTGGGGAAGATAAACGACGTTGCGATCGTTTCCAGAACCTCGGCCTTGCTGGCGCAATGCGCGCAGTTGGCATACAGGAAATGCTGGCCGAGATCCGCGGCCGCCTGGGCCAGTTCGGGCACGCGGAAGGCACGGATCGACTGGACGATGTTCGGGCGCACCGTCTTGAACAGGTTCATGGCCCCCTCGCTGGTGCCGTCAGCCCAGCCTGCACCGGCCGGCATGGCCACAGGCGCGTTCGCGGGCGGGAGTTTGTGCGTGAGCTCTTGGCGCTGCGGCATCGTCAGCACGTTGTCATAGAGGTTCTGGGCCTGCTGCTGGGCCCGCTGCCAGCCATCTCCGGCGCCGCGCTCTTCGCGGGCGGCAAGGGCGTCGCCCAATCCGAAAATGTCAGTCATCATTTGAGTATCCGTTTGAAGCTGTTGTAGTGGTCTTCCGTGTAGTAACAATCGTTGGCAGCGCGCTGTTCCCCGCCGCATACGATCCGCCTGGGTCCCCGGTTCCGGCTTCTGGCGCTCTTTACCGTGTATTCGCGGTAGTACCCGCGTTCTTTTTGCGGCAGGAGGCGTTCGTAGTTGCCGAACCGGGTTCCGTCCTTGTCATACTGGAACGGGCCGCCGGCTTCGATGCGCGCCAGGGTCTGCCGTGCTTCGTTGGGCAACTGCTGCGCTGCAATGGTTCCCATGCCTTCGGTCTGCGCCTGGCGCGCCAGCGCGGGCTGCGCCAGGGCCAGCACCAGCGCCGCGCCCGTCATCGACCGGGCCAGCATCCGCGCTGCCTGCTGCATCAAGGGTACTTGGGAAACCACGTTGCTTGTCTAGGTTGAACCGGAAATCGAGCCTGCCGCTGTTTGGGTAGACGATCTGTCCGGGCCACCCTGGCCGGCACCTCGCGCGCCTTGCCCTGCACGCGCCGGATGCCAACCGCACCGGGGCGCTCATGGCGAGCGCCTGTATCAAAGGCGTAAGGTTACGCGGATGCACGCAATTAATCAATCCCAGCCCCGACGCAGCGGGAATTCCTCAATTGTTTCAATATGTTATGCGTATGTGTGCGCATACTAACTGTCGTCTGCGGACGACAAAAAAGCCGGGCGAACCCGGCTTTTCCGAAAGATTGGCAAGCAGGCGGCTTAACGCTTGGCAGCAGCGTCCACCACCACCAGCGAAGTCATGTTGACGATGCGGCGCACCGTCGCGGACGGCGTCAGGATGTGCACCGGCGCCTTCACGCCCAGCAGGATCGGGCCGATCGCGACGTTATTGCCCGCTGCAACCTTGAGCAGGTTGTACGAGATATTGGCGGCGTCGATGTTCGGGCACACCAGCAGGTTGGCTTCGCCCTGCAGCGTGCTGTCCGGCACCAGCTGGTCGCGCAGCTTCTGGTCGAGCGCGCTGTCGCCGTGCATTTCACCGTCGACTTCGAGTTCAGGCGCGCGCTCGCGCAGGATGGCGAGCGTATCGCGCATCTTGCGCGCCGAAGGCGCCTCGGACGTGCCGAAGTTCGAATGCGACAGCAGGCCGACCTTGGGCTCGATGCCAAAGCGCTTGAGTTCTTCGGCCGCCATCAGCGTGATCTCGGCCAGTTCCTCTGCGGTCGGGTCGACGTTGACGTGCGTGTCCACCAGGAAGATCTGGCGGCCCGGCAACACCAGGCCGTTCATGGCCGCGTAGACCTTGCTGGTCCCGCCCAGCACCTGGTCGATATAGCGCAGGTGCGCCGCCGTGGTGCTGACGGTGCCGCAGATCATGCCGTCGGCCTCGCCCTTGTGGACCAGCATGGCGCCGATCAGCGTGGTGCGGCGGCGCATCTCCAGCTTGGCGTACTGGGGCGTGATGCCCTGGCGCGCCATCATGCGGTAGTACGCGTCGGAGTAGGCACGGAAACGCTCGTCGTGTTCGGGATTGACCACGGTGAAGTCGACGCCGGCGCGCAGGCGCAGGCCGAAGCGCTCGATGCGGTGCTGCAGCACCGCCGGCCGGCCGATCAGGATCGGGTTGGCCAGCTTCTCATCGACGATCACCTGTACGGCACGCAGCACGCGCTCTTCTTCGCCCTCGGCAAAGACGATGCGCTTCTTCTCCATCTCGACCTTGCGCGCGGCGGCGTAGATCGGCTTCATCAGCGTGCCCGAGTGGTACACGAACTGCTGCAGCTGCAGGCGGTAGGCGTCCATGTCCTCGATCGGACGGGCGGCCACGCCCGACTTCATCGCGGCTTCGGCCACGGCCGGCGCCACCTTGACGATCAGGCGCGGATCGAACGGCTTCGGGATCAGGTATTCCGGGCCGAACGACAGGTCCTGGATGCCATAGGCGCTGGCAACGATGTCGCTCTGCTCCTGGCGCGCCAGCTCGGCCAGCGCGTTGGCGGCGGCGATCTCCATCTCGCGCGTGATGGTGGTGGCGCCGCAATCCAGCGCACCGCGGAAGATGAACGGGAAGCACAGGACGTTGTTGACCTGGTTCGGGTAGTCGGTACGGCCGGTGGCCATCACCGCGTCCGGCCGCACTTCCTTGACCAGCTCGGGCGCGATTTCCGGGTTCGGGTTGGCCAGTGCCAGCACCAGCGGCTTGTCGGCCATGCGCTGGACCATGTCCTGCTTGAGCACGCCCGCGGCGGACAGGCCCAGGAAGATGTCGGCGCCGTCGATGACCTCGCCCAGCTTGCGCTTGTCGGTCTTCTGCGAGAAACGGGCCTTTTCAGGGTCCATCAGCTCGGTACGGCCTTCATAGACCACGCCGGCCAGGTCGGTCACCCAGATGTTCTCGATGGGCAGGCCGATGTCGACCAGCAGGTCCAGGCAGGCCAGCGCGGCGGCGCCGGCGCCCGAGGCGACCAGCTTGACCTTGCTGATGTCCTTGCCGACCACCTTCAGGCCGTTGATGACGGCCGCGGCCACCACGATGGCGGTGCCGTGCTGGTCGTCGTGGAAGACAGGAATCTTCATCTTCTCGCGCAGCTTGCGCTCGACGTAGAAGCACTCCGGTGCCTTGATGTCTTCCAGGTTGATGCCACCGAAGGTCGGCTCCAGCGCGGCGATGATCTGGACCAGCTTTTCCGGGTCCTTTTCGTCGATTTCGATATCGAACACGTCGATACCGGCAAACTTCTTGAACAGGCCACCCTTGCCTTCCATCACGGGCTTGGAGGCCGCGGCGCCGATGTCGCCCAGGCCGAGCACGGCGGTGCCGTTGGTGATCACCGCGACGAGGTTGCCGCGCGCGGTGTAGCGGAAGGAATTGGCCTGGTCGACCACGATCTCTTCGCAGGCCGCGGCCACGCCCGGCGAATAGGCCAGCGCCAGGTCGCGCTGGTTCGACAGCGGCTTGGTCGGGGTGACGGAAATCTTGCCGGGGGTCGGAAACTCGTGGTACTCGAGCGCCGCTTTGCGCAGCGCCTCACGCTGCTGCTGTTTCAGATCGTCTTGGGACGGGGACTGCTGAGGGCTGGTCATCGGCGCATTTTCCAATCGGTGGAGCCGTCATTGACTTGGCGGGGACGATCGGCGGACCGGCTCCACGTGCCCGCCCTTCTCTTCCTTTGGAACCCAGCATTTTATATAGTGAAATACTATTTCACAATAAGCCTTTTGCTTGGGGCACCTTTGCTATTCGGTACAATATGCCCCATCCAACGGGGCAACACCAGCAAGCGTAGCGCCGCCCGGCGCATGGCTGGTGACTCGCTGCGGTCATGGCTGTCATGCGCGGCAGTATCTTGCTGAAACGCTGCCGGCGCCGCATCCTGATGCGCCCTTCCGAGTCCCTCCGTCCCTCCGGTGCCTGCCGGCCGGGCAAACACCTGTCCACTGCCAGCTCGCCGCGATGTCCGACGCCCAGCCCGCCCAGCTTTCCGAGTTCGACCTGATCCGCCGCTACTTCACTCGACCGGTGCACAAAGCCGCACTCGGCGTGGGCGACGACTGCGCGCTGATCGAAGGCCGCCCGGGCCACCACCTCGCCATCAGCACCGACATGCTGGTCAGCGGCCGCCATTTCTTTGCGGACGTGGCCCCGCGTGCGCTTGGCCACAAGGCACTGGCGGTCAACCTGTCCGACCTCGCCGCGATGGGTGCCGAGCCGCGCGCCTTCACGCTGGCGCTGGCGCTGCCCGAGGCTGACCCGGCATGGCTGGCCGAACTGGCTGAGGGCATGCTGGCCCTGGCCGACGCCCACGGCTGCGAGCTGGTCGGCGGCGACACCACGCGCGGCCCGCTGACGCTGTCGCTCACCGTCTTCGGCGACGTGCCGCACCGCGCCGCGCTGCGCCGCGACGCGGCACGCCCGGGCGACGATATCTGGATCTCCGGCACGCTTGGCGACGCACGCCTGGCGCTGGGGGACTGCCGTGGCGAATGGCTGCTGCCCGAGCCCGCCTTCACCCAGGTACGCCCGCGCATGGACACGCCGGCCCCGCGCGTGGCGCTGGGCATGGCGCTTCGCGGCGTGGCGCATGCCGCACTCGACATCTCCGACGGCCTGATCGGCGACCTCGGCCATATCCTGGCACGCTCGCAGGTGGGCGCACTGATCGATGTCGACGCCCTGCCGCGCTCGGCGGTGCTGGCCAGCCAGCCGGAAGCGATCCAGCGCGAATGCACGCTGGCCGGGGGCGATGACTACGAGCTGTGCTTCACCGCCCCCGCAGGCAACCGCGACGCGCTCGCCGCGATCAGCGAACGGCTGGCGCTGCCGCTCACACGTGTCGGCACGATCACTCCTGAGCCGGGCCTGCGCCTGGTCGACCATGCCGGCAACCCGACCCGCTACACCGGCGCCAGCTTCGACCACTTCGCCGCCTCCTGACACCGGGGCACAGGCGTGTCATGATGCCGGCATCGGCGCGCGGCGCGGGAACGGGAGTCCCGCCTTCAGCAGCAGTGACAGCAGCACGCCGGCCATAACCACAAGCAGTATCCGCATCACACGAGCCAACCTTGATGTCCACCATCCCCTCCGGGGCCGCGCCCCGCGACCCCGCCATGACCCTGGAAGCCGGCCAGACCGTCAAGGTCACGCGCCCGACGGCGCGCTTCATGCTGGCCCATCCGGCCCACCTGATCGCCTTCGGCTTCGGCTCGGGCCTGTCGCCGGTCGGCCCCGGCACGGTCGGCACGCTCTACGCGTGGCTGTCGTTCGTGGTGGTGTCGCTGTGGATCGAGCCGACCACCTGGCTATGGGTGATAGGCGGCGGCTTCCTGCTGGGCCTCTGGGCCTGCGCCAAAACCGCCCGCGACATGGGCGTGCATGACCACGGCAGCATGGTCTGGGACGAGATCATCGCGTTCTGGCTGGTGCTGGCCTTTGTCACGCCGACCGGGTTCTGGGGGCAGTTCGCCGCCTTCCTGTGGTTCCGGCTGTTCGATATCGCCAAGCCCGCGCCGATCGGCTACTACGACCGCACGCTCAAGGGCCCCGGCCTGCGCGGCGGCTTCGGCGTGATGTTCGACGACATCTTCGCGGCCTTCTACACGCTGCTGGTATTCGCGCTGTGGCGCTCGTTCTGAGCCCGGTCCATTCCAACAAATCCCCGAGTCCATCATGTCAGTCAGCCGCCTGCTCGACCAGCTTGCCGTCCAGTCCGGCGTCGCCCTTGCCGAAAAATCCCTGATGCTGGCCACCGCCGAGTCCTGTACCGGCGGACTGGTCGCCGCCGCCATCACGGATGTCTCAGGCTCGTCCGGCTGGTTCGAGCGCGGCTTTGTCACCTACTCCAACGAAGCCAAGTCCACCATGCTGGGCGTGCCGGCCAAGCTGATCCGTGACCACGGCGCGGTCAGCGAAGAGGTGGCTCGCGCGATGGCGGAAGGCGCGCTGCTGAACAGCCGCGCGCAGGTTTCGCTGTCGATCACCGGCGTGGCCGGTCCCAACGGCGGCACGCCGGAAAAGCCGGTGGGCATGGTGTGCTTCGGCTGGAGCAACCGCATCACGACCATCGTGGAAACCCAGCGCTTCCCGGGTGACCGGGCGCAAATCCGCCGGCAGGCGGCGGAGCACGCGATGCGGGGCTTGCTGGAGCTGCTGCGCAACGAGGCCTGAGGCCGCTGCCACTGGCGCCCCGCGCCGCCAACAAAAAACCGCGTCAGGCTGACGCGGTTTTTTTTGTCCTGCCGCGTGCGGCAATCAGCCGTGGCGGTAGCGGTTGATGGTCTCCCGCGTCTGCAGCGCGACATTGCGCGCCGCCGCCGCGAAGTCCTTCTCGCGGCTCGCGTACAGGATCGCCCGCGACGAGTTGATCATCATGCCGGTGCCATCCGCGGTGCGCCCGGCCTTGACCGTCGCCTCGATATCCCCGCCCTGCGCGCCGATGCCCGGAATCAGCAGCGGCATGTCGCCGACGATCTGGCGCACGCGCGCGATCTCGTTGGGGAAGGTGGCGCCGACCACCAGGCCCATCTGGCCGGTGGTGTTCCAGCGCTCGCGCGCGGCCTCGGCCACCAGCTGGTACAGCGGCTTGCCCTCGACCTGCAGGAACTGCACGTCGGAGCCGCCCGGGTTGGAGGTGCGGCACAGCACGATCACGCCGCGGTCCGGGTAGGCCAGGTACGGCTGCATCGAATCGAAGCCCATGTAGGGGCTGACCGTGACCGCATCGGCCTGGTAGCGCTCGAACGCTTCCAGCGCGTAGTGCTCGGCGGTCGAGCCGATATCGCCGCGCTTGGCGTCGAGGATCACCGGGATGCCGGGGTGGGCGTCGTGGATGTAGTGGATCAGCTGCTCGAGCTGGTCTTCGGCGCGCTGCGAGTGGAAATACGCGATCTGCGGCTTGAAGGCGCAGACCAGGTCGGCGGTGGCGTCGACGATCTCGCGACAGAACGAGAAGATGGCGCCGCCCGCGCCGGTCAGCGACAGCGGCAGCTTCTGCGGGTCAGGATCGAGGCCGACGCAGAGAAGGGAATCGTTGCGCTGCCAGGCGGCAGCAAGCTGCTCGGTGAATGTCATGGGTACTCGAAATATCCTGGTGGCGCCGGCGCCTCATTGGCAGAAAAGTCCTTGGCCCGGCACAGTTGGGCCGCAGCGGCGTGAAAACCTTTCATCCCTGCAGCATATGTCGTTTCCGGCAATTTTACCCGCTGCGTGCTATCGTTTTGCGCTTCGTCTCAAAACAAAGCGCGGCATCGCGCACAGCCGCCGCCCTGCAGTATGTCTCTCGATCGCCGCGGTATTTTCCTGCTCGTCGTCCTCACCCTTGCCTGGGGCATCAACTGGCCCATCATGAAGGTCGGCGTGGCGCACTTCCCCCCGATGGGTTTCCGCCTGCTGTGCATGGCCGGCGGCGTGCTTGCGCTGGGCCTGGCGCTGCGCCTGCGCGGCGATTCGCTGGCGGTGCCGCGGCGCGAATGGGGCACGGTGTTCCGCCTCGCCCTGCCCAACATGGTGGTGTGGCACCTGTTCGCAATCTGCGCGGTCAAGATGCTGTCGTCGGGGCGTGCCGCCATCCTTGGCTACACCATGCCGATCTGGGCCGTGGTGTGGGGCCTGGTCTTCTTCCGCGAACGCATCGGCGGCTTTGCCTGGGTCGGCATCGGCTGCGCGCTGGCGGGCACCGTGCTGCTGCTGTCGGGCGAGATCAGCGCGCTGACCGGCAGCCCCGCCGGCACGCTGCTGATGCTGCTGGCCGCCGCCGGCTGGGGCTTCGGCACCCAGCTGATGAAGCGCACCCAGACCGACGTGCCGATCGGCGCCATGACCTTCTGGATGCTGCTGGCAACCCTGCCCTTCCTGCTCGCCGGCACGCTGCTGCTGGAGCACGGCTGGCGCATGCCGAGCGCCGTCGAATGGGGCGCGATCGCCTACAACGCGGTGGTGGTCTTCGCCTTCTGCCACCTGGTCTGGTTCGGGCTGGCGCGCAGCCTGCCGCCGGTGGTGTCGAGCCTGTCGATCATGTTCATCCCGGTGGTCGGCGTGTTCTCGGGCATGTGGCTGCTGGGCGAGCAGCCGCACTGGCAGGACTACGCCGCCATCGTGCTGATGTTCATGGCCTTGTCCTCGGTGATGCTGGCGCCGCTGTTGTGGCGCCGGCTGCGCGGTGCCGTGGGCTGAGGCCGCCGGCCGGGGGCGGAGCACAACGGCCGCCCGGCCTCCACGGAGATTTCACTTAACAAGCGCCCCTTCGTTGGGCTACACTCGCGGCCATCACAATCCCGGAGAAATTACGTGGGCAGTAGCATCGGGTGTTCGAGTTGGCGCAGTCATGCGACCACTGCGAATGCCATGTCACTGCGGGCTGCGTAACGACGACCCGCCCGGAGCACCCGGCTCCGCGCTTCGTCGGCCTTGCCCGCAGTCCGAACTGCGGGCGAGTGTCTTTCCGTGCCACCGGCGGCGCCTTCATGCGCGCCCACCGTGGCGGATCTTCTCTCTCCCGGCTAGCCAGCCAACCCAGGCAAACGCCATCGCCTTGTCCGCCTGCCCCGCGCAGCCGCGGGACAGCGCGATCACGCTTGCCCGTGGCCCGGCCTTTTGCGGCTTGCCGCGGGGCCATGACGGGCATGCGCAATACCTGGGATACGGCGAGCCGCCTGCGCTTGTCTTCGCGCTTGTCATTGTTTTTCGTCGCAAATCAGCAATAAGGAATCCCGGGGATGATCAACCTGTTCGTCCTGCAGAAAGGCCGGCTTGCCCAGGAGCAAGTCGACGAGCGCAATGAGCTGCTGCAGCACAAGCCGATCTGGATCGATGTCGTCAACCCTGACGACGAAGAGCTGAACTGGATCAAGGAAGCCTACGGCGTCGCCCTTCCCGAGCTGGAAGACCTGGGCGACCTGGAGGCGTCGGCGCGCTATTTCGAGGGCGAGGACGAGAATATCCATATCCGCACCGACTTCCTGCTCGACGAGGAAGAGGTATCGCGCAACGTGCGCGTGGCCTTCGTACTGACCAAGGACGTGCTGTTCTCCATCCACGACGAAGACCTGCCGGTGTTCCGGCTGGTGCGGCTGCGCGCACGCATGCGCCCCGGGTCGGTGCGCAACGCCAAGGACGTGCTGATGGACCTGTATGCGACCGATGCGGAATACTCGGCCGACTCGATCGAGGAAATCTACGAACGCCTGGAAGAAGCCAGCCGCCGCGTGCTGGCCGAGAACGTGACCGATGCCGCCGCGGCCGACGTGCTGGAAACCATCGCCCGCGAGGAAGACCTGAATGGCCGCATCCGCCGCAACGTGATGGACACGCGCCGCGCCGTGTCATTCCTGATGCGCAGCCAGCTGCTGTCGGCCGAGCAGCAGGACGAAGCCCGCCAGATCCTGCGCGATATCGACTCGATCGAGAACCACACCGCGTTCCTGTTCGACAAGATCAACTTCCTGATGGATGCGACCGTCGGTTTCATCAACATCAACCAGAACAAGATCATCAAGCTGTTCTCGGTGGTGTCGGTGGCATTGATGCCACCCACGCTGATCGCCAGCATCTACGGCATGAACTTCAAGTTCATGCCGGAACTGGACTGGGCGGGGGGCTATCCGTGGGCGATCGCGCTGATGGCGGTGTCGGCGGCGATTCCGCTGGTGTATTTCCGCCGCAAGGGCTGGCTGAGCTGAGGCACTGAGGCCCGTCGGGCCTCAGTCCGGCAACGTCGCCGCGCCCATCCGGCGCGCGATGATCCCCGCCTTGGCGCGGAAATTCACCCGCACGTTGGCGCAGTACTCTTTCTTGTCGAAGCACTTGGGCGCCGGCAGCGCCGCCGCCAGCCGCGCGGACTGGCCGACGCTGAGCTTGTCGGCACTGGTACGGAAGTAGTGCTGCGCCGCGGCCTGCGCGCCGAACACGCCCTCGCCCCACTCCACCGAGTTCAGGTAGATCTCGTAGATGCGCTGCTTGTCGAGCCAGAACTCCAGCATCCACGTGATCGCCAGCTCCTGCCCCTTGCGCAGGTAATGCTGCTCGGACGACAGGAACAGGTTCTTGGCCAGTTGCTGCGTGATGGTCGAAGCGCCGCGCACGATGCGGCCGCGCTTCTTGTTGCGCTCCCAGGCGTCGAGCATGGCGTCGAGCTCGTAGCCGGGATGGTTGACGAAGCCCGCATCCTCGCTGGCGATCACCGCGCGCTTTAGGTTGCGCGAGATCCGCTCATACGGCATCCACTCGCGTTCCAGCCCGCAGCGCCAAAAGTTGATGCCGCACAGCCGCCAGCGCTCGGCGCGCATGAAGGTCGTGCTCGACGGGTTGACGTACTGCCAGCTGGCAATCTGCACGAAGAAATACAACTGCATCGCCAGCACGCCCGCGACCACGCAGCCCAGCAGGAAGCCAAGCCAGCGCAGCGGATTCAGTATCGAGCCGGCGGGAGCGGCGCCGCGGGCATTGCTGGCCGGGCGGTTGCGGGTGGCCACGGCTGGCGAGGCCCCGCTCAGCCCTTGCGTTCGGCCTGCAGCGCGTCGCGCAGCTCGGCCAGCACGGGCGCGGTGCGGGGGCGCACGCCGCGCCAGATATAGAAGGCCTCGGCGGCCTGCTCGACCAGCATGCCCAGGCCGTCGCTGGTGCGCGCGCCGCAGCGCGCGGCGAACTGCAGGAACACGGTCGGCTCGGCGCCGTACATCATGTCGTAGGCCAGCACGCCTTCGCCCAGCAGGAACTCGGGCAGCGGCGGCACTTCGCCATGCAGGCTGCTCGACGAGGCATTGATCACGATATCGCAGGCCTCGTCCTCGGACAGGCCTTCGAGCGCATCGAGACCGCCGCCCCACAGCTCCACGCCGAACTGGTCGGCCGCTTCGACGAATTCTTCCAGCATGTCGGAGGCGCGCGACGCGGTGCGGTTGGCCACCACGATGCGCGACGGACGCGCCTCGATCAGCGGCAGCATCGCGCCCATGGCCGCGCCGCCCGCGCCCAGCAGCAGCACGCGCTTGCCTTCGACCAGCGTGTCGAGGTTGTCCTGGATATCGCGCACCAGGCCCACCCCGTCGGTGTTGTCGCCATGGATCAGGCCATCCTCGATCCACAGCGTGTTGACCGCGCCGGCGGCTTCGGCGCGCTCGGTCAGGCGGTCGGCCAGGTCATAGGCCTCCAGCTTGAACGGCACCGTCACGTTGCAGCCATAGCCGCCGTCGGCGAAGAACTTGCGCACGGTATCGGCAAACCCGTCCAGCGGCGCCTCCAGCCGGCCGTACTGCACCGCTTCGCCGGTCTGGCGCGCAAAGGCGGCGTGGATCGCCGGCGAGCGGCTGTGCGCGATGGGATTGCCGATCACCACATACTGGTCCGGCGTGTTCTGGGTGCTGTCTGGCGTAGTGTCTGGAGTTGTCATCAGCGTGCCTGCAGCCGGGTTTCCAGCCCGCTGCGCGAAAACTTGAAGGTGGAAATGACTTCCAGGATGTCCTGGCGCGCCGCCATTTCCGAGGTGAAGGCGCCGAACGGCGCGGCCGCGCGCACGATCGCCACGGCCTGGCGGTCCAGCGCGGGATCGCCCGAACTCTTGACCACGTCGATCGCGTCGACGTTGTAGCCGTCGCGGTTGTAGCCGAGCTTGCCGAGCCGGTTGACGTTGATCACCAGGATCAGCTGGCCGTACAGCGGCTTGCCGTTGCGTTGCGGGAAATCGGTGGTGCCGCGCGCCTCGATCCTGCGGCGCAGCCGGTCGTAGTACTGCGCGTAGTCGACCGCCTGCGCGCTGGTCGCGGTCAGCTGGAAGCGCTTGGGCCGCTTGGCGTAGTGCTCCAGGTTGCGGCCGATCTCGGCTTCGAGCCTGGCCATCTCGTCGGCCGAGGTGCGCTCGTCCTGGCCGCGCTGGGGATTGTCCTGGCGCTTCTCGCCAGGTTTCAGCGGCTGGCTGCGCACCGCCGCCGCGGGGTCGCGCGACTGCGTCAGCAAGCGCTGCTGCTCCAGTTCGAGCTGCTCGACGCGGCGCTGCACCTGGCGCACGAGGTCGCCCTCCTGCGTCACGGTCTGCGCCGGCAGCGGCGTGGTGGCGCGCTGCAGGTCGTGGTCGCCGCCGCCGTCCAGGTTGGCCTGCGCCAGCGCGGTCGGGTTGCGCGGCTTCTGCGCCGATTTCGCGTTGACCAGCACCACGTCAAGCGGCGAGTCCATGCGCTTGATCTCGAACACCTCGGGCGCGGCGATCCGCACCATCAGCAGCAGCGCATGCACGACCACGGAAATGGCCAGCGCCTTGGCCAGCGTACTGCTGTTGTGCCACCTGGCGTGCCACCAGTGGCGGGGAGCGGCGAGTGCGGCGTTCACGATGGCGGGAATTTGGCTCGGAAGGTGCTAGGCGGCAGGTGGACCAGGGCAGGTGGACGAGCATTCCCGGCCAGCCGGGAATGCCGCTAGGCATTGTAAGTGAGCCCCGCCGATTTCCGAAGGCTTCAGCCGGCGGCGGTGCCGCCGGTGTCGCGCTCAGCCGACGGCTCCGCCGGCGCGTCGCCACCGGCGCCTGCCGCGGCATCCTCGGCAATGCCGGCGGCCTGCTCGGCGGCATCTTCCGCGGCGGCTTCGGCGGCGGCTTCGGCCGACACTTCAGCGGCTTCCTCGTCGCTTTCCAGCTCTTCCTCAGGCAAGACACCCTCGCCGGCAAAGATCTCCAGCACGCGGCACGAGACTTCCAGCGTGATCTCGTCGGTCTCGCCGATCTCCAGCAGCACCTGGGTGCCGCGCTGCGCCTGGACCAGCTCGGGCACGCGCGTGACCAGCGGGATCTCGGTAAAGCGCACCGCGCCTTCCTTGAGCACCGCGGCGACCATGCGCTCGCGGTTCTCCTGCTTGAGCCAGCGCAGGCACCAGTAGCGCTCCATGGTCGACTGGTGGTCGGCGTAGGCGGCGTAGGTGCCTTCGAAGTCGGCCACCGCGGCCAGCAGGTCGGCGTCCTTTGGCTTGAACGGCGCCACCAGCTTGGCGGTCACGCCATGCTGCGCCACCGCCAGGATCTGCCACTGGTTGACCAGGTCGACATAGCGGCGCAGCGGCGAGGTGCTCCACGCGTACTGCGCCACGCCCAGCCCCTCGTGCGGCGCCGGGTAGGTCTGCATGCGGGTGCGATGCATGCCCCACGCCTTCTGCGTGCGATAGATGCCGGGCACGCCATTGTCCGCCAGCAGCTTGCCCCAGGTGCTGTTGGCCAGGATCATCATCTCGGCCACGATCTTGTCCAGCGGCGAGCCGCGCTTGCGCTGCTCGATGCGCACGCGCTGGCTGCCGTCGGCCTGGTCGTCCAGGTAGAAGTTGAAGTCGGCGCGGTTGTGCGTCTCGGGGCGCAGGCCGCTGGCGAGACGCGCCTTCTGGCGCTCGTCGTACAGGTAGCCGGCAAAGTGCCAGAGCCTGGTCAGTGCCTCGCGGAACGGGTAGTCGCCGGTGCCCTCGGCCAACGAGGCCTCTGTAATGACATCGTCGAGCAGGTTGTGGCGCAGGTTGGCGGCGATCGGCACCATCTCGGCGCGGGTCTCGCTGCCGGTGATCAGCCACACCGTCGGGTCCACCGTCACGTACAGCGACAGCGCCGGGCAAACCCGGCCTTCCTGCAGCGTGTAGCGCTCGACCACCGGGTCCGGCAGCATGGTGATCTTGTCGCCGGGGAAATACACCGTCGACAGCCGCTGGCGTGCGATGGCATCGAGCGGCTCGCCGCGGCGGATGCCCAGCGCGGGCGCGGCGATATGGATGCCGATGCGCAGCTTGCCGTCGGGCAGTTGCGTCACCGACAGCGCATCGTCGATCTCGGTGGTGGTGACGTCGTCGATCGAGAACGCCTCGACCTCGGCCAGCGGCAGGTCGGCCGGCGGCTCGGGCACGTCGGTATCGGGAAAGCCGGTGCCCCTGGGGAAGCACTCGGCGAGGAACTTGGCCTCGTGCAGCGCGCGCGCGCTGGCGACGCCGCCGGCGGCCACCATCAGCCGCATCGGCGACATGCCGAGCGCGGTGCAGGCCGCGTCCATGGCCTTGTATTCGAGGCTGTTCTTGTCCGGCTTGAACAGCAGCTGCAGCACCTTGTTGCGGAACGATTCCGGCAGCGTCAGCGCCTTGAGCTGGTCTTCATATTCGGCCTGCACCAGCGCCTGCTGGCGCTTGCGCTCGAGCGCGGCCAGCGCGGCCTTGAGCTGGTCTTCGGGCGCGCGCTGGTAGCGGCCACGGCCCTTGCGGCGGAAGTACACCGGATTGCCGTGCAGCGCCATCGCAAGCGCCGCCTGCTGCACCGCGCCGGGCTCGGCGCCGTAGTACTCGGCAGCCAGCTCGGCAAAGCCGAACTCTGCCTCCGGTGCGCATTCCCACAGGAAATCCAGGTCGATCTCGGCCACCATGTCGCCGGTCTGGCGGACCAGCTCGATCGCCGACGGCTGCGCAAACTGCAGCAGCACGTCGCGCGACTTGACCTTGGCGCGCTTGCCGGCTGGCAGCTCCACCTGGTAAGCCTCGCCCTGCTGGTTCAGCACGGTGCCGGCGCGGATCTCGCCGCCTTCTTCGAACAGCAACTGCATCGATCGGTACTTTCAGAAATGCGCGGAACCGCATCGGGGCGCCACGGAGTGGGCGCAGCGGCGGATCCTGTGGGAGAAATGGTGCGAACGGCATCGGCCGGCGGCGCGCTGCGAGCCGCGCCGTGGCCACGAGGCCAGGCCGCAGACCCGGAATGATACCGCACCGCCGCTGCGGACCCCGGCGTGCGCCCTGGGGCGGTGCACGCCGCAGGGCGCCGGTCAGAGCGACATGCCGCCGCTGGCCTCGATCGCCACGCCGCCGACGTAGCTGGCGTGGGCGCAGGTGATGATGGCAACCCCGCCCTGCCGTTTCATCTCGTCACCTCTTTGGTTTGCGTAGTGTGTGTCATAGCGGGGCCGCGGTCTGTGGTGCGCCGGAACATCGGCAGCGCAATCGCCTTGGTCCCCGGGGCTGGCCGCGCCAGCAGGTCCGGCAAGAAGACCTCTGTCACGAGCATGACGCCGTCGCCGCGCCGGAATACGGAGCGGCGCGCAGGCAGCATGGGCAGCGGCGCCATCGCCGGCAGCACGCGCTGCAGCGCCTGGCGCAAGGGATGGTGCGGCAGCAGCCGCGCGAACTGGAACGGGTCGCGCGTCACCGCCGGATCGATGAACAGCCGCCCGCCCAGCGGGCGCGCGCCCAGCCCCCGCAGGAACGGCCAGTCGCGCCGCGCATGGCGCAGGCGCACCACGGTGTGGGCAAAGACGGCGGGAATATCGTCGCAGATCAGCAGCACTTCACGCGTCAGTGCCGGGACGCGGTCGTGCTGCCCCAGCACCTGCCATTCATCGGCCAGCGGCCGCAACGGGCGCTGCAGCAACTGCGCCACGCGAAAGCGCTCGGACGCGGCCACCAGCCGCGCGGTCAGCGAACCGTCGTCGCCGGTGACCCAGCGCCGCAGGTTGGGCGTGATCGCCGCATCGAAAGCCAGGTGCGAACTCCAGCCGCAGCGGCGCGCGGACTGCGCGCTCATGCCGCGCCCGCGTTTGCAGGCACCTTGCCGCCGGGGCCATAGCCGCAGAAGGCGAGCACTTCGTCGACGTAGTCGGCAAATTCGCTGATGCCGTGGTCGCTGCCCTCGATCACGCGGAGATTCGCGCCGGGGCAGGCGGCCACCATTTCACGGTAGTCCAGCACCTCGTCGCCGGTGGCGGCGAGCAGGTAATAGCGTTCAGGGCGGGTGATGGCATCCACGCGCAGGTCGAGCAACTCCCGCAGGTGGCGGCGCTCGACCGTGACCGAGCCACCGCCGTGCCAGAGCGGCTGCTCGCCCAGGTATTGCTCCAGGTCGGTCCACGGATGGATCGCCGGGTTCAGCAGCACGGTCTTGCAGCCGTGGCGCTCGCCGAGCCAGCGGGCATAGAAGCCGCCCAGCGACGAGCCCATGATGGCGACTTCCTGGTCGCCGCCAGCCCGGGCGGCGCGGATGGCGGCCTCGGCCTGGGCGATCGCCAGCGCCGGCGAGACATTGAGTTCCGGGCAGGCGTAGTAGCGCCCCACGCCCCACTCGCGCATGCGCTCCTGCACCAGCCGCGCCTTGAACGACTGCGGTGAGGAGCGGAATCCGTGCAGGTACAGCAGCATGGCGGTCCCCTGCGGCTCAGGCCGCCGCGGCCAGCGCGTCCAGCAGCTTCTGGTGCACGCCGCCGAAGCCGCCGTTGCTCATCACCAGCACGTGGTCGCCCGGCTGCGCCGCGGCGCGCACCGCCTGCACCAGCGCGCCCAAGTCCTGGAACGCGACAGCCTTGTCGCCCAGCGGCGCGAGCGCATCGGCCAGGTCCCAGCCGAGCGCGTCCTTGCCGGCCGGAGCGCCGTAGCCGAACACCAGGTCGGCCTGCTCCAGGCTGGCCGGCAGCTGGGCTTTCATCACGCCCAGCTTCATGGTGTTCGAGCGCGGCTCCAGCACCGCCAGGATGCGGGCATTGCCGACGCGGCGGCGCAGCCCTTCCAGCGTGGTCTGGATCGCGGTCGGGTGGTGGGCGAAGTCGTCATAGACGGTCACGCCGCCGACCTCGCCGCGCACCTCCATGCGGCGCTTGACATTGGCGAAGCGCGACAGCGAAGCGATCGCCTGCTCCGCCGGCACGCCCACGTGGCGCGCCGCGGCGATTGCCGCCAGCGCGTTCATGCGGTTATGCGTGCCCTGCAGGTCCCACACCACGGTGCCGACCACGGCGCCGTCGAACCAGACGTCGAAGGCATCCTTGCCCGGCTGCGCCGTCTGGGTGGTGTGGGCGGCATCGCTCTCGCGCCAGTCGCCCACGCCGAACTGTTCGACCTCGCTCCAGCAGCCGCGCTCGAGCACGCGCGCCAGGCTTTCCTCGACGCCGTTGACGATGAGGCGGCCCTGGCCCGGCACGATGCGGACCAGGTGGTGGAACTGCGTCTCGATCGCCGCGAGATCCGGGAAGATGTCGGCGTGATCGTATTCCAGGTTGTTCAGGATCGCGGTGCGCGGGCGGTAATGCACGAACTTGCTGCGCTTGTCGAAGAACGCGGTGTCATACTCGTCGGCCTCGATCACGAAGAAGTCGGATTCGGTCACGCGCGCCGAGATGCCGAAGTTCTGCGGCACGCCGCCCACCAGGAAGCCCGGGTTGTAGCCGGCATCCTCCAGGATCCAGGCCAGCATCGACGTGGTGGTGGTCTTGCCGTGCGTGCCGGCCACCGCCAGCACCCACTTGCGCGCCAGCACGTGCTCGCCCAGCCATTGCGGGCCGGACACATAAGGCAGGTTGCGGTCGAGGATGGCTTCCATCAGCGGATTGCCGCGCGAGACC
Organism: Cupriavidus oxalaticus; assembly: GCF_016894385.1. Lineage (NCBI taxonomy): Bacteria > Pseudomonadati > Pseudomonadota > Betaproteobacteria > Burkholderiales > Burkholderiaceae > Cupriavidus > Cupriavidus oxalaticus. The sequence continues at coordinate 3,238,361 of NZ_CP069812.1, forward strand.
ACGTTGCCGATCACGAACAAGTCGGGTTCCAGCGCCAGCTGGGCGGGGTCGAAGCCTTCGATCAGCTCGATGCCCTGCGCTTCCAGCTGGGTGCTCATCGGCGGATAGACATTGGCATCGCAGCCGGTGACGCGATGGCCGGCCTGCTTGGCCAGCACCGCCAGGCCGCCCATGAAGGTGCCGCAGATGCCAAGGATATGAATATGCATGGGTTCCCGGGAAGACATGAAGCCCGCAGGCTTGGGGACTCGGCACCCGGCGCTCGCGCGGCGGCAGCGTGGCCGCATGGTGATCGCAGGCCGGGCAGGAAGCCTACGATTGTACCCGAGCGCCAGCGGCGTTCGCTGCACCGCGGCACCCGGCTACGCCCCGCGCGGCGCCCGGCCTGCGCTCCGGTATCATGAAGCAATGAGCCGACGTACCCCGCCCGACCCCACCCGCCTGCGCGAGGAAATCGCCCAGGCCGCCGCCCGCATGATCGCCGAGGACGGCGCCGACTACGCCACCGCCAAGCGCAAGGCCGCGCGCCAGGTGCTGGGCGAGCAGCGCGTGCCCGGCGAATGGCTGCCCGACAACGACCAGGTCGAGGCCGAAGTGCGCGCCTACCAGGCGCTGTTCCATGGCGACACCCAGCCGCGCGTGCTGGCCCTGCTGCGCCGCGTGGCGCTGCTGGCCATGGAGGACCTGGCGCCGTTCCGGCCCTACCTGGTGGGCGCCGTGCTGAACGGCACCGCCACCGAGCACTCGGATATCTACCTGCAGTGCTTCTGCGACAGCGCCAAGGACGCCACGCTGCACCTGCTGAACGCCGGGGTCGACTTCGAAACCAGCGAAAGCCGTCACTTCGGCGGCCGCGCCGATGTCGAGACCCTCAGCTTCCTGTGGAAGGGCCAGTGGCCCGATCGCCGCGAGGCCCGCGAACTGGCCGGCGAGGTACGCGCGGAACTCGGCGCGCCCGTCGGCATCCATATTGCACTGTATGATGCCGTCGACGAACGCGGCGCCGTGCGTGCCGACGCCTCCGGACGGCTCGCCCGTGCGGACCTGCAGGCCGTACGCGCGCTGATCGGCGCAGATGCCGGCACCGGCCCGGCCGGAAACGTGGCCTGAAAGGCCGGCCGGCTACGCCCGCCTACCAATACTCACCAGTCCAGCTTGCCCATGACTGACATCGTCACTTCGCCCGTCCGCCGTTCCCGCCTCTGGCTATGGATCGGCGTTGCCGCCGTCGCCGGCGCCGCGGGAGCGCTCGCCGGCCACTTCGTGTTCTCGCCCAAGCCGGCGAACGACCAGGCAGTCGAGGCATTCTTTCAAACGCGGCTGCCGGACCCTGCCGGCACCGAGCTTGACCTGGGCAAGCTGCGCGGCAAGACGCTGGTGGTGAACTTCTGGGCACCGTGGTGCGGCCCCTGCGTGGAAGAAATGCCCGAGCTGACCGCGCTGCACGAGGAATACAAGCACCGGCAAGTCGAGTTTGTCGGCATCGGTATCGATTCAGCCAGCAATATCCAGCAGTTCACCAGGAAGGTGCCGGTCGCCTACCCGCTCGCGGTGGCGGGCTTCGCCGGCACGGAGCTGTCGCGCAACTTTGGCAACAGTGCCGGTGGCCTGCCCTATACCGTGGTCATCAATCCCGACGGCAGCGTCAAATATCGCAAGATGGGTCGCGTCACCGCGGAAGAGCTACGCGCTGTGCTGCCGCGCACCTGAGCACGCACCTGAGTAAGTTCTTTCGGTATCTCCGGTCAATTTCGGATTTCTCGCACGATTTATTCCGTTTTCGCACCTGGAGACTGAGAAAGTGCCGAAAGCGCCGCCAGCCGGCCCCGAACGCCCTCGAGCCTTGTATCCCGCGCTAGACAAATCGCTCTAAGCTACGGTAATCTCCGCGCAATTTCGTTGATCTGGTCGAGCCGCCGTGACTGCAACCCGCTCCATCCGTCGCTCAGCCCGCTACCGCAAGGTGCTGGTCCTGCATGGGCCCAATTTGAACCTGCTGGGCACGCGCGAACCGGAGACCTACGGGCACACCACCCTCGCCGATATCGACGCAGCGCTGGCCGACCATGCATCAAAGGCCGGTATTTCCCTGGCTTCGTTCCAGTCCAACCATGAGGGGGCACTGGTCGACCGCATCCACGCCGCGCGCGCGGAAGGCGTCGATTTCATCATCATCAACCCGGCGGCTTACACGCATACCAGCGTGGCCCTGCGCGATGCGCTGGCCGGCGTGGCCATCCCGTTCGTGGAGGTCCACCTGTCCAACGTGCACCGCCGCGAGAGCTTCCGTCACCACTCCTATTTCTCCGACGTCGCTGTCGGGGTGATCTGTGGGCTGGGCTGGCAGGGATACCTGCTGGCACTCGACTATGCGCTCGCCCAGGAACAGCCGCCGCCAGGAAGCCCGGGGCGCTGACCCCTGCCAGAATTTTTTGACGAACCTGCGCGCGCCGCCCGGCGGTCCGCGCCCGTTGCGCGTGCTGCGGCACGGCGGGCGCGGCTCCGTGGTGGGCGCCAAACGATTTCTTCCGCCGCAGCCCAGCGGGGCAGCGGCCGGACAACCTGATTCAGGAGGATAAGAAGATGGACCTGCGCAAGCTGAAGACGCTCATCGACCTGGTGGCCGAATCCGGCATCTCCGAGCTGGAAGTCACCGAAGGCGACGGCAAGGTACGCATCGTCAAGCAACCGCCGCAAATCGTCGCCGCGCCGATGGCCATGCCGCAGATGCAGGCGCTGCCGGCCGCGCCGGCCGCTGCTCCGGTCGGCACCGCCGCCCCGGCCGCCGAACCGGTTGCGCAGCTGCCCGCTGGCCACATCGTGACCTCGCCGATGGTGGGCACGTTCTACCGCGCGCCGTCGCCGGGCGCCGCCCCGTTCGTCAATGTCGGCGATTCGGTCAAGGAAGGCCAGACCGTCTGCATTATCGAAGCCATGAAGCTGCTCAACGAGATCGAGTGCGACAAGGCCGGCGTCATCAAGGAAATCCTGGTCGAGAACGGCCAGGCCGTGGAATACGGCCAGCCGCTGTTCGTCATCGGCTGAGCCTGAAAGGCATGCCGCGCCCAGCGCTGCGTACGGCCGCCAACGTGGCCGCAAGCACGGCACCGGCGCGGCCCTCTACGGCGTTTCAGGACGCCAGGGACGTTGTGGGCATCGCGACCCGTTCCGTGCAGTTCCATGCAGTTCCGCGCGTTAGTGCGGCCCGGCGTGCGGCCCGGCCGCCAGCCTGACGGCCGCGCGCCCGATGTGCCATGGCGGCACGCAGCGGGACCGCTCCCGTTCTCGCAGAGAGAGACCATGTTTGAAAAAATTCTGATCGCGAACCGCGGCGAAATCGCACTTCGCATCCAGCGCGCCTGCCGCGAACTGGGCATCAAGACGGTGGTGGTGTACTCCGAGGCCGACAAGGAGGCCAAGTACGTGCGCCTGGCCGACGAAGCCGTCTGCATCGGCCCGGCCCCGTCGCCGCAGTCGTACCTGAACATGCCGGCCATCATCTCGGCCGCCGAAGTGACCGATGCACAGGCCATCCACCCGGGCTACGGCTTCCTGTCGGAGAACGCCGACTTCGCCGAGCGCGTGGAGAAATCCGGCTTCGTCTTTATCGGCCCGACCGCCGACAGCATTCGCCTGATGGGCGACAAGGTCTCGGCCAAGCAGGCCATGATCAAGGCGGGCGTACCATGCGTGCCGGGCTCGGACGGCGCCCTGCCCGACGACCCCAAGGAAATCCTGGCGACCGCGCGCCGCGTGGGCTACCCGGTGATCATCAAGGCCGCCGGCGGCGGCGGTGGCCGCGGCATGCGCGTGGTGCACACCGAGGCGGCGCTGATCAACGCCGTCAACATGACGCGTGAGGAAGCCGGCCGCGCCTTCGGCAATCCCGAGGTCTACATGGAGAAGTTCCTGGAGAATCCGCGCCACGTGGAGATCCAGATCCTGGCCGACCAGCACAAGCAGGCGATCTGGCTGGGCGAGCGCGACTGCTCGATGCAGCGCCGCCACCAGAAGGTGATCGAGGAAGCCCCGGCGCCGCATATCCCGCGCCGCCTGATCGAGCGTATCGGCGACCGTTGCGCCGAGGCCTGCAAGAAGATGGGCTACCGCGGCGCCGGCACCTTCGAATTCCTGTACGAGAACAACGAGTTCTACTTCATCGAGATGAACACGCGTGTGCAGGTCGAGCACCCGGTCACCGAGATGATCACCGGCATCGACATCGTGCAGGAACAGATCCGCATCGCCTTCGGCGAGAAGCTGCGTTTCCGCCAGAAGGACGTGCAGTTCCGCGGCCACGCGATCGAATGCCGCGTGAATGCGGAGGACCCGTTCAAGTTCATCCCGTCGCCGGGCCGCATCACCGCCTGGCACATGCCGGGGGGCCCCGGTGTACGCGTGGACTCGCACGCGTATGATGGCTACTTCGTGCCGCCCAACTACGACTCGATGATCGGCAAGATCATCACTTACGGCGCCACGCGCGAGCAGGCCATCGCCCGCATGCGCATCGCGCTGTCCGAAATGGTCGTGGACGGCATCCTGACCAACGTGCCGCTGCACCGCGAGCTGATGATGGACGCCAACTTCGTGGAAGGCGGCACCAGCATCCACTATCTCGAGCATCGCCTGGCGGAGCGCGCGAAGGCCTGACGCGACTTACCCGCAACCCCAAGCAGCAAGCAAGGAAGCCCGTGGCATTTCAGGAATGTGTGATCGAAGTGGCGCAAGACCAGGCCGAAGCCTGGTCCGAAGCCCTGTTCGACCTCGGCGCGCTGTCGGTCTCGGTGGAAGACGCCGATGCCGATACGCCCGATGAGCAGCCGCTCTTTGGCGAGCCCGGGCTGGAACCGAAGCAGCTCGCGTGGAACCGCTCGCGCGTGGTGGCGCTGTTCGGCGACGATGCCGACCCCGCCGTGGTGGTGGCCGCGGCCGCCAACCAGCTCGGCATCGATCCGGTGCCGGCGTACGAACTGCGCGCAGTGGAGGACCAGGACTGGGTGCGCCTGACGCAATCGCAGTTCGAACCGATCCGTATCGGCGAGCGCATCTGGGTGGTGCCGTCGTGGCACGACGCGCCCGAGCCCGATGCGGTGGTGCTGGAGCTGGATCCCGGCCTGGCGTTCGGCACCGGCAGCCATCCGACCACGCGGCTGTGCATGCAGTGGCTGGAGCAACACGTGGTGCCGGGCGAGACCGTGCTCGACTATGGCTGCGGCTCCGGCATCCTGGCGATCGTCGCGCGCAAGCTCGGCGCGGGCGCTACCGTCGGCATCGACATCGATCCCAACGCCGTGGAAGCGTCGCGCTACAACGCCGAGCGCAACCAGGTCGAGGCATCGTTCGCGCTGCCCGAGTCGGTATCGGAAGCCACCTATGACCTGGTGGTCGCCAATATCCTGTCGAACCCGCTCAAGCTGATGGCCGCCATGCTCAGCGCCCGCGTGCGCCCCGGCGGCCGGCTGGTGCTGTCCGGCGTGCTGGAGCGCCAGGCGGAAGAAGTTGCCGCCGCCTATGCGCCGTGGCTGCCGCTGACGGTATGGCGCGCCGAGGAAGGCTGGGTGTGCCTGCACGGCACCCGTCCCTGATCTGCGCAGATGGCCGCCGTCAAGCTCGTCACGCGCTGCCCGGCCTGCCGCACCGCCTTCCGGCTGGTCGCCGACCAGTTGCGCCTGCGCCAGGGCCTGGTGCGTTGCGGCCACTGCGAAACGGTGTTCGATGCGCGTGAGCACCTGATCGAGATCCCCTTGCCGGCGGGCAGCGCCACGCCGCCGGCAGCCGCCGAACCGGCGACCACCACACATCCTGCTGCCACGCCCGCACCGGCAGCTGAAGCTTTGCGCCCCGGCGAGCCTGCCGCGGCACCGCAGCCCGCGCCTGAGCCCTTCACGCCCACCATCGATCCCGGCTATGACGTGCCGGCGCTGGACGCGCCGACCATGCTCATGACCTCGCCCGAGGACCTGGACGCCCCGGTCCCGGCACCGGCCGACGAGGACGTGCATGAGGACGAAATCGAACGTGCGCTGCGCGAGGCCAACGAAGCCGTCGCCCAGCGCGACGCGCGCGAAGCGGAGCGGCAAGCCGATGTCGAGCCCGTGCCGCAGCAGACGCCTGCGGCGCAGACCGTGCCGGAAGCGGAACCCGTGGCGGAACCACAGGCAGAGCAGCAGGCAGAACCTGAAGCGCAGCCTGAACCGGATCGTGAAGCGACGCCCGACGCAGACGCCACGGCCTCGCAAGCGGCACCACAGCCGGCCGCAGCGGAAGCTGCAGCGCCGGCATGGCCCGCGCTGAACCACAACGCGCTCGACCATCCCGCGCTCGATGAGCCGGCAGAGATCGGCAAGACCGCCGAAGCCGAAGCCGAAGCCGAAGCGGAAGCAAAAGCTGAAGCGCCGGCGCCCCAGCCAGGCGCCGTGCCGGCACCCGCGGCAATCCCGAGTGCCAGCGAATTCCTGCGCGCGGCGTCGGCGGATATCGGCCCGCCACCGGCGATCCCTCCGTCGCCGGCAGGCACGCCCGAGGCGGCCGCCGAGCCGCCTGGGAGCGAGGCTGCCGAGAGCACCGACACCGGCGAGCCCGCCAGCACCACAGGCGAAGCCGTCGCACGCGAGCAGACCACGCGCCGCTGGACCCGCGCCGAGCCCCCGGCCGGCCCGGTCTTCGCTCCCGACTTCCTGCGCCACACCCGCGAACGCGAGCGCGAGCGTGCCCCCGCGCGCAGCCGCGCGCCGGCGCCGCGCACGCTCTGGTACGTCGCGGCTGCGGTGCTCGCGCTGGGCGCTGCGGTGCAGGCGGTGTATCTCGCGCGCAGCCCGCTCGCCGGACAGTTCCCGATGCTGCGTCCGGCACTGGAAGCCGCATGCGCCCCGTTCGGCTGCGACGTGCCGCCGTGGCGCGACATCGACGCATTGCGTATCGAGACCTCGCAGCTGCAGCGGCTCGACGAAGGCGGCGACGCCTACATGCTCGCCGTCACGCTGCGCAACCTGGGCCGCGCCAGCACCGCGCTGCCCGCGATCGAGCTGGTCATGACCGACCTGCAGGACCAGCTGCTGCTGCGGCGTGTGCTGCAACCGGCGGATTACCTGGATCCTTCGCAAAAGGCCTTTGCCACGGAGGGTCTTCGCGCCGGCATGGAGCTGCCGGTTCGGGTACGATTCCGGACGCAGCAGGCGCCATCCAACTACCGCGTGCTGATTTTTTATCCCTGAATTCCGCGGCCTGCCGCCGGACCGAATCCGAGTCCGGCGGCAGGCGGCGCCCCCCACCGGGGCATTGGCCGGCCAGGCGCCGGAAACTGAACCGGAAACATCAGACATCAAGGAGCAGACATGAGCAACGTCACCCTCGGCGGCAACCCGATCGAAGTCGCAGGCAAGTTTCCGCAAGCCGGCGACAAGGCGCCCGCCTTCTCGCTGGTCGGCAAGGACCTGAAGGACGTCACGCTGGCCGACTTCGCCGGCAAGCGCAAGGTGCTGAACATCGTCCCGAGCCTGGACACGCCGGTGTGCCAGGCTTCGGCCCGCAAGTTCAACGAGGCCGCCAACGGCCTGGCCAACACCGTCGTGCTGACCATCTCGGCCGACCTGCCGTTCGCGATGGGCCGCTTCTGCACCACCGAAGGCCTGGACAACGTGGTGACGCTGTCGACGATGCGCGGCGCCGAGTTCAAGGGCAACTACGGCGTGGACATCAAGAGCGGCCCGCTGGCCGGCGTGACCGCACGCGCAGTGGTGGTGCTCGACGAGAACGACACCGTCAAGTACGCCCAGCTGGTCCCGGAAATCAAGACCGAGCCGGACTACGACGCCGCCCTGGCCGCGCTGCAGTAACGCGCGCCGCCTGACGGCAGCGGCCGCCCCCGCAACCGGGGCGGCCGTTTTCGCTTTATCTGACCCATCCAGCCAACAACCTACCACCTGGAGAGAGCATGGCCAGCCTGATCTGCGGCTCCGTCGCCTACGACACCATCATGACGTTCGACGGACGCTTCCGCGAACACATCCTGCCGGACCAGATCCATATGCTGAACGTCTCGTTCCTGGTGCCCGGCATGCGCCGCGAGTTCGGCGGTTGCGCCGGCAACATCGCCTACACGCTGAAGATGCTCGGCGGCGACCCTGTCGTGATGGCCACAGTCGGTACCGACGCCGAACCGTACCTGGAGTACCTGCGCAAGCTGGAGATCCCCACGCGCCACATCCGCGTGCTGCCCGAGACCTTCACGGCGCAGGCCATGATCACCACCGACCTGGACAACAACCAGATCACCGCCTTCCACCCTGGCGCAATGAGCCAGTCGCAGCTGAACAACGTCAAGGACGCGCTCGGCGGCGGCAAGGTGCCGGCGCTGGGCATCGTCGCGCCGGACAGCCGCGAAGGCATGCTGCACCACGCGCGCCAGTTCGCCGAGGCCGGTGTCCCATTCATCTTTGACCTGGGCCAGGCCATGCCGCTGTTCAACGGCGAAGACCTGCGGGAGTTCGTTGAACTCGCCAGTTACGTGACAGTCAATGACTACGAGGCGCAGGTCCTGCTGTCCCGCACCGCGTGGACCAGCGCCGAGGTTGCCGCCAAGGTCCGTGCCTTCATCGTCACGCACGGCGAGCGCGGCGCCAGCATCCATGCCGATGGTCGGCAGTACGCAATCCCGGCCGTGCAGGCCGAGCGCATCGTGGACCCGACCGGCTGTGGCGACGCCTTCCGCGGCGGCCTGCTCTACGGCATTGAAAACGGTTTAGACTGGGAAACGACCGGCCGCCTGGCATCGCTGATGGGGTCGGTCAAGATCGCGCAGCAGGGTCCGCAGAACCACTGGTTGTCGCGCGAGGAAATCGGCAACCGGTTCCAGTCTGCATTCGGGTACCGCTACGCCTGACCTGCGGCCAGTGCGTGGCATTTTTCGGGATTTGACATGAACCAGATGCTCCGTGGCGGCGCCGTTGCCGTCATTGCCATCGCCGCCCTGGTTGCAGGATGTGCGACGGAGTCCAGCTCCAACAGCGTCTACAACACCGGCCAGGCGCAGCGCGAGCAGACCGTGCGCTACGGCGTGGTCGAGGGTGTACGCGAAGTCGCCATCCAGCGCAGCCAGACCGGCGCGGGCACGCTCGCCGGTGGAGCCATTGGCGGTATCGCGGCCGGCAGCACCATCGGCGGCGGCAACGGCGCCGTGGCGGCGGGCATCCTCGGCGCGATCCTGGGCGGCATCGCCGGCAGCGCTGCCGAGAACAAGATCAACGAGCGGCGCGGCCTGGAGATCACCGTGCGCCTGGACAACGGCGAGATGCGCGCGATCACGCAGGAGGCCGACGAGGTCTTCCGCCCGGGCGAGCGCGTGCGGCTGCTGTCCTCGGGCGGCGTCACCCGCGTCACGCACTGAACCGCTGCGCCCGGCCGGGCGCCAGCATGAGAGCGCATCCAGGCGCCGCGCCCGCAAGGGCCGCGGCGCTTTTTGCTTGATCAGGCACCAATGAAAAGACCCGCCGGGCCAGCGGCCATCGGCGGGTCTGCAAGACTGGTGTCTTGCGGACCGGATACGCGGTATCCGGTCATGCTGGCACGCACTGCGTGCCGATGTGGTTCCGTACGGAACGCGTCAGTCCCACGCCGTGGCGCGCAGCTTACGGACGGTTGCCCGTCGGGAACGGCCAGGCAGCAGCCGGGTTCAGCGCGGTCTTGGCAGCCGAGGCGGGAGCAACGGCAGGGGCAGCGGCAGGCTTCGCGGCAGCCTTCCTGGCAGCCGGCTTCTTCGCAGCAGCCTTCTTGGCCGGAGCCTTCTTGGCAGCCGGCTTCTTCGCAGCAGCCTTCTTGGCCGGTGCAGCCTTCTTGGCGGCGACCTTCTTGGTTGCAGCCTTCTTGGCCGGTGCGGCCTTCTTGGCGGCAACCTTCTTCACTGCGGCCTTCTTGGCCGGTGCTGCCTTCTTGGCAACGACCTTCTTGGCGGCGACCTTCTTGGTTGCAACCTTCTTGGCGGCGACCTTCTTCACCGCGGCCTTCTTGGCGGGGGCCTTCTTGGCCGCAGCCTTCTTGGCCGGCGCAGCCTTCTTGGCGGCGACCTTCTTCACGGCGGCCTTCTTGGCCGGTGCCTTCTTGGCGGCCGGTGCTGCCTTCTTGGCGGCTACCTTCTTGGTTGCGGCCTTCTTGGCCGGAGCGGCCTTCTTGGCGGCCGGCTTGGCGGCCTTCTTAGCCGCCGGCTTTTTCTTTGCAGCAGTTGCCATGGATAACTCCTTCACTAGAGAGTGAATATCGAATGACCTAAGTCAGGCGACCCGACCGACCCGAGGCCGCGATACCACAGCGCGGCCCCAGTCGAGCGAGCGATTCATCGGCGCGCGGCCCGACTGCTGCTGCACGCTAATGAATTTGGTTGCAGGCGCACCGCCAGCAGCGATGACTTCGCGGCAGTTGCGGGCCCGCAAGCGGGACCGGGGCACTTGCCGCGCCCTGGAATATTCGATTGGCCCGCCCCGCCAGTTGGGTCGGCGCGCGGCCTGAAAAGAGGAGATATCGGACAGCAGGCCTGCGGTGCGGGCATGGCCTCGCGCACGGCAAGCGGCATTCATTCGGTGGTAGCTGGTCCAACCCGTCAATGGACCAAGGGAGACTGCACGCGTTTTAAGAAGCCGGCTCGGCCAGGTCTGCGTCAAAGTTCTCGTGCTCCTCAGCTACAACCTTCATCACTGCATCGAAGCGCGCATCGCGCTCGTCGTTCCAATCTTGCTTCCTGCTTCTCTGCAATGAAGTGAGACTCTTGTCAAGGCGAATCATAATTCGTTTGCACGATGATGTTAAGAAAAAAGTGCAAAAAAACTTGCCTGCATGCGTTGCTCAAACTAGTTCTCTCGCGCGTCGTCACGAAGACGTTGCCGATGGCATCGCGATGCATCGCTCGCACACTGGCGCGAAGGCGCGCTGCGCGCGTTCGCGCACGCGTCGCGGCTCTCCATCCCGACCCGCGCACGCGCAGCTTTTGCACACTCGCACGGCACCCGATTACAACCCGCGCAGCGCGCATCGCAGGAGCGCGCACACCCTGCTGCGCGCGTCATCGCGCTTTCCGAAAAGCCGCATGGACAAAGGCTTTGCGGGCGATGCACGGATACGCACGCGACTTGCGCAGCAGTGCGCGAGCACGTCAGCGCGCGCTGGAAACGGGCAGCGCGGCTCGTCGCCTGCATGCGTTACACACTCATCAGCGCGCATGCGCGACGCGCGTTTGCCTGACGGCGATGACTCGCGCCACCGACGTCGCGCGAGCACGCCGGACAAACCGCCGAAGAGTGATGCGCGAACGCAACGGTTTGCATCGAAGCAACAGCGCGCGAACATCAAAGCGTTGCGCTTGAGCAAAGCAGCGACGCGCGCGAAGCATCGCGGCAACACTTCGAACGCTGGCCGGACACAGCTGCGCCGACAGCATCGCGATCGCTGCTCTCATCCATTCGGATGACGCCGATCACGCACCGTGGGCCACGACGTGCATCGCGCGATGCGGACTGTCGCGCCACGCTGCGCAGCGCTTGCAACAGGCTTGCCGATCTCGCCGCGAGGGCACTGCGGTGCGCCGCACGTCCGCTTAGAGGAATGCTTCGGCAGCGCGCTCAGCGGCCCGATTTGCTGCAACACAAAAACCCGGGAACGAAGGCTGCATGCGGCTTTGCGGGGAGCATGCAAGCCGCGCGCGGGGACCACCGCGGAGATCGGCGCGGCATGCCGTGCGATTGCGGCGCGGCGGCTGCGACAGTAGATTGGCGTGCGCGCCCGCCGCCCGGCCCACGCTGCTTCGACGCAAGCCGCGGCCGCCGGGCGGCGCATCGCACCGGCCCATGCCGGTGGCAACGAACCTCAAAGGAGACATCATGCGCAAACCATCCCACCTCGCCGCCGTCCGTCCGCTGGTGCGTCCGGCACTGCGTGCCGCGGTGCTCGCCGCCGCCCTGTTCGGCAGCGCCGCAGCGATGGCGCAGGCCTCGCCCAGCGGCATGTGGAAGACCATCGACGACAACACCGGCAAGCCGCGCGGGCTGGTAGAGATCAGCGAGAAGAACGGCATCTACAGCGGACGCCTGGTGAAGACGTTCGTCGAAGGCGAAGGCAAGCCCAGGGTCTGCGACAAGTGCACCGACGCGCGCAAGGACCAGCCGCTGATCGGCATGACCATCCTGACCGGCCTGCGCAAGACCGGCGACAACGAGTGGAGCGGCGGCGAGATCCTCGACCCGGAGAACGGCAAGGTCTACAAGAGCAAGATGTCGCTCGCCGAGGACGGCAGCAAGCTCAACGTGCGCGGCTTCATCGGCATCAGCCTGATCGGCCGCACCCAGACCTGGGAACGCGAGCACTGAGCGTGGCTCAGGGTTTCTCCGCAGCCGCCGGCAACGCGCCGCGACGGCGCGGGAGAGTAAAACAAAAGCGGACGGTTCTCACCGCCCGTTTTTTTGTCCTCGATGCTGCGCTTTACATCCGGTACCGCAGCGTCGCCATCACGCTGCGCGGGGCACCCGGCATGTTCAGGTTGGGGCTGGTGCCATGCGCCGACACGATGTAGCCCTTGTCGAACAGGTTGTACAGGTTCAGCTGCGCCTCGAAGGCGCCGCGGCGGTACCAGGCCATGGCGTCAGCGGTGACGTAGCCGGGCAGCGTCACGGTGTTGAGCGGATCGGCATAGCGCGCGCCCACCAGGTTGAGGCCGGCGCCCACGCCGAAGCCGTGGCCCAGGTCCTTGGTCACCCACGCGTTGCCCGAATGGCGCGGCGTGATGGTGGCGCGCTTGCCCTGCAGCGCGGCGGTGGACTTGGTGATGGTGGCATCCAGGTAGGCGTAGCCGGCCAGCACGCGCCAGCCGCTGCCCAGCTCGGCCGCGCCGGAGATCTCGACGCCGTCGGTGCGCTGCTCGCCGATCGGCAGCAGTGCCGTGTTGGTGGCGTTGGCCACCTTGATATTGCTGCGCTCCAGGCGGAACACCGAGATCGTGGTGCTGGCCTTGCCGTTCAGCCAGTCGTACTTGGCGCCGACTTCGGTGTTGTTGGTGGTCTCGGGCGCCAGGTCGGCGTTGTTCGCCGCCAGTGCAAAGGCCTCGCCCGACGGCTGGAACGACTTGCTCCACGACACGTAATACGACTGCGCCTTCGACGGCTGCCACACCAGGCCGGCGCGCGGGCTCCAGGCGGTGTCGGTGCGCGACAGGTCGCGCTGGCCGGCGATCCGGTTCCTGGTCTCCTGCTGGAAGTTGTCGTAGCGCACCCCGACCAGCGCCTTCCACTGCTCGCTGAACTTGATCATGTCCTGGGTGTAAAACGCCAGGGTGTCGAACACGCCGAGGTTCGAGGTGGTCGGATTGCCCGGCGCCTTCAGCGCCAGCGTCGGCAGCACCGGGTTGAACAGGTCGAACGTGCCCGGCACCGGCTTGGTGTTGTTGACCTGGTCCTTGTTTTGTTGCCCGATCTCCATGCCGTACAGGATCTCGTGCTCCATGCCCAGGAAGGTCGCCTTCTGGATCAGGTCGGTCTGGTTGAACCAGCCATGTTCCTCGCGGCGGACATTGCCGTGGTTCATGGTCAGCGTGCGCGCCGCTTCGTTGACGGTGCTGGTCAGCGTGTTGTTGCGGTCCAGCGAGTAGTGGTAATAGCGCGTGGCGTTGCGGATCGACCAGTTCTGGTTGAAGCGGTGGTTGATCGTGGCGGTGCCGGAGAACACGCGCGACTGCGAGTAGTCGGCATCGCGCGCGTTGGCGGCGCCGTAGTAGCGCGAGGCCGGCACCTCGACGGGGCGGCCCTGGTAGGCCGGGATGCCGAAGTCGGTGACGCGGCGGTCTTCCAGGTAGTCGGCCTGGAACAGCACGGTGGTCTCCGGCGCCACGCGCAGCTCGAGCGACGGCGCGATCGCCTTGCGGTCCAGGAACTGTTGCGAGCGATAGCTGTTGGCCTTCTCCACGGCGCCGGTGATGCGGAACGCGGCGGCGCCATCGGCGAACACGCGGCCGACGTCGGCCTCGGCGCGGCGGTCGGCCCACATGCCGTAGCTCAGCGCGAAGTCGGTGACGTCGATGCCTGGCTTCTTGCTGACGCGGTTGATCAGGCCGCCGGCCGAGCCGCGCCCGTACAGCACCGCCGCCGGGCCCTTGACCACTTCGACGCGGTCCACGTTGGACAGGTCGCGGAAGTACAGCGCGTCGTCGCGGATGCCATCGACGAACTGGTCGGCGATCGCGGTGAAGCCGCGGATCGAGACCTGGTCGCGCTGACCGTCGCCATGCGAGAACGACACGCCGGGAACGTTCTTCAGCGCGTCCTGCATCGACGTGGCGTGCTGGTCGCGCATCACCTCGGCAGTGACCACGTTGACGGTCTGCGGGACGTCGCGCAGCGGCGCTTCGGTCTTGGTCGCGCTGACCGCGTTGGGCGGGTTATAGCCGGCGCCCAGTTCCCGGCTGACGTCGGCCTTGACGGTGACCTCAGGCAACTGCGCCGCTGCGGGCGGTGTCGCCTGCGACCAGGCTGCCATCGGCTGAAAGACGAAAGTCCCTGCCAACGCGGCGCAGATCGGGTGAAGTTTTGCTCTCATTTCGCTGTAATCGACTGTAATTTTTTTGAAAAAGCGACGTATTATCAATTATGCAAATGAGAGGGTCAACGAGACTACGAATTATTCTCATTCAATATCAGGCAGCGTTGTTTTCCGATTGGCATTGACCGTGCGCAGTGCGCTGGCGTTTGACCTGTGGGCCGACTCAGGCCAACTGCTCGGCGAGCACGTTGCGGGCTTCGGCAATGAAGGGCGATTGGCTACGGCGGGCGGGCAGCAGGAAGAACTCCGCGTCGGGCAGGCGCGGCAAGCCGAGCCGCGCGACCGTGCCGCCATCCAGCGGCGCGACACCTGGCCCGATCGCCGAGGCATTCAGGCAGGACAGCCCCAGCCCGGCTGCGAGCGCGAGATGCAGGCCCGCCACGCCCGAGGCCGAGTGCGCGATCTCGAAGGGCAGGCGCTTGCGCAGCAGCAGCTGAACCACGAACCGGTGCAGTGAGCAGGTGTCGGCCAGCAGCACCAGCGGCAGCGTGGCGGGCAAGGCGTCGGCCTCGCCGGAGGCCGCCACCCAGGCCAGCGGTTCGCGCCGCAGCACCGTGCCTCGCGTGCTCCTGCCTTGTGTGTCGCGGCCGCGCGGCAGGCGCATGCTCAGGCCGATATCGAAAGCATCCATCTCGGCGGCGGCATCGATCGCCGCACTCTTCATCACCGTCACGTGCAGCCGCAGGTAGGGATAGCGTTCGCGCAGGCGCCGCAGCATGCCGGCGATTTCGCCCGGGCGGAAGTAGTCGGTGACGGCAAGCCGCAGCTCGCCTTCCAGCGCGTGCCCACGCAGCTCCTGCAGCGCCAGCTCGTTCAGCGCGAGGATGCGGCGCGCGTGCTCCAGCAGCCGCGCACCGGCCGGCGTCGGCACCGCGCCGTGCCGCCCGCGCGACAGCAGCGGCACGCCGGCGCGCTCTTCCAGCTTGCGCAACTGCTCGCTGACCGACGACTGCGACAGGAACAGCCGTGGCGCCGCGGCCGACAGGCTGCCGCTGTCGGCAACGGTGACGAAGGTGCGCAACTGGTCTGTTTCGAATCCACGCATGATGGGAGCTCCAGCAAAGGATGGCAAAGGCGGCCGCACTTCCTTCGGCATATCCGATGGATCGTATCGGATATTCCCGCTTATCCGATACTACACCGCGCCCCTAACATGGCATCACCGACCCACGAAACAAGGAGCCCAGCCATGCCCCACATCGAAGCAATCGGGCGGCCCGCGCCTTGTACATTTGGTGCGTTGTTAGCTAGTGTGAGTGTGGTTGGGTGCCGCCGGCACCCCGCCCGGCCACCCTGGAATCCGACGCATGAAACAGATCACCCTGCCCGACGGCGAGCGCATTCCCGCGCTCGGCATGGGAACGTGGAACATGGGCGAGACTCCCGCCGCGCGCGCCGAAGAGATCGCCACGCTGAGGCTGGGCCTGGACCTGGGCCTGCGGCTGATCGATACCGCCGAGATGTATGGCGAGGGCCAGTCCGAGGAAATGATCGGCGAGGCCCTGGCCGGGCGGCGCGACGAGGCCTTCCTGGTCAGCAAGGTCTATCCGTTCAACGCCAGCCGCCGCGGCACCGTGCAGGCGTGCGAGCGCAGCCTGCAGCGGCTGCGCACCGACCGCATCGACCTGTACCTGCTGCACTGGCGCGGCGGCGTGCCGCTGGAAGAGACCGTCGCCGCCATGCAGGCGCTGCAGCGCGACGGCAAGATCCGCCACTGGGGCGTCAGCAACCTGGACCTGGCGGACCTGCAGGAATTGTGGGACGCGCCCGGCGGCGACGGCATGGCCACCAACCAGCTGCTATATAACCTCGCCCGGCGCGGCATCGAATGGGACCTGCTGCCGTGGCTGCGCCAGCGCGGCATCCCGGTGATGGCCTATTCGCCGATCGAGCAGTCGCGGCTGCTGGGCAACCCGGGGCTGAAGCGCTTCGCGCGCGGGCACGGCATGACCGCGGCGCAGGCGGCGCTGGCCTGGCTGCTGGCGCAGGACGGCGTCATCGCCATTCCCAAGACCGGCCGGCGCGAGCGCCTGCAGGAGAATATCGGCGCGCTGTCGCACCCGTTGTCGGCGGTCCAGCTGGCCGAACTCGACCGCATCTTCCCGCCGCCGGACGGGCCGGGGGCGCTGGAGATGCTGTGAGCGCGCCCCTGGCGCGGCGTCAGTTCACGCGCGACGCGTAGCGTTGGTTCTCGACATAGCGCACCAGGTAGTTGCGCGCCTTGTCGCGGGTATCGGCAGTGACGCGCGCCGCCGCCTGGCGGGCGCTGTTCTTGCCGTGCGACGACGACATCTGTCCGTCCAGGTAGCTGCGGAAGGCGTCGTGCATGGCGTTCAGGTCAGACTGGCATGCGGCCAGCGCCGCATTCGCCACGTCCTTCGACTGGCCCTTGGACGACAGGTTGTCGTCGGCCTTCTCCTTGACGCAATCCATGTATTTGGCGCGCAGCGACTGCCAGCCACTGCTGTCGGCGGTCGCCGCAGCGCTGGCGGTATCGCTGGCGGGTCCGGTCGAGGGCTGGGAAGCGCACGCGGCAAGGAAGGCCAGCGGCAGTGCGGTAAGAATTTTCTTCATGCCTTGATGATGCGATGCGGCGGTGCCGCATGGGTGCGTGGTCGTTTCGGGAGCCGTCAAACTGCCACGAATGCCTCGGCGAGGCTACCTTCGTCACAAATGGAAACGACTCGTCACCACGTGATCTTTTGTCCGAGTGCTTCTGGCGCCTATGCTTCAGAGACGACAACAACACCCAAGGAGATAAGATGAAACGTCGAAACTTCCTGACCGCCAGCGCGGGCCTGGCCCTGGGCAGCCTGGCACTGGGTGCCTGCACCACCACTCCGCCCGACGCGCCGTCCGACAAGGCGGCACGGCGGCGCGAGCTCGACTCCGGCGTCGATGCCACGCTGTCGCGCCTCTATGGCTCGGTCAACGGCTCGCGTGAACTCGGCAATCGCGCGCGCGGCATCCTGGTGTTCCCCAAGACGTTGTCGGCAGGCTTTATCGTCGGTGGCGAGTATGGCGACGGTGCGCTGCGCTCCGGCGGCGCCACGCGCGGCTACTACCGCCTGGTCTCCGGCTCGGTCGGCTGGCAGATCGGCGCGCAATCCAAGTCGGTGATCCTGATGTTCCTGACACAGGACGCGTACGACAAGTTCGTGCGCAGCTCAGGCTGGACTGCTGGTGTCGATGCTACCGTCGCACTGGCGACGGTCGGCGCCAGCGGCGTGCTCGACACCAACACCGCGCAGCAGCCGATCGTCGGTTTCGTGATGACCAACGCGGGGTTGATGGCGGGCCTGAGTCTCGAAGGCAGCAAGATCACCCGGCTCGACCTGTAAGCCTCGGGCGCGGGCTTGCGCCGCACGGCTGGATGACCGTGCGGCGGCCGTTTTTCGCGGCCACTTGCCGCGAGGGGATAGAATTCGTCCCTTTGGCCGAATTCTCATGTGGTTCAAGAACCTGCAGGTCCATCGTTTCTCCGCTCCGTGGACGTCCGGCGCCGACGAAGTCGAAGCCAGCCTGGCGAAGCACGCCTTCTACCCCGGCACCAGCCTCGAAATGCAGACGCAGGGCTGGGCCTCGCCCCGTGACAACGGCCAGCTGGTCCACACCGTTGGCCGCCAGATGCTGCTGACGCTGCGCACCGAGAAGAAGCTGCTGCCGACCACCGTGGTCAACCAGGTCACGCGCGCACGCGCCGCGGAGATCGAGGAACAGCAAGGCTACAAGCCGGGCCGCAAGCAGCTGAAGGAACTGAAGGAGCAGGTCACCGAGGAACTGCTGCCGCGCGCCTTCAGCATCCGCCGCGACACGCGCGTGTGGATCGACCCGGACAACGGCTGGCTGGCGATCGACGCCGCCGCCGCGGCCAAGGCCGACGAAGTGCGCGGCATGCTGTTCAAGGCGCTGGATCCGCTGCCGCTGGTCAACCTGCATGTCAACCAGTCGCCGGTGGCGGCGATGACCGAATGGCTGGCCGGCGATGCCGCGCCGGGCGGTTTCACCGTCGACCAGGAAATCGAGCTGCAGTCCGGCAGCGAAAGCAAGGCCACCGTGCGCTACGTGCGCCACCCGCTTGATCCCGAAGACCTGCGCCGCCACATTGCCGCCGGCAAGCGCTGCACGCGCCTGGCGATGACCTGGAACGACCGCGTCTCGTTCGTGCTGACCGACGGGCTGGTGGTGAAGAAGGTTGCGCCGCTGGACGTGATCAAGGAACAGGCCGACGGCACCACGCATGACGAAGACGAGCGCTTCGATGCCGACTTTGCCATGATGGCCGGCGAGCTGTCGGGCCTGCTGGGCGACCTGACCGAAGCGCTGGGCGGCGAACGCAAGAGCTGAGGCAGGCGGGCGCGCGCTGCCGCAGGCCGCCCCCTTACGCCAGTTTCGGCACCCAGTTCACCTTGGGGAAACGGCCGGCAAACCCGGCCGGCATCGGCACCACGGTCTTGCCGGCGTAGTCGAAGAACACGAAGCCAGACTTGGCCATGGCGATCAGCGCGCCGTCAGCCGGGCGCGTGATACGGAAGATGATGTCGCCGCCGTACTTGTTGAAGTCCATCACGCCGACCTCGAACAGCAGCTGGTCGCGCGCGTGCGCTTCGTTGCGGTACACGGTCGCCAGATCCGTGACGATGATACCGAGCCCTTCCACCTGGTCGCCCTCGCTGCCGAATTCATAGAGGAAGCGGGCGCGCGCCTCGGAGATCATGGAGATCATCGAATCGTTGGCCAGGTGGTTGGCCGAGTTGATGTCGGTGACGCGCACGGTCAGGTGGGTCGAATAGCAGAACTGGTCGTCGGGAAGGTCGAGCTGAAGACGGGCCATGGCGGCATCGGGCAAAGTGGACAAGAAGCCGCCGCCAGGCGCGCAAGAGGTCACCCGATCCCGGGCAGGCTGGCGGCGAGGCGCCCATCATAGTCGATCCGCCCGGTTCGGCCAGCGAGGCTCAGGGATTGAGCGGCGGCAGGGCTGCAGGCGTGGCCCGATGCGCACGGACAGGCCGGTGTGGGGGGCCGTACTTCGGCAACAGGCCCGCAAGTTCGCTGCCGCTCCATTGCCCCGTGCCGGTGCCGGCGCCGAACAGGCGCCGTTCGAGTTCATCAACGGCGGACACCAGCGCCGCGTCGCCAGTGCCCGCCGCCCACTCCGACGGGGCCTTGCCCCACGCGGTGCGCGACCACACGCCCAGGGCGCGATAGGCTGCCGGCGCGTCGTTCGCGCGGCAGGCCTGCAGCAGCGCCGCGAGCCGCGCCTCGCTGCCGGCTGCCCTGGCGCTGCGCCGTGCCGCGAGCGCCCGGCGCAGGCGTGCCACGCGCGGCCGTACCCAATGCAGCAGCAGCCATGCCAGCAGCAATACCAGGGCACCGCCGGCCGCCCACAGCCACAGGCGCCACACGGTGCCGCCCTCCCCGGGCAACGGCGCGGCGTGCGGGCCGGTCGGGGACAGTCCTGCGAGGTGCGGCGCGGCGGCCACGTCCACCTTCACCTCGGGCGCCTCCGATTCGCCCGGCTTGCGCGTGACCGGGTCGAACCATTCCACCTTGATCGCCGGCAGCGTATAGGTCCCGGCGTGCTCGAACACATAGGTGATGCGGTCCGTGCGGCTGCCGCCGGTGTTGCCCGCGCTGTCGTGCGCGGCATCGCTGAGTTGCGGATCGCCCGCGAACACGCGCACGCCGGCCGGCGCTTCCACCTTTGGCGGCCGGATCATCATGGCCTGCGTCTGCGGCGCGAACGTAGTGATGGTGCGCACCAGCGCGTCGCCGGCATGGATTTGCGCCTGCGGGCCGCTGACCGGGCGGTCGAAGCGCTGCGTGACGTTCAGGCGCGCCACCGGCAGCGTGGCAACGGCCGGCGCGCCGGCTGCGCCCGCGGCGCGGATCGTGGTGGCCGGCAGCGTCACGCTGCCCTGGCGCGGCTTGCCGTCGTCGCCGGAATAGGTGAAGACGATGGAGACCTGCGGCAACTGGAAGTCACCGCCCTGCTCCGCGGCAAACAGGTAGGTCTTTCGGATGCCGGCGTAGCTGACGCCGTCGATGGTCTCGACCGTGTTCTGGCCGCGGTCGTCCGGCATGGTGACGATCGCGCCGGGCACCTGCAGCGTCGGAAAGACCGGCGCCGACAGGAAGAAGTTGGGCGCCAGTACCGTCACGTCGATGCGGATCTGCTGGCCCGGCAGCACGGGCTGCTGTGCCGCCACATCGACGCGCACGACGGGATCGGCCGCCAGCGCGAGCGCGCTCGCCAGCCACAGCGCAAGGCCGGCGAGCCAGATGCCGAAGCCCCGACCCGCGCGCGTCATGGCTTGGCTCCGGCGCCCGGCTGCGCCTGGTTCTGCTGCAGCGCGAACTTGCGCTGCAGCAGTTCGGTCGGCGTGGTCTGGATCGCGCGCATCCAGGTCTCGGCGCTTTCGACCGCGCCCATCTCCAGCTTCTTGCCCTCGCCTTCGGGCGGCCTGGACTCGCTGTCGACCTTCACTTCGTCGGGCTTGATGTCGGGCGGCTCCTCGCCTTCCTTCGGTTTTTCCGCCTTCGCGGCCAGCTTCTCCATGAGCGCCAGGTTGGCCGCTGCCGCAGGCCATTGCGGGCGGCGCTTCAGGGCCTGCCGGTAGCGCGCCGCCGCGTCCTTGTACTTGCCCAGCCGTGCCAGCGCATCGCCCTGGTTGAAGTCGCTCTCGGGCGAATCGATCAGCGCAAAACTCTGCACCGCCTGCGCGTATTGCCCCGCGCGGTACTGGGCCACGCCGCGCCACATGGGATCGTCGAACAGCGCGGCGGCACCGGCAAAGTCGCCACGCTCGAACGCCCGGCGGCCCTGCTGGTCATGCGTGAGCCACAGGTCGACAAAGCGCCACGCGCGCGGCGCATCGGCATCGGGCGCCGAAGCCTGCGCGCGCAGCGCCTGCGGCGGCGCCGCCAGCGCCACGGCAAGCAGCCCGCCGGCGATCCAGCGCACGGTCCAGCCCTTGCGGAACCACAGCACGCCGAGCAGCGCGATGGGAAGCGTCAGCCACCAGCCCTCATCCTTCCAGCGCGTGTTGTCCGCCGACTGCTTCTGCGCGAGGTGCGATTGCACATGACGCTGCACCCAGGCGACGTCGTCGTCGCTGTCGGGCGTGAACGTGGCGACCGGCACGCCGGTATCGTCGCCAAAGCGCTTGAGCGCGGCCGTGTCCATGCGCGCGAACACGCGCACGCCGTCCTTCTCGACAAAGCCGTCGGTGCCGCTGCGCAGCGGGCCGCCGCGTTCGGTGCCGATCGCCAGCACCACCGGCTGGCTGCGCCCGCTGCCTGCCTGGGTCTTGAACGCGCGCACGGCGGCGGTCTCCACGCCGTCGGTCAGGAACAGGATGGTGCCGGGCACCTCCTCGTGCGCGAGCGCCGCATCGATGGTGCGCAGCGCCAGCGCGGTGTCCCTGCCGGGCGCCGGCATGATGCGCGTCTGCAGCGCGTCGACAAAGGTCTGCAGCAGCGTGGCATCGTCGGTCAGCGGCAGCACCAGGTGCGTGGAGCCGGCATAGGCCCAGATGGCCGTACGCCCGCCGTCGCGGCGCGCCAGCAGCGCCTTGACCTTGAGCTTGGCGCGCTCGAGCCGCGTGGGCGTCACGTCGATGGCATCCATGGTCGGCGACAGGTCGATGGCGATCGCCAGCGGCGCCTTGTCGTCGAGGAACGGCGGGCGCTCGCGCTCCCACGCGGGACCGGCCAGCGCAATGGCGCCGAGCGCAAGCAGCAGCGCGGTCAGGTGCACCGGGCGGATGGCCAGCCGGCGCCGCTCGCCCACCATCAACGCGTCCAGCAGCTGCGGAGCGATCGCATCGCGCCAGCGGCGCCGCACGTCGCCGCGGCGGCGCACCGCCCACACCAGCAGCACTGCCGGGACCAGCACCAGCAGCCACCACGGGCGCAGGAAATGGAAATCCGCGAGCGCCTGCATCATGGCTCCTCCGCCGCAGGCTGCGGCGCACCATGCCGGCGCGGACGCGATAGCCAGGCCGACCACACCGCCATGATGAGCTGGTACACCAGCACCACGCTCACCGCCGCGCCGAGCGGCCACATGAACAGCTCGCGGCGCGGCCGCCACGACAGCGTCTTGTGGTTATGCGGCGTGATGCGGTCGAGCGTCGCGTAGATGCTCTCGAGTCCCGCCTGGTCCGCGCCGAAGAAATAACGTCCGCCCGTCTGTGCGGCGATGCGCTGCAGCACGCCGAGATCGACGCGCTGCTCGCCCTCGGCGGCAGGGTCGCCGATGCCGATCGTATGCACGATCACATGCCGCTGCTTCGCGATATCCGCGGCGCGTTCGGGCGGCATCTTGCTGGCGGTGTCGTTGCCGTCGGTCAGCACGATCAGCACCTTCTCGGGCGCCTGGCTCCGGTCGAACATCTTGATGCCAAGGCCGATGGCATCGCCGAGCGCCGTGCTGGGCCCGGCCATGCCGGGCAGCAGGTCATGGATCATGGCCTGCACGAGCACGTGGTCCAGCGTGAACGGCGCCAGCGGGTACGGCGCGTCGCCGAACACGATCAGGCCGATGCGGTCGCCGGGCCGGCGCGTCACGAAACGGCTGACCACCTCGCGCACCGCCTGCACGCGCGGGACCAGCGCGCCGGCCGGGTCGCGGAAATCCTGCGTATCCATCGACTGCGACAGGTCCAGCGCGAGCAGCAGGTCGCGCGCCGGCTGCACCTTCTCGAGCGGCGCCTCCAGGAACTGCGGGCGCGCCAGCGCCGTCACCAGCAGCGCCCACGCGAGCGGCGCCAGAATACGCTGCAGCCAGTTGCGGCGCGGCACGACCGCGCCCGGCGCCGGCTTCAGCCCCGCCGCGCTTGCCACCTCGCCGAAGAACGGCAGGCGCACCGAAGGGCTTTCCTCGCGATACGGCGGCAACAGCCACCACAGCAGCAAGGGCAGCGGCAGCAGCACGAAGAGCCACGGGTATTCAAACTGGTACATGGTGGCCGGCAATCCATTGCTGGCAGGCCGCGGCGGTGGCCGTCGCCTGGCTGTCGGGCCATTGCGCCAGCGCGGCCGCATCGCGGTACTGCGCGTCGTTGACCAGCGTCGCGAGCACCGGCGCCGCCGCGCCGGCCTTGCCCGCATGGGCTTGCAGGAACCGCGCCCACTCCGCACCGGCCATGCTCGCCACCTCTGTGCGCGGCCACGCCGCCAGCGCGGTGCGCTTGAGCAGTTCCGCCATGGCGACGAGTGCGTGCGCGCGAGCCTGCGGCGACGCGGACATGCCTGCGCGCAATCGTGCCAGTTCGGCCAGCGCCTCGCGGCGGTAGCGGTTGGCGCGGTAGTGGCGCCACCAGCGCCCGGCCGCGAAGGCCAGCAGCGCCAGCACGATCGCGCCCGCCACCGGCCAGCCGATGGTCTGCGGCCGCCACGACGGCGGCGGCGGTACGACCACCTCGGCCATCTGCCGGAGATCGCCGGCAATCGTGGCGCTGTCCGGCGCGGCCGTGCTGTGCGTCAGGTCGCTCATGGCCGCCCTCCCTGCCGGGCGCGCAGCGTTCCCTGGCCTTGCGGCAGCGCTTGCCCGAGCAGGCGGCGCAACTGCAGCGGCGTTTCCTCAGCGGCCGACAGCGGCAGCAGCGGCACGCCGATGGCGCGATGCCAGCCCAGCAGGTCGCGGCTCTGCGCATCGACGAATTCGGCGATGCCCTTGCGCGTGGAAGCCTGGCCGAAGCCCAGCTCGACCTGCAGCTCG
This sequence comes from Cupriavidus oxalaticus, assembly GCF_016894385.1. Classification (NCBI taxonomy): domain Bacteria; kingdom Pseudomonadati; phylum Pseudomonadota; class Betaproteobacteria; order Burkholderiales; family Burkholderiaceae; genus Cupriavidus; species Cupriavidus oxalaticus. Next base: position 3,262,659 of record NZ_CP069812.1, read on the forward strand.
CCGTCGCTGACGACAAGGTGGCCGGAGTCCGGCAGTTCGAGCAGGAACGGGTCATAGACCAGCATCGTCAGCAGGTCGTTGCGGGCGCTCATCGACAGCATCAGGTCGCGCGTGGCCGCGTCATGCCCGTCGAAGTCGCTGATGACGATGACCAGGTGGTCATGCCGCGCAAGCCGTGCCGCGCGTTCGAGCGCGGCATTGAGCTGGCCGGCGCCGCGCCGTGCGGGGGCATCGGCGCGCAGCGCCTGGTTATGGCGCGCGATCTCGCCGAGCAGGTGCTCGACCGCCTGGCGGCTGCGGCGCGGCGCCAGCTCGGTGCATCCGCCGTCGCCGAACACCAGGCCGCCGACGCGGTCGCCCTCCGACAGCACGCGCCACGCGGCCAGCGCCGCGGCCTCCGCCGCGACCACGGACTTCATCGCGCGGCGGCTGCCGAAGAACATGTTGATGCGCTGGTCCACGAGCAGCAGCACCGGCCGGTCCTTCTCCTCGCTGTACACGCGTACGTGCGGCTTGCCGGTGCGCGCCGTGACGCGCCAGTCCATGCTGCGGATATCGTCGCCGGGCAGGTAGCCGCGCACCTCCTCGAAAGTCAGGCCGCGCCCGCGCACCCTGGAGGCATGCCGGCCCGCCAGCACACTGTGCACCGGCTGGCGCGGCAGGAAATGGAAATCGCGTGCGGCGACTTCGAGCGCCGCCAGTGCCGCGGCATCGACGCTGACACCAGGCTGCGCGCGCGTAGCCTGGCCGGGCCCGGCTGGCACCGGCGAGCGGGCGAGCGACGCGAGATGGGACCGCATGGCGCCGCCCGCCACGTCAGGCTACGGCCACCTGCTGCACCAGGCGGTCGATCACGGCATCGGCGCTGACACCGGCCGCGTGCGCCTCGTACGACAGGATCAGGCGGTGGCGGAACACTTCGTGCACCACGGCCTGCACGTCCTCGGGCGAGACGAAGTCGTGCCCGTGCAGCCAGGCATGCGCGCGCGCCACCTTGTCCAGTCCGATGGAGCCGCGCGGGCTCGCGCCGACCTGGATCCAGCGGTCCAGCTCGTCGTCGACGGCCTTGGGCGCGCGCGTGGCATGCACGAGCGCGACCATGTAGCGCGCGACCGCTTCGCTCACGTGGATGCCGTGGATCTCGGCCCGCGCGGCGAAAATGACTTCGGGTGCCAGCCTTTGCACGGCGCCCGCCTGGGCACCGGCGGCGGCGCCGGACTCCTCGGCGCGCGCCAGCGCAACGATCTGCGCCTCGGCGGCGGCTTCGGGATAAGTCACGTTGACGTGCATCAGGAAGCGGTCCATCTGCGCTTCGGGCAGCGGGTAGGTGCCTTCCTGCTCGATCGGGTTCTGCGTGGCCATGACCAGGAACAGCGGGTCGAGCTTGTGGGTGACGCCGCCGACGGTGACCTGGCGCTCTTCCATGGCTTCGAGCAACGCCGCCTGCACCTTGGCCGGCGAACGGTTGACCTCGTCGGCAAGCACCAGGTTGGCAAAGATCGGCCCGGCCTGGAAGCGGAACTCGCCCTTGCCGCCCTCGGTGTAATACACCTCGGAGCCCGTGATATCGGCCGGCAGCAGGTCGGGCGTGAACTGGATGCGCGACAGCTTCGCTTCCAGGTTCCGCGCCAGCACCTTGATCGCACGCGTCTTGGCCAGGCCCGGCAGCCCTTCCACCAGCAGGTGGCCATCGGCGAGCAGGCCCAGCAACATGCGCTCGATCATGTGCTGCTGGCCGACGATGGCTTCGCCCATCCGCTGCTGCAGTGCCAGCACGTCGTCACGGGTGCTCATGGGGCATTCCTCGATGGCGCCGGGCCGGGTGTTCGGTGGCGCCCCCCGAACCAGGCGTAGTAAGGGTTGTCAGGATCGGCACGCATCACCTGTTGCATATGCAGCGCCCAGGCGTTGCGGTCGCCGTAATAGGCGTCGAGGCCGGCGGTGTAGAAGGTGTGCAGCGTTTCGCGTTCGCGCCCGATGTCGGCGACGAGCCCGGCATCGGCACCCGTCAGCGGCGGCTCGGTCTGCAGCGTCAGCAGGCGCTGCAGCACCTGCGGGAACTCGACGCGCCGCACCCAGGTCGCGTATTCGATGCGCGGACGGTCGTCGGTCACGGCGGGCGCATCGCCGACATAGCGCTCCAGGCCCGCGCGGTCCGTCACCCAGGTCGCCAGCAGCGCAGCCGGCGACGCCACGCCCACCGCCCGCAGCGCCGCCGCGACGTCTGGCTCCGCAAAGCGCTGGCGGATAGGCGCCGCATCGAGTGTGATGGGCGACAGGGAGCCCACCAGCATCATCTCGTGCAGTTCGGTGGTCCACAGCGTCGCATGCGGAAACACGTCGAGGAAACTGCGCACCAGCGAGCGCGTGTCTTCGTCGTTCTGCGTGGGCAACGGCAGCCATTGCGCGACCAGCCCGCCCGGTTGCAGCCGTGCCGCGGCGAGGCGATAGAAATCGGTCGAGTACAGGTTGACCACGCCTGCGGCCGAAGGCGGCGGCGGCTCCAGCGTGATCAGGTCGTAGCGCTGCTCGCTCTGCAGCAGCTCGCGCCGGCCGTCGCGCAGGCGGATATCAACGCGCTTGTCTCCGGCCACGCCGAAGTTGCCCTGGAACTGCGGCACGGCACGCAGCACCGGCGGCAGCAGTTCTGCCACCACGCGGTGCTCGAGGCCTGGATACGGCAGCATGGCACCGGCCGTGATACCGGTGCCGAGGCCGATCACCAGCGCCGAGCGCGGCGTGCCGCCGTGAATGATCAGCGGCAGCAGCGCCTGCAACCGCATGTAGCGCAGCGACGTCATGGTGTCGCCGGAATTCGACACGCCCTGGATATAGAGGCGGTTGAATGTGTGGCTCGGGGACGACTGCTTCACCACCGCCACGGTGGCGCCGCGGCCTTCCTCGTAGAACACCATGTCGCCGCCACGTGCGTGCGCCAGCAGCGTGGCGAGCCGGTCCGCGGGCGCGAGCGCCGCGGCAATTACCGCGAGCAGCGCCACCATCGGCACGGCCCAGCGCGCCGGCTTGCGTACACCCGAGCCGAGCGCCACGGCGATGACGCCGACAATGCCGGCGCCCACGGCCAGCAGCGACAGCGTATGCACCAGTCCGATGCGCGGCACCAGCACAAACCCAGCCACCGCCGTGCCGACGATGCCGCCCAGCGTATTGAGCGCCACCACCGCGCCCACGCCGGCGCCAAGCCGGTGGTTGTCCACGCCCACGCGCAGCACGAACGGGAAGGCCGCGCCCAGCAGCAGCGTGGGCACGAACACCACACACAGCGCGGCCACCGCGAAGCTCGCGCAGGCGGCCGCCAGGCCGTTCGACGTGGCCGACTGCACCCACGCCGATGCCGCCGCCTGGGCCCGCAGCAGCCACTCGCCGAGCACCACGATTTCGAGCAGCGCCACCAGTCCCGCGGCCGCGATCAGTATCGCGAACGCGCCCCATGGGTCTCGTGCGCGATCAGCCCGCCGCGCCGCGAGCGCACTGCCGATGGCAAGGCCCGCAAGGTAGGTCGCAAGCACCACCGTGAAGGCAAAGGTGCGCGTGCTGATGAACTGCACGATGGCCTGCGACCACACCACTTCATAACCCAGCGCGATGCCGCCCGCGGCGGCATAGAGCCCCAGCGCCAGCCGCCCGTCGCCGGCATCGCGCGCCGGCTCGGCGGATGCCGGCGCGGCAGCGGTGGCGGCCGGTTCCTGCGCAGGCACCGTGCGCGAAGCCAGGGCCAGCGCCGCAACCGCAGCAAGACCGTTTAGCGTGGCCGCGGCCAGCGCGCTGCCCGTGATACCGAGCCACGGGATCAGCACGAAGCCCGCCAGCAGCGTGCCGGCAATGGCCCCCGCGGTGTTGGCGGCATACAGGCGTCCGCCGTGCGTGCCGATGTAGCCGGGGCGCGACGCCAGCACGCGCATCAGCACCGGCAGCGTGCCGCCCATGGCCGCCGCGGGCAGGATCACCAGCACGAACGGCAACGCCCAGGCCAGCAGCCCGACGCGGCTTTCCAGCCATGCGAACGGCGCTGCGGCCCGTGCGAGCGCCAGCGTGGCGCCAATGGCCAGCACCAGCACGGCGATTTCGAGCCACGCATACAGCCTCAGCGGTTGCGCATGGCGGTCGGCCACGCGCCCGAACAGCCAGCCACCGAGTGCCAGGCCGGCAAAGAATGCACCTACGGCGGTGGTGACGGCGTGCACATCCACGCCGACCACCAGCGCCAGCTGCTTGATCCAGAGAACCTGGTAGATCAGTCCGGCCGTGCCCGAGACGAAAAGCAACAGGGTAGGTGCCAGCACGGCGCCGTCTAGCGCCACCTGGCCCTGCCCTGCCTGCAAGGCGGCGCTTTCCGCGCGCCGCGGTTTGCCGGATCTGTGCCGCCCTTGCTGCTTGCCGGCGTTTGCGCCGGCATGCGCTTCTCTCATGGTGCGATCCTGGTGAAGAGGTTGGCCGGGAGGATCCAGCCAACCATTGCCACGGGAATTACTTTCCGCCCGCCGCCCCCTTGTCGAGGGACTTCATCAACGCCTCGGTCATCTGGTCAATGGTGAAGCTTGCCGGCCTCTGGCTGGGTGGATAGTCCTTGAACGTCTGGAGGAACGGCGCTACCCGCGACGATGCATAGCTCATCATGTATGCATTCTTCGCGGTCCAGTCATAGTACTGATCGGACACGATATCCGCGCGCTCGTAGGGATCCATGCGCAGGTTAAATGCCTTTGGCACGCGCAGGCACGTGAACGGGTTCGCCCACACCTGGAAACCGCCCGGCTCGCGCTGCTCGCAGAAGACGAACTTCCAGTCGTTGTGCCGCATCGCAACCAGCACACCATCATCGTTGAAGTAGTAGAAATCCTGGCGTGGCCCGGTATTGCTCTGACCCGTCAGGTATGGCAGGAAGTTGTAGCCGTCCAGGTGCACCTTGAAGGACTTTCCGCCAATGCTGGCGCCCTTGAGCAGCCGCTCCTTGATGTCTGCATCGCCGGCCGCCGCCAGCAGGGTCGGGAACCAGTCGAGCCCGGACATCATGGTCGTGGACACCGTGTTGGGCTTGATGCGGCCGGGCCACCGGACAAGCGCCGGCACGCGGAACGCCCCTTCCCAGTTGGTATCCTTCTCGCTGCGGAATGGCGTGGTTGCGGCGTCCGGCCAGCTGAACTGGTTCGGGCCGTTGTCCGTCGTGTAGATCACGATCGTGTTGTCGGCGACCTTCAGTTCATCCAGTGACTTGAGCAGCTTGCCGACATGCCCGTCGTGCTCGATCATGCCGTCCGCATATTCATTGCCCGGCATGCCGCTCTGCCCGCGCATCGACTCGCGCACGTGGGTGAACAAGTGCATGCGCGTCATGTTCATCCACACGAAGAACGGCTTGTCGGCCTTGATCTGCTTTTCCATGAAGCCGATCGCCGCCGTCGTGGTTTCGTCGTCGATGGTCTCCATGCGCTTGCGGTTGAGCGGGCCGGTATCTTCTACCTTGCCGTCGGCAAAGGAGTGGATGACCCCACGCGGTGCATTCGCCTTGACCCAGGCCTCGTCGTTCTTCGGGTAGTACGGGCGCTCCGGCTCCTCTTCCGCATTGAGGTGGTAGAGGTTGCCGAAGAATTCGTCGAAACCATGCGCGGTCGGCAGGTACTCGTTGCGATCGCCCAGGTGGTTCTTGCCAAACTGGCCGGTTGCATAGCCAAGCGGCTTGAGCGCCTGTGCGATGGTCACGTTCTGCGCTTGCAGGCCGACCGCCGCCCCCGGAACGCCAACCTTCAGCAGGCCCGTGCGCAAGCCGACTTCACCCGTGATGAAAGTGGATCGGCCCGCCGTGCAGCTGTTCTCGCCGTAGTAGTCGGTAAACATCATGCCTTCCTGGGCGATGCGGTCGATGTTGGGCGTGCGATAGCCCACCACACCGTGGCTGTAGGCGCTGATGTTGGTCTGCCCGATGTCATCGCCAAAGATGACGAGGATGTTGGGCTTCTTGCCGGACGGCGCGGTGGCCGCCAGCGCGGGCGCCGAAGCCGCCGCAACCGGCGCGCTCGCTGCGACCGGCGGATTCTCCCTGGACGGCACCGGCGCGGCCGACGTGGGTGCCGGCGCCGTGGCGGGTGCCTGTGCCGCCGGCTGCTGCTCCTTGGGCGGCGTCTCCTTCTTGCCGCAGCCCGCGATCGCAAACACGGCGGCGGCCATGGCCAGCATCACCAGCCTGGAGCCCCGCCCTTTCCCTATGCCTTCTTCAACTCGGTGCATGTTCCGCCTCCGTTCATTGACCCGTTACGGTCGGTTCACTGCTGCGCTCATCGTGCTCATGGCTTGCCGGCCGGATAGATCTGCTGCCAGTCCTGCTTCATGCTGACCACGGTCCAGCCCTTGGCCCTGGCCGCATCCAGGGCCTTGTCCAGCTTGCCCACCTTGGACTGGCGGTCGTAGGCGAACTCCCGCTCGGCATCGTCGTGATGCACCAGCACCGCCATGCGCGGACCGTCGCCGCCGGCGGTGTACTCGAGCATCTGCAGGTCGCCGTCGGAATTGCCGACGGCGAGGATTGGCCGGCGGCCGATATGGCGGTAGATGCCGACCGGCTTGCCGGGGCCGTCATCGATAAAGTCGAGCTTGGGATCGCGAATCAGCACGGGCTTGCCGTCGCGCACCATGTAGCGCACGGCCTGGGACGAGCCGATCACCTGCTCGGGCGGGATGCCATAGATCTGCTGGCTCCACGGCCGCATGAAATCGATGGTGCCGCCGGAGACGATATAGGTCTTGAAGCCGTTGGCGCGCAGGTAGGACAGCAGTTCGAGCTGCGGCTGGTAGACCAGCTCGGTATAGGGCCGGTTGAACTTGGGATGGCGCGCCCTGGACAGCCAGTCGCGGATGGTGCGGTCGTACTCGTCCACGCTCATGCCGCTGTTGGCCGTGGCAATCAAACCGAGCAGCTGCTTCTGGTTTGCCATCAGCGCGTTCATGTCGTTGGCCATCAGCGCCTTGAACGCGGCATTGTTGCGCCATTCCGGATGCTGCGGCGCGGCGGCCCGGACCTGGTCGAGCAGGAAGAAGAACTGGAAGTACAGCGGCTGCTCGCTCCACAGCGTGCCGTCGTTGTCGAACACCGCCACGCGCGCCTCGGGTGGCACGAAGGTGGGCGAGCCCGGGCGCGTCACGTCGGCCACGAACTTGAGCAGCGCCTGACGCGCGGCGCCGTCGCGCCACGATGGCAGGGCCTGTTCGGCGGGCTGCGCCTGGGTGGCAGCGGCCTGTGCCGCAGGGGCCGCAGGTCCGGCGGGCGCGGTGCAGCCGGAGAGCTGCAGTCCGGAAAGCGCCAGCACAGCGCACAGTGCGGCGATCGTCTTGCGCGATGCGCTGGCGCGCAAGACGCTGTCGGGGGGCATGCTCATAGCAACTTGCTCCTGGGTCGTGTCGTACCGCTGCGGCATCAGCGTGACGCCGGTTTCGGCTGTCCGCCCATCGCCAGCGGCATATGGGGCGCATTGCGGCGCATCTCGGCCCAGCGGCTGTCGTCCATCGCCAGCCGGAAGCCAAGGTGCGACATGCTGTTGAAAGGATCCGTCCCGCGCCGCGCGCTGGGGCGGTAGCTCAGGCAGTAGTCTTCGTTGCAGAGGAACGAGCCGCCGCGCGTCACGCGCTTGGGCGCGTTGACCGGTACGCCGGGCTCGCTGGGATCCCACGAGGCCAGCGGGCCGGCCGGATTCTCGATCGGCTGCGCCTTGCCGGCTTCGCGCCGGAACTGGTCGGCGCGATACCAGTCGGCGACCCATTGCCAGGCATTGCCGGTCATGTCGGACAGCCCGTAGCCGTTGGGCGGGAACGTGCCGACCGGGCTGGTGCCAAGCGCGCCGCCGGCCTTGGGGCTGACTACTGGGCTGACTACTGGGCTGACTACCGGGCTGACAACGGGAAACGGCTGGTTCTGCTGGCCCTGCCAGACGTTGGCCATCTGCTTGCCGGCGGGCGCGAACTGGTCGCCCCATGCGTAGGTGGCCTGCTCCAGCCCGCCACGGGCGGCGAACTCCCACTCCGCTTCGGTGGGCAGGCGCTTGCCGGCCCATTTGGCGTAGGCCTGCGCATCTTCGTAAGACACCTGCACCACCGGATGGTCGTCCTTGCCTTCGATCGAGGTACCGGGACCGCCCGGATGACGCCAGTCGGCGCCGGGTACATAGCGCCACCAGCGCGAATAGTCCTGCAGCGGCACCGGACGCGGCGTGCCGACAAAGACCATGCCGCCGGCCACCATCGCGCTGTCGGGCGGACGCGGCGTGCCGGGGGGCAGCTGTACCTTCAGGGTTTCCCAGTCCGGCGCCCGCTCCGCCGTGGTGACGTACCCCGTGGCCTCGACAAACTTGCGGAACTCGGCATTGGTGACGTGGTGCTTGTCCATCCAGAAGGCATGCACGCGCACCTTGTGCGCCGGCTTCTCGTTGGCCTGCGCCATCTTGCTGTCGCTGCCCATCAGGAATTCGCCGCCGGGCACACGGACCATGCCGAGCGGGCCGTTCTTGCCGTCGCCTTCCACCACCCCTGGCGCCTTGCCGTCGCGCGACTGCGCGTACCACCAGCTGCCGCCCGCGCCTGCCACGATGCCGGCACAGACGAGCAGGGCCATCACGACTCCGCGGCGTCGATGCGGCACCGCAGCAGTGGCAGGCAGCGCTTGCGCTGTGCCGCGCGCGGAGCCCTGCGAATGGAGCCCGTTGCGCTTGCCGGTTGCCATAGGACGTTCCTCCGCCAAATACAAAAAGGTGCGATAGTGCACCTGCGGGTATCGTCACAGAATGGGTACTGAAAAGGAATTTAGATTTCTTGCCGCGCGTGTTGAAAGATTTCACCGGCGGCGATGTCATGCATGCATGCTCCTCGGGGTAAATACCGCCCCGACGTCTCGTCCATAGCGCCGATGTGCCGCGCCGGTAGTGGCCCGTACGCTGCGGTTTGCCATGCGCGCAAGGCGCGACAAGACAACCAGGACGCCACAACAGGAGGAAACACCATGCAAGCTGACCGACGCAAAGCCCTGCAGTGGCTGGGGGCAGGCTCCCTCGCCACCACGGCTTCTGCACTTGGTCTTGGTCTTGGCCTCGGCCATGCCCGAGCCCAGTCAGGACAGTCCACCGCGTCGAACTATCCGTCGCGGCCGGTACGGCTGGTCGTGCCCTACCCGCCGGGCGGCGCCACCGACGTGCTGGCACGCGCGCTCGGCGAACCGCTCGGCAAGCTGTGGCAGCGCCCCGTCATCGTCGAGAACCGCCCCGGCGTCGGCGGCATGATCGGCGCCGACGTGGTGGCCAAGGCGGCGCCGGACGGCTACACGCTGCTGCTGGCGCTGCCCAGCCTGGTGCAGACGCCCTATATGGTGGCCAAGCCCCCGTTCGATCCGCTGCGCGACCTGACTGCCATCGGCCAGTTGTGCACCTCCAGCCTGGTGCTGACCGCCAACAGCGCCATGCCGCGCACGCTGCCCGAGGTGGTCAGCCTGGCCAGGTCGCAGCCGAACAAGATTTCCTACGGCACTTATGGCATCGGCACCGGCGCCCATCTCTATATGCAGGTGTTCACGACCGGTGCCGGCGCCGAAATGCTGCACGTCCCGTACAAGGGCGAAGCGCCGATCGCCACCGACCTGATCGGCGGCCAGATCTCGCTGGGTACGCTGTCGCCGATGACCGTGCGCCAGCACGCGCGCACCGGCAAGCTGCAGCCGCTGGCCGTGACCGGCAACACCCGCGCGCCGATGCTGCCTGACGTGCCCACCTTCCAGGAACTCGGCTACAAGGGGCTGGACGGCCCGGCCTGGCTCGGCCTGTTCACCACGGCCGGGACGCCGCAGCCTATCGTCGAGAAGATTTCCGCGGATGTGGAGACGGTGATGGCCGCGGCCGATATCCGGCAGCGCATGGCCGACCTGGGGCTGATCGTCAAGACTTCGCGCCCCGCCGCGTTCGCGGCGGTGGCGAAGGCTGACCAGGCTTATTGGGGGAACGTGATCAAGGAGTACAACATCCGGCTGGATTGAGGCGGCACTGCCTCAGACGCCGGAATCGCGGCGCCAGTGCATAGCGTATTGCGCTGGCCCGCCACATCCAGATACTCGCCGGACAAATCCACTTCCGGCAATGCCTCGGGTTTGTGCGCCGACGGGGGCAATCGAAAGCGCTGCTCAAGCCACCAGCGGCCTGAACCGGCGCTCCATTGCAGGGATTGCGTTCCTGACGCGCATTGCCAGATTGGCTTGCATGGTCGTGGATGCCGTTTCAATCAGTGCCCGCTCAATCTCGTAGCCATTCCCGTTCATCCACAACAAGACCTCGCACAGGTGCCACAGGGAACTGGCGCCTTCGTGCACCGGCGGCGGAAATGATTCGGGATGGCCGATCATCAGCTTGCGCATGTTCTGGCGGGACATCCCGATCGCATCGGCAATATCCGTCAGGCCGACCAGATCCGGCGCGGCTTCGATCAGTGTTGCGGATGGTATGGCGCGCTTTACATCGGCGAGCGCGCTCATGATGGCGTCCATGGCGGACTCCGCTTCGCGGTCGAAGGCAACCGCAATCCGGCCTGCCACGCCCGTCCCTACGATTGCGTCGTCACATCCCGCTTCGTACAGGCGTTCCACCAGTGCGTCGGGGTTGTTGTCGTTCGGCGACAGTTGATATCTGAGGGTGAAGGAATATTCCATCGCTATCTCGCCTTCTGCAGATTGACCAGAGGTACGCGGCTACACCGATGCGCGCAGCTGTCCACGATCCGCCTGATCCGGCTGGCGTGGCTGAATGGATTCCTTGGCGTGCCGTAGACGCTGAAGACACAAAACTCGCCGTTCCGGCATGACTGGTCGTTGCTCTGGCAATAGAGACGTCCCCACGCGTGACCGGTACCCGAGGATTGCTCGACGCGCCAGCCCTGCAACTCTGCGCGCCTTAGCGCGGCCTCAATGTCCTTCTTTGGGTGCCTGGCCCGAACCATTCCTGTCTCCAAAGATTAGAGGCGCCCGCGCAGGTTGTCAACTGACAACCAAACATTGGACGAAACCCTATGAATTGAAGGAGTGTGATTCGGGGGACTGAGAGCGGCACTAAGACGACTCTGCAATCGCCATGATTTTCGCGCGCACGCCTTTTCAGATGACGCCCGCTTCCCGCAGTGCGCGCAACTCGCTCGCCTCCAGTCCCAACGCGCCATAGACCAGCGCATTGTGCTCGCCCACGGCCGGCCCGCAGCGCGGCGCGGCCGGTGCGTAGCCGGAGAATCTCGGCACCACGCATGGCGCCGGCACTGACCCAAGCTCGGCATCCGGCAGGCGCACGATCGCCTCGCGCGCGCGCATCTGCGGATCTTCGACAATGTCGGCGATGCTGAACACCTTGCTGAACGGCACCTGGCAAGCATCAAGCGCCGAAGCCGCATCCGCGTAGGACCTGCCGGCAAACCAGGCCGCGATCTGCGCGTCGAGCGCATCGAGGTTGCGCACGCGGCCGGCGTTGGTGGCGTAGTCGGCCGCGTGCGCGAGCTGCGGCGCGGCCATCGCCTCTGCCAGGCGGCGGAAGGTGGCATCGGACGATGCCACCACCGACACCCAGACGTCATCCGAGGTCCGGTACATATTGGACGGTGCCGCATAGGTAGTTCGATTGCCCGCGCGCTGGCGCACGCGGCCCAGTTGCTCGTACTCCACCGCCAGCGGCTCCAGCAGCCGGAACAGTGCTTCCGTGGCCGCCAGGTCGATCTCGCGGCCGGGCAGGCCAGGCCGCGCGCGCCGCTCCGCCACTGCGGTGGCGATGGCAAAGGCGCCGAACAAGCCAGCGACCATGTCGCCGACCGGGTAGTTCATGTGCATCGGCCCGCTCTCCGGCGAACCTGCCAGGTTGGTGAACCCGCTCATCGCTTCAAAGATCCGCGCAAACCCCGGCCGCTGCGCATACGGTCCGGTCTGGCCGAAGCCGGTCAGCCGCAATACCACCAGGCCGGGGTTGGCCGCGCGCAGGGTCTCGATATCCAGCCCCCAGCGCGCCAGCGTGCCGGTGCGGAAGTTCTCGACCAGGACATCGAACTGCGGCAGCAGTTTCAGGAAGATCTCCTTGCCGCGCGGTGTGCGCACGTCCAGCGAGATGCCGCGCTTGCCGCGGTTGGTCACCTTCCAGTACAGCGCGTGCGCGTCGGTGACGGGCTCGAGCGAGCGCAGCGGATCGCTGCCATCGGGCAGCTCCAGCTTGACGACATCGGCGCCCATGTCGCCGCACAGCGTGGCCGAGAACGGTGCCGCCACCACAGTGGCCATGTCCAGGATGCGCACGCCCGCCAGCGGGCCGGCGCCGGCATCGGTGTGGGTGTTGCAAGGCTTTGCCGCCGTGGCGGCGTGGTCGGGTGACGCGTTCGGCATGGAATCTGTCTCTTCGTTCTCGGGTTGTCGCAGGTTGCTGCGCTCCAAACTGACAGCCCCGCTCGTCAGGCGCAAGCACGGTTTCGCTGTGCGGAACCGACGTGCTACAACATTGACGAGTCCCCCTTACGGATCCGAGCATGAATCCCAACAGACCGCCGCCAGACATGGAACGCACCCCACTGCCCGGCCTTGCCAGCGCCGACGAACTCTCTACCGATCGCCAGTTCGCCAGCAACCTGGCACGCGGGCTGGACGTGCTGCGGGCATTCACGCCGGGCAGCCCGGTGCTGGGCAACCAGGACATCGTGGCGCGGACCGGACTGCCCAAGGCAACGGTGTCGCGCCTGACGTACACGCTCGGCCTGCTTGGCTTTTTGAGCCGGGTGCCGGGCAACCAGAAGTACCGGCTCGGCGCGGGCGTGCTGGCGCTGGCGTATCCGATGCTTGCCGGGCTGGCCATCCGCCAGATCGCGCGGCCCTATATGGAAGCCATCGCCCGCGAAACCGGATGCACGGTGAACCTGGGAATGCGCGAGCGGCTGACGGTGGTGTACGTGGACAGCTGCCGCGTCGATCCGGGCAACGTGTACCAGCCCGACATCGGCAGTACGCGGCCCTTGCTGTCCACCTCGATCGGCCGCGCCGTGCTGCTGGCGTGCGGGGCGGAAGAGCGCGCTGCGGTGCTGAACCGGCTGCGCGTGGAAGATGCCGAGCGCTTTGCGCGGGAGCAGCCGATGTGGATCGCGGAACAGGCGCACTACGCGGCGCACGGCTTTTGCCTGAGCCGCGGCGAATGGCGAACGGACATTCATGCGATTGCCGTGCCGATCCGGCAATCGCTGCATGAAGACCCGTTCGCGCTGAACTGCACCGTCGCCGCCGCGCGCGACCGTGACGACATGCTGGCGCGCACGGTCGCGCAGAAGTTGCGCGAAGGCGTGAGGCAGATCGAGCTGGCGTGCGCGCGTTGATATGGCGACAAGCGGTGATGCCAAGCGGTGACGACGCCGCGGAAGTTGTAGGAGGCGCCAAGCGATCCGGCGAGACCGCGGCCTTATCGGAATAACTACCCGGGAATATCCCGGACCAGGAGACAAGATGCAATCCACTCAACCAGCGCGCCGGCGTCTGCTGGCCGCCATGCTCGGCTGCGCCGCGCTCGCGCCTGCCGTGGCCTTTGGCGCCGCCGACAGCGCCGACAGGTTTCCCGCCCGCCCCGTTCGCATCATCGTGCCGTTTTCTGCAGGCGGCGTGGTCGACACCGTCACCCGCGCCACCGCCGAGCGCATGGCCCAGTTGCTGCGCCAACCTGTCATCGTCGAGAACCGTACCGGTGCGGGCGGCGCCATCGGCACCGACATCGCCGCCAGGGCCACGCCGGACGGCTATACGCTGCTCGCCGTCAGTCCCAGCTACGTGGTCGGACCGCTGCTCAACAGCGCGATCAACTGGAAAGGCGCACGCGACTTTCGCGCGGTGGCGGGCTTTGGCGTGGTACCCAACGTGATCGTGGTGCCAGCATCGTCGCGGCTGCGCAGCCTGCCCGAATTGCTAGACGCCGCGCGCAGCCAGCCCGGTGCGCTGACCTACGCCAGCGCCGGCGTGGGAACCTCCAACCACCTCTCCGGCGAACTGCTCGCGCAAATGACCGATATCAAGTTGACGCATGTGCCGTACAAGGGCCAGCCCGAGGCGCTGACGGACGTGCTGGGCGCGCGCGTGTCGATGATGGCACTGACCGCGGCAATCGCTCGCCAGCAGGTCCAGAGCGGCAAGCTGCGGGCACTCGCGGTAACTTCCGCCAAACGGTCCGCGGCGTTGCCAGATGTTCCCACGGTTGCCGAAGCTGCGCGCCTGCCCGGCTACGAAGTGGGCGCGTGGCTAGGACTGGTCGCGCCGCACGCCACGCCCGACGCCGTCGTGCGCAAGCTGGCGGAGGCCGCGGCGCAGGCCGTCAGCGATCCCGCCGTGGTCAAGCGCCTGGCCGACCTCGGCATGGACGTCGCCCCGCAATCCGCACCCGCTTTCGACCGCTACCTGGACAGCGAGTCGCAGAAATGGACCCGCGTGCTGAAAACCGCCGGCATCACCGCCCAGTAGCACGTGCCGTCCACAAGGCCAGACACATCCCGCTCCTTCCCAGACATCTACCAGACCCTCCCATGATCCGCGACGCCGCCCGCATGCAAGCCCTGCTTGCCGACCTCCGCCAGTTCGTCCTCAACACCTGCATTCCGCTCGAAGCCGACATCGACCGCAACGACGTCATCCCCGAACCGGTGGTCGACGCCATGCGACAACTCGGATTGTTCGGACACAGCATCCCCGAAGCCTACGGCGGCGCGGGGCTGACGTCCGAAGAACTGACGCTCGTCAACATCGAAGTCTCGCAGGCCGCCACCGTCTTCCGCGCGCGCTTCGGCGGCAACACCGGCATCGCCTCCGAGTCGCTGGTCGTCGACGGCACCGAAGCGCAGAAGACGCGCTACCTGCCGCGGCTTGCCTCGGGCGAGCTGACCGGCTGCTTCGCGCTGACCGAGCCCGAAGCCGGATCCGACGCCACTTCTCTGCTGACATCGGCCCGGCGCGACGGTGACCATTACGTGCTGAACGGCAGCAAATGCTTCATCACCAACGCGCCGGTCGCCGACCTGTTCACCGTGTTCGCCCGTACCGACTCCGATACCCCCGGCGCGCACGGCATCAGCGCCTTCCTGGTCGAACGCGGCACGCCCGGCATCAGCACCGGCGAACCGGAACGCAAGATGGGCCAGCACGGCTCCCCGGTGGGCGATGTCTACCTGCAGGACTGTCGCGTGTCCGCGACTGCCATCGTCGGCGGCCAGCCCGGCGTGGGCTTCAAGACGGCGATGAAGGCGCTCAACAAGCAACGCATCAACCTGGCCGGCCTGTGCATCGGCCCCGCCATCCGCCTGGTGGACGAGATGGTGCGCTACGCCAGCCAGCGGCGCCAGTTCGGCAAGCCCATCGCCGATTACCAGCTGGTTCAGCAAATGATTGCCGACAGCAACACCGACATCCACGCCGCGCGCGCGCTGGTACTGGAAACCGCCCGCCGCCGCGACAACGGCGAGGACGTGACCATGGAGGCATCGATGTGCAAGCTGTTCGCCTCTGAAATGTGCGGACGCGTGGCGGATCGCGCGGTGCAGATCTTTGGCGGCAGCGGCTATATGGCGCGTACGGTGGCGGAGCGGTTTTATCGCGATGTGCGGCTGTTCCGCTTGTATGAGGGGACCACGCAGATCCACCAGCTGAACATTGCAAAAAGGACGATGCAGGCGCGGGAGGGGGTGCTGGGACAGGTGGGGTAACGTTTGGCGCCTGGGGCGGCGGAGGGGGCCGCCTCCCGTAGGCTACCGATGCATCCAATACCTATTCACGGCTGAAGTCCGGCGACAGCGCAATCATGATTGCCTCGTCTGCCGAATACAGATCGGGAATCACCGCCTTCGTTACCGCGCCCAGCGTCGACGTATAGATCCGCTGCGCCACATTGTCCGTCCGCGTCGTGATCATCACGCCTTTGATCCTTGCCCCGCGCTTCTCAAGCTCACAAGCGACCTGTGGCAATGACTGCCCGATAAGCGCGCGCGCAATGCCCCTGCCCCGGTTCTCGGGAAGCACCGCCATCTGCTCCAACTCGAGGACGACTTCCTCACGGAAGCCGCTTTTCTCGGTCCACTGGATGTAGCCGACGAGCCTCCCGTCCTCAACTGCGACAAAGTAACGGATACGTGGATAGGCGGCAGCGTTGCAGGATATCCAGAGCAGTGATTCCAGCTGACGCGGAAATGCGACTTGATGAATCGCTGCGACATGCTCTATGTCGTTGGCGACCAAAGGACGGACGGAAGTGACTTGACTCATAAGGTTTGCAGGTTACGCGCAGAATCAAGCTGCCTGCAGGCCATAGCGAGACCGAAAACGTCTGTCAGATTCAGCACGATTTGCGCGCACCGCACCATCTATGCGTGCGGTCAACGAACCGACAGCCGCTTGATTCCTGCAAAGCGAAGCGTACACCGACGGAACGGATCCTAGTGCGCAATAATGATCGTGCCTGACTCCCCACCGAAGCCGCCATGTCCACACCATTGATCCACTCGGCACGCCTCGCCCTGATCCCCTTCTCCGGCGCCGATGCCGACGAGGTTTGGCCTTGCATCACGCCAACCCTAGCCCGCTACATGGAATGGGAACCCGCCCCATCCCCTGCGGCATTCCGCGACGTCTCGCAAGACTGGCTGCCGGCCATGGACGACGGATCGGATTTCGTCTTTACTATCCGCCGGGCCAGCGATGGCCATTTCCTGGGACTGGCCGGGCTGCATCGTGCCGATACGCCGGCACCGGAATTCGGCATCTGGATCCGGGAAGACGCCCACGGCCACGGCTATGGAATGGAGGCCGTGCTGGCGGTGAAGGACTGGGCGATGGCGGCCCTGCAGCCGTTGCGGTTTATCTACCCGGTGGCGGAAGAGAACTGGGCCAGCCGGCGGATTCCGGAGGCGATGGGCGGCGTGCTGGTGGACAGCCAGCCTGCGCCGAAGTATGTGCGGCTGATTTATGAAGTGCCAGCGCGGTGATGCCGGGCACACGGCCGGATGCCGCTAAGGCGACGGAAGCCGAGCCACGGTAAACGATAATGGCCCGGCGCGGACCATCATTCGCGCCGGGCCATTCAGAACATCTAACGCCCCTTCCACTCGGGCGGCCGCCGCCCCACAAACGCTTCCACCCCTTCCCGGAAGTCTTCGCTCCCGTAGCACAAGCGCACCAGATCATCGGTATCGGCCACCGCCTCCACCGTCTGCCGCCGCAATGCCTCCTTGACGACCGTCTGCGTAACCGGCGCCAGCGCGGCGAGCCGGCTGCATAGCGCAGCGACCTCGCTCTCCAGCGACTCGGCAGCATGGATGCCTTCCAGGAATCCGCACGCCAACGCCGCATCGGCATCCAGGATCTGCGCCAGCAGCAGCATGCGCCGCACCGGCTGCAAGCCCCACGCCGCGCGCAGCTTGGCGAGGTTCTGCGCCGACAGCGTGTTGCCGAGTGTCTTGGCGATCGGCACGCCGAAGCGGGCCTTGGGCGTCGCCACGCGGAAGTCGCAGGCAGTCGCGATGGCCAGCCCGCCGCCCACCGCCCAGCCCTCGATGACGGCCACGGTCGGCATCGGCAGTTGTTCGACCAGGCGGATGCCCTCGTCAATGCGCGCTTCGTACGCGACCCCGTCATCGCCGTTCGAGAATTGCCGGAACTGCGCGATGTCAGTGCCCGCGACAAAGGCCTCCCCGCCCTCCCCGCGCAGCACCACCACGCGCACGCCCGCGCTGCCATCCGCCGCGAGCGCGCGGCAGTGCGTGGCGAGTTGCTCGTACATCGCCCACGTCATCGCGTTGCGCGCGGCCGGGCGGTCGAAGGTCAGCGTCGCGACCTGCCCCTGCACCGTCAGCCGGACTTGCCCGTCGTTGCCAGCACCGCCTTCGCGCTGGCTCGACCCGGATTGACCGCCTCCCGGCGGCACCGCGGCGTTCATGCGCCGAAGGCGCCGGCCGCGGCCAGCGACTGCTGTTCGTCCTTCGACAGTCCCAGCTCGGCCAGGATCTCTTCCGTATGCTGGCCCAGCAGCGGCGGCGGACGGCGGACCTGCTGCGGCGTGCCGCCCATCTTCACCGCGAAGCCGATATTGGGCACCTTGCCCTCGATCGGGTGATCGATCTCGATGCGCATCTGGCGGTGGCGGCCGTGCTCGCTGTCGAAGGCCTGCGGGTAGGTCAGGATCGGGCCGGCCGGGATGCCGACTTCGAGCAGCTGTTCGATCCAGTAATCGCTGGTCTGCGTGGCGAAGCTCTCCTCCAGCGCGGCGATCAGTGCCTGCCGGTTGGCGAGCCGCAGCGACACGGTGGCAAAGCGCTCGTCCTTGAGCAGGTCTTGCCGGTCCAGCGTGTTGCACAGCAGCTGCCACAGCTTCTGGTTGGTGGCGCCCATCACAAAGTAGCCGTCGGCCGCCTTCATCGCCTGGTACGGCGCGCTCATGCGGTTGGCCGTGCCCAGCGGCTCGGGCTCGCGGCCCGTGCCCCAGTACTCGCAGGTGTCCCACACCGAGAACGCCAGCGCGGAGTCGAACAGCGACGCGTCGACATACTGTCCCTTCCCCGTCTCCCTGGCGCCGATATAGGCCGACAGCATGCCGTAGGTCGCGAACAGCGCGCAGCCGATATCGGCCACCGGCACGCCCGCCTTCACCGGCGCGCCGCCCGGGTAGCCGGTCACGCTCATCACGCCCGACATGGCCTGCGCCATCAAGTCGAAGCCGGGCCGCGTGGCCCACGGCCCGCTCTGGCCGAAGCCCGAGATGCTGCAGTAGACCAGCTTCGGATTGATCTTGCTGAGCGTCTCGTAGTCGATCCCCAGGCGCTTCATCACGCCGGGGCGGTAGTTCTCCACCAGGATATCGGCCGATTCCGCC
The DNA here is from genome assembly GCF_016894385.1 of Cupriavidus oxalaticus. Taxonomy (NCBI): domain Bacteria; kingdom Pseudomonadati; phylum Pseudomonadota; class Betaproteobacteria; order Burkholderiales; family Burkholderiaceae; genus Cupriavidus; species Cupriavidus oxalaticus. The sequence continues at coordinate 3,281,549 of NZ_CP069812.1, forward strand.
AGGCGATAGAGCACCTGCCGGCCGGACTCGGTCTTCAGGTCCAACGTGACGCTGCGCTTGTTGCGGTTCATATTGAGGAAGCCCATGCTGTCCGGGCCCTTCATCTTGAACCCCATCGACCCGCGCGTCTGGTCGCCGCCGTCGGGCGGTTCGATCTTGATCACGTCGGCGCCGAGGTCAGCCAGCAGCATGCAGGCGTAGGGGCCGGCCATGACCTGGCTGACGTCGAGCACGCGCACGCCGGACAGCGGCAGTTTGGCCTCAGGCGCTTGCGCGCGGGAATCGGTGAAATCGGTCATCGGGTGCTTCCTGGGGAATTCGATAAGTCGGTCGATAAGTCGGCGTGCGTGGGTGCGACGGTTCCTCGCCATCAGCTCTCGGCCTTCACGCCGGCGTCCTTCACGACCTTGGCCCACTTGTTGGACTCGGACGCGATAAAGGCGCCGAACTGCTGGTTCGTGCCGCCGGAATCCTCGGCGCCAAAGCTCTTGAGCCGCTCGGCCACGTCGGGCATCGCCAGCACGCGGTTGACGTCCGCATTCATGCGCTGCACCAGCGCCGGCGACATGCCCTTCGGCCCCACCAGGCCGTACCACGACGCCGCATCCAGGCCGGGGAAGCCCGACTCCGCCAGCGTCGGCACATTGGGATGGCTGGCCGCGCGCTTGAGCCGCGTCTGCGCGATCGCGATCACCTTGCCCTGCTGGATAAAGGGCGTGGCGGCAGTCATGGTGTCGAACGCATAGTCGATCTGGCCGCCCATCAGGTCCGCCACCAGCGGGCCCGAGCCCTTGTACGGGACGTGCACCACGTCGATCCTGGCCTGCATCCGGAACATCTCCAGCGCCAGGTGCTGCGCCGAGCCGATGCCGGACGAACCGAAGGAGATCTTGCCCGGGTTCTTGCGGCACAACGCCACGATGTCCGAAACGGTCCGCACCTTCTGTTCCGGACGGCAGGTCAGCATATTGGGCGTAACGCCCACCATCGAAATCGGCGTGAAGTCGGCGCGGGGGTCGTACTTGACGTCCAGCAGCGCCGGGGCAATCGCATGGCTGTTGACATGCGCCATCAGCAGCGTGGTGCCGTCAGGAGGCTGCTTGGCCACATAGGCGGCGGCGATCGCGCCGGTCGCGCCGGGCTTGTTTTCCACAAGCACGCTGGTATTCCACATGACCCCGAGCTTCTGCCCGATCACGCGCGCCAGCACGTCAGTGCCGCCACCGGGGGCAAAACCCACCACGATGCGCACCGGCCCTTGCACGTCAGCGGCGGCGCGCGCCAGGCCGGGCATCGCCAGTCCGGCCGCCGCGGCCAGGATGAATTGTCTGCGCTGCATTGTGTGTCTCCGTAGTACTAATCGTTATGGAGCCATCTTGCGCAATGCGGGCGCCGCGGGCTATCGCTATTTTGGGGATTCTGGTTTCGCGTTTTGCGCAAGCACTTCCAGGACGCTGAGCGCGGCGGAGGAAAGTGCGCCATGGGGCCGGTGGCACAGCACGAATTGCCGCTGCGCCCAGGTTTCGGCGATCGGTAGCCGCACGAAGCGGCTGCCACCGGCCACCTCGCGCGCAATGGCCTCCGGCATCACGCCGCCGCCCAGGTTCTGGGCCACCAGCGCGGCAATGCTGTCGAAGCCGCCGACGCGCATGCGCATATGCAGCACGCGGCCCGCCTCCTCCGCCAGCCGCTCCAGGCCGATCGAGATCGCCGAGCTCTCGCCGAGCACGATCAGGTCGCAGTCCAGCACGTCTTCCGTCGTGACCTGCTTGCGCTTCGCCAGCGCATGGCCGCGCGCCACCACCAGCACCAGCCGGTCGCTGCGATAGGGCGCGGTCGGCAGGTCGATCATGCCCAGGCTGCCCTCGTAGATGCCGATGTCCACGGTACCGCGGCGCAGCGACTGCTGGACTTCCTCGCTGTTCATTTCCTGCAGGTCGATGCGGACGCCGGGGCAGGCGGTGGCGCAGCGCTGGATGTCGAAGGGAAGGAACTGGATGACCGCGGACTTTGGCGCCGCCACCCGCACCACGCCCAGGTCGCCGCCGACGAAGGAGGCGGCGTCGTCCTGCATGCGCTGGACGGTGTGGGTGATGCCGCGGGCATGGGCCAGCAGGGCGCGGCCGGCCTCGGTCAGGGCCATGCCGTGGGGGAGGCGTTCGAACAGGGAGACGCCTAGTTGGGATTCGAGTTCGAGGATGCGGCGGGAGGCGGCTGCCGCGGCCAGATGCAGGCGTTCGGCGCCGCGGGTGATGCTGCCCTGGTCGGAGACGGCGATGAAGAGTTGGATGGTGGTGAGGTCGAAGTGGAGGCGGGAGGTGCGTGGGGCCGAGGATGTCACGATGGACCGTGCTTAGGTAGGCGGGCTACCGATGAGGGAAGTGGAAACCGTTTCGAGCGCCTTGGAATGCGGTGCACCGGGCCGTTTGATTTTCGCCTCATCGAGCGGGGTAGGCAACTGCGGATTTCCCGCGCTCCCTGCGTTCCAGCCGGACTCGCCTTTGCCATTATCATCACGACACCCTTGGTCACTTGATGAGCAAATCGATGAGCGTACCAGTCCCTGCTGCCGAATCCCGTATTGCCGTACTTGTCGACTGCGATAACACGACACCGGAAATTCTGGAGTACGCCCTCCGAGTCGTTGCCCAGTTTGGACGCGTTGTTCTCCGCCGTGGCTATGGCAATCAGAACGCGCTTGGCAAAACGTGGCAGGAGGCGCTGGTTCGCCAGGCTTTTACGCCGTGCCTACAGTATCAATACGCGGCCGGCAAGAACACCGCCGACATTGCATTGGCGCTGGACGCACTGGAAGCCATGTTTGACCACCGGGCCGACAAGTTTGGCCTCGTCACCAGCGATTCAGACTTTGCCTATCTCTGCCGAAAGCTCCGAGAGCGTGGAGCGACGGTTTGCATCGTTGGCGAGTCCAAGACGCCGGAAGCGCTTCGCAATGCCAGCGACCAGTTTTTCGAATGGAAGCCGGCCCCAGCGGCGGAAGCTGAGACGCCTGCCGGTGCGCCGATCCAGCTGAAGCCTGAGCAGCCAAAACAGCCAGTAGTCAAACGGCGACCAAGGTTTGTGGTGGAAGCCATCGCCTTGCTTGCGAGCAACACGTCTGAGGGCCGCGTGCATCTGAGCGCGTTGGGACAGTATCTCAAGCGGACCGACCCCAGCTTTTCGCCCGCCACCTACGGACATTCAGGACTGGTCGATATGCTTCAGACGTACGACCTCCTGGCGCTGAGAAGAGAGACCGGTGGTCACTACACGGTTGGACTGGCTGAAATGGCATTGAGCGATGCAAGCTGATCGGTCGCGGCAGCGTTACGGCGGCGGCGGATTGGTTCGCTAATGATACTGAGTCCAGAGCCCAAAGTTAACAGCAACGCTACTCCGCCCGTGGGGGTGTACTTCACAGCGTCACCCTGATTTGTGTACCAACGCCGTTACAGTTACATAATGAATATAGAGCGTCAATCACCCAACCTCACCAAGCATTCACATGCAACTTGAAAAACTAAGAAGAAATGATGTAGGCGATTTTTTGGCATGGATTCCGTCACTAGGCGAGGATGCCACATCTCATCTCACATATATTCAATTTTCGCAACTCGCCTTTTACTATAGCGCCGAACAAATCGAACAACTAGAATTCTCAACCAATCACATTAGGCAAGGTAACGCCCCTCAATCGGCGATTGGAATGTGGTTCATATCGATCGAAGCTTATATAAACTCCATTATTAGAATTTGCTGTCTAACCAAAAGATTGTCCTTCGATGAAATAAAAACAAAAGATTTCGGACATAGAATTAAATCACTTCTAGAAATTCTGGAAATAGATCGCAGAAAATTTTACAGAAACACCTTCCAAAAGCTAGAAGAGTTCAAGCAATATAGAAATGAACTATTTCACGACCGAACAAATGACAAATCTTTAACATTTCAAAAAACTGCTTTTAGCGGGAACCCGATGCGCGCAAATCAAGTGGACGTCATGCAGGCAGCAAATATTGCGATCGACGTATTCCATTCACTCAGGCACGTTATACCGAGACTAGACCTGATGCCGCAGATTATGGCGACCAAGGAGGATTCCTTTTTTTATGCAAAACTTGACCTTCTTTATCACGAGGTACTTAGACCACATTTCTTATTCGCCCTCAAAAAACACTCATTGACTTCAGGAATTGAGCTAGACACTAACGCTTCCATTCTTCAAGAGAGCTCAATATTCTCCGCCACCCCCGTCGAAATTATTGTGAAGGCAATCCCCATCTCGTTATACATAAGTCGAGGCGCGCGATCGCCGCCCTGGCCGCCAGAAGTTGACGGAACTGGACGATATGACTGTTGTAAACCTGCTCGGAATGGCGTTTACTCTTGGATTTTCCAGAGCAAATGGGCAACGAGTCGGGGGCATGGGTGGACGAGGAATTTGAAACGCTGGATCTGGGCGATCCGAGACGGGATCGGCGAGCGAAGGCGCTGCTCAAGCGGTTTGCAGCCATGCCAACGGCAAGCATTCCGAGCGCCTGCGACGGCTGGGGCGAGACCATGGCGGCTTACCGCTTTCTCGGCAACGAAGAGATCGAATGGCGAGACCTGATGCAGCCGCATTGGGAGCGTACGGCTGAGCGCATGGGGCAATTTCCGGTGGTGCTGTGTATTGCCGATACGACCGAACTGGACTTCAACGGTCAGGAGATGGAAGGCGCGGGACCGTTGAGCTACGAAGCGCAGCGAGGGATCTATCTGCATCCGACCTACGCGGTGACGCCGGATCGGGAGCCATTGGGGGTTGTGGACGCCTGGATGTGGGCACGCGAGCTGCGGGATGCGAACGGAGAGCGCGGCGGCATCAAGGAGAGCGTGCGGTGGATTGAAAGCTATGAACGCGTGGCTGAGCAGGCGGGCACGCTGCCAGAGACCCGCCTGGTCTACGTAACGGATCGTGAAGGCGACATCGCTGCGCTGATGCAGCGAGCCGAGGAGTTGGGTCATCCTGCAGACTGGTTGATTCGTTCGCAACACAACCGCAGCCTTGGGGCCGAGGGCAAGCTGTGGGAGGCGGTGGAAGCAAGTGAAGCGCTCGGGGAGATTACCTTCATCCTGCCCGGACGTGCCGGCCAGAAGGCACGTGAAGTCAAACAGGAGTTGCGCGCCCAGCGCGTGAGGTTGCCGGGCAAGAACGGTCTGGCGCTCACTTGCCTGGTGGCCCAGGAATGCGGCGCCCCGGCCGGCGTGAAGCCGGTGGTGTGGCGCTTGCTGACTAACCGAGAAGCGCAAGACTTGGATGCGGTGATTGAGCTCATCGACTGGTATCGGGCCAGATGGGAGATCGAGCTGTTCTTCCATGTGTTGAAGAACGCCTGCAAGGTGGAGGCCTTGCAGCTATCGCAGATGGATCGCGTCGAACGGGCGCTGGTGCTGTACATGGTGATCTCATGGCGCATTGCGCGGCTGATGCGCCTGGGCAGGACGTGTCCTGATCTTGATGCGTCGCTGTTCTTCGACGCCGATGAGATACGAGGGACCTATCTGCTGTCGAAGAAGCCGCGGCCCCAGACGCCACCTACGCTCAATCAAATGATTCGCCTGATTGCATCGCTCGGTGGTTTCCTGGGCCGCAGGGGCGATGGTGAACCAGGCGTCAAAACCATCTGGCTTGGCTTGCAGCAGGTCATGGTCGCCGCTCAAACTTTGCAGGCTTTACGCGCCGAACAGCTGTGAGATCTGTATAACGAGATGGGCAATCCCAGATCAAGAATATGGTACATCCACATCGGCGGACAAAACCTTCGCCGGAAGGGAGCTTCTTAATCGGTTTCGTCAAAAGGTCGACTTTGACACCAAGAAGTTGTTCAAGCTTGGCGACTACTATCGTCAAGTGCCAACCAAGTGAAAGTGAACAGACCTATTTCTGGACGACACTGAAGACGCCGAAGACGATCTGGCGCTTGCCGTTCGTGCGTTGGTCGGGTTGGGTGTCCCGTTTGCCGTGGTCTACGATTTGCACGGCAACATGACGGACGCGATGCGCGACGCTTGCGACCTGACGTTGCCGTGCAAGCTGTATCCGCATACCGACTTCCATGACCGGGGCGTCGAAGCCGTCGAGCTGCTGCTTGAGATGATCCGGGGCGGGCTCACACCGGTCACCGCAACGCGACGCCTGCCAATGCTGCCGTACATCGTGACGACACAAGACGGGTTCATCCCGGCGGAAGTCAACGACGTTTGCCGGAAGCTGGCCGCACAGCCCGGCGTCATCGACTGCTCGTGGTTCCACGGTTTCCCCTACGCGGATATCGCGGCCCCCTGCCCGGCGGTCGTGTGCACCACAACCGGAGACGCCGCGCTTGCGCAGCGTTGCGTCGACGAAGTCGCGCAATGGATCTGGTCGCATCGCGAGGCGTTCCGTCCGACGTTTCCGACCCCCGCACAGGGCGTCGCCCTTGCCCTGTCCGCGGCAGAGGGGCCTGTCGTGGTCAACGAGTACGCAGACAACCCGGGCGGCGGCACACCCGGAGACGGCACGCATCTGCTTCGCGCGTTACTGGACGCCAATCCGCCCGCCGGCACGTGCTGTTTCGCGTCGATCAACGATGCTGCCGTTGTTGCACAAGCACAGCGCGCGGGTGTTGGCGCGACGATGAGGGTCTCGCTGGGCGGCAAGCAAGGCCGCTTCCAGGGCGCGCCGATCGAGGCCGATGCCTATGTGAAATGCATCACGGATGGTCGGTTCGTGAATCGCCCTGGTTCGATGTTTGAAGGGGTTCACTTCGACTTGGGGGCGATGTGTCGCCTCATCATCAACGGTGTCGATATCATCGTGGCTTCGCGTGCCGAGCAGATCTATGATGTCGAGCCGTTTGCGATGCACGGGCTGGATGTTACTGGGTACAAGGTCGTTGCGATCAAGGGGGCCAACCATTTCCGTGCCGGTTATCGGACGGTGGCTAAGCACATCATTTCCGTCGACAGTGAAGGTTTGAGTACGGCTGCGATTGCGTCGTTTCCGCGTGAAAGGCTCGTCGGAGAGTTTTGGCCCTTGTGGGATGAGGTGCGGTTCGACGGCGGTGCCGATGTCGCATGACGACGGGAGCCAACGGCTGGGGCGACGTGGGGCGCTAGGCTCCCGATCTCGGACAGTAGTAAGGATGAGTCGTCGATTGGGCACGGCGGCCATTGCCCAGTGTGGCGCCGAATATCTCCGGGCTGCGCTTATGAAAGGCGAATATTGCGCGGTCCAATTCGCGGAGAGTCCACCTGTTCAGCACCACTTGCGTCGAGATGAGGTACTCGCGAAATCGATAGTAGTTGTTCACACTGAAGGATTTCCCGAGGTCGGCGCCAAGATAGCGGAGCGCTTCCAGGGTTCGAATGTCGAAAATCGGGTAGGTGTCCGGATAGATGAAATGCAGAATTGTTGATCCAACGCGCTCTCGAACCCCCGGCAATTTGCAGATGGCGTCCAGTCGATCATCCCCGTGCATTGAGAGACAGTCCCTCACGGTCTCGATGTAGAGACCGTAGTTCCACCAGTGCACATAACCTTTGGTGCGGGCGGATTTCCAATTAAGTATCCGCTTGAGGGTCCCTTCCCTTATGGCATCAATGGAATCGACGTCCTTGCGTACTGCTTGGATGAGGGACTGGTATTCCGCTTCATCGTGCGCGATCGCGTCATACTGAGGCTCCCACAACTGGACAAAAACGTCATCGAAAAGCAGCGCATCAATCAGGTCGAACATGGAAGCTCGCAGGTGGTTCGGCTGCACAATCCTTTCCTGGACTCAGGCATATGTCTGTGCGTTGGCGAACGCCTGCTGAGCCTTGATGACCTTACGACCACGGCATGGATTGAGCGGGGGTCAGCTAGGTCATCAGGCCTGGCTCAATCCCCGTTCCGTCATATGGAGGATTCCCTCCCCTGCCCAAGCAATCGTCAACCGTAACCACGACCCCTCGCAAGACCACCGGTCGGCTGGGGGAACGCGCTCGACGGAGGCCATTCATGTCTGTAGCAGCCATTTGCAGAGAACAACAGGAGTGGGCAGCGAACCGGGGCATCGCCTTTGATGCACGCGGTTATGTCCCCAATCTGGACCTCAATCTGATGCGGCCACTCTCGCCAGCAACACTTGCGGCGTTTGCAAACGGCGACGGTGGCGAACTGATGGAGCGTGGTGACAAGCCAGCAAAGATGCGAGCCCTGCATTCGTCCTCTGCGCTGGCCGCGAACATTTTCGATTTCTGGACCGATTGCGCCGATGCCACGCCATTGATGAATGCGCTGGCGCTGCCCTCCTGCCCCACCGCAGCGCTATTCGAATCCAAACTGTCCACGGGAGTCGACAGTCACGCCAATCTGAATGTGTGCCTACCACTTGCGAACGGCATCATGGCCGGCTTGGAGAGCAAGTTCACGGAGTGGCTGCGCGGCAAGGCAACGCTGGCGGGCGAGGCGTTCAGGCCGCCATACCTTGCGCAGGGGCGCAGCCGCTGGGAAGAGGTCGGGTTGCCGAGGGCACAGGCGCTAGCGGAAGCCCTGCAAGCGGGCCGGGAGGCCTTCCGGCACATTGGCGCGCCGCAGCTACTCAAGCATGCCCTTGCGCTGGCCCGTCAGTACGAAAGCCGTTGGCTACTCCGGTATGTGTATTTCGATTGGCCAGGACCACACGGGGAACGTCATCGGGATGAGATCCGGAGGTTCCATGAGCTGGTTGGCGATGAACTGAAGTTCAAAGCCATCAGTTACCAAGCGATCTTCGGGGAGCTTTGTTCGGCTAGGCGGCCACGATGGCCTGGCACACGAGCGCGACGTCGTTGGAGGAAGGAGTTTCGCTGTCCGATGTCATAGCTTATGCGGTCAGTCTCATGAATCGTTCAATGGAGCCGGATGAGTATATGGACGCAATTTCAACGGCCACTTTAGGATTTGACTGATTGTTTCCATACCGCACGGCTAGTTCCATGTCTTGGTGGCGACCTGCCATACTCATGGAACACGGAAAATGGCCTCAATCAGAAACGATAACCTTCATCTTGAGAGGTCGAAGGACCTCTACCCTGCGCCGATCTTGGCATACGTTCGTTCCGACGCTGAGGGCGCGCCATGGTGACCCGAACCTATCTGGTTAGGGGCGACAAAGCCGACAACGGTGCTGTCATCGTTGGCGGCAGCAGTTCCTACTCCTGGCACAGCAAGCCAGTTGCCCGTGAAGGCGACGCCGTCTACTGCCCTGTATGCAAGCGCCCGGGCGTGATTGTCTGTGTCGGTCCGCGCATCCCCTCTACAGATAGGCGCAAGGAAGTGGCCCTCAGCGGAGACATCTGTGCATGCGGTTGCCGACCAGCGCCTGTCTTTCATGCCTCGCGTCCGTTCACGATGACTATCACCGCGGACCACATTGCGAAGCTGCGCGTCGCTGCGCCCAGCGGCTTTGCTGCGACCACGCAGGCGTTGCACTCAGGCGAGACCCCCAGCTACGACCAGCGCATCCAGTTGCTGGATGAAGCCAGCGGGCAGCCCTTGGTGAATTGGCGGTATCGCCTGACCGGCGAGACCGGCACCCATGAAGGCCGCACCGACAGCGACGGCTTCACTACTCCTGTAGTCGCGGATCGCGCAGCGACGGTGAGGCTTGAGGTCTTTGGGGAGGATGCGTAACCATGCAACCGATCAAGACTGTCAACGTCCGGCTGACGCCGGTTTCGGATAGGGAACCAGTCAAGGTGTACCTGTTGCGGCCGCGGGGTACCTTGTATTGGGGTGGCGCTGGGCTGGATGGCAGCTATATCCCGCCGACGGCCAAGGCGTTTCAGGGTGCCGGCATAAAGTCGTTTAGTCTCGGCCTGACCAACTCGGCAACACGGACAGTTCTCGGCGAGCGTGGAATGTTGGTCGATGCTATTCGTGCCGGACTCACTATCCGCTATGAGGACGATGCGGAATGGGTTATTGCCTCTGGCATGTCAGCGGAGGCGCCGCAGTTCAACCTGATCGGATTATTCCTACGGTTCATTGCTTGCAGCACAGACCGCCAACTACTACGCCAACCAAGGGCATACTGTTGACCATCTGGTGCTGATCGGCTCGCCGATCGATGCGACATTCCTGGACAAACTGCGAAAGCATCGCCACATCGGCAAAGTTGTCGTTATTGACCTGACGGTACATGGGGACCCGATCTACGCGGGTATATCGCAATTGGCTCTTGCGGCAGCAACGCCACAGCTCGCGCATCAGATGTCGGCTGGGAATGGTGAGGGCCATTTCTATTATGCACACATGGTTCCGGACTTGCCGCGCAGGCTGCAGGCGCTGGCCGCTCGGGTCGTGGCTGAGGGGGTGAGGTAATGGTTCTGCGCTGGTTATTCCTGCTGCCTTCCGTCTTGCTGCCTGCTTCGCTTATCGGGCTAAGCCTCTTTCACATAGTTGCTGCGCCAACACGGGACGATATGTTCGTTGGCTATGCGGGGGTTGTGTCAGCTGCGGTGCTTCTGGCTGACCTGATCCTTGTGCTGGTATGGCTTGGGGCGTTGGGATACTTGCTGTGGATCAGTCCCGACCAGCGTCGCTCATTACTGATGATGGCCGGGATGACCGTTTTGGCCTCCATTGCATGTTATGCCCTGGACACCAGGGTGATTCGAGCCATGTTCTCAGCGGCCGCGGCGTGACGCACGCATTGCGGTAGCACCATGACGGAGGGATGTTCCTCCAATGCGGCGAACTCTCAGGATTCTGGAGCCGGCGATATCAGCCACCTTGGCGGAGCAGTCCGCGATCTCCTGGGACGGGATGAAAGGGTCCCCTTTCTCCCGTCGGCCTGCCGTGCCAGTCAGTATCGCCCGCCCCTATCACGCACCCGCAAGCGTCCTGGGCATCCCCGCTCCCGAGTACGCACTCAGGTTGTGCTGATAAGTCGTCTCCCCCTTGAGCGCCGCGATCTGCTGATCGAACGCCGCCAGCGTGGCGGCGATCTTGCCCTGCCGGACCTCGGGGTCGCTCCGCTCAAGCAGGCGCTGGTAGCGGTTCGAATTGGCGAAGACCGGCATCAGCCCGCTCCACCAGTTGCGTTGCACTCCCAGCTTGTCGGCAAAGTCATCGCCATGGAACAGCCGGCAGAAAGCGTGCATCAGACCCACCGCCGCGTCTGCGGGCATGCCCAGGGCAGGCCCCAGGCGTTGGGCGGCCGCATCCAGCATCTTGGCCGTCAGCGTGGCGGCGGCCTGATCGGGCTCGCCGGCGGCGGCATCGATCAGCGCCAGCATTTCCGCGCCGGACGCCTGGTCGGTCACCCGGCGGTAGTAGCGGTCTTCAATCCCCAGCAAGTGGGCCACCAGTTGCCACACGTGGTAGAGGTCGCGAAACTCGTCGGCATCAAATTCAATGCCAATCTTCTCCAACGCGTTGAAGGGCACGTAGGTGAAATCCAGCCATGTGCGCAACATATCGAGCTGGCTGATGGGCATGCCGCGTTGCGTGGTGTCCCATCCGCGCGCCAGCAAGCCGGCCCGGACGCGGGCGTGCAGAATGCGAACCTGCAAGGTATGGATATAGCCCTGCGCGCCGGCTGCCAGGCCGCCCGGGCGCAGCGTCTGCTGCTGCCAGACGGCCGTTTCCAGCAGGCGCCGCGGAGATTGCGCATCCAGGTTGCCGGTGGCCATCAATACGCTGGCAATGGCCGGAGAACTATAGGTATGCGCCAGCGACCCCGGGCCAAGCGAGATACTCGTCCACAGCGCGCCAATGCTCAGATAGGCTTCGCCCCCGCGCCGTATGCGTTCGGGATCCACCCACGGCGGCATCGACTCGGCCTGCCAGAGAAAGGTGTCGATGGCCTCGGGCGGGCTCGACAGGCTTGCGCGCCCTTCCCGCAGGCCCGCTTGCAAGATCGCCGGATGGCCGGCCTGTCCGCTGTTCAGTGCGGCGATGGCCGCATCGGCCAGCGGATCGGCGCTGGCGGCCATTTCCATCACCAGCGCCGTGGCTTCGGCGCCGAAACGCGCCGCAAGCGCGGCCTGGTCAATTGCACGGCCCGGCAACGCGGGGGACAGCCTGCCATCATGCGACATTCGGGTCTCCTGGATCGGCGGGAGAGCTGCATGCAGCCCTCTTATAATTCTTGGCCAAATGGACGGGTCGTTCTATAACGAGAGCGATAAAGGAAACGACATCGTTTCCTTTATAGGGCGCCCGATGCCGATGCGCAAGTCCATGCTTTCCCTATGCGCAGATGCGGGCCCGCATCTGCCGTGGCACTCACCCAACCAGGCCCGACAGCGGAGAACAGTATTGCAATGCGCAAGGGCAGAGACACCGCAATGACGGCGGCACCATCCAGACAACCATCCGTGCGGCCATCCGGACGCCCCTCGCTGGAACGAGCCGGGCAGCTTGCCGACACCATCGTGGATCACGCCACCCGGCTCTTCCTCGAGCACGGCTATGGCGCCACCAGCGTGGAGGCCATTGCCGCCGCCGCCGGCATTTCCAAGAAGACCTACTACACCCGCTTTGCCGGCAAGGCAGAAGTCTTCGAGGCGGCCGTGCTGCGCTACGTGGCGCAGAACCTGCGAACCGGACAGCCGGTGCAAGCCGACAGCGAGCCGCTGGAGGAACGCCTGGTCCGCATGGCCTGCGAGCTGCTCGAATGGATCCTGCGACCCGAGGTCCTGGGCCTGTATCGCGTGACGATTGCCGAAGCACCACGGTTTCCACAACTGGCCCGAACCGTGGTCGACTTCGCCATCCTCGGCGCGGCACGCTCATTCGAGCCGGTATTCCGCACATGGGCTGCCGGCAATCCGAGCGATGACGAGATCGCCTTCGTGGCCTCGCAGTTCCTGCAGAGCGTGGCGGCCGAGCCGTTCCATCGGGCGGTTCAGGGATTGGATGCGGCGGGGTTGGATGCGCCGCGGCGTGAGAAGGTGCGGCGTGCTGTTCGGTTGTTTTTGCTGGGGTTTTCGCAGCGGGGTGAGGGCTGACCGTCAGTATCGCGCCACCCAGCCGAACATTTGACGTCCAAACAACCTGCCGGCGCCGACGAACAGCAGCGCGACACCAAGGTTCCACAACAAGATCATGGCGCTGGCATCCAGCGGATGAAAGAGGGACAAGCCCGTCGCCGTCATGGCGGCAACGGCGAGGCTCGCACACATCGCCACCGGTGCCGGCGAGAGGCGGGCCACGTAGCGCAGCATGATCAGCAAGGCAACCGACAGCGGTGTGCTGACAACCACCAGCGTCGCAAAGCAGCGGGCCGTCTCGCCAGGCGAAATCCCCTCCGGCCCGATCTCGACCCAGTTCGTCAGGCAGCCATACCCGATCGTCGTCATCCAGACGGCCAGGGCCGGCAATGGCAACCACAGCCACCGGCGCGAGCGGCCCGGCACACTGGCGATGAACGCAGCCACCACAGCCATAGCGCCGGTCACGATGGCTGCCGCAACGCTGGCAATGAAGACAGGCTGCTGCAACTTCAGCATCAGGTCTGGCCGCACGCCATGCACAATCGCGACCAGCGCCAGCAACAGGGCCGCTGCCAGCAGCCAGCACGCGGCCCGCACCACCGGCCGGCGCAAGCGCTGCACCGGTGGTGCATCGGCCACCAGCGAGTCGATCAGGTCAGGGGTGTTTCTCACTTGCCACCTTGCGATTCGAACATTTTGCGCAGCGTTTTCAGGGCACGATGCGTGGCCACCTTCAGCGCGCTGACAGACATCCCGCTGACAGCAGCGGCCTCCTTTAACGACATCTCCTCCAGTTTCAGCATGCGCAGCGCCTCGCGCTGCCCGAGCGGGAGGCGCTCGACGGCGTCGCGCACCGCGCGCGCGTCCATTGCGCTTTCCTGGAAGTTCGCCCCGGGAGCCGAAATGGTTTCCTGTTCCGTCCCGAGTGGTGCTTCGTGCGAACTGGTACGCCCTCGTCGGCGCAGACCGTCGATGATGCGCCGGTGGGCAATGGCAACCAGCCAGGGCCCGAACGGGCGCGCCGGGTCGTAGGTGTGGCGCACCGCGTGTACCGTGAGCAGTACATCCTGCACGGTGTCTTCGATGTCGCCACGGTTCTGGACCTGGCGTGCCGCAAGCGCCCGAATATACGGGGTGATGCCTTCAAGCAAACGCCGGTACACCTCGCGGTCGCCGCCCTGTGCGCGGGCCATCATGGCCGACCAGTCCGGCGAACCGTCTGCCCGGCGCGCTGGCCCGGAGACATGGCCAGCGTCGGCCGCGTCCTGTGTGGCGCTCACAAGGTTCAGGTTACCGCCGGCACGACGGTCTGTTCGGGGAGACATGCCTGAATTCTGCTTCATGAGGAGCCGCCTGTCGCGCGTAATTAATTTTTCGGAGATGCGTAACCTTTGGTCGCGTTGGGCCGAATTTCCTGACACGGCTCCGGATCCGGGCCGCAATCGTCAGGAGACAGCAAGATGAACAAACACGTATTGGCCGCCTCGACCTTGTCGTCCGCCCTCGGGCTCGCGCTGGCCATGGTCGCCGTGCCGGCACAGGCGCAAGCCATGAAGGACATGAGCGGCATGCCGCAGATCGTCAAGGACAACATGGCGCGGATGGAGAAGAACAAGCTTGAGAAGTGCTACGGCATTAATGCGGCGGCAAAGAACGACTGCGCGGAAGGCACGCACTCCTGCGCCGGACAAGCCACGCAGGCCCGCGACACCAAATCGTTCGTGCTGCTGCCCGCCGGCGACTGCAGCAAGATTCAGGGCGGCAAGCTGAAGGCCACCTGAAACAGGCAAGGGAGCGAACCATGCCTGCTGCGGCGCTTGCCAATCCACACGGGCCGGGCCCGATCCCGCCGCGAGCCGGGGTCGGGCTGCGCTTTCGGCACCATCAGGCGGTGCTCGAAGAACGCCCGGCTGTCGCATGGTTTGAAGTGCATACCGAGAACTACATGGGCGGTGGCCGCACGCCAGGCTATCTGGACGCCATTCGCCGCGACTACGCCATCTCGCTGCACGGGGTGGGCCTGTCCCTTGGCAGTGCCGAGGGACTTGACCAGAGCCATCTGGCGCGCGTGCGCGAGGTTGTCGACTGGGTGGAACCCGGGCTGGTCTCGGAACATCTCTCGTGGAGCATCACCGGCGGCACCTATTTTGCCGATCTGCTGCCGCTGCCGATGACCGAGGAAGCGCTGGCCGTCGTGTGCCGGCATGTGGACCAGGTACAGGGCGCATTGCGGCGCCGCATGCTGATTGAGAACCCTTCCACTTACCTGCAGTTTCGCCACTCGACCATCCCGGAGTGGGAGTTCATCGCCGAAGTCGCGCGGCGCACCGGTTGCGGCATCCTGTGTGACGTCAACAATATCTACGTCAGCGCCAGCAACCACGGATGGGATGCCATGACGTACCTGCGCGCGCTGGAGCCGGCGGCAATCGGCGAGATCCATCTGGCCGGTCACAGCGTCCGGCAACTGGAGCACGGGCAGGTATTGCGTATCGACGATCACGGCTCGCGTGTTGCGCCAGCGGTGTGGGCGCTCTATGACGCGGCGCTTCGGTTGTTCGGGCCGGTGCCGACGCTGATCGAATGGGATACAGACGTGCCCCCGCTCGATGTGCTGATGGACGAAGCGGGTATTGCAGAGGCCGCACTGGAAAGAGAGCAGCATGCCATCCGATCTCCCCTCGTTGCTTGACTTGCAGCACGCGATCGCCCGGGAGCTGTGGGGCGGCACCGGCAGTGGTGACGGCGGCGGCTCTGCACACGTGAGCGCAGACGGGCTGGCGCCGCAGGCGCGGCTCGGCATCTACCGGAACACGGCCGCCACGACGCTGGTGGCTGCGCTACGCCTGTCCTACCCGGCCATCCAGGCCCTGACTGGCGTTGAGTTTTTCGAAGGCGCTGCCCGGCTGTTCATCGAGAAGTCCCCCCCGCAGCGCGCATGGCTGGATGGGTACGGCGAAGCGTTTCCGGACTTCCTGGCACGCCTGCCGGAAGCTGCCGCGCTCGATTACCTGCCGGACGTCGCCCGGCTCGAATGGGCCGTGAACTCGGTGTTGCATGCGCCGGACGCAGAGCCGCTGGATCTGCGCCGCCTTGCGGAGCTGGACGCATCCACGCTCGGCGACATGCATTTTGTGCCGAACCCTGCCGTGCGTCTGGTGCGTTCCGAATTCCCCGTTGATGCTATCTGGCGCGCGGTGCTGAACCACGACGAAGATGCCCTGCGGCATATCGACCTGACTGCGGGCCCGGTCTGGCTGCTCGTGCAACGCGCGCCAGATGGGATCGACGTCGACCGGCTGGGCGAGTGGCAATGGCAATTCACCGCCGCGTTACTGGCCGGGCTTCCCTTGCACACCGCGCTTGGCGCAACGCCGCCGTCCGACGCGCACGCGTGGCTCGCCACGCTGTTGTCGGCCGGTTGCTTTACCGGCTTCGGCCAGGCCCAGGCTTCCGACTTACCGTTCCCGGATCTATCGCCATGACACACGCCACGCACTCCCCCCATGCCTCCATCACGCTTGTCGAGCGCGCACAGCGCGTCGTGGCATGGCTCGATCGGATTCCCTACTCCGCCCTCGCGATTCCATTGCGACTTGCGGTCGCCACCATCTTCTGGAATTCAGCCATGACCAAGCTGGCAAACTGGGAGACGGCCGTCGAACTCTTCCGGGAGGAATACCGGGTTCCGCTGCTGCCGCCCGAACTGGCCGCCTACCTGTCAGTGTCCATCGAGCTGGCGGCGCCCGTCCTGCTGGTGCTGGGCCTGGCAACCCGGCCCGTGGCGCTGATACTGCTCGGCATGACCGCGGTCATCGAGGTATTCGTCTATCCGCAGGCATGGCCTACGCATATCCAGTGGGCGGCAATGCTGCTGGTGCTGCTGGCGCGCGGCGCGGGCATGTTCTCGATTGACTGGCTGATTCGCCGACGTGTCATGAGCGCATCGGATCGTTGATCAGCGCGGGCCACACTCTCGGGTGTCCATGCCGAGAAACCGGGGGTGAGCTGCATCCGGCCTATCAACGGTCTGGCGACACGCTCCGCGTCCATTGATTTCCTTCCCGCTTGCCCTAATCCATGTTGCAGCTTGCAGACCCGCAAGGAGAAGGACCGGGGAGTGCCAATGCCGGGGCGATAAGGCGGCCCTTCGGTGTTCGTATCCCACTAGCCTGCCGGCAGAGAATCAAGTCTCAGGACGGCCATGACTGCATCGCTGCAGCAGAACTTAGAGTCGTCTCATTCTCCGACCTGGAAGTAACGCGTAGGCTTGCCCATGGTGCTGAACACACCCCCCGCAGCGTTGCCACGTCCGACAGCCGTGGCGCGTCTTCCATAGCTTTCTGCTAAGGCCGGGCAGCGCGCATCGATACAAGACCCGAAAGGGGAAATATGCGGGCCGATCTGCGGGCGGTGTTCAAGTGCCCGGCCGCCCAGCTTGCACGGGCGAATCCAAGTTTCGAATCAGGAGTTCGCTATGCGGAAGACATCTTCCACTGCGCACGTGCGCACATTCACGACCAGTTACAGGCATTTCCGCGTCAAGGCAACTGAAGGTAACCGCTATAGTGGGATGCGATGCGTTCCATGGATTCGGTTAGGTGGGGTATGGTTGGAACGAGCAGGCTTCAAGGTCGGGCAAGCGCTCAAAGTGGAGGTACGGAATAAGGTTGTCGTAATTTCCTCGGAGTAGCCACAGTGGGAAGGGGTTCGTAGATGCTTTGCTGCGGATCCTCGAAACTACCAGCCACAACGAAGGGGCGTCAGAGGATCAACGAAGTGCTGATCTTCCAACGCTGTGCATACGCAGAGGTGCCTTCCATCGAGTTGTTTTCAGCCTCCTGAGATGGCGGCGCCAGCGCTTCTCCCCCAAAAAAAGCAGATCTATTTCTGAATCTTGAAACAAATCTGTCCTTTTTTTGGTCGATGCGTTACTTCTTCTCGCCCTGCACGCGGGTCACGCCCAATCCATCAATATATAGACTCGCGATGCCGAAATGGTAAGCCCCTCCGGCTTTCTTCTTGACAAGCATTCCTGAGGAATCAAGCTGCGTAGCAAAAGACTCAAATGAGCTAAAGGTTTGACCACATCGCTCCCAGGCACTTCTCAATTCATCAGAAGTGAATTGAGAGCGAAGGGTCTTGTTATTCTCAATGTCCTCCAGGAATGGACGGAGCGATGGATATTCGTTCTTTAGAGCATTAACGCGCTCGGACGAGGCGGCCTTAAGACCAACCTGCATCGACCGCTGACTCAGTAACCGGTCGCTTGGCGCCAGCTTATCATTCCGAACGCGCAATTCCTCTTCCTTGGCGGCATGAAGCAGTACCGTTAGCGAGCGAGGGTAGGTGTTGTCCTGCGCATCAGTCATCCGGTTGTATACCCATTTGGCCACCGTCGCGCTTCTCCCCTTATCTTGTCTCAACCCCCAAAGTGGTGCGAGTGCCTGACGAAGCTCTTCTTCTCCAGCAGTATCAACTTCAGCATCGGTTAGCGGAAACTCGCGATGTGCTAGCGCTCGAAACTCCGGCGATCCACCAGTAACCAAGCGATAGGCAAGGCGCAAGAAGTCGTCAATCTTCCATTGCAGCAATAACGTTCGAGGTTCACTGAAGTGGCTTTTGTTGGTAAACACCAACTTGCTCCAAATATCTTCGCGGAGGAAAATTTTAAAGCGTATGTGATGCAAATCTTGATTATTTGAATCGTAAGCAAGCCTGAGTAGTCCGCTTAGAGCGTCCTCTTGCCATACACTTTCTTCTTTGATGTCCTGATCTAGGTCATCGTAGAGAAGCCACAGCTTTCTGTTTTCCTTGGCCAGCGAGCTGTTCAAGTCGATCATGAGGTCTCTACAAAGCCCCTTGTATGGATCAGTGACAAGCGACAGAAGGGCCGTTGTGTGGGTTGAGCGCCACTGAGCGCGAGTAGTCGCCGTAGAAAAAGCAGAAGCGAGCTTTTCCTTCAGCAATTTCATCCCGGGGGATTTAAGTGCCACCTCGATTAACGGGTATTCCGAGACAAAGACTCGCACGATTGCATACGCTCTCCACAAGGAGAGCCAATCCTGTCTTGCGGCTTCTAGCCCCTTTTGGACATCACCAAATACGTCTGTGGTTGGTCTAAAAATTGCGCCGACTGCTGGGCCGTGACCTGGCAAAATATCAATGCCTTCCAGTCTTCCACGTGCGCGCTTTGCCGCGTTCTCGCGGTGCTCAGTAAAAAGGTGAAAAAGCGTAGATTTACCAGTTCCCTTGCGTCCCCGGACAACCCATCGCGCATCATCCAAAAACTTGTCAAAATCTGCAGTTTTTTGAAAAAAAAGCTCGAAATCGTTCGCAGCAATGGTTTTGGCTTCGCGTTCCGGAAAATTGAGCGACTCAATAACCTTCCACCTATCAGAACGCATTATAGAATCTTGAGCCTTCCCTTCCGCCTCAGAGTCAAGCAATATATTCGCGAGGCTCGCGTATCCTGACATTGCAGTCTCCACGGGATAGACGGAGGCAGCCGCAATTCCGGGGTTATAGGAGATCTCAGTCGGGGTTTCGTCCTCGTCCAGAGCAAGCTTTGGCAAAAACTGAGCCACAATCTCCTTGCCGACAGGGCCTTCCGGAACTGGCGACAGGACAAGATGCGTATTGACTTCGCTAATTTGTTTTAGAGTTTGCCGTACGAAGCTAATTCCTTCTTCGTTTTGGTCGCTCGGAAACATTACAAGAAAGACTTCGTGAGCGAGTCTAAGAAGCGACAGGCCGCCCCAGTCTCCAAGTCCAGTCCGAGCGTCAATCAGCAGTATGTCTGGATCGATTTGCTCAACCAGTTCCTTCTCAAATAGAGTCCAAGCATCATCAGCTCGCGTAAGCACGTCATGAGAGGACAAAGTGCTGAGGCGGCGCACATACTCGCCTCCAATGGCTCCGGCGGGAATTACGTGAACTTGAGCGCGTGTTGCAGGGTCCTCCACCACATAGGAGATTCCCTCTCGCTGCCCACTCCCCATCCCTACAAGGCAAGTTGTAAGGCCTTCCCCGGTATCAACATCGAAGGGGCGCACTTGGCGCTCCCAAAGAAAGTCGATGATGCCTGCAGAGACAGGACGTCCATCCGGCCGCGGCAGAACTTTGTGGAGACCTGGCGCTTCTACGTCAAGATCCACGATCGCTACACGCTCCCCACCTCGCGCCAAGTGGAAAGCCATATGCACCATTGCCGTGGTTCGACCGACTCCACCCTTATATGAGTAGAACACAACTCGGCGCGGCTTTCTGATTGTCGGGTCAGGTTCGGCACGCTGGCCAGACGCAATCATTGAGACAGCTACGTCCCAACTACTGGGCGCGAGGCGGACCGGCGGCGCCAACAGAATCCCGCGCTCCAGTGCCTCCGACGGTGTATACAGTTCTGCGATGCTGAGCCTAAGGCCGGAGGCTTCGACCAACGGACGGATTCGATTGAGCCGGGTTTCACGGCTCTCTCCCGCAAAAGAATCATCAACAACGGTAAGAATGGCGGAGTTGTTCGATCCGACGTCGAGTTCGTACTTCTGCGGAAACAGAGTATCTAGTTGTTCGCGCAACGCGATTACGGTATCCATCAACTCCCCTTGTTCTTAATCAACCAGTTCACCACATAGCGAAAACTTTGCTGCCAACTACTTAACGCATTTCGATCCAATTCGCTAGCGACATACCGTAGCTCAATAAAATCCAGTGATGTGGCGCCGGCAGGATGCATAACTCGATCCAGATGGCTTAGAAACATTGGATCTGCCTTCGCTTTTCGATAGACGGTATCCATCAATTTGATTGCAGCAAAGAGGCCGTGCCCTGGGCGTGGAATCGGCTGCCCCAATCTGGGATCTTTTTTTCGACGGCTGCATTCCTCCCACGCGTCAATCTCATGATACTCGGCGATGAGGGCCTTAAGTTTGCACTCTACGGCAACGCCACCTAAGTGGACGGCCGCTGTAGTTCGCGGATTCCCCCCTGAAAGTAGCATCTCGACATCGGCGCGCCTGGAGGCGGAGGCTAACTCATATTCTTCCATTTGCATTGCTTATTGTGATGTTCTTGATTTGATACCGCTCATTCCATCATCGCTGCGTATCGCAGCGACCGCACGAACAGTGCATCGGTTGCAAGCCCCAGGTTATGAAATCGATGAGAAAGCACTCATTCTAGCTGCGCTTCCTGATCGAACGCTGCCCATCAATTCGAGCCAGGAAGGTAAGGCATCACCAGGGGGTAGAAAAAATGGGAGCCAGTTGGCTCCCATTTTTCTATCACAATGCGGATGTAGAGAAAGAGATCTCTCAATCCCAGCTCAACGCCCCACCCGTCTGATACTCAATGACGCGCGTCTCGAAGAAGTTGCGTTCCTTCTTCAGATCGATCATCTCGCTCATCCACGGGAACGGATTCTCTTCATTCGCAAACAGCTGCTCCAACCCAATCTGCTGGCAACGACGATTGCAAATGAACCGCAGGTACCCCTTAAACATCGGCGCATTCAACCCCAGCACCCCACGCGGCATCGTGTCCTCCGCATAGCGATACTCCAGGTCAACCGCCTTCTTGAACAGCTCAGTAATCTCAGCCTTGAACTCCGCCGTCCACAGATGCGGGTTCTCCAGCTTGATCTGGTTGATCAGATCGATACCAAAATTGCAGTGCAGCGACTCATCCCGCAGGATGTACTGATACTGCTCCGCAGCCCCAGTCATCTTGTTCTGCCGCCCCATCGCCAGGATCTGCGTAAAGCCCACATAGAAGAACAGCCCTTCCATGATGCAGGCGAACACGATCAGGCTCTTCAGCAGCTTCTGGTCGTTTTCCGGCGTGCCGGTCTTGAACGACGGGTCGGTCAGCGTGTCGATGAACGGAATCAGGAACTCGTCCTTGTCGCGGATCGACTGCACTTCGTGGTACGCGTTGAAGATCTCGGCTTCGTTCAGGCCCAGCGATTCAACGATGTACTGGTAGGCGTGCGTGTGGATGGCCTCTTCAAAGGCCTGGCGCAGCAGGTACTGGCGGCATTCCGGCGCGGTGATCTGGCGGTAGGTGCCCAGCACGATGTTGTTGGCGGCCAGCGAGTCGGCCGTGACGAAGAAGCCGAGGTTGCGCTTGATGATGCGGCGCTCGTCTTCGGTCAGGCCGTTGGGGTCTTTCCACAGGGCGATGTCGCGGGACATATTGATTTCCTGCGGCATCCAGTGGTTGGCGCAGCCGGCCAGGTATTTTTCCCACGCCCACTTGTACTTGAACGGGACGAGCTGGTTGACGTCGGTCGAGCCGTTGATCACGCGCTTGTCGGCGGCGTTGACGCGGCGGTTGCTCTGCGCGGCGGCGGCGTTGGGGTTGTCGCCCAGGATGCCGGCTTGCGTGGCGCTCGGCGGCAGGACGCCTTGCTGGTCAGCGGTGGCAGCCGATGCAGCGGGTTGCAGGGCAGGCTGCGGTGCGGCCTGCGGGGTGGCTTGAACGTCGTCGTCCCAGCTCAGCATGATGTGGTTCTCCGTGATTCGGTTTGGGGGCGGCGGTGGTCAGTGTTTTTTGACTTGTGCAACTTCGTGGTTGCGCCGGCCCTCTCCCCCGGCCCCTCTCCCGCGGGCGGGAGAGGGGAGCAAACCGGGGGGTTAGGTAAGACTTATTGGCAGGCTTCGCACTCTTCGAAGCCGGGGTCGCCCGGGCGCATCGTGCAGACCGCGCCTTCGGCTTCCGGCATGGCCGGGGCCGATGCGGCGGCTGCGTCCAGGGCGGAGCCGCTGTCGCTGCCCGACGACACCGCGTTCAGCGACCCGCGCGACACGGTGGACTTCTCCACGTGCGTCGCAGCCATCGTGCGCAGGTAGTAGGTGGTCTTCAGGCCGCGCAGCCAGGCCAGCTTGTAGGTGTCGTCCAGCTTCTTGCCCGAGGCGCCGGCCATGTAGATGTTCAGGGACTGGGCCTGGTCGATCCACTTCTGGCGGCGGCTGGCGGCTTCCACCAGCCAGGTCGGCTCGACTTCGAACGCGGTGGCGTAGATGTCGCGCAGGTCTTGCGGAATGCGGTCGATGCGCGACAGCGAGCCGTCGAAGTACTTCAGGTCAGCAACCATCACTTCGTCCCACAGGCCGCGTTCCTTCAGGTCGCGCACCAGGTAGTCATTGACCACGGTGAACTCGCCCGACAGGTTGGACTTGACGTACAGGTTCTGGAAGGTCGGCTCGATGCAGGCGGACACGCCGATGATGTTCGAAATGGTCGCGGTCGGGGCGATCGCGATGCAGTTCGAGTTGCGCATGCCGTGCTGCTTGATGCGGGCGCGCAGGCTGTCCCAGTCCATGGTGCTGGACAGGTCCACTTCCAGGTAGCCGCCGCGCTCTTCGGCCAGCAGCTTGAGCGAGTCTTGCGGCAGGATGCCACGGTCCCACAGCGAGCCTTCGTAGGTGCTGTAGCGGCCGCGCTCTTCAGCCAGCTCGGTCGAAGCCTGGTAGGCGTAGTAGCACACGGCTTCCATCGAGGTGTCGGCGAACTGCACCGCGGCCTTGCTGGCGTACGGCGTGCGCAGCACGTGCAGGCAGTCCTGGAAGCCCATGATGCCCATGCCGACCGGACGGTGGCGCAGGTTGGAATTGCGCGCCTTGTCGACAGCGTAGTAGTTGATGTCGATCACGTTGTCGAGCATGCGCATCGCGGTGCGCACGGTCTTCTGCAGCTTGGCGTGATCCAGCGCGTAGGTGCCGTCAGCCTGCTTGGCCAGGTGGGCGACCAGGTTGACCGAGCCCAGGTTGCAGACGGCAATCTCGCTCTCGTTGGTGTTGAGCGTGATTTCCGTGCACAGGTTGGAGCTGTGGACGACGCCGACGTGCTGCTGCGGGCTGCGGATGTTGCACGGATCCTTGAAGGTGATCCACGGGTGGCCGGTCTCGAACAGCATGCCCAGCATCTTGCGCCACAGTTGCAGCGCCGGCAGCTTCTTGAACAGCTTCAGTTCGCCGCTGGCGGCCTTGGCTTCATAGCCCAGGTAGGCGCGCTCGAATTCCTTGCCGACCTTGTCGTGCAGGTCCGGGCAGGTGGCGGGCGAGAACAGCGTCCACTCGCCGCCTTCCATCACGCGCTTCATGAACAGGTCCGGGATCCAGTTGGCCGTGTTCATGTCGTGGGTGCGGCGGCGGTCGTCGCCGGTGTTCTTGCGCAGTTCCAGGAATTCTTCGATGTCCAGGTGCCACGTTTCCAGGTAGGCGCAGACGGCGCCCTTGCGCTTGCCGCCCTGGTTGACGGCGACGGCGGTGTCGTTCACCACCTTCAGGAACGGGACCACGCCCTGCGACTTGCCGTTGGTGCCCTTGATGTGCGAACCCAGCGCGCGCACGTTGGTCCAGTCATTGCCCAGGCCGCCGGCGAACTTGGACAGCAGCGCGTTTTCCTTCAGCGCTTCATAGATGCCTTCCAGGTCGTCGGAGACGGTGGTCAGGTAGCACGACGACAGCTGCGAGCGGCGGGTGCCGGAGTTGAACAGGGTCGGCGTGGACGACATGAAGTCGAACGACGACAGCAGCTGGTAGAACTCGATGGCGCGCGCTTCGCGGTCGGCCTCGTTCAGCGCCAGGCCCATGGCCACGCGCATGAAGAAGGCCTGCGGCATTTCGATGCGGGTTTCATCGATATGCAGGAAGTAGCGGTCGTACAGGGTCTGCAGGCCCAGGTAGTTGAACTGGAAGTCGCGGCCGGCGTCGAGCGCGGCGCCCAGGCGGGCCAGGTCGTAGGTGGCCAGCTTTTCGTCCAGCAGCTCGGCTTCGATGCCGCGCGCGATGAACTTCGGGAAGTATTCGGCGTAGCGGGCCGACATCTCCGTCTGGGTCACTTCGGCGCCCAGGATTTCCTTGCGGATAGTGTGCAGCAGGATACGGGCGGTGACCTGGCTGTAGGCCGGGTCCTTTTCGATCAGGGTACGCGCGGCCAGGATGGCCGAGTCGTAGACCTGCGTCATCGGCACGCCTTCATACAGGTTCTTCAGCGTTTCCTTCAGGATCGGCTCGGCGCTGACGGCATCGCCGAGGCCCGAGCAGGCGTTGTCGATCAGGGCGTGCAGCGCGACGATGTCCAGCGGCTTGGTCACGCCGGCGTCGGTCACGTTGATCTGGATGCCGGACTGCTGCACGCGGGCCACGGCCTGGGCGCTGGCGCTGGCGCGCTCCTGGGCGCGCTTCTCGCGGTACAGCACGTAGGCGCGGGCCACTTCATGCTCGCCCGAGCGCATCAGGGCCAGCTCGACGTGGTCCTGCACGTCTTCGATATGGATGGCACCACCGCTCGGGCGGCTGCGCACCAGCGCGCGCACCACGTTGTCGGTCAGCTGCTCGACGATCTCGCGCACGCGCGCGGAAGCTGCGCCCTGCCCGCCGTTGACGGCGAGGAAGGCCTTGGTCATGGCGACGTTGATCTTGGACGGCTCGAACGCCACCACGGCGCCATTACGACGGATGATCTTGTGATCCGGGTAGCTGGTGGAAGCGGCGCTGGAGGTCTGTGCGTTCGGTGCCTGGCTGGCAACGCCGGCGGCGGCGCCACCCGTGGTGAGTTCGTTCTGGGCCGTTTGCATGTGGTTTTTACCCTGGATAAAAGAGACAAAAGAGTCCCTGGCGAAATGCGGCGGAAAAGAAGGATCCGTTTCGGTGTGACCGCGCACGGACAAACTGCCTTTGCGTGAACATTTCGCCAGGGACTCTTTGTGATTCGCCAGCCTTGCGGAGGTTTCCGGATGGGTTGCACACACTGTGCAACCGCCACCTCACACTTGGGCCAGCCCCCGGTTTGACTACTAGATATAGTGGGTGCTGCTGAAAACTTGGCTAAGTATAGTGAAACGAATCCGAATGACCAGTCTTGACAACCGCTATTTGAGGGTCGTTTCACGGTCGGGCTGGCGGGTGCGGCAGCGCCACATGCCCGGGAGCCTAGTACTCACAAGGGTTTCGGCGAAACCGTTCGCAACTGCACATTTCACAAAAATTTTTTTGATTGTTGCGAGCATGCGATAGCCCCTCACCTGCATGGGGCATGTGTGCCTGAAAGGGGCGCACGACCATTGGGAATGACGTTACGAATTCATCACCCCGTGGTATGGCGATAGGGCAACATGCCCGGCGGCACGGCTGCATCGGCGGCAAGGCGGTCCCAGTCGAAATGCGGGCCGGGATCGGTCTTGCGTCCCGGCGCGATGTCGCTGTGGCCGGCAATCGCGCGCACCGGGTAGACCGCCATCAGGGCCGGCACCAGCGCGGCCACGGTGTCGTACTGGGCGGAGGTGAACGGCAGATCATCGCAGCCCTCGATCTCGATGCCGATCGAGAAGTCGTTGCAGCGCGTGCGGCCGAAGAAGTCGGACTGGCCGGCATGCCAGGCGCGCTGCGTGCACGGCACGAACTGCACCAGCTCGCCCTGCCGCGTCACCAGGAAGTGCGCGGACACCTGGACCTGGTGGATGGTGGCGAAGAACGAGTGCTTGTCCGGGTCGAGCCGGTTCTGGAAGAACGCCTCGATGTCGCCGCTGCCGAACTGGCCGGGCGGCAGGCTGATGTTGTGCAGCACCACCAGGTCCACCGGCATGCCGGGCGGGCGCTGGTCGAAATTGGGCGACGGCACGCGGCGGGCGGCGGGCACCCAGCCGTCGGCGTCGGGCAGGAAAGCCTGCGCGGGCTGGCTGGGCCCCGTCATGGCGTGCCCTCGCCCGCGCCGTCGCCGGCGTTCTCGGCCACGCCGCGGTCGGCGGCGTCCATGGCTTCGCGAATGCCCAGCTGCTGGATGCGGTAGCGCAGCTGGCGCAGGTTCAGGCCCAGCAGCGGCGCAGCGGCGGTACGGTTGAAATTGGTCTGCGCCAGCGCCTGCAGGATCAGCTCGCGCTCCACGACTTCGAGCCGGGCCGGCAGGTCGATCGGGAAGACGATGCCGCGGCAGGCGCGCTCGGTGGCATCGTCAGCGGGTTCGGGCTGGGCGGTGGACGGTGCGGCGGGCTGCGAGGCGGGCTGTGAGGCGGCCTGTGAGAGGCGCTGTGACGCGGCAGCGGGTTCGGCCACTATCACTGGCGCGGGCCTCGCCGCGGGCGGCATCGGCGCCCACATGCCCGGCGCGCCCCAGGGGGCGTACTGCGTCGCAGGCAACGGTGACGCCATCGTGGGCGCGGGCGCCATCAGCCCGGCGCCGGGCGCGCCGGCATCCAAGGGGCCGAGGTCGGCCACCTCGATCTGATCGCTCTCGGCAAAGGCGTAGGCGCGCTCGAGCAGGTTCTCCAGTTCGCGAACGTTGCCCGGGAAGCGGTAGGCGGCCAGCTGTTCCAGCGCGGCCGGCGCCAGGCGCTTGGGATGCGGGTCGCCGTAGCGCACCGCCAGGTGGTCCAGGATGGCGCGCGCCAGCACCGGGATGTCTTCGCCGCGCTCGCGCAGCGTGGGCATGCGCAGCGCCAGCACGTTCAGGCGGTAATACAAGTCCTGGCGGAACTGGCCGGCGGCGACCATCGCGGCCAGGTCCTTGTGGCTGGCGCACATCACGCGCACGTCGACGGCGTCTTCGCGGCTGGCGCCGATCTTGCGCACGCGCCGCTCCTGCAGCGCGCGCAGCAGCTTGACCTGCATCGCCAGCGGCAGGTCGGCCACCTCATCGAGCAGCAGCGTGCCGCCGTTGGCGGCGTGGAAGAAGCCGCCGCGCTCGCCGTCGGCCCCCGTGAAGGCGCCTTTGACGTGGCCGAAGAATTCCGACTCCATCAGCGTCTCGGGGATGGCGCCGCAGTTGACCGCGATAAACGGATGCGAGGCGCGCGCGCTGATCGCATGGATGGCGCGCGCGGCGCGCTCCTTGCCGCTGCCGGATTCGCCGCTGATGACCACCGGGGCCATGCTGCGCGCCAGCCGCGACAGCGAGCGGCGCACCTCCTGCATGGCAACGGAATGGCCCGGCAGCAACGCCGCGGCGCGGTCGGCGGCGGCGTCCGCGCCGGCGCTGCCGCCGGCATCGGCCTCGGTGCTGTCGCGCTGCTGGCGGCCGAGCGCGTTGAGCACCAGGCTGCGCAGCTGCTCCAGCGAGACCGGCTTGGCGATGTAGTCGAAGGCGCCGGCCTTGAGCGCCTCGACGGCGTTGTCGGCGCTGCCGTAGGCGGTGATGACCGCCACCGGGATGCGCTCGGGCGCGGCCGACAGCTGCCGCACGATTTCGATGCCCAGGCCATCGCCCAGCCGCATGTCGGTCAGCACCAGGCTGTAGCGGCCCTGCGCCAGCTTCTGCCGCGCCTCGGCCAGCGAGCCGGCCAGCACCACGTCATGGCCCATGCGCCGGATGGAGATGTCGAGCAGCTCGCGCAGGTCGGCCTCGTCGTCGATGACGAGGATGGGATCGGGCGTACGGGGTGGCATGGCGGTGGGTGTGGGGGTGGGCGGACGCCGTTCATGCGACGGCCGCGTCGGCGGTCTCGATGCGCAGCGTCAGCACGAAGGCCTTGGCCGGCAGTGTATCGCGCGCGGCCGCGGCCAGCACGCCGGTGCGCTCGACCAGCGCCGGCACCGAGACCGCACCGTAGCGCACCTGCGCATCATTGGCGCCGCACAGCTCGCGCGCCATGAACAGGCCGAGGCCGGTGCCCTGGGCGTTGCTGGTGAAGAAAGGCTCGAACAGGCTGCGCTGGTGCTCGCGCGAGACCTCGGCGCCGTCGTTCCAGACGATCAGCTCGGCGTGATGCTGGTCCAGCGCGTGCGCCAGCAGCCGGATCGAGCCGGGCAGCCGGCTGCAGTAGCGCCAGGCGTTGTCGAGCAGGTTGCCCAGCACCTGTTGCAGCTGCGCGGCGTCGAACACCACCGGCTGGGCCACGTCGACGGTCAGGCGGATGGCGTTGGCGTTGACGTCCGCGCGGCCGGCCGGGCGGGTCTCGCCGGCGCGCGGGCGGCGCGAGCGCATTTCCAGGCGCCAGCGCTCGACGATCTCGGGCAGCGCCTGCGCCAGGTGCACGGTGCTGCGGCCGGTGCGCGGGCGGCGCGACATCTGCAGCACGTCGGACACCACCTGGTCGAGGCGGCGCACGTTGTCGTGGATGATGCGCAGCAGGCGTGCGTCGATGTCGACGTCGGCGCCGCCGGTGTTATCTGGCCGATCCGTCGCAACAGGCTCCTGCCGCGCGGAGTCGGCCAGCAGCTCGCTGGCCTGGCTGATGGCCGCCAGCGGGTTGCGGATCTGGTGTGCGATGCTGGCCACCAGCCGGCCCATCGCGGCCAGCTTTTCCTGCTGCACCTGTTCGGCGATGCGCTCCCAGCTTTCGATATGGACCAGCACGGTGTCGCGCATCTCGCTGCGCAGCAGCGCTTCGTCTTCCTGCGACCAGGCCATGGCCTCGTTCTGCGCGATGGCCAGGCGCAGGCGGGCGGCGGCCTCGGGCGAGAGCTCGTTCCAGGCGGCGGTATCCAGTTGCGACGGCACCGTGCGCCCGTGCGCCAGCGTCGAGCGCAAACCCGCCAGCCCCGGCAGCACAAAGCGCAGCCGCAGCCGGGTGTGCTGCATGGTGCCGTCGGCCAGCGCGGTGCCGGATGCCATCGGCAGCAGCTGCAGGATACGCGGCACGTCGTCCTTGCTGCGCAGCCAGTCGCGCAGCATTTCCATCAGCGGCTGCAGGCGCGGGATGCGGCGCAGGTCGAACAGCACGGTGTCGCCATCGCTACCCTGCCCCGCCGGCGCGCCCAGCCGGCGCGAATAGATGCGCTCGTGCGCCTGCACGCCCAGCAGCACCACCGCCGCCGGGTTGGCCGCCACCACGGCGCCGTTGGCGCGCACCAGCATCACGCCGTCCTGCATGTCGTTGACCATCAGCCGGTTGACCAGCTGCTGCATGCGCAATTCCTGCTCGCGCGCCAGCGCCAGCCGCTCCTGCGCGATCTGGCGATTGGCCAGCATGTACATCAGCAGCGCCGCGATCATGAACACCAGGCCGAACAGGCCCGAGCCGAGCAGCCCGGCATCGGCCTGGCGCAGCAGGATGGTATGCATGAACGGTCCGCCCATCACCACCAGCGCGGAGATCGACGCGGCAAACAGCGCGAACGGCAGGCTGGTGAGCGCGCCGGCTTCGAGCGCGGGCAGCAGGAAGATCATGGCGAGGCCGTCGGCCTGGCCCTGGCTGGCGGGGTGGCCGATGGCGTGGAAGACCAGCGCCAGCAGCGCCAGGTCGGCCAGCACCTGCACGCGCACGCGCAGGTGGAAATGGCGGCGCCACAGCGTGCCGGCGAGCATCGCCAGCGCAATGCCGAGGTAAGGCACGGCGACCGTCATGGCCGCCGCATGCTCGGCGCCGGCCAGGCCGAAAGGCAAGCCCGGCAGCAGCGAATGCGGCAATGACGGCAACGGCGCCGGGACCACCTCGCCGCGCCGCATCAGCGCGTAGCCGAGCAGCAGCAGGCCCACGGCCACACGGGTCCAGCAGAAATAGCGCAGCAGGCGCCAGTGGAATTCGGGCGGCTCAGGCTGACGCCACAGCTGCGCCAGGCCGCGCCAGGCGTTCAGCCGCTGCCAGCCTGACAGCGCCGGTTCGATCATGGGCGGGCACCGCCGCCGTCAGCGTTGCTGCTTTCGTCAGGGAGATGGCTGCGCCGGCAGTAGTGCAGCCCGCGCCAGGCAATGGCCTCGCCTTGCGGCAGGTGTACGCCGCACTGGGCGCACTGGACCATCGGTTCGGCGATCGGTTCGGCGGACTGGGACTGGCCGGCGTTGGCGCGCGCCGCGGCTTCGCTGGCTTGCTGGCGGGCGCGTTGCTGCGCCAGCCGCGCTTCGGCGCGGGCGCGCAGCCACCAGAAGATGCCCAGCACCACGGCCAGCAGGATCAGGATACGTGCCATGGTGCTTCAGAGACGGTGCAGGACCACTTCAATCACAAAGCGGCTGCCGACATAGGCCAGCAGCAGGATGCCGAACGAGGCGATGACCCAGCGCAGCGCCACCTTGCCGCGCCAGCCGCGGAAGATGCGCCCGGCCAGGATGCCGCCGAACATGGCCCACGAGATCAGCGCGAACACCGTCTTGTGGTCCATGCGGAAGGCGCGGCCGAACAGTTCTTCGGAGAACAGCAGGCCCGAGCCGATCGTCAGCGTCAGCAGCACGAAGCCGGCGCCGATCAGGCGGAACAGCAGCTTCTCCAGTGTCAGCAGCGGCGGCAGCAGGTCCAGCCAGCGGCCCAGCCACTGGCTGGGTTGCGTGGCCCTGGCCTCGGCCGGCCGTGCCGGTGCGTGGCGGAAACCGTGCAGCCGGCGCTCGGCCAGCAGCATCAGGAAGGCATGGAACGCCGCCAGCGTGAACAGCCCGTACGCCACGTTGGCGATGATGAAATGCAGCTTGAACAGCGGCTGCGCCGCATAGCCCAGGATCTGCGAGCCGGGAAAGGCCAGGGGCATCAGGCTGGCAACCAGCGCCACCGGGATCACAATCAGCCCGAGCCCGGCCAGCGAGAAGAAGAAGCTTTCGATCCAGTAGATGCCCACGCCCAGCCACAGCATGGCCGACAGCGCGAAGGCAAAGCCGAACACCATGCGCTCGGCCGGGAAGATGGTTTCGTGCAGCAGCATGCCGTGGCTGGCCAGCGCCGCCAGCATCAGCACGTGCCACCAGGCCGGCCGGCCCTCGCCGTGCGCGCCGCCCGCCGGTGGCAATGCGCTGCCGGGGCCGCCGGCGACCAGCACGGCCGAGGCCGCGCCGCCGGCTGGTCCCGCCTTGGCGGCGGTGGAGGCAACGCCGGCATGGCGCGTGGCCCAGCCGTGCCAGGCCAGGCCGCAATAGAGAAGTGCCGTCAGGGCATACAGTACAATGACCATTTGCGCAGTTTACCTTAGTGCCCACGGACGGTGGCGGCCGGTTGAACCGGTGCTCCAGCGCCGCAACAGGCACGGGCCTGCCCCGATTCCAGACCGAGCTCCTGCTCCGATATCCCCCCGATTCCTGCCATGCTGGACAATCTCACTCAACGCCTGGCGCGTGTGGTCAAGACCATGCGCGGCGAGGCGCGCCTGACCGAGGCCAACACCGCCGAGATGCTGCGCGAAGTGCGCCTTGCCATGCTCGAAGCCGACGTGGCCCTGCCGGTCGTGCGCGAATTCATCGCCCGCGTCAAGGAAAAGGCGCTGGGCGAGGATGTGATCACCAGCCTCACGCCGGGCCAGGCGCTGGTCGGCGTGGTCCAGCGCGAGCTGACCTCGGTCATCGGCGGCGCCGAGGCCGCCGGCGGCAACAATAAGGAAGCCGAGCTGAACCTGAACGTGCAGCCGCCCGCCATCATCCTGATGGCCGGCCTGCAAGGTGCCGGCAAGACCACAACGGTCGGCAAGCTGGCCAAGTGGCTCAAGGAAAACAAGAAGAAGAAGGTGCTGACGGTCTCCTGCGACGTCTACCGCCCCGCCGCCATCGCCCAGCTGAAGACCGTTTCCGAGCAGGTCGGTGCTGACTTCTTCCCGTCGCAGCCGGACCAGAAGCCGGTCGAGATCGCCCGCGCCGCGGTGGACTGGGCGCGCAAGCATTACCACGACGTTCTGATCGTCGATACGGCCGGCCGCCTGGGTATCGACGAGGCGATGATGCAGGAAATCGCCGCGCTGCACGCCGAGCTGAAGCCGGCTGAGACGCTGTTCGTGGTCGACGCCATGCTCGGCCAGGACGCGGTCAACACCGCCAAGGCCTTCAACGACACCCTGCCGCTGACCGGCGTGGTGCTGACCAAGCTGGATGGCGACGCGCGCGGCGGTGCCGCGCTGTCGGTGCGCCATATCACCGGCCGCCCGATCAAGTTCGTCGGCGTCGGCGAAAAGCTGGACGGGCTCGAGCCGTTCTTCCCCGACCGCATGGCCCAGCGCATCCTGGGCATGGGCGACATCATGGCGCTGGTCGAGGAAGCCCAGCGCGGTGTCGACATGGAAGCGGCCGAGAAGCTGGCCAAGAAGATCAAGAAGACCGGCGATTTCGACCTGGAAGACTTCAAGGCGCAGATCGGCCAGATGAAGAAGATGGGCGGCATGGCCAGCCTGGTCGACAAGCTGCCGGCGCAGTTCGCCCAGCAGGCGCAGGGCGCCAACATGGACCAGGCCGAGAAGCAGGTGGCCCGCATGGAAGGCATCATCAACAGCATGACGCCGGCCGAGCGCGCCAAGCCCGACCTGATCAAGGCCAGCCGCAAGCGCCGCATTGCCGCCGGTGCCGGCGTGCCGGTTCAGGAAGTCAACCGCCTGCTGAACCAGTTCGACCAGATGCAATCCATGATGAAAAAGCTCAAGGGTGGCGGCATGATGAAGATGATGCGCCAGATGGGCGCGATGAAGGGCGGCATGAAGGGCCTCTTCAATCGTTGAGCCCGGGCAAGAGAACAGGAACGACATCATGATGAGCGCCGTACAGGCCCGCGAACTGTGGGCCAACTCCGAAGAAATCGTCTCGGCCGAGGAAGTCCAGGCCTCGCTGGACCGCATGGCCGCCGAGATCACCGCCAAGATGGGCGATGCCTTCCCGCTGGTGCTGTCCGTGATGGGCGGCGCGGTGGTGTTCACCGGCATGCTGCTGCCCAAGCTGGCGTTCCCGCTGGAGTTCGACTACATCCACCTCTCGCGCTACAACAACAAGACCGTTGGCGGCGAGATGCAGTGGCGCGTGGCCCCGCGCGAATCGGTCAAGGACCGCGTGGTGCTGGTGCTGGACGACATCCTGGATGAAGGCGAGACCATGGCCGCGATCCGCGAGCGCATCATGGACATGGGCGCCAGGGAATTCCACGCCGCGGTGCTCTGCGAGAAGACGCTGAGCAAACCCAAGCCCATGCATCCGGACTTCTGCGGCTTTGCGGTGCCGGATCGCTATGTGTTCGGGTGCGGGATGGATGCCAAGGGGTATTGGCGGAATCTGGGCGCGATCCGGGCGCTGGTTTGATTTTGCTGTCCTGATGGTTTTCTCCCCTCTCCCGCAAGCGGGAGAGGGAGCACGCAATCCGTTCGTGACGCGAGGTCACATCGTTTACGCCTGGTGCGACCCCAAAATCGGCCACAGCGACGCCAGCAGCAACACCGCCATCCCGATATTGAACGCGCGCAGCACCCGCGGCCTTGCCAGCCAGCGCCGCAGCGCCGAGCCGCATAACGCCCACATCGCCACGCTGGGCAGGTTCACCACCCCGAAGATCCCGGCCAGCAGCAGCACGTTGAGCCACAGGTTGCCGTGCAGCACATAGGTGCTGCACGCGCCCACGGCCATCACCCACGCCTTGGGATTGACCCACTGGAACGCCGCCGCGGCCCAGAAGCCCATCGGCCGCGCCACCTGCCGGTCCTGCACGCCGCCGGCCGTGGCGAGCTTCCACGCCAGCCAGACCAGGTAGACCGTCGCCACCACGCGCAGCACCTGCCAGGTCCACGGGAAGGCGTGGAACAGGGACCCCAGCCCCAGCCCGACCAGCCCCACCATCAGCGCAAAGCCGATGCTGACGCCGAGCAGGTGCGGCACCGTGCGCAAGAACCCGAAGTTCACGCCGGAAGCCAGCAGCATCGTGTTATTCGGACCGGGCGTGATCGACGACACCAGCGCAAAACCGGCAAAAGCGGCAAAGACACCGGTGCCGGCGGCGAGTTGGGATACTTCCATGACTGACTCCAGGGGCGTTCAGGGAATCAGTCTACGGTCAGTCAGCGGTACAGTACCGGTACACTTTTTCAGCAAATTGCCGATACAGGACCGGCGCGGTCAGCCTTCGCTGCGATATGGCCGCTCGCGCAGCCACTTGGTCGCAATCCACTTCTCGCCCGCCGCCACCGGCAGACCGGCATGCAGCGTGCGCTCGTCCAGGGCGCCGTCCGGCAGCAGGTAGCTGAAGTAGACCGCGTTGCCCTTTACCGGCGCCACTTCCAGCCCCACGCGCGGGAACGCGGTGGCGCCGCCGGCCTCGGGTGTGTTCAGGTAGATCACCAGCGTGGCGATGCGCTGGCCGCCAACGGTCAGCTGGCGTGCCTCGCCCGGCCGTTGCGGATTGAAGAAATCGAAATGCGGCTGGTATTCGCCACCGGGCTTGTAGTTGAGGATCTGCAAGCCTTCGCCGTGCTCGGCCGGCACGCCGGTGACCGCGGCGATGCGCGCCTCGATGCGTTCGATCAGCGCATGCTCGCCCACCTGGAACATGGCGCCCATGCTGGTGCGGGCGTCGATCAGGTTCTCGTCGCCGGTGTCGGGATTGACCACCGGCGAGCGTGCCAGCCGGCCGCGCGACAGCGCCACCAGCGCGTCGCATTCTTCGGCGCTCAGCAGCTGCTGGTACAGCCGGATCTGCGGCGAGGCGAGCCGGAACAGGATCGGCACCTGGCGGTCGCCGCCGTCGGCCACATAAGCCGCCGGGCGTGCCGAGGGACCGGACGCGGCCCCTGCCACGGCCTTGGCCTGCGGGGCTGCTGCGCGTGCCGGCGCCTGCTTGTCCCGGCTGGCCGGCGCGATGCCGCCACCGAACGCCGCCGCCACGGCCCGGCGCGCAAAGGCGTCGTCATAGCCCGAACGCAGCATCGACAGCACCAGCGCATCGGCACCAAAGCCCTGCGCGACATGCCGCGCCAGCCATTGCTCCAGCTCGGGCGAGGATTCGGTATAGCCGGCCTTGCCGCCGGCAACGGATGCTTCGCGGATCATGACGGGTTGGCGACGCGGCGCGGCGAGAAAGGGTTGCGTTCGGGCGGGTCGGACGGCAGCGCACGCGGGGCGCGTGCGGGTGCATTGTCCGGATCGCCGGCGACGGTGACCGAGGCTTCGGAGTACTGCCAGCGCTTCCACGCCGCCAGCACGGCATTGGGATACTCGGGGCGGCCGCGGCTGCCGTTGTAGCGGCCCAGCGCCAGGTACAGGTCGCCCTGCTCGCGGTCGAGGTAGTAGCGCAGGATGGTGCAGCCGTAGCGCAGATTGCTCTGCAGGTGGAACAGCTTGCGCGGGTCGTTGTCGCCGATGGCGCGGACCCAGAACGGCATCACCTGCATCAGCCCGCGCGCGCCGGCCGAGCTGATCGCGTACTTGCGGAAATTGCTCTCGACCTGGACCAGGCCCAGCACCAGCGCGGGCTCCAGCCCGGCACGCTTGGCCTCGTAGTAGGCGACTTCGATCAGTTCCACGCGCACCTGCGGCTCGGGGATGCGCGTGGCCAGGCGCGAAGACATTTCGCCCAGCCACTTCAGGTAAGCCAGGCGCTCGCCGCCGGATGCAAAGACCGGCCGCGTGGGCCGGTCGTCTGCAATCGCCGCGGCCAGCGCGCCGCGCACGGAATCTGCCAGGTCTTCTTCCTTCTGCGCGCCGGCATGCACTGCCGCCGCGGCCAGCGCCAGCAGCAGCCCGCCGGCAAGGCGGCGGGCGGCGGGCATTGCGCGGGCGGCGCGCATCGGGCTCAGTT
The DNA here is from genome assembly GCF_016894385.1 of Cupriavidus oxalaticus. NCBI lineage: Bacteria > Pseudomonadati > Pseudomonadota > Betaproteobacteria > Burkholderiales > Burkholderiaceae > Cupriavidus > Cupriavidus oxalaticus. Next base: position 3,317,931 of record NZ_CP069812.1, read on the forward strand.
CGCCAGCTGGTTGCGCACGTGGCTGACCACGTCGGCCACGCTGACCGCGGTGGCCTGTGCGTCACGCCGGCCCTGGTACTCGACCTTGCCTTCCTTCAGGCCGCGGTCGCCCACCACCACGCGGTGCGGCACGCCGATCAGTTCCCAGTCGGCGAACATCACGCCCGGACGCTCGCCGCGGTCGTCGATGATGACGTCGACGCCGGCAGCCAGCAGCTCGGCGTGGATACGGTCGGCCTCGGCCTTGACGGCCTCGGAGCGGTCGTAGCCCACCGGGCAGATCACCACCTCGAACGGCGCGATCGCCGCCGGCCAGATGATGCCGCGCTCATCGAAGTTCTGCTCGATCGCCGCGCCCAGGATACGGGTGACGCCGATGCCGTAGCAGCCCATCTGCATCGGCTGGGTCTTGCCGTTCTCGTCGAGGAAGGTGGCGTTCATCGATTCCGAGTAACGCGTGCCCAGCATGAACACGTGGCCCACCTCGATGCCGCGGCAGATCTCCAGCGTGCCCTGGCCGTCCGGCGAGGCATCGCCCGCCACCACGTTGCGCAGGTCGGCCACGATCGGCTCGGGCAGGTCGCGGCCCCAGTTGACGCCGGTGAAGTGATAGTCGCGGTAGTTGGCGCCGCAGACAAAGTCGCTCATGTTGGCGACGGTGCGGTCGGCGACCACCTTGACCGGCTTCTTCATGTCGATCGGGCCGAGATAGCCCGGGGGCGAGCCGAAGGCGTCGACGATCTCGTTCTCGGTGGCAAAGCGGAAGTCGGCCAGCCCCGGCACCTTGGAGGCCTTGACCTCGTTCAGCTCATGGTCGGCGCGGATCAGCAGCAGCCAGATCTGGGCGCCGGCCTCGCTGTCCGTGGCCAGCACGATCGACTTGACGTTGGTCTCCAGCGGGATGTTCAGGAATTCGGCCACCTGCTCGCACTTGACCTTCTCCGGGGTGAAGGTCTTGACCAGGTCTTGCTTTGGGGCGGCGCGCTCCGCCAGCAGCGGCAGCGCCTCGGCGGCCTCCATGTTGGCGGCGTAGGCCGAGGTCGGGCAGTAGACGATGGCGTCTTCGCCGGTATCGGCGATCACGTGGAACTCATGCGAACCCGAACCGCCGATGGCACCGTTGTCGGCCGCCACCGCGCGGAACTCCAGCCCGAAGCGGCTGAAGATGCGCACGTAGGCGTCGTACATGTTCTCGTACGACTTGCGCAGGCCGTCGGTGTCGCGGTCGAAGGAATAGGCGTCCTTCATGGTGAACTCGCGGCCGCGCATGATGCCGAAGCGCGGCCGGCGCTCGTCGCGGAACTTGGTCTGGATCTGGTAGAAATTGAGCGGCAGCTGCTTGTAGCTGCGGATCTCGCTGCGGGCGATGTCGGTCACCACCTCTTCCGAGGTCGGCTGCACGGCGAAGTCGCGCTCATGGCGGTCCTTCAGGCGCAGCAGCTCGGGGCCCATCTTGTCCCAGCGGCCGGTCTCCTGCCACAGCTCGGCCGGCTGGATCACCGGCATGGACATTTCCACCGCGCCGGCGCGGTTCATTTCCTCGCGCACGATGTTCTCCACCTTGCGGATCACGCGCAGGCCGATCGGCATGTAGGTGTAGATGCCGGCGCCCAGCTTCTTGATCATGCCGGCGCGCATCATCAGTTTGTGCGACACGATTTCCGCGTCGGCGGGCGCTTCCTTGAGGGTGGAAATGAAGAATTGCGAGGCTTTCATCCGTAGCTTTCTCTCGAGGCCGCAACGCCTGCCCGGCCAATTCCGGGAGCGGCGGCACTGATTTGTCGCGCACGCGCCTGAAACTGCCCTTCTGCTCGGGAAAACCAGCATCCCCCCGCCAGAGCCCGGCTGCGCGCTTCCTTTATAATCAGCGTAATTCTAAAGGATTCGAGGTGCAGTCATGCTCGATCGTGAAGGCTTTCGCCCGAACGTCGGCATCATCCTCCTCAACGCACGCAACGAGGTTTTCTGGGGCAAGCGCATCGGCGAACACTCCTGGCAGTTTCCGCAAGGCGGCATCAAGTACGGCGAAACGCCGGAACAGGCCATGTACCGCGAACTGCATGAGGAAACCGGCCTGCTTCCGGAGCACGTCAGGATCGTAGGTCGCACGCGCGACTGGCTGCGTTACGAGGTGCCGGACAAGTTCATCCGCCGCGAGATCCGCGGCCACTACAGGGGCCAGAAACAAATCTGGTTCCTGCTCCGCATGGCGGGCAGGGACTGCGATATTCACCTGCGGGCAACCGACCATCCGGAGTTCGACGCCTGGCGCTGGAGCCACTACTGGGTGCCGCTGGATGCGGTGATCGAATTCAAGCGCGATGTCTACCAGATGGCGCTGACGGAGCTGTCGCGCTTCCTGAACCGGCATCCGCGCGCGCCGCTGAGCCCCTATGGCACGCATGCGCACGGCCGCCATGGCGGCGGGCATCGCGGCGTTCCGCCCGCGGTCGCCGGCCAGCCGGCAAAGCCCGCCGGTGCCGATGGTGGCAGCGCGACGGCGCAAGTCGCCGCGCAAGGGACTGTTTCGCCGGCCGCGCCGGTTACCAACTCACGGAGTACTGATGACTAGTTGCACCGGCCCGGGCCGCCGCGGCGGCCTGACCGCTGCCGGCCTGCTGCTTGCCGCCGCCACCCTGGCGCTGGCGGGCTGCAAGACCACCGGCAAGGAGATGGCGGAAGAAGAAAGCACCTGGCTCAGCCCCTTCGCGCCCAAGACCTTCGAGGAAGCCAAGGCGATGCTGCCGGCGCCGCCGCAGGATGCCAACCTGGTGCCGTTCTCGGTGTCCGGCACCGGCACGCTGTCGTTTGCGGTGGACAGCAAGTCGGTCTCGGTGGGCAAGGACAATGTGGTGCGCTACACCGTGGTCACCACCAGCCAGAGCGGCGCCCGCAACGTGACCTTCGAAGGCATGCGCTGCGATGCGTTCGAGCGCAAGCTCTACGCCACGCTGCCCAAGGGCGCCACCGAATGGGTGCCTAACACCAGCGGCTACGGCGAGACCTGGCATCGCATGGAAACCGGCGTGCGCAACGCCTACGCTGCCACGCTGGCCATCGAATTCTTCTGCGAAGGCCGCACGGTGGCCGGCAAGCCGGAGGACATGGTGCGCGAACTGCAATCGCGTGCGCCCAGCGGACGCTGAGCCGGGCGGCATCGGGATAAAAAAACGGCGGGACTGCCTGGCAGTTCCGCCGTTTTTGTTTAGCTGTTTTCGGTCGCCGCTCAGACCAGCACGAGGTTGTCGCGGTGGATCAGCTCAGGCTCGTTCAGGTGGCCCAGCACCGACTCGATCTCCGACGAAGGCTTGCGCGCGATCAGCCGCGCCTCGGCGCTCGAATAGTTGGTGATGCCGCGCGCCACTTCCCTGCCCTGCGGGTCGACGCAGGCGATCACCTCGCCGCGGGCGAATTCGCCCTGCACCTCGACCACGCCGATCGGCAGCAGCGACTTGCCGCCGCCGGTCAGCTTCTCGACCGCGCCGTTGTCGATCACCACGCGCCCGCGCAGCTGCAGGTGGTCGGCCATCCACTGCTTGCGCGCGGTAAGCCGGCCGGTCGGCGCCAGCAACTGGGTGCCGATGGCCTCGCCCGCGGCCAGCCGCTCGAGCACGTTGGCCTCGCGCCCGGAGGCGATGATGGTGTGTGCGCCGGACTTGGCGGCGCGCTTGGCCGCCAGGATCTTGGTCAGCATGCCGCCGCGCCCGATCGAGGTGCCGGCGCCACCGGCCATGGCTTCCAGTTCGGGCGTGCCGGCCATGGCTTCATCCACGAACTGCGCCGCCGGATCCTTGCGCGGATCGGCGGTGTACAGGCCGCGCTGGTCGGTGAGGATCACCAGCGCGTCGCCCTCGATCAGGTTGGTGACCAGCGCGCCGAGCGTGTCGTTGTCGCCGAACTTGATTTCGTCGGTGACCACGGTGTCGTTCTCGTTGATGATCGGCACCACGCCCAGCGACAGCAGCGTCAGCAGCGTGGAACGCGCATTCAGGTAGCGCTCGCGGTCGGCCAGGTCGGCGTGGGTCAGCAGCACCTGTGCGGTGCGGATGCCGTAGCGCGTGAACTGGCTTTCATAGACCTGCGCCAGGCCCATCTGGCCGACGGCGGCGGCGGCCTGCAGCTCGTGGATTTCCTTTGGCCGGCGCACCCAGCCCAGGCGCTGCATGCCTTCGGCGATGGCGCCGGAGCTGACCAGCACCACTTCCTTGCCCGCCACGCGCAGCCTGGCGATCTGCGATGCCCAGCGGGCGATGGCGTCGTGGTCCAGCCCCTTGCCATCGTTGGTGACCAGGCTGGAGCCGACTTTGACGACGAGGCGCTTTGCCTGCGCGATGACCGATTGCATGGCGGGAATCCTGTCTCCGGAATTCGTTTTTTCAGACCGTTGGTGTTGCTTATGCCTCGCGCTCGTCCTGGTCGACATTGTGCAACCGATCGTCGAGACGGATGTCCGGTTCGGCCAGCGCTGCGGCCTCTTCGGCCTTGATCGCCGCCAGGTGGTCCTTGATCGCGTAGATCAGCTCACGGCAGCCCTCGCCGGTCAGCGCAGAGATCTGGAACACCGGGCCCTTCCACTTGTAGCGCTTGAGGAAGTCCTTGACCCGCGCGGCACGCTCGTCCTCGGGCACCATGTCGAGCTTGTTCAGCACCAGCCAGCGCGGCTTGTCGTGCAAGTCCTCGTCGTACTTCTTCAGCTCGTTGACGATGGCCTTGGCCTCGGCGACCGGGTCGACCGCCTCGTCAAACGGCGCCAGGTCGACGATATGCAGCAGCAGGCCGGTGCGCTGCAGGTGGCGCAGGAACTGGTGGCCCAGGCCCGCGCCCTCGGCCGCGCCTTCGATCAGGCCCGGAATGTCGGCGACCACGAACGACTGCTCATGGTCCACGCGCACCACGCCCAGGTTGGGATGCAGCGTGGTGAACGGATAGTCCGCCACCTTGGGGCGCGCGTTGGAAATATGCGAAATGAAGGTCGACTTGCCGGCATTGGGCATGCCCAGCAGGCCGACGTCGGCCAGCACCTTCAGCTCGAGCTTGAGCATGCGGCGCTCGCCCGGCTTGCCGTCCACCTGCTGGCGCGGCGCGCGGTTGGTACTGGACTTGAAATGCAGGTTGCCCCAGCCGCCCATGCCGCCTTCGGCCAGGCACACGCGCTGGCCGTGCTCGGTCAGGTCGGCGATGACCTCGCCGGTGTCCATGTCCGTGATCAGCGTGCCGACCGGCATGCGCAGCGTGATGTCTTCGCCAGCCGCGCCATAGCAGTCGGAGCCACGGCCGTTCTCGCCGTTCCTGGCCACGTGCTTCTTGGCGTAGCGGAAGTCGATCAGGGTATTGATATTGCGGTCCGCCTGCGCGAACACGCTGCCGCCGCGGCCGCCGTCGCCACCATCCGGGCCGCCGAAGGGCACAAACTTCTCGCGCCGGAACGAGGCGCTGCCATTGCCGCCGTTGCCGGCGATGGCTTCGATTCGGGCTTCGTCGATGAACTTCATGATGGGTTTTCCGTGATGGATCGGCAGGGATCGGCTGATCGGGGAGGCCGGCGTAGTTTACTTCGCCAGAAAAGAAAAAGCCCCGCAAGCGTTGCGGGGCCTTTCATCCTGCAAAGGCTGTTATCAGGCCGCCGGGACGACGCTGACTTGCTGCTTCTTGGCAGGGCCCTTGACGGCGAACTGCACGTGGCCGTCAACCAGGGCGAACAGCGTGTGGTCCTTGCCCACGCCGACGTTGTCGCCGGCATGCACGCGGGTACCGCGCTGGCGGATGATGATGCCGCCGGCGTTGATGGCCTGGCCACCAAACACCTTCACGCCCAGACGCTTCGATTCGGAATCACGGCCGTTCCGCGTGGAACCGCCGCCTTTTTTCTGTGCCATGTCTTACTCCTGTCGCTTTACCGGATTACGCTCGATCGATCAGGCAACGATCGCTTCGATGCGCAGTTCGGTGTAATTCTGACGATGGCCCTGACGCTTCTGGTAGTGCTTGCGACGGCGCATCTTGAAGATCTTCACCTTGTCGTGACGACCCTGGGAGATAACGGTAGCCTTGACGGAAGCCCCGCTAACCAGCGGCGTACCAAACTTGATTTGGTCGCCGGCGCCCACTGCGAGCACCTGGTCGAGCGTGATTTCTGCGCCAATGTCTGCCGGTATCTGTTCTACTTTCAGTTTTTCGCCAGCAGCAACCTTGTATTGCTTGCCGCCGGTTTTTACGACCGCGTACATTGTCGAACCTCTCGGATGTGAATAAAACGCCGAAACCGCGCGATGCGGCCCGGTTATCTCCCGCCGGCAAGGACCCGCAAGGCGAGCGACTACCGGAGGAAACCGGGAATTCTAAACGAGATCGGGGAAAACTGCAAAGAAAACAGGCACATAGCCTGTGAGCGGCGCGGCCGGCACAATCGGCGGCAGCCCCGCTCAGGTCAGATCGGCGAGAAGGAATCCCGCCAGTGCGGCAAACGCCACCCACCACGCGGTGCGGCGCAGCTGGCGGCGGGGTACGGGCTTGTCCATGTCCGCATTATAGTGGTGCCGGTCACCGACGCCGCTGCGCGCATACCCTGAGCCGCCTGCCTGCCCAGCCGCGGCAAGAATGCGGGGCATGCGTAGAACGCCGCGTGCATCGCATATAATCGTCCGGTTTTGCGTAACGGTGATCATCTTGTCCCAGCCTTCCGCCACTGCCTTGCTTGCCCCGGTCGCTGCAGACATGCGCGCGGTTGATGCTGTCATCCGCCAGCGGCTGTCTTCCGAAGTCCCCCTGATCGAACAGATCGGCGAATACATCATCGGTGCCGGCGGCAAGCGCCTGCGCCCGGTGATCCTGCTGCTGACGGCGCGCGCGCTGGGCTATGACGGCAACCGCCACCACGAGCTGGCCGCCGTCGTCGAATTCATCCACACCGCCACGCTGCTGCACGACGACGTCGTCGACGAATCCGAGCTGCGCCGCGGCCGCGACACCGCCAACGCGGTGTTCGGCAATGCCGCCAGCGTGCTGGTCGGCGACTTCCTCTACTCGCGCGCGTTCCAGATGATGGTCGATGCCGGCAGCATGCGCATCATGGAGATCCTGTCCAACGCGACCAACGTGATCGCCGAGGGCGAGGTGCTGCAGCTGCTGAACATGCACGACCCCGACGTCACCGTCGAGCGCTACCTGCAGGTAATCCGCTACAAGACCGCCAAGCTGTTCGAGGCCGCCGCCCAGCTGGGCGCGGTGCTGGCCGGCGCCGACGCGCAGATGGAAGAAGCCGCCGCCGAATACGGCCGCCGCATCGGCACCGCCTTCCAGCTGATCGACGACATGCTGGACTACACGGCCAGCGCCGAGCAGATGGGCAAGAACGCCGGCGACGACCTGCGCGAAGGCAAACCCACGCTGCCGCTGCTGCACCTGCTGGAGCACGGCACCGCGGAGCAGCGCCAGCTGGCGCGCGACGCCATCGTGCAGGGCGGCACCGAGCACTTCGACGCGGTCTTCGCGGCCATCCACGCCAGCGGCGCGCTCGAGGTCACCTTCGAGGCCGCGCGCCAGGAAGCGGAAGCCGCCGAGCGGGCTGCGCAGCAGTTCCCGGATTCCGCGCTGAAGGAAACGCTGATCCAGCTCTGCGCGTTCTCGCTGCAGCGGCAGTCGTAAGGGATTCCCCACCCTCTTCCATTTCAGCAAAAACGCTGTTATAGTTACCTTCTTTGCTGCTGACGCCCAGCGACGGCAAGCAAAAACAAATCGGGGTGTAGCTTAGCCTGGTAGAGCGCTACGTTCGGGACGTAGAGGCCGGAGGTTCGAATCCTCTCACCCCGACCAGATTAAAAAAGCCGAATCAACGAAAGTTGATTCGGCTTTTTGTCTTTCTGCCCTCCCGATCCTCATGGCCACCCCTGCCCCCGCGCAAGTAGGGTTGCGCCCGTGTCGCGCAAACGCCAACACGTCCCGCAGTCGCCTTTACAAAAAGTGACCCCAGCGGCAAACTGCCCCGATCCTAGGACGTGGAACCGTCTCGTCCGTCCGTGGCCGGCGGCCACTGTCCAACCACTGCGCACCTGTCATGACACTCGGTCTTGCCCTGGCCCAGAGCCGGCGTATCGCGCCCGCCCTGCTTGCTCAGCTGGAGCAGGCCGCCCGTGAAAAGCAGTCGCAGCTGATCGATGAGATCGTCGGCAGCGGCACCATGAGCGCGCACGACCTGGCTCTGTTCGCGGCGGACAAGTACCAGCTGCCGTTGCTGGACCTCAACCAGTACAACCTGACCAAGGTGCCGCCGGGGCTGGCGGGCAACCGCGAATTCCATGCGCACCGCCTGCTGCCGCTGGGCCGGCGCGAAAACCGGTTGGTGCTGGGGCTGTCCGATCCGTCCAACCAGGCCGGGCTGGACGCGATCAAGGAAAAGTACAAGCTGCCGGTCGAAGCGGTGGTGGTCGAGCACGACAAGCTGATGAAGTACGTGCGCTCCGCCGGCGAGGCGCTGGGCACGCTCAAGAACATCTCGCCGGTGCAGGCCGAGCGCAAGATGATCGAATACGACCCGGTGGCGGCCGCCGGCGCGCAGCGCAACCGCACTGCCGCCGATGCCATCGACGACGCCCCCGTGGTGCGCTTCCTGCAGAAGCTGCTGACCGAAGCCTTCCACCGCGGCGCATCCGACCTGCATTTCGAGCCGTTCGAGACCTTCTACCGGGTCCGCTTCCGCGTGGACGGCGTGCTGCAGGAGGTGGCAAGGCCGCCGCTGGATATTCGCGACAAGATCGCCACCCGCATCAAGGTGCTGTCCCGGCTGGATATTTCTGAAAAGCGCGTGCCGCAGGACGGCCGCATGAAGCTGCTGATCGCGCTGCCCAAGGATACGAAGGACAACAAGGACGGCAAGGACGGCAAGGACGCGAAGGATCCCAAGGACAAGGACGCCAGGGAAACCGTCGAGAAGGCCGTCGATTTCCGCGTCTCGACGCTGCCCACGCTGTTCGGCGAGAAGATCGTGATGCGGATCCTGGAATCGTCGTCCGACAAGCTCGATATCGACCAGCTCGGCTACGAGCCGCAGCAGAAGGCGCTGCTGCTGGACGTGATCAAGCGCCCGTACGGCATGGTGCTGGTGACCGGCCCCACCGGCAGCGGCAAGACGGTGTCGCTGTACACCTTCCTGAACCTGCTGAACCAGGGCGACATCAATATCTCGACCGCCGAGGACCCGGCCGAAATCCAGCTGCCCGGCATCAACCAGGTCAATGTCAACGACAAGGCCGGCCTGACCTTTGCCGCGGCGCTGCGCTCGTTCCTGCGGCAGGATCCGGACGTCATCATGGTCGGCGAAATCCGCGACCTGGAGACCGCCGATATCTCGATCAAGGCCGCGCAGACCGGCCACCTGGTGCTGTCGACGCTGCACACCAACGACGCGCCCACCACGCTGACGCGGCTGATGAACATGGGCGTGGCGCCGTTCAACATCGCCTCCAGCGTGCTGCTGATCACCGCGCAGCGGCTGGCGCGGCGGCTGTGCACCTGCAAGCGCCCCGGCGAGCTGCCGCGCGAGACGCTGCTGGATGCGGGCTTCCGCGAACCTGATCTGGACGGCAGCTGGCAGCCCTACCACCCGGTCGGGTGCGAGCGCTGCAACGGCAGCGGCTACAAGGGCCGCTGCGGCATCTACCAGGTCATGCCGATCACCGAGGCGATGCAGCAGATCATCCTGTCGCACGGCACCGCGCTGCAGATCGCCGAGCAGGCGCGCAAGGACGGCGTGCTATCGTTGCGCGAGGCTGGGCTGCTCAAGGTCAGAGCGGGCGTCACGTCACTCGAAGAGGTGCTGGCGACCACGAATACGTAGCAAGGCAGTCAGGTCACGACGCAAAACAACGTAAATACAAGACGTACCAGAAACGTCATTGACACCGGGGGTCAACAACATGGCGACGCGCGCACCAGCGGCGGGCGCCCGGACGGCAGCACCGTCACGGGCAAAATCAGGCAAGGGGCGCAAGGCCCCCACCCAGTACATCTTCGAATGGGAAGGCAAGGACCGCAAGGGCAAGACCTTCACCGGCGAGCTGCGTGCGGAGAGCCAGGCCGAGGTCACCGCCACGCTGCGCAAGCAAGGCCTGACCATCGTCAAGCTCAAGAAGCGCAAGGCCGCACGCGGGCGCAAGATCACCGAGAAGGACATCGCCTACTTCACCCGCCAGCTGTCGACCATGCTAAAGGCCGGGATTCCGCTGCTGCAGTCGATCGACATCATCGCGCGCGGGCACGCCAATCCCAACTTTACCCAGCTGCTGTCCGAGATCCGCTTCGATATCGAATCGGGCAGCAGCATGGCGGCGGCATTCCGGCGACAGCCGAAGTACTTCGACACGCTCTACTGCAACCTGATCGATGCGGGCGAACAGGGCGGTATCCTGGACGCGCTGCTGGAGCGCCTGTCGCTCTACATGGAAAAGACCATCGCGCTGAAGGGCCAGATCAAGTCGGCGATGATCTACCCGATCGCGGTGCTGACGGTGGCCTTTGCCGTCACCGTGATCCTGATGCTGTTCGTGATCCCGGCGTTCAAGGGCGTGTTCTCCAGCTTCGGCGCCAACCTGCCCGCGCCAACGCTGCTGGTGATCGCGATCTCGGACTTTTTCGTGCAGTACTGGTACCTGGTCATCGGTACGCCGGTGGCCGGCATCACGCTCTACCTGCGGGCACGCAAGAAGTCAGAGAAGGTGCAGCGCTGGTCCGACCGCGCGCTGCTGAAGCTGCCGATCTTCGGCAGCCTGTTCCGCAAGGCGGTGATCGCACGCTGGACGCGTACGCTGGCGACCATGTTCGCCGCCGGCACGCCGCTGGTGGAGTCGATGGAGTCGGTGGCGGGCGCCGCCGGCAACTGGGTCTACTACGACGCCACGCGCGAGATCGAACAGTCGGTGCGCATCGGTACCAGCCTGACCAACGCCATGCAGGCCACGCACGTGTTCGACAACATGGTGCTGCAGATGACGCAGATCGGTGAAGAATCCGGCGCGCTCGACAACATGCTGCTGAAGGTGGCCGAGTTCTACGAGCGCGAGGTCGACGACGCGGTGGCCGCCATCTCCAGCCTGATCGAGCCGATCATCATCGTGGTGCTGGGCGTGCTGATCGGCGGCATGGTGGTGGCGATGTACCTGCCGATCTTCAAGCTGGGACAGGTGGTGTAGGCAATGGCGCTGGCGTATTCCGTTTCGCCGTTTCCCGCAGGCAGCGATCAATTGCTGCAGGCGCTGGCGGTGCTGCCGCCTGCCTTCATGGTGGCGGTGACGGCCGTGCTCGGCCTGGTGGTGGGCAGTTTCCTCAACGTGGTGATCCACCGGCTGCCGCGCATGATGGAGCGCGAGGAAGCCAACTATATCGCCGAGCTGCGCGGCGATCCGCTGCCCTACCCCGCCCGCTACAACCTGATGGTGCCGCGCTCGGCCTGTCCGCACTGCGGCCACGCGATCGCGCCCTGGGAAAACGTGCCGGTGCTGAGCTGGCTGGCGCTGCGCGGGCGCTGCTCGGCCTGCAAGGCCCGGATCAGCGCACGCTATCCGCTGGTGGAGCTGGCCTGCGGCGTGCTGAGCGCGCTGGTGGCGTGGCGCTTCGGCCCTGGCGTGCAGGCCTTGGCGGCACTGGTGCTGGTCTGGGCGCTGCTGGCGCTGACCCTGATCGATGCCGATACCCAGTTGCTGCCGGACCAGATCACGCTGCCGCTGCTGTGGCTGGGACTGGTGCTGAACCTGGGCGGGTTGTTCGTGCCGCTGGCCGACGCCGTGATCGGCGCCGCCGCCGGCTACCTGGTGCTGTGGACGGCGTACTGGCTGTTCCGGCTGGTGCGTGGCAAGGAGGGCATGGGTTTCGGCGACTTCAAGCTGATGGCGGCACTCGGGGCGTGGTTTGGCTGGCAGGCGCTGCCGGCGCTGGTGCTGCTGTCATCGGTGGCCGGTGTGGCGTTCGGGCTGGCCAGCATCGCACTGCGCCGGCAGGATCGCGACACGCCCTTCCCTTTCGGCCCCTTTATCGCGCTGGCGGGCCTGGTGGTGCTGGTGTTCGGCTCCGGCGTGCTGCCGCTGACCTTGCTGCCTTGAAGCTGGTATCGTGACGGCAACATCGACAACTGGCCTTCACGGCATCCCCACATGCTGGAAATCGGACTGACCGGCGGCATCGGCAGCGGCAAGACCCGCGTGGCCGACATGTTCGCCGCGCGCGGCGCCGCGATCATCGATACCGACCTGCTCGCCCACCAGATCACCGCCCCGGGCGGGCGTGCCATCCCGGCGCTGGTCGAAGCCTTCGGGACTGAATGCCTGCGCCCCGACGGCGCCATGGACCGCGACGCGATGCGCGCGCTGGTGTTCGCCGACCCGGCCGCCAAGGCGCGCCTCGAAGGCATCACCCATCCGCTGATCCGCGCGCTGACCAACGAGCATGCCCAGGCGGTCCGCGACGCCGGCGAGCATCCTTACCTGATCTACGTGGTGCCGCTGCTGGTCGAGTCCGGCTCATGGCGCGAGCGCGTGGGCCGCGTGCTGGTGGTCGACTGCACCGAAGCCACCCAGGTGGCGCGCGTGATGGCGCGCAACGGCTTCAGCCGTGAACAGGTGCAGGCGATCATGGCCAGGCAGGCCACGCGGCGCGCGCGGCTGGCATGTGCCGACGACGTCATCGACAACGACGGCCCGGTGGATGCGCTGGTGGCGCAGGTGGACCGCCTCGACCGCTATTACCGCGAACTGTCGGCGTCCGGAAAGGTCCATCCCGAAGCCGGCGCATGATGTGCGGGCCCGGCCCGGCGGCACGCGGCGAACGCGCGTCCGACATTGTCCTCGGCCCGGGTCTCGCATAGAATGCGCTGGAACATGCCGGGAAATCGCCGCATACTGCGGGCATTGGACACCGCGGATCACTCCGACACAGTCCACCCAGCCCCTTCCGGCGTTCCCCGGGCCACATTCCGCACCGGGCCTGCTCCTCACACGGGGCCCGCCCGGCGCCCTGCACGGACATAGCACTTGATTCTGTACGAATATCCTTTCAACGAACGCATCAGGACACTCCTGCGCCTGGAGGACCTGTTCGATCGGCTGGAATACTTCCTCGGCCAGGATCATCCGCAGCAGCACCATGTCGCGCTGACCACGCTGTTCGAGATCATCGACGTCGCCGGCCGCGCCGACCTCAAGACCGACCTGATCAAGGAACTGGAACGCCAGCGCCAGGCGCTGGCGCCGCTGCGCGCCAACCCGCAGATCGACCAGGAAGCGCTGGACAGCGTGATCGGCGAAATCGAGCAGGGCATCGCCATGCTCAACCAGACCGTGGGCAAGGCCGGGCAACTGCTGACCGACAACGAGTGGCTGACCAGCATCCGCAGCCGCGCCATCATTCCCGGTGGCACCTGCGAGTTCGACCTGCCGGCCTATTACGCGTGGCAGCACCGCCCCGCGGAGGACCGTCGCGCCGATATCCTGAAGTGGGCGCGCCCGCTGGTGTCGCTGCGCATGGGCACCACCATCGTGCTGCGCCTGCTGCGCGAAGCCGGCCAGAGCGGCAAGGTGATCGCCACCGGCGGCAGCTACCAGCAGATGCTGTCCGGGCGCAGCTACCAGCTGATGCAGGTGTGGCTGGATGACTCGCTGCTGGCCTTCATCCCGGAAATGAGCGCGAACAAGTACATGCTGTGGGTGCGCTTCACGCAGCAGGATGGCGACCTGCGGCCACGCTCGGTCGATGCCGATATCCCGTTCCTGCTGAAACTCTGCAATTTCTGAAGCCATGCCCGCTGTCGTCAAATGCCCCACCTGCGGCACCGAGGTGGCCTGGGTGCCCGACAACAAGTTCCGCCCGTTCTGTTCCGAGCGCTGCAAGCAGATCGACCTCGGCGCCTGGGCGTCCGAAAAGTACGTGATTGGCGGCAAGCCGGGCGAGACGCCTTCGCCTGACCTGCCTGGCGACGAGGACGACTGACGTAGTCGTCTCGGCCGCACAGACCGCTCAGTGCGCCGCCAGCGCTCTGTGCCCTACGCTTCTTCGCCCAGCCACTCCACCACCGGAATGGTGGCCGGCAGCAGCGGCGCGACCGTCACGGGCACCGTCTGCCAGGAAAAGGCCTGGCCTTCGCGGCCGACCGGGTCACCGCGCCAGGCAGTGACCTTGCAGAAATGCAGCCGCACATAGGCGTGCGGGTAGTCGTGCTCGAGCACATGCCAGCGCTCGCACGCGGTAATGTCGAGTCCCAGCTCCTCATGCAGCTCGCGGGCGAGCGCGGCTTCCACGCTCTCGCCTGGCTCGAGCTTGCCGCCGGGGAACTCCCAGTAGCCCTCGTACGGCTTGCCTGCGGGGCGCTGCGCCAGCAGGAAGCGGCCGTCCGGCTGCACCATCACGCCGACGGCGACTTCGGTGACCTTGCGCGGCGGGTTGCCGGCGGTCTCTGCGGGCTTGTCCATGGCCGCGCTCATGCCTTGTCGTTCCCCGGCACGTCGGCGAGCACGTCGGCAATATACGGCTGGCCATGCTTGCCGCCCCAGTCGCGCGCAAACTGCCACGCCACGCGGCCCGAGCGCGAGCCGCGCTCCAGCGCCCACACCAGCGCGTCGCCGCGCGCGGCGGCGATGTCTTCGTCGGTGCAGCCGAAGTGCCTGAGCCAGTGGCCGACGATGGCCAGGTACTCGTCCTGCTTGGGCGGGTAGAACGACAGCCACAGCCCGAAGCGCTCGGACAGCGAGATCTTCTCTTCGACCACTTCGCCGGGATGGATCTCGCCGTCGTCGGTGTGGCGGTAGGTTTCGTTGTCCTTCATGTACTCCGGCAGCAGGTGCCGGCGGTTGGACGTGGCGTAGATCAGCACGTTGTCCGACTGCGCCGCGACCGAGCCGTCCAGCGCCGACTTCAGCGACTTGTAGCCCGACTCGCCCTCCTCGAACGACAGGTCGTCGCAGAAGATGACGAAGCGCTCGGGCCGGGCCGAGACCAGCTCGACGATATCGCCGAGGTCGCCCAGGTCATCCTTGTCGACCTCCACCAGCCGCAGCCCGTCCTTGACGAAGGCATTCAGGCAGGCCTTGATCAGCGACGACTTGCCGGTGCCGCGCGCGCCGGTCAGCAGCACGTTGTTGGCCGGCAGCTTGTTCACGAACTGGCGCGTGTTGGCGACGATGGCGTCCTTCTGGCGCTCGATGTTCTTCAGGTCGTCCAGGTGGATCGGCGGCAGCTGGCGCACCGGCTGCAGGTAGCCGATATTGCCGAACAGGCTCTGCCGCTTGCGCCAGCGGAACGCTACCGCCTCCTGCCAGTCCGCGTCGTTCAGTTGCGGCGGCAGCCATTGTTCGAGGCGGGAGAGGAAGTTGTCGAGGCGGGCGGCGAGGTCGGACATGGTGGGGCGGAAGATGGGTTCGTGCGCCCTGCCCGCGTGCGCGGGCAGGATGGAGCGGGCTCAGGAACGGTAGTCGGCGTTGATCGACACGTAGTCATGCGACAGGTCGCAGGTCCAGACCGTGGCTTCGGCATTGCCGCGGCCCAGCGCGATGCGCACCGTGATCTCGGCCTGCTTCATCACGCGCTGGCCGTCTTCCTCGCGGTAGTCGGGATTGCGGCCGCCGTCGCGTGCGACCCAGACATCGTCCAGCCACAGGTTGACGCGGCCGACATCGAGGTCGTCCACGCCGGCGTAGCCAACCGCGGCCAGGATGCGGCCGAGGTTGGGGTCCGACGCATAGAACGCGGTCTTGACCAGCGGCGAATGCGCGACCGCGTAGGCGATCTGGCGGCACTCGCCCACGTCCTTGCCGCCTTCGACGCGGATGGTCATCAGCTTGGTCGCGCCTTCGCCGTCGCGCACGATCATCTGCGCCAGCTCTTGCGCCAGGCCGGTCACGGCATCGCGCAGCGCTGCAAAGGCCGCGCCTTCGGCACGGTCGACCACGGCACCGGACTTGCCCGAGGCAATCAGCACGAACGAATCGTTGGTCGAGGTATCGCCATCGATGGTGATGCTGTTGAACGAGTGATCGGCGGCGTGCGTCACCAGCGCCTGCAGCACCGGCTGCGCGACCGCGGCGTCCATGGCGATAAAGCCCAGCATGGTTGCCATGTTCGGCCGGATCATGCCGGCGCCCTTGCTGATGCCTGACAGCGTCACGGTCTTGCCGTCGACCTGCACCGTGCGCGACGCGACCTTGGGCTGCGTGTCGGTGGTCATGATCGCCTCCGCCGCGGCCAGCCAGTTGTCGGCCCTGGCGTTGGCGATGGCGGCGGGCAGCCCGGCCAGCAGGCGGTCCATCGGCAACTGCTCGAGGATCACGCCGGTCGAGAACGGCAGCACCTGGCCGGCATCGATGCACAGCTGCGCAGCCAGCGCGTCGCAGGTGGCGCGGGCGTTGGCCAGGCCCTGCTCGCCGGTGCCGGCGTTGGCATTGCCGGTATTGACCACCAGCGCGCGAATGCCCTTGCCCGACTTGTCCGCGGCAGCAAGGTGCTCCCGGCACACCTGCACCGGCGCGGCGCAAAAGCGGTTGCTGGTGAAAACGCCGGCCACGGTGCTGCCTTCGGCCACGCGCACCACCAGCACGTCCTTGCGGTTGGCCTTGCGGATGCCCGCCTCGGCCCAGCCGAGCTCCACGCCGGCGACGGATTTCAGGTTCTCTGCCTGGGGCAGCGGAAGATTGACGGGCATGTAGGACTCCTCGATGTTCCTGCCAGCGACTTGCTTGTCTCAGACGAACATGCCCGCGAAGGGCGGGCATGTTCGTTTCCTGTTGCGTCACGCCCCGCGCTGCGGGACCGACGTCATACCGGGCACCCGGCGCGGCTCAGCTCAGCTGAGCTTGCCGTGGCACTGCTTGAACTTCTTGCCCGAGCCGCACGGGCACGGATCGTTGCGGCCGACCTTGGGCATGCCCGCCAGCGCCAGCTCGGCGGCGGCCATGGCCGTGCCGGTGCGCGGCGACGGCGCTTCCTCGACCGGCTCGCGGCCTTCGGCGAACTCGTCGTGCTTGTACTGCACGTTCTCCAGGTGCGACAGGCCTTCCTCGATCTGCTCGGAAGCCTGTTCCAGTTCCTCCGGCGACTGGATCTGCACGTTGAAGGTCACGCGGGTGACTTCGTTCTTGATCACGTCCAGCAGGCGCGCGAACAGTTCGAACGACTCGCGCTTGTACTCCTGCTTGGGATCCTTCTGGGCATAGCCGCGCAGGTGGATGCCCTGGCGCAGGTGGTCCAGCGCGGCCAGGTGTTCGCGCCAGTGCGTGTCGATGCTCTGCAGCATGACCGAGCGCTCGAAGCCGGCGAACGACTCGCGGCCGACCATCGCGACCTTGCCGTCGTAGCGTTCGGTCGCCGCCTTCATGATCAGGTCGAGCAGCTCTTCGTCCTCGATGCTCTGCGCGCCCTCGATGGTCTGCGCCAGCGGCACTTCCAGGCCCCAGTCCTCGCGCAGGCGCGCTTCCAGGCCGGCGATATTCCACTGCTCTTCCATGGTGTCGGCCGGCACGTGGTCGCGGAACAGCTCGATCAGCACGCTCTCGCGCAGGTTGGCGACCATCTCGCCGACGTCATTGGCCTCGAGCACGTCGTTGCGCAGCTTGTAGATTTCCTTGCGCTGGTCGTTGGCGACGTCGTCGTACTGCAGCAGCTGCTTGCGGATATCGAAGTTGCGGCCTTCCACCTTGCGCTGCGCCGATTCGATCGAGCGCGTGACGATGCCGGCCTCGATCGGCTCGCCTTCGGGCATCTTCAGGCGCTCCATGATGGCGCGCACGCGGTCGCCGGCAAAGATGCGCAGCAGCTGGTCGTCCAGCGACAGGTAGAAGCGCGACGAACCCGGATCGCCCTGGCGGCCGGCGCGGCCGCGCAGCTGGTTGTCGATACGGCGCGACTCATGGCGCTCGGTGCCGACGATATGCAGGCCGCCGGCAGCCTTGACCTGCTCGTGCAGCGACTGCCATTCATCCTTGAGCTGCTGGATGCGCGCGGCCTTGTCGGTGTCGGACAGGTTCGGGTCCGCTTCGATAAAGCCCGACTGCTTCTCCACGTTGCCGCCCAGCACGATGTCGGTACCGCGACCGGCCATGTTGGTGGCAATGGTGATCATCTTGGGACGGCCGGCCTGCGCCACGATCTCGGCTTCGCGGGCATGCTGCTTGGCATTGAGCACCTGGTGCGGCAGCTGTTCGCGGTCGAGCAGGCCCGACAGGTATTCCGAGGTCTCGATCGAGGTGGTGCCCACCAGCACCGGCTGGCCACGCTCGTAGCATTCTCGGATATCGCGCACCACGGCGTCGTAGCGCTCCTTGCCGGTCTTGTAGATCTGGTCCTGCTGGTCCTTGCGCTGGGCCGGGCGATTGGTCGGGATCACCACCACTTCCAGGCCGTAGATCTCCTGGAACTCATACGCTTCGGTATCGGCCGTGCCGGTCATGCCGGCCAGCTTGTTGTACATGCGGAAGTAGTTCTGGAAGGTGATGGTCGCCAGCGTCTGGTTTTCCTGCTGGACGGTCACGCCTTCCTTGGCTTCGACGGCCTGGTGCAGGCCATCGGACCAGCGGCGGCCCGTCATCAGGCGGCCGGTGAATTCATCGACGATCACCACTTCGTCGTTCTGCACCACGTAGTGCTGGTCGCGGTGGAACAGGCTGTGCGCGCGCAGGGCGGCGTACAGGTGGTGCATCAGCGTGATGTTCTGCGGCGCGTACAGCGACTCGCCTTCGCCGATCAGGCCCTGTTGCGACAGGATCTCCTCGGCCTTCTCGTGGCCGGCTTCGGTCAGGTAGACCTGGTGGCCCTTCTCGTCGACATAGTAGTCGCCCGGCTTCTCCACGCCGGTGCCGTCGGCCTTTTCCTCGCCGATCTGGCGCTCGAGCAGCTTGGGGATGCCGTTCATGCGCTGGTACAGGTCGGTCTGGTTCTCGGCCTGGCCGGAGATGATCAGCGGAGTGCGCGCCTCGTCGATCAGGATCGAGTCCACTTCATCGACGATGGCGTAGTTCAGCGGCCGCTGCACCCGCTGCGACGGGTCGTAGACCATGTTGTCGCGCAGGTAGTCGAAGCCGAACTCGTTGTTGGTGCCGTAGGTGATGTCGGCGTTGTACGCAGCCTGCTTCTCGTCATGCGCCATCTGCGACAGGTTCACGCCCACCGACAGGCCCAGGAAGTTGTACAGCCGGCCCATCCACTCGGCATCGCGCTGCGCCAGGTAGTCGTTGACCGTCACCACGTGCACGCCCTTGCCGGTGATGGCATTCAGGTACACGGCCAGCGTCGCGGTCAGCGTCTTGCCCTCGCCGGTGCGCATTTCGGCGATCTTGTTGTCGTTCAGCACCATGCCGCCGATCAGCTGCACGTCGAAGTGGCGCATCTTCATGACGCGCTTGCTGGCCTCGCGGCACACGGCAAAAGCCTCGGGCAGCAGCGCTTCGAGCGACTCGCCGCCGGCGTGGCGCTGCCGGAAGGTCTCGGTCATGCCACGCAGGTCGTCGTCCGAGAGCTGCTCGAACTTCGGCTCCAGCGCATTGATCTGCGCCACCGTGCGGCGATATTGTTTGATCAGCCGCTCATTGCGGCTGCCGAAGACTTTCTTGAGAAGGCCCGTGATCATCGATTGCTTTCACCTGCGCGGGACCGGATTGACGCCCCTGGTAAGCGGGCTCCCCGGCGGCCGGGCGAGGAATGGATAGATTGGCGCGAAACGCCGAGTTTATCATGTGCCGGGGTCACGGCCGGAACGCGCCGGGCCTTGCCATGCAAGGCTGCCAAT
Source organism: Cupriavidus oxalaticus (assembly GCF_016894385.1). Lineage (NCBI taxonomy): Bacteria > Pseudomonadati > Pseudomonadota > Betaproteobacteria > Burkholderiales > Burkholderiaceae > Cupriavidus > Cupriavidus oxalaticus. The sequence goes on from NZ_CP069812.1 coordinate 3,337,684, forward strand.
TGCCACGCACCGGCCAACGCGGGCCGACCCCGGCCCCCTGCTTGCAGCAGTTTGGGACGGCTGCGGCAGCTTCAATCCTTTCCGACCCGGGCAGCCCCGCCACCCCTTGCTAGAATGCAGCCATGCGCCGCTTCACCCACCACGCCCTGCAGACCGCTGCCGCCAAGCCGCTCAATGACTGGCTGGCCAGGTCCGGCCCGGTTTCCGGGCTGATGCAGACCGCGCGCCAGCTGTCCGTGCTGGAGGCCGAAGTGCTGTCGCTGCTGCCCCCCGGCATGCGCGCCGGCATTGCCGTGGCCGGGGTCAAGCGCGACGCGGTCGATGCGAACGGCCAGGTGCTGCTGTTGCTGGCGGCACACGGCGCGGCCGCGGCGCGGGTACGGCAGGTGGTGCCGACGCTGCTGGGTCGGCTGCAGCAGCGCGGCTCGCAGATCACCTCCATCCGGGTGCGGGTGCAGCCCGAGGTGCAGCGCCACGCGGACTGGGACACCGGTCCGGTCGAGCGCAAGCGCACCAGCGGGCAAATGACGCCGACCGGCCTTGCCAGCCTGGACCAGCTCGCGCGCACCTTGCCCGATTCGCCGCTGCGCGACGCGCTCAAGACGCTGCTCTCGCACCACCGCTGAGCGGCCGGCGGCAATTTCCGAACAAACAAGAAAGCCGACCCGCGGGTCGGCTTTTCGTTGCACGGCGTGCAGGGGATGCGGCTCAGGCAAAGGCCGGCTGCGCCTGCGGCAGGAAGGCGGCGGGCGCTTCCTCGACGCGGTCGAAGGTGACCAGTTCATAGGCCTCCTGGTCCGCCAGCAGCGCGCGCAGCAGCTGGTTGTTCAGGCCGTGGCCCGACTTGTGCGCGACATAGGACCCGATCAGCGGATGGCCGACCACATACAGGTCGCCGATGGCGTCGAGGATCTTGTGGCGCACGAATTCGTCGCCATAGCGCAGTTCCTCGTTGTTCAGCATGCGGTGCTCGTCCAGCACGATGGCGTTGTCCAGGCTGCCGCCGCGCGCCAGGCCCATCTCGCGCAGCGCCTCCACCTCATGGGCAAAGCCGAAGGTGCGGGCCCGGGCGATTTCGCGCACGTAGCTGGTGTCGCCGAAGTCGATCGAGAAGGTCTGGCCGGTCTTGTCGACCGCCGGATGACGGAAGTCGATGGTGAACGCCAGCTTGAAGCCGAAGAACGGCTCCAGCCGCGCGAACTTGTCGCCCTCGCGCACTTCCACCGGCTTCTTGACGCGGATAAAGGTCTTCAGCGCGTTCTGTTCTTCAATGCCGGCCGACTGCAGCAGGAACACGAAGGACGCGGCGCTGCCGTCCATGATCGGGATTTCCTCGGCGTCGACATCGACATAGAGGTTGTCGATGCCCAGGCCGGCGCACGCCGACATCAGGTGCTCGACGGTAGAAACGCGCGCGCCATCCTTCTGCAGCACCGATGCCAGGCGCGTGTCGCCGATGGCCGAAGCGGCCACGGGAATCTCGACGGCCTCGGGCAGGTCGACGCGGGTAAAGACGATGCCGGTGTCGGCGGCCGCGGGACGCAGGGTCAGCGTGACCTTGCGGCCGGAGTGCAGGCCGATGCCAACTGTCTTCACCAGGGATTTGATCGTGCGCTGTTTGAGCATGACAGCCTCAACTATTATAAAAATCTATCGTGGTGCTTTTTCTGATTAAGCGATTTTACCACCACCCGGAAGGTGGTGCAGCCGGGTTTTGTTTCCGGCTGTTAACACCGCATTAAGATGTTGCGAATAATCCACGTTTACCCGGATGACTGTGTCAGCCGCGCAACGCAGCCAGCACGGCGTCGGCGCTGCTGACGCGGAATTCGCCGGGCGCCTCCACGTCGAGCCGGGTCACGACACCATCGTCGATCACCATGGCATAGCGCTTGGAGCGCACGCCCATGCCGCGCGCGCCCAGGTCCTGGTCCAGGCCCAGCGCCCGCGTCCATTCGGCGCTGCCGTCGGCCATCATGCGCACCGTGCCGGCGACCTGCTGTTCGCGGCCCCACGCGCCCATGACGAAGGCGTCATTGACCGACACGCACCACACTTCATCGACGCCGGCAGCGCGCAGGTCCGCGGCATGCGTGACGAAGCCCGGCACATGCTTGGCCGAGCAGGTCGGCGTGAACGCGCCGGGCAGCCCGAACACCACGATCTTGCGCCCGCGCACCAGGTCGGCGACGCGGAAGGCGTTGGGTCCGAGCGAGCAGCCCTCGCTTTCGGTTTCGATGAATTCCTGCAGGGTGGCGTCCGGGACGCGGGAACCGACGGTAATCATGGGGCGTGGTCTTCCTGGGTTTTCTGAAGGATAGGTCGGATGCGAATTGGCTGCCCTGACGATTGCTGCATTGCACAGGCAGCGGGCAACCTCACGATCATAGGCGCAGCGCCGGCGATGCCAAAGCCGGGTCACATCCGGTCGCATTCGATACACCTTGCTACAAAGACGTCCGCGCGACGCACCTTGTGGGTGCGCCGCGCGGACGGCGAGACATCCCGACCGGGAAGGCGGGAAACCAGTCCGGGGAGGCGGCCAGCGGCACGCCCTGCCCGGCGACGGGATGCAGGTTGTGGCGGACGATGCGCCGTTGCGGCAGGCGGCGCGGCGCCGCCGGCTGCCTGCCGGGTCACGTCAGTCCATGCAAGGCACGCGCGGATGGGGAGCGCGCATGCATCGCGACAAGGCGACGCGATCCGTCAGGCGGCCGGTGGAGGCACCGATGCCGCGCCGTCCGGCGCTCAGTCTGCCTGCTTGCGCAGGAAGGCCGGAATATCGTACGTGTCCACACCCTTCTCCTGCAGCGCCGCCACGTGGGCCGACGCCGATTCGCGCGAGCTGCGCCACACCGCCGGCGTGTCCAGGTTGCTGTAGTCCGGCGAGCTGTGCTGCGCGGCGGTGGCGGCCATGTTGGCCATCATCTGCACCGGCATGTTGTCCGTGCCGGTCTTCAGCAGCGTCATCGGCTGCTGCTTCTTGGCCGAGCGGCCCAGGCCGGTCGCGACCACGGTCACGCGCAGCGCATCGCTCATCGAATCGTCGTACACCGTACCGAAGATCACGGTCGCATCTTCCGCGGCGTAGCTGCGGATAGTGTTCATGACTTCCTTGGTTTCCGACAGCTTCAGCGAACGGCTGGCGGTGATGTTGACCAGCACGCCGCGCGCGCCGGACAGGTCCACGCCTTCCAGCAGCGGGCTGGCAACGGCCTGCTCGGCCGCCAGGCGGGCGCGGTCCACGCCCGACACGGTGGCCGTCCCCATCATGGCCTTGCCCTGCTCGCCCATCACCGTCTTCACGTCTTCGAAGTCGACGTTCACCAGGCCGTCAACGTTGATGATCTCGGCAATGCCGGCCACCGCGTTGTGCAGCACGTCGTCGGCGCACTGGAAGCATGCGTCCATCTCGGCGTCGTCGCCCATCACTTCGAACAGCTTTTCGTTCAGCACCACGATCAGCGAGTCGACGCTCGACTCCAGCTCGCTGGAGCCATGCTCGGCCACCTTGGCGCGGCGCGCGCCTTCGAAGTCGAACGGCTTGCTGACCACGCCCACGGTCAGGATGCCCATTTCCTTGGCCACCTGCGCCACGATCGGCGCGGCACCGGTACCGGTACCGCCGCCCATGCCGGCAGTGATGAAGACCATGTGCGCGCCGCGCAGCGCGTCGGCGATCTGCTCGCGGGCCTGATCGGCGCAACCGCGGCCGACTTCCGGCTTGGCGCCGGCACCCAGTCCCGTACTGCCCAATTGCAGCACGCGCGAAGCGCTGGAACGCTTGAGCGCCTGGGCGTCGGTGTTCATGCAGATGAATTCAACGCCCTGCACGCCGCGGCTGATCATGTGCTGCACGGCATTGCCGCCCGCGCCGCCCACGCCGACCACTTTGATGATGGTGCCGTCCATCACTTCCGTTTCGATCATGTCAAAGTCCATCACTGCCTCCGAGAAGAATCAGTCCCCAGACGCTGCAGCCTCCCCGCCGCAACCCCTGGTTCCTGAACAAAAAACCATTAAGAAAAGAACCAAGAAACTTCACTCAACGCGCCATCGCATGTCCGGTAGACAAAGCCACCAGCGCGTCGTTGCATCTTCAGCCGACAATTTCCGCATTCATCAGAAATTGCCGACGAACCATTCCTTCATGCGGGTCCACACCTGCTTGACCGACCCGCTCTGCACCGCCACCTTGCGCCCGCGCATCCGTTGCACGCGGCCTTCCAGCAGCAGGCCCATCACCGTCGCATAGCGCGGGCTCTTCACCACCTCGTGCAGGTTGCCGCGGTACTCCGGCACGCCTACGCGCACGGGCTTGAGGAAGATGTCCTCGCCCAGCTCGACCATGCCCGGCATCATCGCGGTACCACCCGTGATGACCACGCCGGACGACAGCAGTTCTTCATAGCCCGACTCGCGCACCACCTGGTGCACCAGCGAGTACAGCTCTTCGATGCGCGGCTCGATCACCGCGGCCAGTGCCTGACGGCTGAGCGTGCGCGTGCCGCGGTCGCCCACGCCCGGCACCTCGATCATGTCTTCCGGGTCGGCGATCGCCTGCTTGGCAATGCCGTACTGGATCTTGATGTCCTCGGCATCGGGCGTCGGCGTGCGCAGCGCCATGGCGATGTCGTTGGTGATCTGGTCGCCGGCGATGGGGATCACGGCCGTATGGCGGATCGCGCCTTCGCTGAAGATGGCGATGTCGGTGGTGCCGCCGCCGATGTCGACCAGCACCACGCCCAGTTCCTTCTCGTCCTCGGTCAGCACCGCCAGGCTCGACGCCAGCGGCTGCAGGATCAGGTCGTGCACTTCCAGGCCGCAGCGGCGCACGCACTTGACGATGTTCTGCGCGGCGCTGACGGCGCCGGTGACGATATGCACCTTCACTTCCAGGCGGATGCCGCTCATGCCGATGGGCTCGCGCACGTCTTCCTGGCCGTCGATGATGAATTCCTGCGTCAGGATGTGCAGGATCTGCTGGTCGGTCGGGATATTGACCGCCTTGGCGGTCTCGATCACGCGCGCCACATCGGTCTGCGTGACCTCCTTGTCCTTGATCGCCACCATGCCGCTGGAATTGAAGCTGCGGATATGGCTGCCGGCAATGCCGGTAAAGACCTCCGAGATCTTGCAGTCGGCCATCAGCTCGGCCTCTTCCAGCGCCTTCTGGATCGACTGCACGGTGGCCTCGATATTGACTACGACCCCTTTCTTCAGACCCTTGGACTCCGACTGGCCCATCCCGATCACCTCGTAGCTGCCGTCGGGGCGCAGTTCTGCGACCACCGCCGCCACCTTCGAGGTGCCGATATCGAGACCGACCAACAGGTCCTTGTATTCCTTGCTCATCGGGTTTTCTCCGCGTTCTTGCTCTTCAGTCGCGTCGGATTGTTGTTGGAAGTACCGGAAACCGCTGCCGCTGCCTGCGTTGCCCGGGCCGCCTTCGCTGCCCGCTCCGCCTTCTCGGCCCGCACGGCCGCGGCGATCTGCGCCTCGGTCAGGAAGCGGGCGTTGGCGGCGCGGATGGCAAAGCCGTTGGGATAACGCAGGTCGGCGTAGTCGATCTGCTTGCCCCACTGCTCGGTGACCTGCGGCCACGCAGCGACAAAACGCCTGACCCGCTGGTCCATCGCCGTGCGGTCTTCATCGTTCTGCTCGCGGCCCAGCTCGACCACCATGCCGTTGGACAGCTTTGCCCGCCAGGCATAGCGGCCCGACAGCGTCACCGCCAGCGGCTCGGTCTGCAGCGGCTTGAACCACTGGCGCATGACCTCGAGCTTCTCGATCACGTCGCCCTCGCTGTCCGGCGGCCCGTCCAGCGCCAATAGCTGTGCGTCTTCTTCCGCCTCGGCGGTGTTGGCCACGAAAATCTCGCCGTAGGTATTGATCAGGCGCCCGTTTTCCGCCGAGCCCCACGTACCCAGCGCCTCGTGCTCCTCGACCTCCACGGCCAGGCCGTTGGGCCACTCGCGCCGCACGCTGGCGCGCCGCACCCACGGCACCGACTCGAACGCCTGCCGTGCCGCGTTCAGGTCGAGCGTGAAGAAGTTGCCCGACAGCTTGCCCAGCGCGCTGGCACGCACGGCGGGGGCGTTCACGTGGCGCAGCGCGCCGCCGTCCATCGGCGCGATCTCCACGTGGGTGATGGCAAACACCGGCCGCTGCGCCAGCCACAGCAGGCCGGCCGCGAGCGCCATCAGCGCCACCACGGCGTACAGCGTGGTGGCGATCAGGTTGAGCAGGCGTGCGTTATGCCACATGGTTCAGGCGGGTTCTCTGTTATTCGGGCTTCCAGTGCTCGTTCGGGTGCAGGTCCAGCGTCGCGGCGGCCACCACCTGCAGCACGAAGTCCTCGTAGCTGATGCCGACCGCGCGCGCCGCCATCGGCACCAGCGAATGGCCGGTCATGCCGGGCGAGGTATTCATCTCGAGCAGGAAAGGCTTGCCGTCGGCGCGCAGCATCACGTCGGCGCGCGCCCAGCCACGGCAACCCAGCACGCGGTAGGACTGCACCGCCAGCGCCTGGACTTCCTTCTCGATTTCGGGGTCCAGCCCTGACGGACACAAGTATTGGGTATCGTCAGTAAAGTATTTATTTTGATAGTCGTAGTTGGCCTCGGGGGCGACGATGCGGATCACCGGCAACGCCTCGGCGCTGTCGCCCTCGCCCACGATCGGGCAGGTCAGCTCGGCGCCGTCGATAAAAGTCTCGGCGATGACGTCGTTGTCCAGCGCCTCGGCCTTCTCGAACGCCGCGCGCATCTGGTCGGCCGCGGTGACCTTGGTCAGGCCGATCGACGAGCCTTCGCGCGCCGGCTTGACGATCAGCGGCAGGCCCAGGTCGGCGACCACCGCGTCGAAATCCGTGTCGGCATGCAGCATGGCGAAGCGCGGCGTGGGCAGGTCATGCGTGGTCCACAGGCGCTTGGTGGCCTGCTTGTCCATCGCCAGCGCCGAGGCCAGCACGCCGCTGCCGGTGTAGGGCACGCCCAGCTGTTCCAGCAGGCCCTGGATGGTGCCGTCTTCGCCGTAGCGGCCGTGCAGCGCGATAAAGACGCGGTCGAATTTGGCCGCGGCCAGTTCGGCCACGCCTTGCAGGCCCGGATCGAAGCCATGCGCGTCGACGCCGCGCGACTGCAGCGCGGCCAGCACGCCGTTGCCCGACATCAGCGAAATCTCGCGCTCGGCGGAGCGGCCGCCGAGCAGCACGCCGACCTTGCCCAGCGACCTGGGATCGATATTGGGATGGGCGACGAAGCTCATTGCTGGCCTCCCGACTGTTGCGTCTGCTGGTGCGACACCAGTTGCCCCGGCACGCCGCCGATCGAACCGGCGCCCATCGTCACGACCACATCGCCGGGCCGGACAGCATTCAGGATGGCCTGCGGCATCTCTTCCATCTGCTCCACGAAAACAGGTTCTACCTTGCCGGCCACGCGCAACGCGCGGGTCAGCGCACGGCCGTCGGCTGCCACGATCGGGGTCTCGCCGGCGGCATAGACCTCGGACAGCAGCAGGGCATCGACGGTGCCCAGCACTTTGACGAAGTCTTCAAAGCAATCCCGCGTACGGGTGAAACGGTGCGGCTGGAACGCCAGCACCAGGCGGCGGCCCGGGAAAGCGCCGCGCGCGGCGGCCAGCGTGGCGGCCATTTCCACCGGGTGGTGGCCGTAGTCGTCCACCAGCGTGAAGGTGCCGGCACCGTCGGTGGTGGCCACTTCGCCGTAGCGCTGGAAGCGGCGGCCCACGCCGTGGAATTCGCGCAGCGCCTTGACGATGGCGGCATCGGGCACTTCCAGCTCGGTGGCGATGGCGATCGCCGCCAGCGCGTTCTGCACGTTGTGCATGCCGGGCAGGTTCAGCACGATTTCCAGCGGCGGCTCGACATGGCCGTTGAGCTGGCGCAGCACGGTGAAGTGCATCTGGCCGTCGACCGCGCGCGCGTCCACCGCGCGGATCTGCGCGTCTTCGGCAAACCCGTAGCGCACCACCGGCTTGGATACCAGCGGCAGGATCTCGCGCACGTTGGGGTCGTCCACGCACAGCACGGCGATGCCGTAGAACGGCAGGCGCTGCGTGAATTCGATGAACGCCTGCTTGAGCCGGGCAAAGTCGTGCCCGTAGGTATCCATGTGGTCAGCATCGATATTGGTGATGACCTCGATGACCGGGAACAGGTTCAGGAACGACGCGTCGGACTCATCCGCCTCGGCCACGATGAAGTCGCCGGTGCCCAGGCGCGCGTTGGCGCCGGCGGAATTGAGCCGGCCGCCGATGACGAAGGTCGGGTCCAGCCCGCCCTCGGCCAGCACCGACGCCACCAGGCTGGTGGTGGTGGTCTTGCCATGCGTGCCGGCGATGGCCACGCCCTGCTTCAGGCGCATCAGCTCGGCCAGCATCACCGCGCGCGGCACCACCGGGATGCGCTTGCTGCGGGCGGCCAGCACCTCGGGGTTGTCGCCGCTGACCGCGGTCGACACCACCACGGCATTGGCGCCGGTCACGTTGGCCGCGTCATGCCCGTGCATGACCGTGGCGCCGAGCGAGGCCAGGCGCCGCGTGGCGGCATTGCTGCCCACGTCGGAACCCGAGACCTTGTAGCCCAGGTTCAGCAGGACCTCGGCGATGCCGCTCATGCCGGCCCCGCCGATCCCCACGAAGTGGATGTTCTTGACGATATGCTTCATTGGATTGCTGCTTCGCTCACTTCAGTCCCTGGCCAGCTGGCTGCACACCTCGGCGACGCGCCGGGTTGCCTCAGGCTTGGCCAGTCCGCGCGCCATGCGCGCCATGTCTTTCAGCTGCGGCCGGGTCAGGCTGGCGATGGTCTGCGCCAGGCCCTCGGCCGTCAGGTCTTGTTGCTGCACCAGCAGGGCCGCGCCCTGGCTGGACAAAAACTTTGCGTTGGTGGTCTGGTGGTCGTCCACCGCGTGCGGGAACGGCACGAACAGCGCCGCCACGCCCGCCGCGGCCACTTCCGACACCGTCATCGCGCCGGCGCGGCAGATCACCAGGTCCGCATCGGCATAGGCCCGCGCCATGTCGTCGATGAACGGCAGGGTCTGCGCCGGCACCTGCGCCGCCGCGTAGTTGGCGCGCAGCGTGTCGATCTGCCTGGCGCCCGCCTGGTGCGTCACCACCGGACGCTCGCTTTGCGGCAACAGCGCGATGGCCTTCGGCACCACCTCGTTCAGCGCCGCGGCGCCCAGGCTGCCGCCCACCACCAGGATGCGCAGCGGACCGGTGCGCTGGCCGTAGCGCGCCTCGGGCGCATCCAGGTGCGCCAGTTCCTCGCGCACCGGGTTGCCGGTCCATTCGCCGCCGGGCAGCGTGTCCGGGAACGCGCACAGCACGCGGTCGGCCACCTTGGCCAGCACCTTGTTGGCCAGCCCGGCGATCGAGTTCTGCTCGTGCAGCACCAGCGGGCGGCCCAGCAGCGAAGCCATCATGCCCGCCGGGAACGTGATATACCCGCCCATGCCCAGCACCACGTTCGGCCGCACCCGGCGCAGCGCGCCGATGCTCTGCCAGAACGCGCGCAGCAGATTCAGCGGCAGCAGCAACTTGGTCAGCAGCCCCTTGCCACGCAGGCCGCCGAACTGGATGTATTCCATCGGGATGCCGTGCTTGGGCACCAGCGTGGCTTCCATGCCCGTGCGGTTGCCCAGCCAGACGATGTTCCAGCCCTGCTCGCGCAACGCCTGCGCGACCGCCAGCCCCGGGAACACGTGTCCCCCGGTGCCGCCGGCCATCACGAGCAGGGTGCGTGGCGCGGTCATACTTTCCCTCCGCGCATCAATACCCGATTCTCGTAATCGATACGCAGCAGGATCGCCAACGCCACGCAATTCATCAGAATCCCCGAACCGCCATAGCTCACCAGCGGCAGCGTCAGCCCCTTGGTCGGCAGCAGGCCCAGGTTCACGCCCATGTTGATAAAGGTCTGCCAGCCGATCCACACGCCGATGCCCTTGGCCACCAGGCCGGCAAAGGTGCGGTCGAGCTGCAGCGCGGTGCGGCCGATATTGAAGGCGCGCCGCACCAGCCAGTAGAACAGCGCGATCACCGCCAGCACGCCGACAAAGCCGAATTCCTCGCCGATCACCGCGAGGATGAAGTCGGTATGCGCCTCGGGCAGGTAATGCAGCTTCTCGATGCTGCCGCCCAGCCCGACCCCGGTCCACTCGCCGCGGCCGAAGGCGATCAGCGAGTGCGTCAGCTGGTAGGCCTTGCCCAGCGCGTTGCTCTCTTCCCACGGGCTCAGGTAGGCAAAGATCCGCTCGCGCCGCCACGGCGACGCCGTGATCAGCAGCGCGAACGCGCCCACCGCCACGCCGACCAGCCCGGCGAACAGCTTGCCGTTGATGCCGCCCAGGAACAGGATGCCCATCGCCACCGCCGCGATCACCAGGAACGCGCCCATGTCGGGCTCGAGCAGCAGCAGCATGCCGACCACCACCACCGCCACGCCCATCGGCAGGAAGCCCTTGGCCAGGGTCTGCATCCACTCCTGCTTGCGCACGGTGTAGTTGGCGGCATACAGCACCACCGCCAGCTTCATCAGCTCGGACGGCTGGAAATTCATCACGCCCAGCGGGATCCAGCGGCGCGCGCCGTTCACGCCCTTGCCGACGAACGGCACCAGCACGATCACCAGCAGGATCAGCGCGACGATAAAGAGCTTGGGCGCATAGCGGTCCCATACCTTCACCGGCACCTGGAACGCCACCAGCCCGACCGACAGCCCGATAAACAGCGCAAACGCATGCCGCACCAGGAAATGGCTTTCGCGGTAATTGGCGTAGCGCGGCGAATCCGGCAGCGCGATCGAGGCCGAGAAGACCATCACCAGGCCGAGCGCGAGCAGCACGATCGCGACCCACAGCAGGGGCTGGTCGTACTCCATCATGCGCGAGCGCGTGGGCTTGACGCCCGATACCGCGTCACGCAGGCCACCCCAGGCATTGCCGATGGTGGCGCCGATGAAACCGCTGCGCTTGACCTGTGGGTTGGTCTCAAGCTGGCTCATGGCAGGATCCCCCGGGACAGCGCCAGTTCTTCCACCGCAGCGCGGAATACCTCGGCGCGGTGCACGTAGTTGCGGAACATGTCGAGGCTGGCGCAGGCCGGCGACAGCAGCACGACGTCGCCGCGCTCGGCCAGTTCGGTTGCTTTGGTCACGGCTTCTTCCAGCGTCGCGGCATCGGCCAGGGTGGCGCCGCTGCCCTGCAGGGCAGCGCGCAATTCGCCCGCGGCCCGGCCGATCAGCACCACGGCGCGCGCGTATTGCGCCACCGGCGCGGCCAGCGGCGAGAAATCCTGGCCCTTGCCTTCGCCGCCGGCGATCAGCACCACACGCTTGTCCAGCCCCGACAGCGCGGCCACGGTGGCGCCGACATTGGTGCCCTTGCTGTCGTCGAAATACTCGACGTCATCGATGGTGGCGACCCACTCCACGCGGTGCGGCTCGCCGCGGTACTCGCGCAGGCCGTGCAGCAAGGCGTTCATCGGCAGGTCGATGGCACGGCACAGCGCCAGCGCCGCCATGGCGTTGGTGGCGTTGTGCATGCCACGGATATGCAGCGCGTCGGCCGGCATCAGGCGTTTGTGGCGCACCGGCACCGCCTCGTCCGCGACTTCGGCGGCCTTGCGGCGGCGCGGCTTGCCCTCCCCTTCCGCTTCGGTGTCGGGTTCGGCCAGCACCAGCCAGGGCATGCCGCCCTCGCGCAGGATGCCGAAGCTGCCCGGCACTTCCGGCAGGTCGACGCCAAAGGTCACCGGCTTGCGGCCCGCCCGCGCCATGTCCAGCGTCAGCCGGTCATTGCGGTTCAGCACCTGCACGCACTCGCTGCCGGCGGGCCCGAAGATGCGCGCCTTGGACGCGGCGTAGGCGTCCATCGAGCCGTGCCAGTCAAGATGGTCCTGGCTCACGTTGAGCACGGTGGCCGCATCCGGCGCCAGCGTATGCGTGGTCTCCAGCTGGAAGCTGGAGAGTTCCAGCACCCAGACATCCGGCAGCGTGGCCGAGGCGATGCATGCCGACAGCTTGTCCAGCGCCGACGGGCTGATATTGCCCGCCACCGCCACGGTCTTGCCGGCGCGCTCGACCAGCCGGCCCGTCAGCGCCGTGGTGGTGGTCTTGCCATTGGTGCCGGTGATCGCGAGCAGCTTCGGCGCGTAGCCGGATTCGGCTTGCAGGTGCCTGAGCGCGCGCGCGAACAGCTCGATCTCGCCCCACACCGGAATGCCGCGCGCCTGCGCGGCGGCCAGCAAGGCGCCGGTGCCGGCCTCAAGCGGCGACAGGCCGGGGCTGATCGCCACCAGGCCGATATCGTCGAGCAGGCTTGCCGCGAGCGGACCGCCCACGAACTCGGCCGAAGTCAGTTCGGCCTGCAGGAAGACAAGGTTGGCGGGCGCCTCGCGCGTGTCGGCCACGCGCACCGCGCAGCCGTTCAGGCCACACCAGCGCGCCATCGCCAGCCCCGATTCGCCGAGGCCAAGTACCAGCACATGAGGTTTCTGCAGCTCGCCAAACACTTCGATTTCCTGCCTTTGGTTTCCTGTATCTATATAGAGAGCGCCGCGGCCATCGCCGTCGGCGCAACCACCAACACCATTAACGCAACTTCAGCGTCGACAACCCGATCAGCACCAGCAGCATGGTGATGATCCAGAAGCGCACCGTGACCTGCGTTTCCTTCCAGCCGCTCAACTCGAAATGGTGGTGCAGCGGCGCCATCCGAAAGAGCCGCCTGCCCTCGCCATAACGGCGCTTGGTGATCTTGAACCACGTGACCTGCGCCATCACCGACAGCGTTTCCACCACGAAGATGCCGCCCATCACGAACAGCACGATCTCCTGGCGCACGATCACCGCGATCGTGCCCAGCGCGCCGCCCAGCGCCAGCGCGCCCACGTCGCCCATGAACACCTGCGCCGGGTGCGCGTTGAACCAGAGGAAGGCCAGCCCTGCCCCGCCCAGCGCGGAACAGAAGATCAGCAGTTCCCCCGCGCCCGGGATATGCGGGAACAGCAGGTACTTGCTGTAGACCGCGTTGCCCATCACGTAGGCAAACACGCCCAGCCCGCCGCCGACCAGCACCACCGGCATGATCACCAGGCCGTCCAGGCCGTCGGTCAGGTTCACGGCATTGCTCGAGCCCACGATCACCAGGTAGGTCAGCACGATGAAGCCGGCCACGCCCAGCGGGTAGCTGATCTCCTTGAAGAAAGGCACGATCAGGTTGGACTTGTACGGCATGTCGAGCGAGAGCCCGCCCTCGACCCAGTTCAGGAACAGTTCCCAGACCCGCACGTTGCTGCTCTCGGACACCGAGAACGCCAGGTAGACCGCGGCCACCAGGCCGATCAGCGTCTGCCAGAAAAATTTCTCGCGGCTCGACATGCCGCGCGGGTCGCGATAGACCACCTTGCGGTAGTCGTCGACCCAGCCGATGGCGCCGTAGCCGAAGGTGACCAGCATCACCACCCAGATAAAGCGGTTGCCCCAGTCGCACCACAGCAGCGTCGAGACGGCGATCGACACCAGCACCAGCACGCCGCCCATGGTCGGCGTGCCGGACTTGACCAGGTGCGTCTGCGGGCCGATGGTGCGCACCGCCTGGCCGACCTTCAGTTCGGTCAGCTTGCGGATCACCCACGGACCGAACGTCAGGCCGATCAGCAGCGCGGTGAGGTTGGCCATCACCGCGCGGAAAGTCAGGTAGTTGACGACCCGGAGGAAGCTGTAGTCGTTTTGCAGCCACTGGGCCAGAGCCAATAACATCGTGTTGTCTTCGTTAATGTGCGGAAGTGTCTGCGACCAGCGCAGCAACGATCCGTTCCATGCGCATGAAGCGCGATCCCTTCACCAGCACGGCGCCGGCTTGCGCCACCATGCCCCCGCTGTCTTCCTCCAGGGCCTTTGCCAGGTCTTCCGCACTGCCGAAATGGCGGCCGTTGGCGCCGAACGCCCGCACTGCATGCACGGCCAGTTCGCCGGCGGCCCACAGCGTGTCGACGCCGCGCGCCTGCGCGTAGGCGCCGATCTCTTCGTGGAAGGCCGGCCCCTGGTCGCCGACCTCGCCCATGTCGCCCAGCACCAGTACGCGCGGCGCGGCAAAGCCGGCCAGCACGTCGATGGCGGCGCGCACGGAATCGGGGTTGGCGTTGTAGGTGTCATCGATGACCACCGTGCCGCCCGGTGTGTACTTCACCTGCAGCCGGCCCTTGACCGCCTGGAAGCCGGCCAGCCCCGCCTGGATCGCCGGCACGTGCACGCCCGCGGCCAGCGCGCAGGCGATCGCCGCGAGCGCGTTGCGCACGTTGTGCTCGCCCAGCAGCGCCAGCCTGACTTCAAACGCATGGCCCGGCGCGCGCACCTGCATCACCTGCGCGCCATCGACCAGCGCCATGGTGGCGTGCACATCCGCGCGCTGCGAGGTGCCGAACGACAGCGCCCGGCGCGCACCGGCGGCCTCGCGCCAGACCGGCGCATAGGCGCCGCCGCTTTCCTCGTCGAGCGGGAATACCGCCACGCCGTCCGCGGGCAAAGCCGCGATCGCGGCCGCGTGCTCGTGCGCCACGGCTTCCACGCTGACCATGAATTCCTGGTGCTCGCGCTGCGCGTTGGTGATGACCGCCACGGTGGGCTGGGCGATGCCGGCCAGGTAGACGGTCTCGCCCGGATGGTTCATGCCGAGCTCCAGCACCGCCAGCTTGTGCGTGGCGCGCAGGCGCAGCACCGTCAGCGGCAGGCCGATGTCGTTGTTCAGGTTGCCGCCGGTGGCCAGGCGCTGGTCCTCGCCCACCGCCGCGGCGAAGATCGCCGCGATCATTTCCTTGACGGTGGTCTTGCCGTTGCTGCCGGTTACCGCCACCGCGGGCAGCGTGAACCGGCGGCGCCAGCCCGCGCCCAGCTCGCCCAGCGCGATACGGGTGTCGGGCGCGACGATGGCCGGCACGCCGGCGTAGTTGCTGGCATCCGCTTCACGGCTCACCAGCACGGCCGCGGCGCCCTTGGCCATCACGTCGGCAATGAAGTCATGCGCGTCGAAGCGCTCGCCCTTCAGCGCGACGAACAGGTCGCCGGGCTCGACGGTGCGGCTGTCGGTCTGCACGCGCGAGAACGCCACGGCGCCGTCGCCGCAAACGCGCGCGCCGGCGATCCAGCCGGCGGCGTCCTGCAAGGTGGTCATGGTGGTCTGGCTCATGCCGATACTCCACGGGTGGCAAGCGCCAGGCGGACATGCTCGCGGTCGGAGAACGGGCGCTTGCGCCCCTGGATCTCCTGGGTGGCCTCGTGGCCCTTGCCCGCCACCAGCACCACGTCGGCCGGGGCCGCGTGCCGGATGGCGTAAAGGATGGCGGCGGCGCGGTCCTCGATCTGGCGGCCGCGCGCGCGCTCGGCCATGCCGTCGGCGATCGCGTCCAGGATCTCCTGCGGATCCTCGCTGCGCGGGTTGTCGCTGGTCAGGATGACGTCGTCGGCCAGGCGTTCGGCCACCGCGCCCATCAGCGGGCGCTTGATCGGGTCGCGGTCGCCGCCGCAGCCGAACACGCACCACAGGCGGCCATTACGCGCCTGCGCCACCGGGCGCAGCGCGGCCAGCGTCTGTTCCAGCGCGTCGGGGGTGTGGGCGTAGTCGACCACGGCAAGCGGACCGAGCGCGGCATCGCCGCCGTTGGCGCCGAACAGTTCCATGCGGCCCTCGACCGGCGTCAGCGCGCGCAGCGCGGCCAGCGCCGCATCCCACGCCACGCCGTTGGCCAGCGCCGCGCCCAGCACCGCCAGCAGGTTGCTGACGTTGAAGGCGCCGATCATGGGCGTGGCCATCTCGGCGCTGCCGAAGCTGCCGTCGATATGGAAAGCGGTGCCGTTGGGCGTGGCGCGCACGCTGGTGGCGCGCAGCCATTCGCCGCGCGGGCGGCGCACCGTGGCAGCGCCGGGGCCGTCGATGCCGTATTCGATCACGTGCGGCGCGGCGATCGCGGCGGCGTCCGCCGCCAGCAGCCGCTGGCCCATGGCGTCATCGCGGTTGATCACCGCCGTGCGCAGGCCGTCCCACTGGAACAGGCGCTCCTTGGCGGCCTCGTACTCGTTCATCGAGCCGTGGTAGTCGAGGTGGTCCTGCGTCAGGTTGGTCAGCACCGCCACCGAGAAATGCGTGCCGGCGACGCGCTCCTGCTCCAGGCCGTGCGACGAGACTTCCATCGTGACAGCACGGGCGCCGGCATCATGCAGCGCGGCCAGGCTGGCCTGCAGCTGCACCGCATCGGGCGTGGTGAAGCCGGTCGCCTGCAGCGCGCCGGGGAAGCCGGTGCCGAGGGTGCCGACGGTCGCGCACGGCGTACCCGCGGCCTGCAGCACGCGCGCCAGCCACTGGCTGCACGAGGTCTTGCCGTTGGTGCCGGTGATGCCGGTCACGGCCAGGCCGCGCACCGGGTTGCCGTGCCAGCCGGCGGCGATCGGGCCGGCGAGCTGATGCAGGTTGCCGCACGCCAGATGCGGCACGGCATCGCCAAACGGCCAGTCGAAGCCTTCGGCCTCATAGACGATGGCGCCGGCGCCGGCCGCGATCGCCTGCTGGATATAGGGCCGCCCGTCGCTAGCCAGGCGCTCGTTGCCAAGCACGTAGGCAAGGAACACGTCGCCGCGCGCCAGCCGGCGGCTGTCGCCGGTCAGCTGCGCCGAAGCGGCCACGTTGGTACGCAGCCAGGCCAGCGCATTGCTGGCCTGGGTAGTCACCTCGAGCGGGAGCAAAGGCTTGGCCGTCATTGGGTCGCGCTCCAGGGTTCGCTTTCCGGCACCTTGTCGCTGACCACCAGCTGGCGGATCGGCGAATCGGGCTGGACATTCAGTGCGCGCAGCGTGCCGCCGGTGATGGCGGCGAACGCCGGGCCGGCCACCAGGCCGCCGTAGTGGCTGCCGGCGGTGGGCTCGTCGACGCTGATGGCGACGATGATGCGCGGGTTGGACATCGGCGCCAGGCCGATGAACGAGGCGCGGTACTTGCTGCGGTTATAGCCGCGGCCTTCATGCTTGTAGGCCGTGCCGGTCTTGCCGCCGACGCGGTAGCCCATCACCTGCGCCTCGGGCGCGGTGCCGCCGGGCGCGGTCACGGTTTCCATCATGGCGCGCACGTCGCGTGCCACCTGCGGCGACAGGATGCGCTCGCCGGTGGCCGGGCCATTGGTGCGGAACATGGTGACCGGGATCAGCTCCCCGTCGTGCGCGAAGATGGTGTAGGCATGCGCCATCTGGAACAGCGACACCGACAGGCCGTAGCCGTACGACATGGTGGCCTGCTCGATCGGACGCCAGCTCTTGAACGGGCGCACGCGCCCCGCCACCGCGCCGGGGAAGCCGATCTTGGGCGCCTGGCCCAGGCCGATGCTGGTGTACATGTCCCACATCTCCTGCGGCTTCATCATCATCGCGATCTTGGTCGTGCCGATGTTGGACGACTTCTGTATCACGCCGGTGACGGTGAGCGCGCCGTAGTTGTGGGTATCGGTGATGGTGGCGCCTTCGAACTGGTACTTGCCGGTAGTGGTGATCACCGTCGATGGCGTCACGCGCTTGAGCTGCAGCGCCAGCCCCACCGTGATCGGCTTCATCATCGAGCCGGGCTCGAAGGTGTCGGTCAGCACGCGGTTGCGCAGCTGCTCGCCGGACAGACGGGTGCGGTCGTTGGGGTTGTAGGTGGGCCAGTTGGCCAGCGCCAGCACCTCGCCGGTCTGGGCATCGAGCACCACCGCGCTGGCGGCCTTGGCCTTGTGCTTGTCGACCACGGCCTTGAGTTCGTTGTAGGCCAGGTACTGGATCTTGGCGTCGATCGACAGCTGGATGTCCTCGCCGTCACGCGGGGTCTTCAGGATGCCGATATCCTCGACCACGCGGCCGAGGCGGTCCTTGATCACCTGGCGCGCGCCGGGGCGGCCGGCCAGGCCGGTCTCGCGCGCCAGCTCCACGCCTTCCTGGCCGCGGTCTTCCACATTGGTGAAGCCCACGATATGCGCCATCGCCTCCCCTTCGGGGTAGAAGCGCTTGTACTCGCGGGTCTGGTGGATGCCCTCGATCTTGAGCGCGGCGATCTTGTCGGCGACGTCGGGCAGCACCTGGCGCTTCAGGTAGACAAAGCCCTTGTCCTCCGACAGCTTCTTGCCGAGGTCCTTCTCGGACATGCCGAGCAGCTTCGCCAGCTGGCGGATCTTGGCCAGCTCGACCTGGTTGGGCACATCCTCGGGCACCGCCCAGATCGCCTTGACCGGCAGGCTGGTGGCCAGCACCAGGCCGTTGCGGTCGAGGATCTTGCCGCGCGTGGCCGGCAGCTCCAGCGTGCGCTGGAAGCGCTTCTTGCCCTCGGCCTCGTAGAACTGGTTGCCCGGACCCTGGATCCAGGCGGCGCGCAGCGCCAGCGCGACAAAGGCCGCGAACATCAGGAACACCACCAGCTTGGAGCGCCACATCGGCAGGCGCAGCCCCAGCACCGGGCTGGCCGAGAACTGGCCGCTGCGCGGGCGCGACGGGGTGCCGCCGTGGTTGCGGCCGGGCGGGTTCGGGCGGGCCATGCTCATTGGCGCGCCTCCGCCTCGCTGGCCGGCGCGGGTTGCGCCGGCGGCAGCACGATGCCCGACAGGTACTGGGTCTTGCCGGGGTTGGCCGGCGCCATCTTCAGCTGCGCGCGCGCCGCATCGGCGATGCGCGCGCTCTTGCCGAGCGAGCTCTGCTGGTACTGCAGGCGCGCCCAGTCGATGTCGAGCTGGCGTTCTTCTGCCTGCGCCCGCTCCAGCGCCACGAACAGCGTGCGCGCCTGGTGCTGCGCGCTGACCAGCGAGAGCGCGCACAGAATCAGCGCGGCCAGCAGGAAGAAGGTCAGGCGGTTCATGCGGTCCCGCCCTTGCCGGCGACGGGCGCCAGCTTCTCCGCCACGCGCATCACGGCCGAGCGCGCGCGCGGGTTGGCGGCCACCTCTTCGGCGCCGGGCTTGGAGCGGCCCAGCAGGCGCAGCGTGGGTTGCGGCAGGTCGGCCGCGCGCAGCGGCGCGCGGCGCAGGGCGGGGTCGGCATCCTGCTGGGGACGGGCGTGCGCCGCCATGAACCGCTTGACGATGCGGTCCTCCAGCGAATGGAAGCTGATCACCACCAGGCGTCCCCCTACCTGCAACAGGTCATAAGCCGCCTTCAGCCCTCTTTCGAGGTCCTCAAGCTCTTGATTGACGTGAATCCGTAGAGCCTGAAAGGTGCGGGTCGCAGGGTCCTGGCCCTTCTCGCGTGTTTTGACGGCTTTCGCCACGAGCGCGGCAAGGTCGGCAGTAGTGGCGATGGGTCCGCCATCGCCGGGTTCGCGCCGGCGAGCAACAATCGCCTTTGCAATCTGTACAGCAAACCGTTCTTCCCCATAGTCTCGTATCACCCTGGCAATGTCCTGCTCATCCGCCTGCGCCAGCCACTGCGCGGCGGTGATGCCGCGCGTGGTGTCCATGCGCATGTCCAGCGGGCCCTCGAAACGAAAGGAAAACCCCCTCGCCGCCTCATCGATCTGGGGCGAGCTGATCCCCAGGTCGAGCAGCACGCCGGCCACGTGGCCGCGCCCGGCCAGGCGCTCAGCCATGTCCGCAAAGCTGGCGTGCTCAATGGAGAAGCGGGCATCCCCGATGGTGCCCGCTTCTGCGATTGCTGCTGGGTCCTTGTCGAACGCGACCAGGGCCCCGTCTGGCCCCAGCCGGGCCAGTACCGCCCGGCTGTGCCCTCCCCTGCCGAAGGTGCCGTCCACGTAGACGCCGCCCGGGCGCCAGACCAGGGCGTCGACGGCCTCGTCCAGCAGCACGGTGCGATGGCGCAGGGCGGGGGTTGCCGGCGTTCCGGTAGGACTCATGACCTCTTCAGAAAGAGAAATTTTTCAATGCCTCGGGCATGCCCTGCGCCATCGCCTGCTGTTCCTTGGCGGCGTAGGTCGCGGCATCCCACACTTCGAAATGGCTGCCCATGCCGAGCAGCATGACCTCTTTGTCGAGCATGGCGGCACTGCGCAGCTCCGGTGCGATCAGCACCCGGCCTGCGCCGTCCATTTCCACGTCGGCGGCGTTGCCCAGGAAGATGCGCTTCCACCAGTGCGCATCCATCGGCAGCGCTGCAATGCGCGTGCGGAAGGTTTCCCACTCGGGCCGCGGAAACAGCAGCAGGCAGCCATCCGGGTGCTTGGTCAGCGTCACCCGGCCCTCGGCCTGCTGTTGCAGCGCCTCGCGGTGCCGGGACGGAATGGACATCCGCCCCTTGGCATCCAGCGACAGCGCCGATGCTCCCTGAAACAAGCTCGCTCCCGGTCCCTGCCGGCTGCCGGAGACCCCAGGCGGCTGGCAAGCGCGTGAATCCCTCTGTTTCCGACTGTGGCGAAATGATCCCACGGTCGGTTCGCAATTTCACACAAAAATACACTTCCTCACACTATTTCCCACTTTAGAGGAAGCAATTTGGGCGGTCAAGGCTGGTTGCAGGGCAGCAAACGAGATTTCTCGAATCAGAACAATGACTTAGCGCGCACACCTCACGCACCGTGAAAGTGAATCCTTAATGAAATGAAGATCTTAGGGAGGAAAGCAGAGAAACCACCTGAGAACTGCGGGAGGAGGACTGCCGGCGGTTGCGGGAACGACTGTCCCGCAACCCGAGGGAAGGATACAACAATCGCCCGCCAGCCCCGGAAAATCAAGGGCGCGCAGGCAACCGCGAGCGCGCGGCCATGAGGCCGGGCGCACAGACGCCGCGCTTCAGATGCGGTAGGCCGCGGTGGTCATCACGCGCGAGGCGCCGCGCATCAGCGCACGCACCGGCGCGGGCAGCGGGATGCCGCCGGCATCGCGGGCGGCATCGCCATGGCGGATCTCGTCGTCGCGCATCTGCTCGAGGATGGCGCGCGAGCGGCCGTCCGCTTCAGGCAGGCGGTCCAGGTGCCCGCCGAGATGGTGCTCGACCTGGCGCTCGGTCTCGGCGACAAAGCCGAGGCTGACCTTGTCGCCGGCTCGGCCGGCGACAAAGCCGATCGCGAATGCGCCCGCATACCACAGCGGATTCAGCAGGCTCGGGCGCGAGCCCAGCTCGCGCAGCCGCTCGGCGCACCAGGCCAGGTGGTCTTCTTCTTCGCGCGCGGCGGCATCCATCTGCGCTCGCACTGCCGCATTGCGCGCGGTCAACTTCTGCGCCTGGTATAGGGCCTGGGCGCAAATTTCGCCGACATGGTTGATGCGCATCAACCCCGCTACATGGCGGCGCTCATCGGCGCTCATCGGTTCGGTGTCCGGCGCCAGCTGGTCGGCCGGGTTGGCGCGCGCGGAGCGGGTTGCCCCCGCGATGGCACGCAGTGCCACGTCGAATTCTTTGATCAGGGTGTCCATGTCGCGCAAGCGGATTGATCTTCTTGCTCCCGAGGCCCCGCCATGGTGGGGTACGCGCGGCAGCGCGGCCCGCGGCGGCCGCATCGGGATTACCCGTATTGTAGCTTGCCTCTAATTCGCAGCATCCCGCGCCACGCCTTGCATTGATGCGGCCCGCTACTCAGAAACCCTGAGTTGCTAAAACCAGACAAGGGGGGTTGTGCCCGACTGGTGAACGAAACGTTGTTTGTTACAGTACTTCGCAACTTCTAAGGAAGTTTGACGCATGGGGGATGGAGACCAACAGGAGGTTCCCCCGGCCCGTCACCAATAATTCTTACAGTGGAGAACAACGAGCATGAAGAAATCGCTTTTGGCGCTGGCAGCGCTTGGCGCATTTGCCGGGGCGGCGCAGGCCCAATCGAGCGTCACGCTCTACGGTGTGGTGGATGCCAACATCGAGTACGTGAGCAATATGTCGAGCGTCACGCCGTCAGCGGCCAACGGATTCGCAACAGGCCCGTCGGAGAACCTCTTCCGCATGTCGTCCGGCGGCCTGTCCGGTTCGCGCTGGGGTCTGCGCGGCGTGGAAGACCTGGGCAGCGGCCTGAAGGCGCTGTTCGTGCTGGAAAGCGGTTTCGGCCTCGACAATGGCGGTATGCAGCAAGGCGGCCGCCTGTTCGGTCGTCAGGCTTATGTCGGCCTGGAAAGCGCCCAGGCTGGCCGCTTCACCTTCGGTCGCCAGTACACCTCGCTGTTCGACATGATGGCCAATTTCTCGCCGGCCGGCTATGCCACCCAGTATGAACCGGTGGTGGCGCAACTGGGTCTGAACTTCCGCTCGGACAACACGGCCAAGTACACGGGCAAGTTCGGTCCGGTGACCGCGGTCGCCCACTGGTCGTTCGGCAACGGCGTCGCCGGCGGCGGCGAAGTCCCGGGCCAGTTCCGCCGCGATACCGGCTACGGTGCCGGCCTGTCCTATGCCACCGGCCCGTTCGGCATCAGCGCCGCCTACGACCAGTACAACCCGACGCTGAACGCCGCCACCGGCGCCGTCGGCGCCTTCAAGAAGGCTGCCGTGGCGGCCAGCTACGCCTTCGGCCCGGCCAAGATCATGGGCGGCTATCGCTGGGGCCAGTCGAAGTCCGCCACGGACGCGACCATCCTGCGCGACGACTACTACTGGATCGGCGGCAACTACCAGGTCACGCCGGCACTGGGCCTGACGCTGTCGTACTACTACGACGACGTCAAGAACCTGGCAGGCACCAATATCAAGAACCCGTGGCAGGTCTCGTTCATTGCGGACTACAACCTGTCCAAGCGTACCGACGTGTACCTGACCACGGCCTTCTCGAAGAACGCCGGCCTGAACTTCGACACCTCGGCGATCAGCTTCGCCAATGGCTACTTCCTGGGTACCGGCGAAGACAAGATGGTCGGCGTCGCCGTGGGCATCCGCCACAAGTTCTGATCGCCAGCTTCACCGGCCGATCGTTCAAAGGCACCTGCGGGTGCCTTTTTTCATGGGCGGCGAACGGCGCTTGTTGCATAGGGCATCACCCCATCGGCGTGCCGATTCCCGCCAACTAGAATGCACTGACCATGCCACCGCCCGGCAACACAAGGCGGCTACACCAGGAGACCAAGCATGCAACCCACTCGCCGGCGCGCCGTCGCGCTGTTGCTGTCCGGCAGCCTTGCCGCACTCGCCAGCCCCGCGGCACTGGCCGCCGATCCGTATCCGTCCAAGCCGATCCGGCTGGTGGTGCCGTTCGCCGCCGGCGGCACCACCGACATCCTGGCGCGGGCCGTGGCCGCGGAACTGGCCAGGCAGCCCGGCTGGAACATGGTGGTCGACAACAAACCCGGCGCGGGCGGCAATATCGGTGCCGACATCGTGGCCAAGGCCGCGCCGGATGGATACACGCTGCTGATGGGCACCGTCGGCACGCATGGCATCAACCAGTCGCTGTACGGCAAGCTGCCGTTCGACCCGATCAAGGATTTCGCGCCGATCACCGAGGTGGCGGCCGTGCCCAACGTGCTGGTGGTCAACCCGGCGTTCGCGCAGCAGAACAAGATCGACAGCGTCAAGGACCTGATCGCCTACGCGCGTGCCAACCCCGGCAAGCTGAACATGGCATCCAGCGGCAATGGCACGTCGATCCACCTGGCCGGCGAGCTGTTCAAGACGCAGACCAAAACCTTCATGGTCCACTTTCCGTACAAGGGCAGCGGGCCGGCGCTGACGGACCTGACCGGCGGCACCATGCAGGTGATGTTCGACAACCTGCCCTCGTCGATGGCGCTGATCAAGGGCGGCAAGCTCAAGGCGCTGGCCGTCACCAGCGCGAAACCGTCGCCGGCGCTGCCCGGCGTGCCGACCATCGCCCAGGCCGCCAACCTGCCGCAGTACGAGGCCAGCTCATGGTTCGGCATGCTGGCGCCGGCCGGCACGCCGCCGGAGACCATCCAGCGCATCCGCCAGGAAGTGGCCAGGGCGCTGAACGCGCCAGCCGTGCGCGAGCGCCTGCTGGCACAGGGCGCCGAGCCGGTCGGCAACACGCCCGAGCAGTTCGCGGCGCTGATCCGTGCCGAAACCGCCAAGTGGGCCAAGGTGGTCAAGGACTCCGGCGCCAAGGTGGATTGAGCTTGCCTTGATCGCCGGCAGGGCGACGGCGCGCATCAGGCATATACTTGAGGCATCAAATGTCGGCCGCCCCTTGCCGGGCAGCCGCCGGCGGCTGCGGCCGCACACCTTGCACACCGCTGTACTGAAGATGCCAAACCTGTCTACCGCCGCCGGCGCCGATGGCGCGCCGGTCGACCTTGAAACCCGCGCCGACCAGACCGAGCACGAAGACCTGCGGCTGTGGCTGCGGCTGCTGACCTGCACCAACCTGATCGAAGGCGACATCCGCTCGCGGCTGCGGCAGGATTTTGCCTGCACGCTGCCGCGCTTCGACCTGATGGCCCAGCTCGACCGCCACCCCGAAGGCCTGAAGATGGGCGAGCTGTCGCGTCGCATGATGGTCACGGGCGGCAATGTCACCGGCATCACCGACCAGCTGCAGCAGGAAGGGCTGGTCTCGCGCGAGGCGCTGCCCACCGACCGCCGCGCCTACCTGATCCGCCTGACGCCGGCCGGGCGCGCGGCATTCTCGCGCATGGCGCGTGCGCATGAGGATTGGATCGGGCAACTGTTTTCGGGGCTGGCCGAAACCGACCGGCGCGCGCTGTTCCGACTACTCGGCAGGCTCAAGAACGGCCTGATCTCGCCATGAAGACGCTACCCTACCTCACGCTGTGCGGCCTGCTGCCGCTCCTGGCCGCGTGCAGCAGCACGCCGCAACCGCCGCAGGTGACGCCGGTGAACGCCACCATCAAGCTCGGCCGCGTGACCGAGAAGACATTCCTGACGCGGATGGACGTCGCGCAGGCGCCCTACTACGGCAGCGGCACCAGCGTCGGCGTCGGCGCGGCGGGCGGTGGCGGTGGCGGCGGGGTAGGCGTCGGCTTTGCCTTCGACCTGAGCCGGCTGTTCAATCGCCCGGCGCCGGTGCAGCAGGTCGACCTGTTCCAGTACAAGGTGCGGACCACGGAAGGCGCGCTCGTATCGGCCAATGCGCCGGCGATACCGGGGCTGGAGCCGGGCGCGTGCGTGCGGGTGATCTACCTCGACGGCAGCACGGAGCCGAGGCTGGCGCCGTCGAACGAATGCTGAATCGCTGAGCGCTGCAAGACAAACGGCCTCCGTTGCGGAGGCCGTTTGCGCAAGCGCTGGCGCTCAGGCCGCCTTGCGGCTGTCGCGCAGTTCGCGGCGCAGGATCTTGCCGACGTTGGTCTTGGGCAGCTCGGTGCGGAACTCCACGTACTTCGGCCGCTTGTAGCCGGTCAGCCGCTCCTTGCAGAACTCGATCACGTCCGCCTCGGTCAGCGCCGGGTCCTTCTTGACCACGAACAGCTTGACCACCTCGCCCGAGTGCGTGTCGGGCACGCCCACCGCGGCCACTTCCAGCACGCCCGGGCACTCGGCCACCACGCCCTCGACTTCGTTCGGGTACACGTTGAAGCCCGACACCAGGATCATGTCCTTCTTGCGGTCGACGATCCTGGTGTAGCCGCGCTCGTCCATCACACCGATATCGCCGGTCTTGAAGAAACCGTCCGGGGTCATGACCTTGGCGGTCTCGTCCGGGCGGTTCCAGTAGCCCGCCATCACCTGCGGGCCGCGGATGCAGATCTCGCCCGGCTGGCCCAGCGGCACGTCCTTGCCGTCATCGTCACGGATCACCACTTCGGTCGACGGCAGCGGCATGCCGATGGTGCCGGAGAATGCATCGCTGTCGGTCGGGTTGCAGGTGGCCGACGGCGAGGTCTCGGACAGGCCGTAGCCCTCGATGATCGGGCAGCCGGTCTTGTCCAGCCACTTCCTGGCCACCGCTTCCTGCACCGCCATGCCGCCGCCGTTGGCCACGCGCAGGCCGGAGAAGTCGACCTTGCCGATTTCCGGGTTGTTGATCAGCGCGTTGTACAGCGTGTTGACCGCCGGGAACATGTGGAACTTGTACTTCTGCAATTCCTTGATAAAGCCCGGGATATCGCGCGGATTGGGGATCAGCACGCTCATGCCGCCGCTGCGCATGCCCAGCAGGCAGCAGACCGTCAGCGCGAAGATGTGGTACAGCGGCAGCGCGGTAATGGTGACGACCTGGTCGATATGGCCGCCCTTGGCCAGCGCCGGCTGCATCCAGGCCTCGGACTGCAGCACGTTGGCGACCACGTTACGGTGCAGCAGCACTGCGCCCTTGCTCACGCCGGTGGTGCCGCCGGTGTATTGCAGGAAGGCGATGTCGTCGGGTCCGGTGGTCGCCGGCTGCAGCGTGAGCTTGCTGCCTTCGGCCAGCACGCTGTTGAAGCGCACGCAGTTGGGCAGCTCCCACGCCGGCACCATCTTCTTGACGTTGCGCACGACAAAATTGACGATCGCGCCTTTCAGTCCGCCGAGCATGTCGCCCATGCTGGCGACCACCACGTGCTTGACCGGCGTGCGGGCCATCACCTGCTGCAGCGTGGCGGCAAAGTTCTCCAGGATGACAATGGCCTCGGCGCCGCTGTCCTTGAGCTGGTGCTCCAGCTCGCGCGGGGTGTAAAGCGGATTGACATTGACCACGACAAAGCCGGCGCGCAGCACCGCGGCCAGCACCACCGGATACTGCAGCACGTTCGGCATCATGATTGCCACGCGCGCACCGGGACGCAGCCCGCGCGACTGCAGCCACGCGGCGAAGCGCGAGGACATCTGGTCGAGTTCGCCGTAGGTGATGGCCTTGTCCATGCAGACGAAGGCCTTGCGGCCGGCATAGGTGCGGAAAGACGCTTCGAGCAGCTGGCTAAGCGTACGAAACTGGCTGGCATCGATCTCGGCGGGGACGCCGGCCGGGTAGTGTTTCAGCCAAATCCTGTCCATAGCACCGTCTCCTGAATTCTGAATGGTCGTTCGATTTTGCCGAGATGCTAAACGGGCGCCCCGGTTAGAACAACAACTTGGCAACAACTTAGACGAAGTCCTCAGGGACATTGCACCACGCAACGCCCCCCGACGGGCATTATGCGCCACCGGCGTCGCAGCGGCAGCAGGATAACCCCTAGGCTCGCGGATTCAATTTTGGCCGGGCAGCACCAGCTTCATCATGTTGGTGGCGAGTGCTTGCGCAAGCGCCTCGTCGTCCATGCGGCCCGGCTGGTGCCACGTATACATGAAGCCGACCACGCTGCCGATTGCATGCGCCGTCACGCGCGCATCGCCAAAGGCAAACACGCCCTCACGCTTGCCCTCTTCCAGCAACGCATACAGGTCGCGGTAGAAGCCGCGCGCCATGCTGTCGAGCCAGGCCACGGTATCGGGGCGCAGGTACTGGTTGTCGCGAAAGCTCAGCGTCGCGGGCACGTGGCAGGCAACGCAGCGGCGCGCCATTTCGAGCAGGCAGGCATGCAGGCGCTCGCGCACCGGCAGCGCCGGGTCGGCGGTCTCGCGGAGCACGGGCAGGCAGGTCTGCGCCGACTCGCGGCACAGGATGTCGAAGATCTCGTACTTGTCGGTGAAGTAGTAGTAGACCGCCGGCTTGGTCACGCCCAGCGCGCGGCACAGGTCGTTCATGGTCATGCCCGGATAGCCCTTGGTATAGAAGAGCTGCGCGGCAGTGTCGAGGATCTGGCGGCGGCGCGCTTCCTGGCGCTCGGCGATTTGCATGCGCGCCGGCACGGGCTCGGGCGCAAGGTCTGAGGAGGCGGGTCTCTGTACGGTCGACATGATCGCAATTCTCGCATGGCGGCATGGACTGCCAGCGTGGCCGCGCGCTCAACATGGCCAGCCCGAGGCGAAGCGGCGCTTTGTCGATACCTGCCAGCCGTCAGTGGGTCCCGGCGCCCGTGCCGCTCGCGGTCAGCGTATCGACACGGGTAGCGGGCGGCGCCAGCCGGCGCAGCGTGGCCTCGCGCTCGGTGGCCGGCAGCGCGCCGATGCGGCCGGCTTCGGCATAGAAGCGGCGCCAGTCGCCGTCGCACTGCACCAGCAGCGCGGTAAAGGCCGGCACCCACTGCTGGTAGGTCGCCACCGCCGCCAGGTGGGCATTGGTCAGCGGCTGGTCGAACCAGCGGTCATAGCCGCTGTAGTTGCCCCACTCCACCTTGAGCCGCCCATACTGCTCGCGCATGTCGGCGAAGATTTTCGCCTTGCCCTCGCGCTTGGCTTCGTCGTCCAGCGGCGTCTGGTACAGCGCCGCCAGCCGGTCGCGCGTGCCGAGCAGCAGCGCGCGGAACTGCTGGCGGCGCGCGTCGTACTGGCGATAGCTGGCGCGCGCATCTTCCGACGCATCCTCGGCCAGCCAGCGCTCCACGCCGGCGGCTTCCACGGCGGTGGCAAAGGACTCGTTGAAGGCGGTGTCGTTGCGCACGTAGACCACCTGGTGCGCCAGTTCGTGGAAGATCAGCCGCGCCAGCTCGCCCTCCGGCAGGTAGACGAAGGTATTGAGCAGCGGGTCGTCGAAATAGCCCAGCGTCGAATAGGCGGGGATGCCTGCCACGTACGCTTCCAGGCCGTCGCGGCGCAGGCCCTGCGCGTACTGCTCGGCATCGGCCTGCGCGTAATAGCCCCGGTAGCTGATGCAGCCGACGATCGGGAAGCACCACTTGCTCAGCTCCATCGACAACTCGGGCGTGGCGAACACGCTCCACACCACGTAGGGCCGGTGCAGGTTGGCGTAGCGGCGGTAGCTGCCGTTGTCGGGCAGCTTCAGCTCGCGCGAGGCATAGTCGCGGATGCGGCCGGCCAGCGCCAGCCGTTGCGCCAGGCGCGCGTCGTTGGCGTCGCGCGCGCCGGCGATGGCGTCGTTGAGCGGCTGCGCCTGCGCCATCACGCCGAGGTGGCCGCCGATCGACTGCGCGTAGTAGCTGACGGTTTCGCAACCGGCCGTGAGCAGGGCCAGGGCGGTCATGACCGCCGCCGCCAGGATTGCCGCCCCGCGCCGGCGGCCGGGCCGCGGGGCGTGCCGCGTGTTCATGCCGGCTGGACTGCCCCTTCCGTGCAGGCCTCGACCTGCACCAGGCAGTCATAGAATACCGGCGCCCGGCCCAGGTCGGTCAGGCGCTGGCTGGTCAGCTCGTTGGCGTTCTTGCCGTCGGAGGCCAGCTTCTTCCACCAGATCGACAGGCCCACCACCAGCCCGCGCCGGGCGCGGTCGGTCACGCGGGCGCGCGCCAGCATGCTGCCGCGGTCGTTGAAGGCGCGCACCATGGCGCCGTGCACGATGCCGCGCGCGGCGGCGTCGGCCGGGTGGATGTCCAGGTGCGGCTCGCCCTCGGTGGCGCGCAGGCTGTCGACATTGACGAAGGAACTGTTCAGGAAGTTGCGCGCCGGCGGCGAGATCATCGCCAGCGGGTAGCGCGCCGCGAGTTCCGGCGCGGTCGCCGGGGACTCGTACTGCGGCACGTAGCCAGGCAGCGGGTCGAAGCCGTCGCACGCCATCGGCTCGGAATAGAACTGGCACTTGCCCGAGGCGGTGGGAAAGCCGCCTTCGGCGAACGGTGCCGGCGCCAGCGCCAGCTTCTGCCAGCCCTGCTCCTTGAGCGATGCCCAGCTGATGCCGGCGGCACGCGCATCGCCCGGCAGGATCGCCTGCGCGGCGATGTCGTCGTCGCTGTCGGCAAAGCATGGCTCGGCAAAGCCCATGCGCTGTGCCAGGCGGCGGAAGATCTCGGTGTTCGGCAGCGCCTCGCCCATCGGCGCGATCGCCGCGTTGTTGGCCAGGAAGTAGGTGTGGCCGTAGGCCTTGTGCACGTCGGTGTGCTCCAGCTGCGTGGTGGCCGGCAGCAGGATATCGGCGTAGTCGGCGGTATCGGTGCGGAAGTGCTCCAGCACTACGGTGAACAGGTCTTCACGCGCAAAGCCTGCGGCCACCTTGCCGGATTCCGGCGCCACCGCGACCGGATTGCTGTTGTAGACCACCACCGCCTCGATCCGCGGCGCGCCGGCCACGGGCTCGGCCAGCAGCGCATCGCCGATGGTGCTCATGTTGACCAGCCGCGGCAGCTTGCCGGGCCAGCCCGGCAGCAGGTCGGGCCGCTGCAGCGCGGCCTCGTTGATCGGGAAGAAGCCCGAGGTCGACAGCTGCAGCCCGCCCGCGGCATGGCGCCACGCGCCCACCAGCGACGGCAGGCACGCCACCGCCCGCACCGCCTGGCCGCCACCGTGCACGCGCTGCATGCCGTAGTTCAGGCGGATTGCCACCGGCTGGCGCTCGCGTACCGCCAACTGGCCGTAGAGGCCTGCCAGCCACTCGATGTCTTCCACCGGGATGCCGCAGATCTCGGCCACGCGCGCCGGCGGATAGGACTGGGCGCGCTCGCGCAGTGCCTCGAAGCCCACCGTGTGCCGTTCGATGTAGTCGTGGTCGAGCAGCCCGTCGCGGATCAGCACATGGATCATGCTCAGCGCCAGCGCGCCGTCGGTACCAGGCATCGGCGCGATATGGCGATGGCATTTCTCGGCACTCAGCGAGCGGTAGGGATCGATCGCCACCAGCGTGGCGCCGCGCCGCTTGGCTTCCTGCGCACGCGTCCAGAAATGCAGGTTGGAAGCGATCGGGTTGCCGCCCCAGATGATCACCAGCCTGGCATCGGCCACGTGCTCCATGTCCATGCCGACGCTGGCGCCATAGGTGTAGCGCAACGCGGTGGCGCCGGCGCTTGCGCAGATGGTGCGATCCAGCCGCGATGCGCCCAGCTTGTGGAAGAAGCGTGCGGCCATGCTCTCGCCCTGCACCAGGCCCATGGTGCCCGCATAGCTGTACGGCACGATGGCCTGCGGATCGCGCGCGGCGATGGCCTGCAGGCGCGTGGCGATGGTGTCGAGCGCTTCGTCCCAGGAAATCGGCGCGAACTTGCCCTCGCCCTTCCTGCCGATGCGCTTCATCGGCGTCAACAGGCGGTCGGGATGGTAGGTGCGTTCGGTGTAGCGCGATACCTTGGTGCACAGCACGCCCTGCGTGCCGGGATGGTCCGGATCACCGGCCACCTTGACGGCGCGGCCGTCCTCGACGGTGACGAGCAAGGCACAGGTGTCGGGGCAGTCATGCGGGCAGGCGGCGCGGACAATGCGGGAAGCCATGGGATCTCCGGGGGCTGGCGGTCTGTCGTTATCTTTCGTTCGGTCGGAACGTGAGGTTTGTGGCGCGGTTTCCGCGGGTCGCGGGTCGCGCGCCGGCGCTGCGGCGCGTCCCCGTCCGCGGACGTGCGGAGCCAGGGCGGGGAGTATCTCGATCGGATTGTATTCGATTATGATGTCCCGGCGCGCGGCCGGCACCACGCTGGCGGCGCGCTTGCCGTCCAATGCCGGCGCAGACCGGCCCATGGCGGCGAACGGGTAACCGAACCACATTTTGCGGGGGTTTATGTTTTTCCGATCCGGGGTCAAGGGCCGGCTTGCCGGCCTGCTGGTGGCGTGCGCCATCGGCACGGGCGGCACGTACGGCGCATTCGGCGCTGCCATCGCCAGCACTGCCACATCCGAAACCGGCGTCACCGCCGATACCATCCTGCTGGGCCAATCGGCCGCGCTGACCGGGCCCGCAGCGTCGCTCGGCAAGCAGATGAACGCTGGCGCACGGCTCTATTTCGACCACATCAACCAGCAAGGCGGCATTTTTGGCCGCAAGATCCGGCTCGAGGCGCTGGACGACTACTACGAGCCCGAGCCTGCCGCCAGGAACACACGCAAGCTGATCGAGGAAGACCGCGTCTTTGCGCTGTTCGGCTATGTCGGCACACCGACCAGCCAGGCCGCGCTGCCGCTTGCGATCCAGGCCAGGGTGCCGTTCTTCGGTCCGTACACCGGCGCGCGCTCGGTGCGCGAGCCGCGCAGCCGCTACGTCTTCCATGTCCGCGCCGGCTATGGCGACGAAGCCACGGCGATCCTGCGCCAGATCCAGACCACCGGCCTGAAGCGCGTGGCCGTGGTCTACAACGACGATGACTACGGCAAGGCCGAGCTGGAGGAGCTGGAACGCGCCCTGAAGGGCGGCGCCGACAGCGGCGTGCAGCTGGTCGCGCGCGAAGCCGTGGTCCGCAATACGGTGGAAATCGGTGACGCCATGCAGGGCGTGACCAAGGCCAGGCCGGACACCGTGGTGATGATCAGCGCGTATCGCACCGCCGGCGCCTTCGTCAAGGAAGCGCTGCGCCGCGGCTACAACGGGCAGTTCTACAACGTCTCGTTCGTCGGCACGCAGGCGCTGGCCAACGAGGTCGGCGCGAAAGGCAGTGGCGTGATCATCTCGCAGGTGATGCCGCATCCGGGCAATGCCACGCTGCCGGTGGTGCGCGAATACCTGCGCCTGCTGCAGGCCGCGGGCAAGCCGAACGAGTTCGACTACGCCAGCATCGAGGGCTACATCGCAGCGAAGGCCTTTACCGAAGGACTGCGCCGCGCAGGCAAGGACCTGACGCGCGAGAAGCTGGTGACGGCGCTGGAATCGATGCGCAGCGTCGACCTGGGCGGCTTCATCGTCAACTTCACGCCCGAGAACCATGTGGGGTCGCGGTTCGTGGAGATGACGGTGATCAATTCGAAGGGGCAGGTGATCCGGTGAGTTTCCCAGCCGCGCCTGTTTTCTCCCCTCTCCCGCTGGGAGAGGGGAGCAAGGCAGCGGGATCGCGTAAGCCGTCGTCCTACTTCATGTCATTCAAATGACAAGCCGAAAACCGCATCGGCGCAATCTCCTTCAGCGCCGGCTGCTCCTCCTTGCAGCGTGGCATCGCATACGGGCAGCGCGGATGGAAATGGCATCCCGACGGCGGATTCAGCGGTGAAGGAATCTCGCCCCTGATTGCCACATAAGTCTTCTTGCCGACCTCCAGCTTCGGCGCTTCGGCCAGCAGCGCCTGCGTGTACGGATGGTTCGGCGCCGCGAACACGTCCTCGGTCGGCGCCGACTCGACCACCCGCCCCAGATACATGATCACCACGCGGTCGCTGATGTGCTTGACCACGCCAAGGTCATGGCTGATGAACAGGTAGGTCAGGTTCAGCTCTTCGCGCAGCCGCATGAACAGGTTCAGCACCTGCGCCTGGATCGATACATCGAGCGCCGCCACCGATTCATCGCAGACCAGGAACTCCGGCTTCACCGCCAGCGCCCGCGCAATGCCGATGCGTGCGCGCTGCCCGCCCGAGAACTGGTGCGGGAAGCGGCGCAGCACGGTCGGGTCCATGCCCACGCGCACCAGCATGTCCTCGACATAGCCCTTCTGCCCGCCGCGCTCGACCATGCCGTGCACCACCGGCGCCTCGCCGACGATATCCAGCACGCGCAGCCGCGGATTGAGCGAGGCGTACGGGTCCTGGAAGATCATCTGGATCGCCAGCTGCTTCTCGCGGCGCTTGTCGGGCGGCAGGTGGTCGAGGTTGGTGCCGCGCCACAGCCGGTCGCCTTCCGTCAGCGTATGCAGGCCGACGGCCATGCGGCCCAGCGTGGACTTGCCGCAGCCGGATTCGCCCACCAGGCCCACCACCTCGCCGGTGCGAATGCTCAGGTCGACGCGGTCGACCGCATGCACCACCTCTTCGCGCGCATGGGCGCCGAACAGGTTGGCGATGCGCGCGGCGGTGTCGAGCGACTTGACGAAGCGCTTGGACACGCCGCGCAGTTCCAGCAGCGGCACTGCCGGTGTCCCGGCCGGGGCGGCCGCAGTGTTTGCCATCGGTCGGGATTGCAGTTCGGTCGTGGTCATGCCGCCTCCTGGTTGGCCAGCACCGGATGGAAACAGCGCAGGCGGCGGCCGTCGGGGGCGGTCTCCAGCGGCGGCTCGGTCTTGCACGCGGCGGTCGCGTACGGGCAGCGCTCGCGGAACGCGCAGCCGCCCGGCAGGTTCAGCAGCGATGGCGTCATCCCCGGGATCTGCCGCAGCGGCGCGCCGCGCGGGTTGCGCGACGGCGCCGATCCGATCAGGCCGTGCGTGTACGGATGCTCGGGATGCTCCAGCACCTGGCGCACGTCGCCGGCTTCGACGATCTTGCCGGCATACATCACGCACACGGTGTCGGCCAGCCCGGCTACCACCGACAGGTCGTGCGTGATCCAGATCAGCGCCGTGCCGGATTCGCGGCACAGGGTCTGCATTTCGTACAGGATCTGGCCCTGGATGGTGACGTCGAGCGCCGTGGTCGGTTCGTCGGCGATGATCAGGTCGGGCTTGTTCAGCAGCGCGATCGCGATCGCCACGCGCTGGCGCATGCCGCCCGAGAACTGGTGCGGATAGGCCAGCAAGCGCTCGTCCGGCGACGGGATACCCACCCGCGCCAGCGCATTGCGCGCGCGCTCGCGCGCCACCGCCTTGCCGACGTTCTCGTGCGCCAGCACCGCCTCGATCATCTGCGTGTCGATGCGCAGGACCGGGTTCAGCGTCATCATCGGGTCCTGGAAGATCATCGCGATGCGGTTGCCGCGCACGTCGCGCTGCTGCGCCGGCGTGAGCGCGCGCAGGTCGCGCGTGATGCCGTCGCGGCTGGTCAGCGCGATGCGCCCGTCCACGACCTTCCCGGGCGGGTCGATCAGGCCCATGATCGAGTAGCCGGTCATCGACTTGCCGGAGCCGGACTCGCCCACCAGCCCCATGATCTCGCCGCGGCCGACGGTAAAGGACACGTCGTCGACAGCCTTGGCAATGCCGCCGCGCGTATAAAAATGCGTCTTCAGGTTCTCTACGACCAGAGTAGGTTGTGCCATGTCGGTCTCCCGCGGGTTATTGCGTCTGCAGGCGCGGGTTGAGCACGTCGCGCAGCTGGTCGGCGACCAGGTTCATCGCCACGATGGTGACCACCAGCGCGATGCCCGGGAAGAAGCTGATCCAGTACTTGCCCGACAGCATGTATTGCTGGCCGTTGGAGATCAGCGAGCCCAGCGACGGCTCCGTGATCGGCACGCCCAGCCCGAGGAACGACAGCGTCGCCTCCAGCGTGATCGCCGACGCCACCTGCAGCGCCGCGATCACGATCAGCGGCGGCAGGCAGTTGGGCAGCAGGTGGCGGAACATGATGCGGCGCGGCGGCAGGCCCAGGCAGGTGGCCGCCTCGATATATTCCTTGCGGCGCTCCACCAGCGCGGCGCTGCGCGTGGTGCGCGCGTAGTAGGCCCACTGCACCGCCACCAGCGCGATCACGATATTGCCCAGCCCAGGGCGCAGGAACGCCAGCAGGATCAGCGCCAGCAGGATCGGCGGGAACGACAGCTGCAGGTCGGCCACGCGCATGATGAAGGCCTCGGTGCGCCCGCCCAGGAAGCCGGCCAGCAGGCCCAGCGTGGCACCCAGCAGCAGCGCAATCACGGTGCTGACCACGCCCACGCCGATGCTGATGCGCAGCCCGTACATCACCGCCGACAGGATGTCGCGCCCCTGCTCGTCCGAGCCGAGCAGGAAGGTCATGCCGGTGCCGGCCTTCTCGCCCGGCGCCAGGCGCGCATCGAGCACGTCGAGCGTAGCCAGGTCGTACGGGTTCTGCGGCGCCAGCCACGGCGCCAGGATCGCGATCAGGATGATGGTGACCAGCGTGGCCAGCCCGGCCACGGCAACCTTGCTGGAAAAGAACTCCGTGGCAAAGCGGCGCCACGGCGACTGTTCACGCGCGGCCGAAGGTGTGGCCGGCGGTGCGCCCGGGGGCGTCTTGTCTTGCGGTTCGACGGTTGCTGCAGTCATGGCTCAGCCCTTGTTGTCGGCAATGCGCACGCGCGGATCGAGCATGCTGTAGATGATGTCCACCAACAGGTTGATCAGGATGAACAGCGTCACGATCACCATCAGGTAGGCCACGATCACCGGCCGGTCCAGCAGCTGGATCGAGTCGATGATCAGCTTGCCCATGCCAGGCCAGGCAAAGATCGTTTCGGTGACGATCGCGAATGCGATGATCGAGCCGAACTGCAGCGCGATCACCGTGACGATCGGGATCAGGATGTTCTTCAGCACGTGCACGCCAACGATGCGCGTGTTGGACAGGCCCTTGGCGCGCGCAAACTTGACGTAGTCCTGCAGCATCGCTTCCTGCGTGCCGGCGCGCGTGAGCCGGATCACCATGGCGATATTCAGCAGCGACAGCGTCACCGCCGGCAGCACGAGGTGGCGGATGCCGTCGACGGTCAGGAAGCTGAGCGGGATGCCAAGCACGCGCACGGTCTCGCCGCGTCCGTTGGACGGCAGCCAGCCGAGCTGCACCGCGAACACCATGATCAGCATCAGGCCGACCCAGAACGTGGGCAGCGAGAAGCCCAGGATCGACACCGTCATGATCGACTTGCCCGCCACGCCGTTGGGCCGCAACCCGGCCCACAGCCCCAGCGGGATGCCAAGCACGATCGCCAGCAGGATCGCGGACACGGCCAGTTCCATGGTGGCCGGCATGCGCTCGAAGATCAGCTTGAGCGCCGGCGTGCCGTGCGCGAACGAGGTGCCGAGGTTGCCTTGCAGCGCATTCTGCAGGAACACCCAGTATTGCTCCCACAGCGGCTTGTCCAGGCCCAGCGCCGCGATGGTGCGCTTGATGTCCTCCTGGTCGGCCTGCGGGTTGATCAGGATGTCGACGGGATTGCCGATGGCAAAGACGCCGAGGAAAACCAGCAGCGACATGACAAAGAGCACCACTACGCTCTGCATCAGGCGCCGGATGATGAAAACCAGCATATTCAGACCACTATCCTTTCGCGCGCGAATGCGCACGCCGCCCGGGAGCGCCATGCGCTTCCAGGCGGCGCGGCAGCCATGCGCGGCACCGCGAACTCAGCAGCAGGCAGCCCTGCTTACCGGGGCTTGACTTACTGGGGCTTGAAGTTATGCGCGTAGGTGCGCTCGTCGGTACGCGGCACGTAGACGATGCCCTTCTGCGTGGCCCAGGTGGTCACCTGCTGGTGGATCGGGATGATACCGCCATCGTTGATTGCGATCGCGGTGGCTTCCTGCAGCATCTTGGAGCGTTCGGCGTCATTCACGGTAGACAGCGCCTGTTCCAGCACCACATCCATCTTGGGGTTGCAGTATTCACCCCAGTTGGTGGTGCCAAAGCCCTTCTTGCTGTCCTCGCACGCCAGCAGCGCGCGCAGCGGCGAGCTGACCTCGCCGGTCTGCGCGCCCCACCCGAGCAGGCCGAACGACCACTCGTGCTTGATGCCCTTGGACGAGTACGTCGCCATCGGCATGCCTTCCACCTTGGTGGCGATGCCGATGCGGGTCAGGTTCTGCGCGATCGTCTGCGCGATCTTCTCGTCGTTGACGTAGCGGTTGTTGGGCGTGTGCAGCGTCACGCCGAAGCCGTTCGGGTAGCCTGCCTGGGCCAGCAGCTTCTTGGCGCCTTCGGGGTCGTACTTGACCGTCTTCAGGTTGGGGTTGTAGCCGAACAGCGTGGGTGGCACCAGGTTGTTGGTCGGCTCCGACAGGCCTTCCATCAGCCGGTCCTTGATGCCCTGCCGGTTGATCGCCATGCTGATGGCATTGCGCACGCGTGCATCCTTCAGCGGGTTCTTGTCCAGCGGCGCGCCTTCCTTGGTGGTGACGTAGGGCGACTTGTCGCGCTTGGCATCGAAATACAGGTAGATCACGCGGTGCGAGATCTTGGAGAAGAACGACAGCTTGGGATCCTGCCGCACCTTGGGCAGGTCGGGCGTCGGCACGTTCTCGATCGCCTGCACGTCGCCCGACAGCAGCGCCGCCAGTCGCGTGGCCGGATTCGGGATGAAGCGCAGCGTGGCCTTGTCCCACGCCGGCTTGGCGCCCCAGTAGTTGTCGTTGCGCACCAGTTCGACCCGGTCGTCGCGGGCGTAGCTGACGAACTTGAACGGCCCGGTGCCGATCATGCCCTTGCCCTGGGCGAAGTCGTCCGAGCTCAGGCCCTGCGTGGCCTTTTTCTGCACGATGAAGATCGACGTCAGGTCGTTCAGCATCAGCGGGTACGGCTTGTTGGTGGTCAGCTGGATGGTGTACTTGTCGATCACCTTCTTGTTGACGATCGCCTTGGTATAGACATCGAACTTGCCCGGGCTGTTCTGGATGGTGGCCGGGCGGTCCAGCGACCAGACGATGTCTTCGGTGGTCAGTTCGGAACCGTCATGGAACTTCACGCCCTGGCGGATCTTGAATTCCCAGGTCAGGTTGTTGACCAGCTTCCATGACTCGGCCAGGCCGGGGATGATGCGGCTGTCCGGGTCCATCTTCACCAGCGAGTCGAAGATGTGCTCCGACACGTTGATATTGGAGAACAGGTTGTAGAAGTGCGGATCCATCGAGGTCGGCGGCGAACTCATGGCCAGTTTGAGGTCCGCGGCCTGGGCGCTGCCGGACCAGGCCAGGCCAAGGGCCCCGGCCACGGCGACAACACCGATTGCCTTCTTGAAAGTGCGAAGGGACATCGCGCAATTCTCCCTGTAGGAAGTGAAGCAGACGTTTTAGGATCGGCAATGCGCGCGCGCCGCGGGTCACGCGGTCGGTCGCGCGCCGGCGCTGCTTTTTGGTGCGCTTGTTGTTCAGGTTACGCAGCGCAAAGCGGCAAATTGCCGGCCGGGCACTTCAAGCATGAACTGTTCCAGCAGTCGACATGTGCCGGCAATGCGGGGAAACCCACAGCGTTTGGCATATTGCACCGCGCCATTCGCGCGATGGGGCACGAACCGGCGCATTTTGGCGCTTTTTCGGTAGGCATCGTATGATCGGGGTTATCCGACGCCTACCCGGCTCGCCACGCCCAGACTCCGGCATCATGAAGCTCATCCCCGAAATCCTGCAGGCGCAAGCCGAAATCCGCGCGATCCGCCGCGATATCCACGCCCATCCGGAACTCTGCTTCGAAGAACAGCGCACCGCCGACGTGGTCGCGCGCAACCTCGAGTCGTGGGGCATCGAAGTACATCGCGGCCTCGGCACCACCGGCCTGGTCGGCGTGATCCGCAACGGCAGCAGCGCGCGCACCATCGGCCTGCGCGCCGACATGGACGCCCTGCCGCTGCAGGAGGCCAACACCTTCGGCCACCGTTCGCAGCATGCGGGCAAGATGCATGCGTGTGGCCACGATGGCCACACCGCGATGCTGCTTGGCGCGGCGCGCTACCTGGCGCAGCACAAGCCCTTCGATGGCACCGTGCACCTGATCTTCCAGCCGGCCGAGGAAGGCGGCGGCGGCGCGCGCGAGATGATCGAGGACGGGCTGTTCTCGCGCTTCCCCTGCGATGCGGTGTTCGGCGTGCACAACTGGCCAGGCATGCCGGTCGGCGCCTTCGGCACGCGCGTGGGCCCGCTGATGGCATCGAGCAATGAGTTCCGCATCGTCGTGCGCGGCAAGGGCGCGCATGCGGCCATGCCGAACAATGGCAACGACCCGGTCTTCACCGCCGCGCAGATCGTCTCGGCACTGCAAGGGATCATCACCCGCAACAAGCGCCCCATCGATACCGCGGTGATCTCGGTCACGCAGTTCCATGCCGGCGACGCAACCAATATCGTGCCGAACGAAGCCTGGATCGGCGGCACGGTGCGCACGTTCACGGTGCCGGTGCTCGACCTGATCGAGCGGCGCATGGAGGAAGTCTCGCGCGCCGTCGCGAGCGCGTTCGACTGCACCGTCGACTACGAATTCCACCGCAACTATCCGCCCACCATCAACACCGAAGCCGAGACCGGCTTCGCCGCCGCGGTGGCCGCCGAACTGGTGGGCGAAGCCAATGTCGACAGCGACGTCGAGCCGACCATGGGCGCCGAGGATTTCTCCTTCATGCTGCAGGAAAAGCCGGGCTGCTACCTGTTTCTCGGCAACGGCGACGGCGCACACCGCGACAGCGGGCATGGCATGGGGCCGTGCATGCTGCATAACCCCAGCTACGATTTCAATGACGAACTGCTGCCGGTCGGCTCGACCTTCTTTGTGCGGCTGGTGGAGAAGTGGCTGGCGCCTGCGTAAGAACAAAACCTCAGGGCGCAGCCTGCAGGCAGAATCGATAACAGCGCGTTCGCGCAAGACAGGGGGAGCATCTGCATGGGCCGCTCGGCGCTGGATCGGGAGACGGCGCGCAGCTTTGCGCGCGTGGCGCTGGACAATATCCTGCGCCGCTATCCGTACAAGGTGGATCACATGATGGCGAGTGCCGGCGACGTGGCCGAGCCCGCGACCTGGCATCCGGCCTTCTGCGGCAGTTACGACTGGCATTCGAGCGTGCACATGCACTGGCTGCTGGTTCGGCTGCTGGTGCTGTACCCGGACCTCGATGAAGCGGCCGAACTCCGCGATACGCTTGACGCGCAGTTGCGGCCGCAGCATATCGCGGTCGAACTGGACTATTTCCATCGACCCGGTTCCCGGACGTTCGAACGTCCGTATGGCTGGGGCTGGGTACTGAAGCTGCAGGCGGAATTGCTGGCGCTGGCGCAGCAGGATGCGCGCGCCGCGGCATGGGCCGAAGCCTGCGCGCCGCTCGCCTCGCACCTGTCGCGGGAATTAGCCGAGTTTCTGGACGCGGCGGATTTCCCGGTGCGCACCGGCACACACTTCAACAGCGCCTTTGCCTGCGTAATGGCGCTTGCCTACGCGCGTGCGGCCCAGGACACGGCCTTGCGGCGCGCCATCGTGCGGCGCGCGCATCGCTGGTTCGGGCACGACCGCAGCTATCCGGCGCGCTATGAGCCGGGCGGCGATGAATTCCTGTCGGGCGGCATGACCGAAGCCGTATTGATGCATGCCGTCATGGACGGCAGCGCGTTCGGGCAATGGTGGGAAATGTTCGTGCCGGGCGCGGCGGAACTGGCCAACTGGCTGACGCCGGTGGAGGTCGCCAACCGCAGCGATCCCAAGACTTCCCACCTCGACGGGCTGAACCTGTCGCGCGCATGGTGCTGGCGCCTGCTGGAACCGGCATTGCCGGAATCGCTGCGCCCGCTGGCCGTGCGCGCCTGGTCCGACCATATCGAGGCATCGCTGCCCTATGCCGTTGCCGGCGAGTATGTCTCGACACACTGGCTGGCCTCGTTCGCGGTGCTGGCGATGGCCGAGCCGGTCGGCGGCTGAAGCCGCCGCTTTGCTATCAGTCCAGCGCGATATCCCCGTACCAGGATTCCGCCTTGCTCCGGGTGTTGTCGGTATCGGTCATGATACCCACCGCAATCACTCGCCCCGGATCGGTGCCGAACGCCTTGCGGTAATCCGCGCGCAGGTCGCGTTCGTGGCATCGCCACTCATTGGCATGCTTCGTGCCGCTATCGACCACGATCATGCGCACACGGTCGGTATGCGGATTCGCCACCACCGAGCCTTCGGCACGCTTGCCGCCCCAGATGTACATCAGCGTGGCATAGGGCATTTCGCGGCCGGTGGTGAGCCGTGCCATCTCGTACATCAACTGGTCTTTCAGCGGCAGGCTGCCCTTGTCGCCATCGAAGGCGACAAACAGGCGCAGCGGAGAATCCTCGCGCGGACCGTGGCTGTTGTCGGCATTGCGGATGATGCCGCTGGTCTTCCAGCTCCAGCGCACCATGCCGGCATCGCGGTCGTGCAGTGGTACATAGAGGCCAGATGCAGAGCTCTCGGCCTGTGCATGGACAACCACGCGCTGGTCGACTTCGACCATCGCATAGCGGGTGGGAATCTTGTTGCGGTGGATGGTCCACGGCTGCCAGCCGATCGGCAGTTGTCCTGCGCGTTGCGCCACCGAGAACAGTGGAAGCGTGGCCAGCGTCGGTGGTGCGGCGTCTGTTTCTTCTCCATCTTCGCCTGCATCGGCTTCCACAGCGTGGGCGTTGGCCGCTGCAAGGGAATTGGCCGGCGTGGCCGAAGCCAGCGCGTGCTGCTCGGTAGGGCGCTGTGTCTGCGCGTAAGCCGCCATGCGCTTGGCAAAATCCTGGCAATCGACCGCCGAAATGCTGCCGGCTCGTGCCGAATCAGTTTCGGCAGTGGGTAAGCCTTCGGAACCGGGGGGATTGGATGCGCATCCTGCCAGCATCAGCATCAGCGCGCTGGCGGCGCCAGTAAGAACCAGCCGAAACGCCTTGGCCGTCATGTAACCCCTCGAATCCCGGAACCGGCCCTGCTTCCTTGGCAAGGGCCTGTCTATTGCTCACTGCTTGCTGCTTGCTGCAAACGGCTTCGTGCGGCTTGTGGGCACTTGGGAATCGAACATAGCAGAAGCTGTATGGAGCAGGAATGCTGGGGTACCCGGAATGCAGCGGGAAAACAACGGGGGATTTTGGGGCGGCTGCCGTTGGTGGCGACCAAAGAGCCAAAGCAAAAACCCCTCGCAGCACACGCTGACGAGGGGTTTTGCACAATAAGAGCCTGGCGATGACCTACTTTCACACGGGAATCCGCACTATCATCGGCGCGGAGTTGTTTCACGGACCTGTTCGGGATGGGAAGGGGTGGTTCCAACTCGCTATGGTCACCAGGCATGAGGGGTTGCGGCGTTGCGCTTGCGTCAACGTCGCGAATAGGGATGTAGTCTTGGTTGTGTGTATCGTGGCACAAGGCGATCGACTCACCAGGTGAAACACACTGGTTATAGGATCAAGCCTTACGGGCAATTAGTACTGGTTAGCTTAACGCATTACTGCGCTTCCACACCCAGCCTATCAACGTCCTGGTCTCGAACGACCCTTCAAGGAGGTCAAGCCTCCAGGGAATCCTCATCTTCAGGCGAGTTTCCCGCTTAGATGCTTTCAGCGGTTATCTCTTCCGTACATAGCTACCCTGCGATGCCTCTGGCGAGACAACAGGTACACCAGCGGTACGTCCACTCCGGTCCTCTCGTACTAGGAGCAGCCCCCGTCAAGATTCCAACGCCCACGGCAGATAGGGACCAAACTGTCTCACGACGTTTTAAACCCAGCTCACGTACCTCTTTAAATGGCGAACAGCCATACCCTTGGGACCGGCTACAGCCCCAGGATGAGATGAGCCGACATCGAGGTGCCAAACACCGCCGTCGATATGAACTCTTGGGCGGTATCAGCCTGTTATCCCCAGAGTACCTTTTATCCGTTGAGCGATGGCCCTTCCATTCAGAACCACCGGATCACTATGTCCTGCTTTCGCACCTGCTCGACTTGTCGGTCTCGCAGTTAAGCACGCTTTTGCCATTGCACTTTAGGTACGATGTCCGACCGTACCAAGCGTACCTTCGAACTCCTCCGTTACACTTTGGGAGGAGACCGCCCCAGTCAAACTGCCTACCATGCACTGTCCCCGACCCGGATTCACGGGCCAAGGTTAGAACCTCAAACAAACCAGGGTGGTATTTCAAGGACGGCTCCACGTGAACTAGCGTCCACGCTTCTAAGCCTCCCACCTATCCTACACAGATCGGTTCAAAGTCCAATGCAAAGCTACAGTAAAGGTTCATGGGGTCTTTCCGTCTAGCCGCGGGGAGATTGCATCATCACAAACACTTCAACTTCGCTGAGTCTCGGGAGGAGACAGTGTGGCCATCGTTACGCCATTCGTGCAGGTCGGAACTTACCCGACAAGGAATTTCGCTACCTTAGGACCGTTATAGTTACGGCCGCCGTTTACCGGGACTTCAATCAAGAGCTTGCACCCCATCATTTAATCTTCCGGCACCGGGCAGGCGTCACACCCTATACGTCCACTTTCGTGTTTGCAGAGTGCTGTGTTTTTATTAAACAGTCGCAGCCACCATTTTATTGCAACCCCTTCACCCTTCTGGCGCAGGCCAGTCAAGCTACCAGGGCGTACCTTATCCCGAAGTTACGGTACCAATTTGCCGAGTTCCTTCTCCCGAGTTCTCTCAAGCGCCTTAGAATACTCATCTCGCCCACCTGTGTCGGTTTGCGGTACGGTCTCGTATGACTGAAGCTTAGAGGCTTTTCTTGGAACCACTTCCAATTGCTTCGCAGCTCTAGGCCGCTCGCCCCACATCCTTGAATCCCGCGCCCGGATTTGCCTGAGCGCCTTCTCCAATGCAGGGACCGGGACTTCCAACACCCGGACAACCTTCCGCGATCCGTCCCCCCATCGCATCATACGACGGTGCAGGAATATTAACCTGCTTCCCATCAGCTACGCATCTCTGCCTCGCCTTAGGGGCCGACTCACCCTACGCCGATGAACGTTGCGTAGGAA
Organism: Cupriavidus oxalaticus; assembly: GCF_016894385.1. Taxonomy (NCBI): domain Bacteria; kingdom Pseudomonadati; phylum Pseudomonadota; class Betaproteobacteria; order Burkholderiales; family Burkholderiaceae; genus Cupriavidus; species Cupriavidus oxalaticus. Next base: position 3,381,727 of record NZ_CP069812.1, read on the forward strand.
ACCTTGGGCTTACGGCGAGGGGGCCTTTCACCCCCTTTATCGCTACTCATGTCAGCATTCGCACTTCTGATACCTCCAGCATCCTTTACAAGACACCTTCACAGGCTTACAGAACGCTCTCCTACCACGCGTGCGCTCCTTTAAATCCACTAGCATGCACACCACAACGATCATTGTTGGTGTGCTTTGTCGATGCTGCGCATCGACAAGCTTGGTGCACTTAAAGGAACGCACGCGTCCGCAGCTTCGGTATATAGCTTAGCCCCGTTACATCTTCCGCGCAGGACGACTCGATCAGTGAGCTATTACGCTTTCTTTAAAGGGTGGCTGCTTCTAAGCCAACCTCCTGACTGTTTTAGCCTTCCCACTTCGTTTCCCACTTAGCTATATTTGGGGACCTTAGCTGGCGGTCTGGGTTGTTTCCCTCTTGACACCGGACGTTAGCACCCGATGTCTGTCTCCCGTGATTGCACTCTTCGGTATTCGGAGTTTGCTATGGCGGGGTAATCAGCAATAGACCCCCCAACCATGACAGTGCTCTACCCCCGAAGGTGAGACACGAGGCACTACCTAAATAGTTTTCGGAGAGAACCAGCTATTTCCAGATTTGTTTAGCCTTTCACCCCTATCCACAGCTCATCCCCTAACTTTTCAACGTTAGTGGGTTCGGTCCTCCAGTACGTGTTACCGCACCTTCAACCTGGCCATGGATAGATCATCTGGTTTCGGGTCTACACCCAGCGACTCAACGCCCTGTTCGGACTCGCTTTCGCTACGCCTGCCCTAATCGGTTAAGCTTGCCACTGAATGTAAGTCGCTGACCCATTATACAAAAGGTACGCCGTCACCCCCGAAGAGGCTCCGACTGTTTGTATGCATGCGGTTTCAGGATCTATTTCACTCCCCTCCCGGGGTTCTTTTCGCCTTTCCCTCACGGTACTGGTTCACTATCGGTCGATCACGAGTATTTAGCCTTGGAGGATGGTCCCCCCATCTTCAGACAGGATTTCACGTGTCCCGCCCTACTTGTCGTACACCTAGTTCCACAACGCTGTTTTCGCATACAGGGCTATCACCTGCTACGGCCGGGCTTTCCATCCCGTTCTGCTAACAACACTGCTAAAGAGTACAAGGCTGTTCCCATTTCGTTCGCCACTACTTTGGGAATCTCGGTTGATTTCTGTTCCTGCAGCTACTTAGATGTTTCAGTTCGCCGCGTTCGCTTCCCACACCTATGGATTCAGTGTGGGATGACCCATTCGGGCCGGGTTTCCCCATTCGGACATCTCCGGATCAAAGCTCGTTTGCCAGCTCCCCGAAGCTTTTCGCAGGCTACCGCGTCCTTCATCGCCTGTGATCGCCAAGGCATCCACCACATGCACTTGTTCGCTTGACCCTATAACGAGTGTGTCTCGATTGCTCGAAACGTCGCTACAGGTTGAGTTCTCGCATTTGTGCCGTATTCCAAGTCATCTTTCGATCACTTAAATACATTTTGGTTGATACAATCACAACCCGGTATCGCGTTGGTTACTGCAGCGTCTCATCAACGCTCGCGCGACACCTTTACTACATCCCATATTGTTAAAGAACAGCCGATCCGCAGGTGAAACCCGCGATCGCTTGGCAATGCCAAATGCAAACGCTCATTCCTTAAGCGCTTGCATTTGGCCAACCAATCCAAGGTACCAGGTGATGGTGGAGGATGACGGGATCGAACCGACGACCCCCTGCTTGCAAAGCAGGTGCTCTCCCAGCTGAGCTAATCCCCCTCGGATAACTTGGTGGGTCTGGTAGGACTTGAACCTACGACCCCCGCCTTATCAAGACGGTGCTCTAACCACCTGAGCTACAGACCCTTGGCTGTAACAGCAAACAAACCGATAAGTGTGAACGCTAGGCTTGAGACACAAGCCTCTGGAAAGGAGGTGATCCAGCCGCACCTTCCGATACGGCTACCTTGTTACGACTTCACCCCAGTCATGAACCCTGCCGTGGTAATCGCCCTCCTTGCGGTTAGGCTAACTACTTCTGGCAAAACCCACTCCCATGGTGTGACGGGCGGTGTGTACAAGACCCGGGAACGTATTCACCGCGGCATGCTGATCCGCGATTACTAGCGATTCCAGCTTCACGTAGTCGAGTTGCAGACTACGATCCGGACTACGATGCGTTTTCTGGGATTAGCTCCCCCTCGCGGGTTGGCAACCCTCTGTACGCACCATTGTATGACGTGTGAAGCCCTACCCATAAGGGCCATGAGGACTTGACGTCATCCCCACCTTCCTCCGGTTTGTCACCGGCAGTCTCTCTAGAGTGCTCTTGCGTAGCAACTAGAGACAAGGGTTGCGCTCGTTGCGGGACTTAACCCAACATCTCACGACACGAGCTGACGACAGCCATGCAGCACCTGTGTCCACTTTCCCTTTCGGGCACCTGATGCATCTCTGCTTCGTTAGTGGCATGTCAAGGGTAGGTAAGGTTTTTCGCGTTGCATCGAATTAATCCACATCATCCACCGCTTGTGCGGGTCCCCGTCAATTCCTTTGAGTTTTAATCTTGCGACCGTACTCCCCAGGCGGTCAACTTCACGCGTTAGCTACGTTACTGAAGAAATGAATCCCCAACAACTAGTTGACATCGTTTAGGGCGTGGACTACCAGGGTATCTAATCCTGTTTGCTCCCCACGCTTTCGTGCATGAGCGTCAGTCACGTCCCAGGGGGCTGCCTTCGCCATCGGTATTCCTCCACATCTCTACGCATTTCACTGCTACACGTGGAATTCTACCCCCCTCTGACATACTCTAGCCTGACAGTCACAAGCGCCATTCCCAAGTTGAGCTCGGGGATTTCACGCCTGTCTTATCAAACCGCCTGCGCACGCTTTACGCCCAGTAATTCCGATTAACGCTCGCACCCTACGTATTACCGCGGCTGCTGGCACGTAGTTAGCCGGTGCTTATTCTTCCGGTACCGTCATCCACGCCAGGTATTAACCAGCGCGTTTTCTTTCCGGACAAAAGTGCTTTACAACCCGAAGGCCTTCTTCACACACGCGGCATTGCTGGATCAGGGTTGCCCCCATTGTCCAAAATTCCCCACTGCTGCCTCCCGTAGGAGTCTGGGCCGTGTCTCAGTCCCAGTGTGGCTGATCGTCCTCTCAGACCAGCTACTGATCGTCGCCTTGGTAGGCTCTTACCCCACCAACTAGCTAATCAGACATCGGCCGCTCCTGTCGCGCGAGGCCGTTGCCGGTCCCCCGCTTTCACCCTCAGGTCGTATGCGGTATTAGCTAATCTTTCGACTAGTTATCCCCCACGACAGGGCACGTTCCGATGTATTACTCACCCGTTCGCCACTCGCCACCAGGCCGAAGCCCGTGCTGCCGTTCGACTTGCATGTGTAAGGCATGCCGCCAGCGTTCAATCTGAGCCAGGATCAAACTCTTCAGTTCAATCTCTGTGTGGACCCGAAGGTCCTCGCTCTTTCGAGCGGTCGCTCACTCTCAGAAAACTGACTGACCAGATCCGAAGACCCAGTCACGTTTTGCTGTGCGAGCACTGTATAACTTGTGAAGCCACACTGTCCGAAGACAGCGGCGTCCGCTACCCAGCGCCCACACTTATCGGTTGTTTGTTTGTTAAAGAACTTCGCTCACCGGCTTTGCCGTTCAGCGCGCTGCGTTGTCTGCAGCAGAGAAACGAGATTATGCAGAGCTTTCTTCGTTTCGTCAACCGTTTCAGCAATCTTTTTTTGCTGCAGCCAGCGCTGCTAACTTCGCTGCGCCAACCTCCCGGTCAACCCCGCAACCCTTGCTGCGTCTGCTTTGCAGCGCTGCGTTGTGTGTTGCGAGGGGGCGAATATTAGGCCGGTTCCGCCGACCTTGCAACACCTTTGTCACGGCGCTCAGCTAAGGGTTGGCGTGATTATGTCGTAACCCATTGAGTGATAAAGGAAAACCCAAAATTGGCCAGCGCGGTGGCCCTTGAATACCCCCGCACGGCCGTCGGGTATTCCCCTATCGAGTTCTCAGCGATGCTGGAAATTGGGGGCGCGCTTCTCTACGAAAGCGGCCATGCCTTCCTTCTGGTCTTCACTGGCAAAGGTGGAATGGAACAGCCTGCGCTCGAAATGCACGCCTTCATTGAGCGTGGTCTCGTACGCAGCGTTGACCGACTCCTTGATCATCATGACCACCGGCAGCGAGAACCCGGCGATGGTTTCGGCGGCAGCCAGCACTTCGTCCAGCAGCTTCTCGGCCGGCACCACGCGCGACACCAGGCCCGAGCGCTCGGCTTCGGCGGCGTCCATCATGCGCGAGGTCAGGCACAGGTCCATCGCCTTGGCCTTGGACACCGCGCGCGGCAGGCGCTGGGTGCCGCCGGCGCCGGGCATGGTGCCGAGCTTGACTTCCGGCTGGCCGAACTTTGCCGAGTCCGCCGCAATGATGATGTCGCACATCATCGCCAGCTCGCAGCCGCCGCCCAGCGCATAGCCGGCCACGCCGGCAATCACCGGCTTGCGGATCTTGCGGATGGTTTCCCAGTTGCGGGTGATGTAGTCGCCCTTGTAGACATCCATGAAGGAGTACTTGGCCATCATGCCGATATCGGCGCCGGCGGCGAAGGCGCGTTCGCTGCCGGTAATGACGATGGCGCCGATGCCCTCATCCTGGTCGAATGCCGTCAGCGCGGCACCCAGTTCATCCATCAGCGCGTCGTTGAGCGCGTTCAGCGCCTTGGGGCGGTTCAGCGTAACCAGACCAACGCGGCCGCGCGTCTCGACCAGGATGTTTTCGTACGGCATGTCTTCTCCTATGTATTGGCAAACAGATGGCACGTCGCCACCGGCTGCGGGCTATTCTGCCATCTGTCGTGGCGTGGCGGCGCTAGCCGCGGCTCAGAGCATGTGCGCCAGGAATTCCCGGGTGCGCGCATGGGCCGGCGCGCCGAACACCGCGGCGGGCGCGCCTTCCTCGAGGATCCTGCCCTCGTCCATGAACACGACGTGGTTGGCCACTTCGCGCGCAAACCCCATCTCGTGCGTGACGACGAGCATGGTCATATGCTCTTCCGCCAGCTGCCGCATGGTGCGCAGCACTTCCCCGGTCAGCTCCGGATCGAGCGCCGAGGTCGGTTCGTCGAACAGCATGATGTCGGGCTCCATCGCCAGCGCGCGCGCAATCGCCACGCGCTGCTTCTGGCCGCCGGAGAGGCGCGCCGGATAGTTGTCCCGCTTGGCCAGCAGGCCGACCTTGCGCAACAGTTCCTCGGCCTTGGGCACCGCCGCGTCACGCGCCAGCCCCTTGACGGTCACGGGCGCCTCGATGATGTTCTGCAGCACCGTCATGTGCGGGAACAGGTTGAACGACTGGAACACCATGCCCATCTTGCGGCAGATGCGGCGGATCTCCGCTTCCGGCACATATCGGGAGGCGCCGTCGGGGCCAGCGGCCGCGAGCGACTCGCCTTCGATGTCGATGGTACCGCGGTCGATCACCTCGAGATGGTTCAGGCAGCGCAGCAAGGTGCTCTTGCCCGATCCGGAGGGTCCGATCACCGCGGTGACATCGCCCTTGCGCAGCGTCAGCGAGACGCCGCGCAGGACCTGCAGCGGCCCGAACGACTTGAAGATGTCCCGCGCCGCGATCATGATGCCGGGCGCGTGATCAGGGGTGGCGCCGTTCGGGCTAGTCATCATGTTTGGCATAGCGTTTTTCGAGATTCTGGAAGAACCAGGTCAGAATCAGCGTCATCACCAGGTAGAAGAGCGCGGCGACCAGGAAAGGCGTGGTCGTGAAATCGCGCTGCACGATGCCGCGCGCGGTGCGCAGGATGTCGTTGAGGGCCAGCACGTAGATCAGCGACGTGTCCTTGATCAGCGTAATGGTTTCGTTGCTGACCGGCGGCAGCACGCGGCTGACCATCTGCGGCAGCACGACCCGCCGCATGGTCTGGAAGTAGGTCATGCCCAGCGCCTTGCTGGCTTCATACTGGCCGCGGTCGACGGACTTGATCCCCGCGCGGAAGATTTCCGCGAAGTAGGCGGCGTAGTTGAGCGCAAATGCCACCACGGCGGCGGGAAAATCGGGCAGCCGCACGCCGATGACCGGCACGAACGGCAGCGCGAAGTAGATAAACAGCATCTGCAGCATCAGCGGCGTGCCACGCATCAGCCAGATATAACCATTGACCGCACGGCTCAGCAGCGGCCATGACGAGATGCGCGCCAGCGCCAGCGCAAGCCCCAGCGGCACCGACAGGGCAAGCGTGATGACGAACAGGGTGAGCGTGACTTTCGCACCCTGCGCCAATGGCCCCAGTAGAGATAAGACGTAATCCATGTTCGCGCGAACGGAAAAGGGAAGGATTTCAGGCAGCGGACCGAGGTGCGGCCAGCGCCGGAGTCCGGAAGGGGCGCGGCGCCCTGCCTGAACCGCGCAGGGCGCCGCGTCGCGCCTGGATTACTTGGTGATATCGGTACCGAACCACTGGGTGGCGATGCGGGCGGCCGTACCGTCCTGCTTCATCGAGGCCAGGGTCTTGTCCAGCTTGCCGAGCAGTTCGGCGTCATCCTTGCGCACGCCGACGCCGTAATCCTCGGTACCGAAGTTTTCTTCCAGCACGCGGTATTCGCCGGGACGCTTGCTGATCAGGTAACGGCCCACCACTTCATCGACCACGATGGCGTCGAGGCGCCCGGCGGACAGGTCCATCAGCGCCGTCACGTTATCGCCGAAGGTCTTGAGCTCCTTCAGGCTGGCGGCGATCTGGCTTTCCTTCTTGATGGCATCCACCGCGCTGCTGCCGTCCTGCGCGCCGACGATGCGGCCGGCCAGGTCCGCCTTGGCCTTCACCGGCGAATTGGTGCCGACGATGACGATCTGGTGGTTGGTCATATAAGGCGCGGTAAAGCTGATGTTCTTCTTGCGCTCTTCCGTAATGGTCAGCCCGTTCCACAGCACGTCCACGCGCTTGCCGTTCAGTTCCGCTTCCTTGGCGCTCCAGTCGATCGGCTTGAACTCGACGGTCATGCCGAGACGGCGGCTGGCCTCTTTCGCCATATCGATATCGAAGCCGACGATCTCGTTATTGGTATCGCGGAAGCCCATGGGCGGGAAATTGTCATCCAGGCCGACGATGATCCTGGTGGCGGCGGCGCTGTCCGTGCTGCCGGCGGCCGGGGCCGGTTCGTTCTTGCCGCACGCGGCGAACAGCGCCACGGACGAAACCAAAAGGAATGCTGCGAACTTCTTCATAGGGAGATCCAGTGCGGAAAGGGCAAAAAGGGCAAAAAGGGGGAATCAGTGAAACAGTCTTGCGCGCCGGCGCGCACTCAGGCACCAGCAATGCTGCAATTGTTGTTGGCAGCGCGATTATAGAGCGACACCGGTTGCTGGCATTGCGTCCGTCGCCGCATTTGCCGAACGGGATCGCGGGTTAGTACTGATAAAGCACCTCGGCCGGACGCCCTTACGCTGAGCGGCATGGCTGCTCACGCATCCGGCATTTAGTGCTACCATTCACCGACCGACTGGTCGGTTTATTTTGATGGCGCCAGCCTCGCGCCCACCACGAAGAACCAGCAGGAGACAAACATGCCCCCGATGTCCACGCCCGCTGGCCAGCCGGTCAGTATCGATGCCGGCCCCATCCTGCTCCAATGGCAGGGGCCTGTTGCGGTGATCACGCTGAACCGCCCTGACAAGCTCAACAGCTTTACCCGCGAGATGCACAAGGCGCTGCAGCAGGCACTCGACCACGTCGAGGCCGGCGGCGCGCGGGCGCTGCTGCTGACCGGCGCCGGCCGCGGCTTTTGCGCCGGTCAGGACCTGGCCGACCTGGATTTCACACCCGGCCAGATGACCGACCTGGGTGAGCTGATCGACACCTGGTTCAACCCACTGATCCGCCGGCTGCAGGCGCTGCCGCTGCCGGTCGTGGCAGCGGTCAACGGCACCGCCGCCGGCGCCGGCGCCAACCTGGCGCTGGCCTGCGACATGGTGCTGGCGGCGCGCTCGGCCAACTTTATCCAGGCCTTCGTCAAGATCGGGCTGGTGCCGGATTCCGGCGGCACCTGGCTGCTGCCCAAGCGCATCGGCATGGCGCGCGCGCTGGGGCTGGCGATGACCGGCGAGCGCCTGTCCGCCGAAGAGGCCGAGAAGTGGGGCCTGATCTGGGAAGCCATGGACGACCCGCTGCTGCCCGAGCAGGCGCTGGCGCTGGCCACGCACCTGGCCGCGCAGCCGACCCGGGCGCTGGCCGCGATCAAGCGCGCCATGTATGCCAGCGGCACGGCCAGCCTCGATGCCCAGCTCGACCTGGAACGCGACCTGCAGCGTGACCTCGGCCAGTCCGCGGACTATGCGGAGGGCGTCAACGCCTTCCTGGAAAAGCGCGCCGCCCGCTTCACCGGCAAGTAAGCGTCCCAGGGCGCCTGCACGGCGCCACCCTGCCCCCAAGGAGAGAATGTTGCACAAGGACCCACAGGCCCTCGCCGAAGCGGCCGCCGCCGCCATGTATGAAGCCGATACCTGCAGCCGCTGGCTCGGGATCACCGTCGAAGCGGTCCGCCCCGGGTACGCCCGGCTGACCATGCCGGTACGCAACGAATTCCTGAACGGGCACGGCATCTGCCACGGCGGCCTGATGTTCACGCTGGCCGATTCGACCTTCGCATTCGCCTGCAACAGCCATAACATCAATACCGTGGCAGCCGGCTGCAGCATCGAATTCCTCAAGCCCGTGCACGGCGGCGACGTGCTGACCGCCGAAGGGATCGAGCAGACCCTGTCGGGCCGCCACGGCATCTACGACATCCGCGTGACCAATGCCGCCGGCGAAGTGGTGGCGATGTTCCGCGGCAAGTCGGCACATATCAAGGGCCATGTCGTGTCGCCGGATACCGTCGCCTGAACGCCCCAGTCCACCAAGATAACGCCCCCCGTGCAGGAGACGACATGAGCACGCGCCTGACCGATCTGCCCCTGGACCCGATCGAGACCGCCAGCCGCGCCGAGTTGCAGGCCCTGCAGCTGGAGCGGCTGAAATGGTCGCTCCACCATGCCTACGCCAATTCGCCGGTGTACCGCCGCAAATTCGACGAGGCCGGCGTCCATCCCGACCAGCTGCAATCGCTCGCCGACCTGGCGCGCTTTCCGTTCACCGGCAAGCAGGACCTGCGCGACAACTATCCGTTCGGCATGTTCGCCGTGCCGCAGGACCGGGTGGCGCGCGTGCATGCTTCGTCCGGCACCACCGGCAAGCCGACGGTGGTCGGCTACACGCTGCAGGACATTGATCACTGGGCCACGGTGATGGCGCGCTCGATCCGCGCTTCGGGCGCAAGGCGCGGCGACAAGGTGCATATCAGCTACGGCTACGGCCTGTTCACCGGCGGGCTGGGCGCGCACTACGGCGTCGAGAAGGCGGGCCTGACCGCGATCCCGTTCGGCGGCGGCCAGACCGAGCGCCAGGTCCAGCTGATCCTGGACTTCAAGCCCGAGATCATCATGGTCACGCCCAGCTACATGCTGGCGATCGCCGATGAATTCGAGCGCCAGGGCATCGACCCGGCCAGCAGCCCGCTGCGCGTGGGCATTTTCGGCGCCGAGCCGTGGACGCCGGAAATGCGGCTGGCGATCGAGAAGCGCATGGGCATTTCCGCGGTCGATATCTACGGGCTGTCCGAGGTGATGGGCCCGGGCGTGGCCAACGAATGCGCCGAGACCAAGGATGGCCCGACCATCTGGGAAGACCACTTCTATCCGGAAATCATCGACCCGAATACCGGCGAGGTGCTGCCGGATGGCGAATTCGGCGAGCTGGTCTTTACCTCGCTGACCAAGGAAGCGATGCCGGTAGTGCGCTACCGGACCCGCGACCTGACCCGCTTGCTGCCGGGCACGGCGCGACCCGCCTTCCGCCGCATGGAAAAGGTCACCGGCCGGACCGACGACATGATGATCGTGCGCGGCGTCAACGTGTTCCCGTCGCAGATCGAGGAGCTGATCCTGAAGCAGGCCGAACTGGCCCCGCATTACCAGTGCGTGCTGGGCAAGGACGGTCATATGGACACGCTGACGGTCCGTGTGGAATGCGCCCATGGCAGCGAGCCGGCGCGCGCGCAGGCCGCGCGCGAGCGGCTGGTGCACGAGATCAAGTCTTATATTGGCGTGACCGCCGCGATCGAGGTGCTGCCGGAGGGCGGTATCGAGCGCTCGGTGGGGAAGGCGAAGCGGATCGTGGACCAGCGGGGGCGGTGATTGCCACGGAATTAAAAAGGGACGCCGAGGCGTCCCTTTTGTTTGCCTGGGCGGCCAGTGACCTCAGCTGCGCGGCATCAGCACCCACATCCTGCCGCCCTGCTTCATCCGCCCCGCGGTCTCGCCCGCCGCATCGCCCGCACCCCAGAAGAAGTCCGCGCGCACGCCACCCTTGATGGCGCTGCCCGTGTCCTGCGCGAACATCAGCCGCTGGATCGGCTCGGTCGACAGCGGGCGCGTGGTCGACAGGAACACCGGCACGCCCAGCGGGATGGTGGCGGGATCGACCGCGATCGAGCGCTCGGCCGTCAGCGGCACGCCCAGCGCGCCCACCGGGCCGTCATTGTTCGGCGGCAGCTCGCGGAAGAACACAAAGCGCGGGTTGACGTTCAGCATCTCGTCGACGCGCGCCGGGTTGGCCCGGGCCCACGCCTTGATGCCCTGCATGGTGGCCTGCGCCGGGGTGATCTCGCCGCGGTCCAGCAGCCATTTGCCGAACGAGCGGAATGGCTGGTCGTTGGTGCCGCCAAAGCCGACCCGCATCAGGCTCCCGTCAGGCAGCCGGACCCGGCCCGAGCCCTGGATCTGCAGGAAAGCGGCCTCGACTGCGTCATCCACCCACACCAGCTCGCTGCCGCGCATGGCCGGGTTCTGCAGCAGCTCGGCGCGGCCCGGCAGCGGGCGGTTGCCGAATTGCGCCGGCTTGCGGTACAGCGGCACCTGGAAGCGCCCCTGGCGCGTGCGCGAGCCGTGCAGGATGGGCTCGTAGTAGCCGGTGATCAGGCCGCTGTCGGTGCCGTCGCCGTTGACCACGCGGAACGGCTGGAAGTTGGTCTCGAAGTAGGTGCGCATGGCGCCGAGGTCGCCGGCGTCGACCATCATGCCGGCGGCGCAGGCTCGGCTCCATTCGGCGCGCTTCTTCAGCGCCTGGCAGCTGGCCTGCAGCGCGGGCCACGCGGCACGCACGTCATCCTGGCCCCAGCCGCCGATCTCGTTCCAGCTGGCGGCCTGCAGGCGGCCCTTCTGGATCGGCGAAGTGGGCGGCGTGGTGGCGGACGGACCGGTTTCGATGCGAGGCGGCGGGCCGCTCATGCAGCCGGCCAGCAGCACGCCGGCGCCGGCCAGCGCGAGCCAGGCCCGGGCGCGGACGCCAAGGCGCGCAAGGCGCGAAGTGAAGCGAGGGAGAGAAATCGAAAAGGAGTCCGCGTATGCCATCTTGCTTGTTGTTCAGTGTCCCGCGACCGGTGCCGGCCCGGCAGGGATCGCACCGGGCCATTGCTGCAGTTGCCCTACAATCCCACCGTCATCTGTCATTGCCACCGCCGCATCCGCCATGAGCAAGTTCTTCGAAGCCCATCCCATGCTGCTGTTTGCCCTCGAGGCCGGCGTGGCGCTGTTCCTGCTGATCTTTATCGTGGTGTGGACCATGGGCACGGCCAAAAAGAACCCGCGCCCGACGCGCGCGCCCGACGACCACCCGTCGCGCCAGCCACAGGAATCCACGCAGGGCCGGCAAACGCCGCCGCAGGAACAGGACAGCGCGAAGCGCCAGTAGGTTCCCGCTTCCAGGCTTCCCGGCTTCCGGCTGGGCGTGCGCTCAGTGCAGCATGCGCGGCAGCACCAGCGCGAATTCGGGGATCGGCACCTCGAAACGATGGCCGTCCTCGGCCACGCAGAAGTACTCGCCCTTCATCGAGCCGACCGGCGTCGAGATGGTGGCCCAGCTGGTGTACTCGAAATGCTCGCCCGGCTTCAGCAGGGGCTGGTGGCCCACCACGCCCAGGCCGGCGACTTCCTGCGTGCCGTTGTCGCTGTCGGTAATGACCCAGTGGCGCGAGATCAACTGCGCCGCCACCTCGCCGGTGTTGTGGATGGTGATGGTGTAGGCGAAGGCATGGCGCCCGCGCTCGGGGTCGGACTGGTCCGGCAGGTACTGGGTGCGCACCGACACGGAGAAGGCGTACTCGCTCATCTTGGGCAGGGCCGGCGGCAGGATCGGCCGGCAGGGAAAAGGGTAGCCGCATTGTGCGGGATGGGCGCGGGACGGGCAAGAGCGCCGGCCGGACGCCGACCGGAGTCGATCGCGCGGGGCGGGCGTAGAATATCGGTCTTTCAACGCCGTGCCGCCCGCCGTGCGCCCCGGCCGCCCTTGCTGCGGCGGCGCCTTCGGCCCGCCGCTGCGGCGATAACAGCATTCCCTGCATTCACCGCGCGCCATCCGCAGCTACCATGACCCAGCCCACCTTCCGCATCGCCCCCTCCATCCTGTCTGCCGACTTCGCCCGCCTGGGCGAGGAAGTCCGCCGCGTGACCGAGGCCGGCGCCGACTGGATCCACTTCGATGTGATGGACAACCATTACGTGCCCAACCTGACCGTGGGCCCGCTGGTGTGCGAGGCGATCCGTCCCCACGTGACCGCCCCCATCGACGTGCACCTGATGGTGCGCCCGGTGGACCGGATCATCCCGGACTTTGCCAAGGCCGGCGCCAATATCATCACCTTCCACCCGGAAGCCAGCGAGCACGTCGACCGCTCGCTCGCGCTGATCCGCGATAACGGCTGCCAGGCCGGCCTGGTGTTCAACCCGGCCACCCCGCTGCACCACCTGGACCATGTGATGGACCGCCTGGACGTGATCCTGCTGATGTCGGTCAACCCGGGCTACGGCGGCCAGTCGTTCATCCCCGAGACGCTGAACAAGCTGCGCGCCGTGCGCCAGCGCATCGACGAATACACCGCCCGCACCGGCCGCACCATCCTGCTGGAAGTGGATGGCGGCGTGAAGGTCGACAACATCGCCGAGATCGCCGCGGCCGGCGCAGACACCTTCGTGGCTGGCTCCGCCGTGTTCGGCAAGCCGGACGCCGACGGCGGCTACCGCGGCATCATCTCGGCGCTGCGCGGCGAACTGGCGAAGGTTGGCCGATGACTGCGGGCGTGGCACTGCGCCGCACCGACTGGAGCGGCATCGAAGGGGTGATCGTCGACCTGGACGGCACCATGGTCGATACGGCGGGCGACTTCCACGCCTCGATCAACGCCATGCTTTTGGCGCTGGGCCGCCAGCACCCCAACCTGGGGCCGGTGGCGCCGATGTCCGAGCAGGAAATCGTCAGCTACGTCGGCAAGGGCTCGGAAAACCTGATCCGGCGCGTGCTGGACGCGCGCTTTTCGCCGCTGCACGCCAACAGCCTCTTTGCCGATGCCTACGCGCTGTACGACCGCGAGTACATCCGCATCAACGGCCAGTTCTCGCAGGTCTATCCCGGCGTGCGCGAAGGCCTGGCGGCAATGAAGGCGGCCGGGCTGCGGCTCGCCTGCGTGACCAACAAGCCCTACAGCTTCACCGAGCCGCTGCTGGCCAAGACCGGGCTGGCGGCGTATTTCGAGCTGGTCTATGGCGGCGACGCGTTCCAGCTGCGCAAGCCCGACCCGTTCCCGCTGCTCAAGGTGGCGGAAGTGTTCCGGCTCGATCCGTCGGCGATGGCGGCTCTTGGCGACTCGGAAAACGACGCCCAGGCGGCCCGCGCAGCGGGCATGGGCGTGCTGCTGGTGCCCTATGGCTACAACCATGGCAATCCTGTACAAGCCGTCGAGGCCGATGGTATAGTCGACACCATTGCCCACGCCGCAGCGCTGTTCGCGGCACACCGGGCAGGTCATCGCTAGGGCTGGCCACAGGCTGGCCCCGACCGAAAATCCCTGAACATTCAATGTTTCTCAACCGCAAACGCATCTCTTCTGGCAGTGATCGGCAGGCTTGGCCCTGGCGTCGCTGGCGCGCCTCCCAACAGGCGTAAAGTGCGTTCGCGAGTCTGCTGACGCGCCCTCTACCCGAGGGCGTCGTTACAACCGGCTGAGGGATCCAAATCCCGTGCCGGGCATCCCACCCAAACCCGCCAAAAGCCAGCGCAGCGGAAATTCTCTGCTACGTTTAGCTCAAGAACGCGCCGCACGCCCTTCCCCGGCCGTGTGCAGTCTTGTCCGCAACTTGCCTGCACCACGGCCCGCCAAACGGGGCGGGTATCCATTCGCTCCAGCCTGATTGCCGAAATGCGGCGCCGCGCCCAACCTCACCCGCGCAGCGACGCCGCACAAAAGGACCGCAAGAGGACCGACATGACCGAACTGGAATTCAAATCGCTGGCCGACCAGGGCTACAACCGCATCCCGCTGATCGCCGAGGCCTTTGCCGACCTGGAAACGCCGCTGTCGCTGTACCTGAAGCTGGCCCAATCGCAGACGCGCGGGGTCAACACCTTCCTGCTGGAATCGGTGGTCGGCGGCGAGCGCTTCGGGCGTTATTCCTTCATCGGCCTGCATGCGCGCACGCTGCTGCGCGCCTTCGGCAACCGCACCGAGGTGGTGACCGACGGCAAGGTGGTGGAAACGCACGAAGGCAACCCTCTCGATTTCATCGCCGAATTCGAGGGCCGCTTCAAGGTGGCGCTGCGCCCCGGCCTGCCCCGCTTCTGCGGCGGCCTGGCCGGCTACTTCGGCTACGATGCGGTGCGCTATATCGAGAAGAAGCTCGCCAATACGCAGAAGCCCGACGACCTGAATCTGCCCGATATCCAGCTGCTGCTGTGCGAAGAGCTGGCCGTGATCGACAACCTGTCGGGCAAGCTCTACCTGATCGTCTACGCCGACCCGACCACGCCCGAAGCCTATCCCCGCGCCCGCCAGCGCCTGCGCGAGCTGCGCATGAAGCTGCGCCAGCCGGTGGACGTGCCGGTGACCAGCCCGTCGGTGCAGACCGAGGTCTACCGCGAATTCGCCAAGGCCGACTACCTGAACGCCGTGCACAAGGCCAAGGAATACATCATGGCCGGCGACATGATGCAGGTGCAGATCGGCCAGCGGCTGGTGAAGCCCTACCGCGACTCGCCGCTGTCGCTGTACCGCGCGCTGCGTTCGCTGAACCCGTCGCCGTACATGTATTTCTATAACTTCGGTGATTTCCAGGTGGTGGGCGCGTCGCCGGAAATCCTGGTGCGCCAGGAAGAGCGCAAGGTCGGCACCAATGGTGACACCCGCAGCGAACACATCGTCACCATCCGCCCGCTGGCCGGCACCCGCCCGCGCGGCAATACGCCGGAGAAGGACGCCCAGCTTGCCACCGAACTGCTCAACGATCCCAAGGAAATCGCCGAGCACGTGATGCTGATCGACCTGGCGCGCAACGATATCGGCCGCATCGCCGAGACCGGCTCGGTCAAGGTCACCGACAAGATGGTGATCGAGAAGTACTCGCACGTGCAGCATATCGTCAGCTCGGTCGAAGGCACGCTGCGCGAAGGCATGAGCAACCTCGACGTGCTGCGCGCGACCTTCCCGGCCGGCACGCTGTCGGGCGCGCCCAAGGTGCATGCGATGGAAATCATCGACGAGCTGGAGCCGCGCAAGCGCGGCATCTATGGCGGCGCGGTGGGCTACCTGTCGTTCGGCGGCGAGATGGACCTCGCCATTGCCATCCGCACCGGCATCATCAAGGACGGCAATCTCTACGTGCAGGCAGCCGCCGGCATCGTTGCAGATTCGGATCCCGAAGCCGAATGGAGGGAAACCGAAGCCAAGGCGCGCGCCGTGATCCGCGCCGCCGAGCAGGTCCAGGATGGCCTGGACTCCGATATCTGAGAGAACAGGAGACAGACGCCATGCTGCTGATGATCGACAACTACGATTCGTTCACCTACAACCTGGTCCAATATTTTGGCGAACTGGGCGTGGAGGTGCGCACCTACCGCAACGACGAGATCACCATCGAAGAAATCGAGGCGATGAAGCCCGACCACATCTGCGTTTCGCCCGGCCCGTGCAGCCCGAAGGAAGCCGGCATCTCGGTGGCGGCGCTGCAGCACTTTGCCGGCAAGGTGCCGATGCTGGGCGTGTGCCTTGGCCACCAGGCGATCGGCGAGGCCTTCGGCGGCAAGGTGATCCGCGCCAAGCAGGTGATGCACGGCAAGGTCAGCACCATCGAGACCACGCAGCAAGGCGTGTTCAGCGGGCTGCCCAAACACTTCGACGTGACGCGCTATCATTCCCTGGCGATCGAGCGCGAGACCCTGCCCGATTGCCTGGAGATCACCGCCTGGACCCCGGACGGCGAAATCATGGGCGTGCGCCACAAGACGCTCGCCATCGAAGGTGTGCAGTTCCATCCCGAATCGATCCTGTCAGAGCATGGCCATGCGATGCTGGCCAACTTCGTCAAGGCGCCGCGATGAGACTGCTCGACTCCGCGCCTGCCAGCACCCAACACGCCATCCAGACTGTCAACGAGAACGCCATGATCACGCCGCAAGAAGCCCTGACGCGCTGCATCGAGCACCGCGAAATCTTCCATGACGAGATGCTGCACCTGATGCGGCAGATCATGCAGGGGCAGATCTCGCCGGTGATGGCCGCCGCGATCCTGACCGGCCTGCGCGTCAAGAAGGAAACCATCGGCGAGATCTCGGCCGCCGCGCAGGTGATGCGCGAGTTCGCCAACAAGGTGCCGGTGAAGGATCGCGAGAATTTCGTCGATATCGTCGGCACCGGCGGCGACGGTTCGCATACGTTCAATATCTCGACCGCTTCGATGTTCGTCGCGGCGGCGGCCGGCGCGAAGATTGCCAAGCACGGCAACCGTGGCGTCAGTTCCAAGTCGGGCAGCGCCGACGTGCTTGAGGCGCTCGGCGTCAACATCATGCTGACGCCCGAGCAGGTCGGCCAGTGCATCGAAGAGACTGGCATCGGCTTCATGTTCGCACCCACGCACCACCCGGCGATGAAGAACGTCGCCCCGATCCGCAAGGAAATGGGCGTGCGCACCATCTTCAATATCCTGGGCCCGCTGACCAACCCGGCCGATGCGCCCAATATCCTGATGGGCGTGTTCCATCCTGACCTGGTCGGTATCCAGGTGCGCGTGATGCAGCGCCTGGGTGCAAGGCACGCGATTGTCGTCTATGGCAAGGATGGCATGGATGAGGTGTCATTGGGTGCGGCCACGCTGGTCGGCGAGCTGAAAGACGGCGAGGTGCGCGAGTACGAAATCCATCCGGAAGACTTTGGCCTGTCGATGGTCTCCAACCGCGGCCTGAAGGTGGCCGATGCGGGGGAATCGAAGGAGATGTTGCTGGAAGCGCTGTCCGACGTGCCCGGCACGCCGCGCGAGATCGTGACGCTGAACGCCGGCACCGCGCTGTACGCCGCCAACGTGGCCGACTCGGTCGAGGACGGCATCCGCCGCGCGCGCGAGGCCATCGCCAGCGGCGCGGCGCGCGAGAAGCTCGACCAGTTCGTGCGTGCCACGCAGCAGTTCAAGTAAGAGGCGCTGATATGTCAGACATCCTGGAAAAAATCCTGGCCGTGAAGGCCGACGAAGTAGCCGCCGCGCGCAAGCAGCGCGACCTGCCCAGCCTGCGCGCCGAGGCCGAGAGCCTGCGCACCGAGGCCGGCCTGGCGCCGCGCGGCTTTGAGCGCTCGCTGCGCGACAAGATCGCGGCGGGCCATGCCGGCGTGATCGCGGAGGTGAAGAAGGCCTCGCCGTCCAAGGGCGTGCTGCGCGAAAATTTCGTGCCCGAGGCCATCGCCGAGAGCTACGCTACCCACGGCGCGGCCTGCCTGTCGGTGCTGACCGACGTGAACTTCTTCCAGGGCCATGCCGATTACCTGAAGCGCGCGCGCGGCGCCTGCCCGCTGCCTGCGCTGCGCAAGGACTTCATGGTCGACCTGTACCAGGTCTACGAGGCCCGCACCTGGGGCGCCGACTGCATCCTGCTGATCGTCGCCGCGCTGGACCATGGCCTGATGGCCGAGCTGGAAGCGTGCGCGCTGGAACTCGGCATGGACGTGCTGGTGGAGGTGCACGGCGACGATGAGCTCGACGCCGCGCTGCGGCTGAAGACGCCGCTGCTGGGCGTGAACAACCGCAACCTGCGCACGTTCGAGGTGTCGCTGGATAACACGCTGGACCTGCTGCCGCATATTTCGGCCGACAAGCTGGTGGTGACCGAGTCCGGCATCCTCGGGCCGGCGGACGTGAAGCGCATGCGCGATGGCAATGTGCATGCGTTCCTGGTGGGCGAGGCGTTCATGCGGGCGAAGGATCCGGGGGTGGAGCTGGCACGGTTGTTTGCGTGAGGGAGACCTACCGCTTGTTTGCTCCCCTCTCCCGCGAGCGGGAGAGGGGACCGGCTGGTGGTGATTGGGAAGTCATCGCCCGATCCTCTAACTCCTTAAATTCCCACCCGCCATGCCCCAGGAAATCGAACTCAAACTCGCCGTCGCCGACGACGCCCTCGCCCCGCTGGCCGCCTGGCTCGACGCCAACGGCCAGCCGCAAGGCGAAGCGACGCTGCTCAACGTCTACCTCGACACGCCCGAACACGACCTGGCCCAGGCTCGCGCCGCGCTGCGCCTGCGCCACAAGGGCGCGCAATGGCTGCAGACGCTGAAGACCGCCGGCAGCAGCCAGGGCGGACTGGCCACGCGCCATGAATGGGAAACCGGGATCGCCGGCGAGGCCATCGAGCTGCAGACCTTTCCCGCTGACGCGCAAACCGTGCTCGCGCCACTGGTCGGCAGGCTGGCCCCGGTGTTCCGCACCGACTTCATCCGCCGCACCTGGATCGTCACGCAGGACGGCGCGCGTATCGAGGCGGCGCTCGATACCGGCACCATTACCGCGCCGGCCAGCGCCGCGCAGGAACGCATCCAGGAACTCGAGCTGGAATGGCTCGACGGCGACGCCGCGCACGCGGCCGATGCCCTGCGCGCCTTCGCCGCACGGCTTGCCGCCGTGGCCGCGCTGGCGCCGTCCGATCTCAGCAAAGCCGCGCGCGGCTACCGCCTGGCGGGAATCGCCGAAGGCAAGGCGTCATAATCGCGGTTTTTCCCGCCCAGGCATTCCTCACGCATGCAAGCCGATCTCTTCGCCGCCGAAGCGCCCCGCGCGCCCGGCGAGCCCTCCCCCGCCGCCAGCCTGCAGGCCCAGGCCGATGCCCTCCCCGCCGCGTGGCGCGCGCTGCTGGCGCCCTGCATCACCGTGCCGGCATGGCAGGAGCTGGCCGCCTTTGTCGACGGCGAACGCGCCGCCGGCAAGCCGGTATTCCCGCACCACGTCTTCCACGCACTGCACCTGACGCCGCCGGATGCGGTCAAGGTGGTGATCCTGGGCCAGGATCCATACCACGGCACCGGCACGGTCGGCGGCGTGGAGCTGCCGCAGGCGCACGGCCTGGCCTTTTCGGTGCCGGAAGGCATCAAGGTGCCGCCCAGCCTGCGCAATATCTTCAAGGAAATTGCCGCCGAGTTCGGCGTGGATAGCACCCCGCCGCGCACCTCGGGCAACCTGGAAGGCTGGGCACGCCAGGGCGTGCTGCTGCTCAACACCGTGCTGACGGTCGAGCAGGGACAGGCCGCCAGCCACGCGCGCCGAGGCTGGGAAGCGGTCACGGACTGCCTGATCCACGCGCTGGCGGCGAACCGCCCGAACCTGGTGTTCATGCTGTGGGGCAGCCACGCGCAGGCGAAGAAGCCGCTGCTGGGCGAGGGTCATCGCGTGCTGGAAGCGCCGCATCCTTCGCCGCTGTCGGCGCATCGCGGCTTCCTCGGCTGCGGCCACTTCCGCGAAGCCAACCGCTGGCTGGAAGCGCACGGCCGCACGCCGGTCGACTGGACCGCCGCCTGATCCGCTAGATGGTCGGCCGGAACTCGAAGCCGGCGAACTCCCCTTCCCCGCGCCCGACCTCGACAAACGTCACTTGCGCCGCCGGCGGGCCCGTTTCCATCCACGCCTGCAGCGCCTCCAGCTGCTTGACCGTGCCGTGCGCCATCACCTCGACGGTGCCGTCGACGCGGTTGCGCACCCAGCCGCCCAGCCCGAGTTCGTCCGCGGCGTCGGCGCAGGCGGCGCGATAGCCAACGCCCTGCACGCGCCCATGCGCGACCAGGCGCCAGGTTGCCTTCTTCATGGCCGTTCCCCCGTGAGCGCACGCGAGGCGTGCGCGTTCTGTCATCGACACCAAGTAAACTAGACCGCCATGCCGGGCGTTACAAAGGGATGCGCGCCGCCCGGCGTGATCTGCGTGGAGCCGGCGGCATGCGCCAATAAGTTCAGCTCACCACGGTCGTTCCCGCGCAGGCGGGAACCCAGTGACTTTGTCCCCGGGGGGCATGAAAGACGCTGGATTCCCGCCTGCGCGGGAATGACAGTAGCCATGGATGGGCGATCTGAACCGGGTCAGGCCACAAGCCTTCGCCCGCCAAGCTCGATACAGCCCGAGAAGCAGCCCGAGAAGCGCCATGATGCCACCCGCCAACCGCCGCGCGGACACGCCCGCGCCTGGCTTCGACAGCCAGCTGCTGCGCGCGCCGCCCAACCGCTTCGACCTCGCCCTGCTGCCGATCATCCTGGCCGTGATCGTGATGGTTGCATTCGCCGCGCAGCAGATGAATGCTCCGTTCCACCCCGACCAGCAGCTGGCGGTGCACCTGGACGTGGCCTACCTGCCCTACTACCTGATGCGCACCAGCATCCGCATGCTGGCGGCGCTGGCGGCATCGCTGCTGTTCTCGCTGGCGTTCGCCGCGCTGGCGTCCAGGAGCCGCACGGCGGAGAAAGTGCTGGTGCCCGCGCTGGATATCCTGCAATCGATCCCGGTGCTGGGCTTCCTGTCGATCACGGTAACCGGCTTTATCGCGCTCTTCCCCGGCAATATCGCCGGCGTCGAATGCGCGGCGATCTTCGCCATCTTCACCTCGCAGGCGTGGAACATGGCGTTCAGCCTGTACCAGTCGTTCCGCACCATTCCGGGCGACCTGCTGGAGGCCGCGGCCATGTTCCGGCTCTCGCCATGGCAGCGCTTCTGGCGGCTGGAAGTGCCGTTCGCGATGCCGGGACTGCTGTGGAACATGATGATGTCGATGTCGGGCGGCTGGTTCTTCGTGGTCGCGTCCGAGGCGATCTCGGTGTCGGGCCACGATATCCGCCTGCCGGGCATCGGCTCCTATATCGCGCTGGCGATCCAGCAGCAGGACCTGGCCGCGATCGGCTGGGCGATCCTGGCCATGCTGATCGGCATCCTGCTGTACGACCAGCTGCTGTTCCGCCCGCTGGTGGCATGGGCCGACCGCTTCCGCTTCGAGACGCTGGCGCAGGACAAGCTGCCGCAGTCGTGGCTGCTGGACCTGCTGCGCCGCTCGGCGTGGGTCGGCGCGCTGCTGGCGCAGGCCGCGGCGCTGGCCACGCGCACGCTGGCGTGGGGCGCGCGGGGGCGCTCGCATGCCGTTGCGGCGCCTGCCGATCCGCGCCGCGCGCAGTGGCTTGGCCGCGTGCGTGACGCGGTGATCGTACTGATGGCATTGGCGGCGCTGGTGCGCGTCGGCTATTTCGTCCACAGCGAAGTCGGCTGGGCCGAAGTCGGCCACGTGCTGTGGCTCGGCGCCATCACCATGGTGCGCGTGGTGGTGCTGATCGCGCTGGCCGCGCTGGTGTGGGTGCCGGTCGGCATCCGCATCGGCCTGAACCCCGAGCTGGCGCGTGTCGCGCAGCCGGTGGCGCAGTTCCTGGCCGCGTTCCCGGCCAACCTGATGTTCCCGCTGGCGGTGATGCTGATCGCGCGCTTCGGGCTGAACCCCGAGATCTGGCTGAGTCCGCTGCTGGTGTTCGGCACGCAGTGGTACATCCTGTTCAACGTGGTGGCGGGCGCTTCGGGCATCCCCACCGAGCTGAAGCTGGCGGCGCGCAATGTCGGGCTGCGCGGCTGGCTGCTGTGGAAGCGCTTCCTGATCCCGGCGGTATTCCCGAGCCTGCTGACGGGGCTGGTCACCGCCGCCGGCGGTTCGTGGAACGCCAGCATCGTGTCCGAGTACGTGACCTGGGGCGACCACACCATCGTCGCCACCGGGCTCGGCAGCTATATCGCCGAGACCACCGCGCGCGGCGACTTCCCGCGCATCGCGCTGGGCATCGGCGTGATGGCGTTGTTCGTGGTCGGCTTCAACCGGCTGCTGTGGAACCGCCTGTACCAACTCGCGCAAGAGCGCACCCGCCTGTAAGCACCATGGCCGAACACTTCAACCAGACCACCACCGCACCCGCCGTGATCGAGCTGCGCGGCGTCGGCAAGATCTTCCGCACTGCCAGCCAGAGCGACCGTGCCGTGCTCGAAGGCGTGGACCTGACGCTGCGCGAGGGCGAGATCGTCGCGATGCTGGGCAAATCCGGCTCGGGCAAGTCGACGCTGCTGCGCATCATGGCCGGGCTGGTCGGCGCCGACCGGGGCGAGGTGCATTTCCGCGGCGAGCGCCTCGGGGGCACCGCCGAAGGCATCGCCATGGTGTTCCAGTCGTTCGCGCTGTTCCCGTGGCTGACGGTGCAGCAGAACGTCGAGCTGGGCCTCGAAGCGCAAGGCGTGCCCCGGGCCGAGCGCGAGCGCCGCGCCGAGGCCGCGATCGGCATGATCGGGCTGGCCGGCTTCAACAGCGCGCTGCCGCGCGAGCTGTCCGGCGGCATGCGCCAGCGCGTGGGCATTGCGCGCGCGCTGGTGACCGAGCCCGACCTGCTGCTGATGGACGAGGCTTTCTCCGCGCTGGACGTGCTGACCGGCGAGACCCTGCGCGACGAGATGCTGGCGCTGTGGGAAAGCGGCCGCGCCAATATCCGCAGCATTCTGATCGTCTCGCACAACATCGAAGAGGCGGTGATGATGGCCGACCGCATCGTGATCCTGTCGAGCGATCCCGGCCGCATCCGCGCGGAGGTGCCGGTCACGCTGCCGCGCCCGCGCAACCGCGACAGCGCGCAGGTGCGCGCGCTGGTCGACGCGATCTATGCGCTGATGACCGCGCCGGTTGCCGAGGCACGACTGCCGGCGCAGGCGCCCGCGCGCCAGATCGGCTACCGGCTGCCGGACGCCGATATCAGCCAGATGGAAGCCATCCTCGACCTGCTGTGCGAGGCGCCCTTCCACTGCCGCGCGGACCTGCCTCACCTGGCCGACGAAGCCGGCCTGACCGACGACGACCTGCTGCCCGCATGCGAGGCGTTGCAGCTGGTGCAGCTGGTGTCGATCGAGGCCGGCGACATCGCCGCCACCGAAGCGGGCCGCGCCTACTATGCCGCCGGGCCGCAGCAGCGCAAGGCGATCTTCGGCCGGCAGCTGCTCGCCAACGTTGCGCTCGCCGCGCATATCCGGCGCGAGCTGGTGGCTAGCGAAGCGGGCGAGATCGGCGAGGAACAGGTGCTGAACGCGCTGGAGCAGTTCCTGAAGCCGGCCGAGGCCGAGCGCGTGCTGAGCGTGGCGATCGGGTGGGGGCGGTATGGGGAGATCTTTGAGTACAGCTATAACAGCGGGATGCTGACGTTGCCGGAGGGTGAGATGCCGGAGGGGCACGGCCTTTAACGCCGCGCCAGATTTGCACCCCTCTCCCGCAAGCGGGAGAGGGGAAAAAACAGATGGTGCCGCAATGGCGCCGTCAAGAACGCTCCCGCATCGCCCGCCCGATCGCTCCCGTACGCAGCGCGATCTTGGCCGCGTCCTCGCGCAGTGCGCGCAGCCGGCGCTCCAGCACTGCGTTGGCGGGACGACCCGTGGAGCTGGACGTCGGCCCGGCCTGCTCGCTCGATTCGCCCGCGGCGGCGGCCTGCACCAGCGTATCGGTGCGGCGCTTGTCCGCCGAGTCCGCCAGCCGCGCGCGGCGCTCGGCCGCGGCATCCTCCTCGGCTTCAGCGACATCGGCCACGACCGGCCCTGCCGCTACCGCCAGCGGCGCCTGCGCTTCGGCCAACACAGGCGCGCGCTCGCGGCGGATAAAGCCCGCGCCGCGCCCGCCGCCACGCTCGTCGGCATGCAGCCGCTCGCTGGCCAGCTGCAGGCTGTTGCGCGCCGCTTCGGTAGCCTGCTCGATGGCCGCCTCGGCCGCGGGAATATCCAGCTCGTCGTAGTGCTGCCGCACCTGGATCCGCGCCGCCGCCACGTGCGCCGCCACCAGGTAGTTCTGCACGATAAAGCGGTTCAGGTTGTCGACCGCGCGATGCCGGCTCTTGGGCTCGTCCAGCATGCGCTGGAACGAAGAGATCAGCGCCGACAGCGCATCCATGAACTGCTTGCGCTGCACGCGGTAGGCAAAGTCGTCGTTGGCCCGGCGCAGCAGCAGGTCGCGCGTGGCGGCGATATAGCGGCGATTGGCCTGCAGCACGTTCTCCACCAGCTTGGGGATGGCGCGGTATTCCCAGCTCGGCAGCACAAAGCTGAACAGCGAGGCGATGATGCCGCCGATCACCGTATCGACCAGCCGCTCGCCCGCCACCGTCGGGCTGCCCGGCATCAGCAGGTTGATCTGGATGAGCACCTGGATGCAGGCCGCGATCGCGGTATAGCGGTACTTGATGGTCACGAACGCGGCGCTGGCCACCAGCGCCAGGAACAGCACGCCCAGCAGTATCAGCGGCTCGTGCACCACCTTCAGGATCCCCACCGCCACCACGCAGCCGATCAGCGTGCCGATCACGCGGTCGTTGTAGCGCTGCTTGGTCATGCTGTAGTTGGGCTTCAGGATGACGATGATGGTCAGCAGAATCCAGTAGCTGTGCGACACGTACGGCAGGTGGTTGGTGATCCACAGCCCCAGCGCCACCGCCATCGACATGCGCAGGGCAAAACGGAACGCCGGCGAGCGCCAGTGCAGGTTGTCGCGCAGCACGCCCAGTTCGTACTTCTGGCGCGTCAGGAACGGCGTCATGTCGCTGCCCGGCAGCACCTTGGCCGGCTCCACCGGCGTGCGCGAGGCCTCGTGCAGCTGGCCGATCAGCGTGATCGCGCCGCGGATCATGTCGAGCGTCTCGGCCAGCGCGGTCATCGCCGCGGGCTTGATGTGGTGGTGGCGCAGCTGCGCGATCTCGGCCTCGACCGCGCGCAGGCCTTCGCGGTATTCCACCGTCGCGTACGAGCCGCGTCCGCGCGTGACCTCGTAGGCGATCTCTTCCACGTCCTTGCACATCAGCACCACCAGCCCGCGCAGGTGGTCCAGCACCGGCGTGCCGCCGAAGGTCTGGCGCAGCAGCGGATAGTCGGTGTTGGTGGACAGCACGTACTCGTACAGGTCGAGCATGCGCAGGTGCACCTGCACCAGCAGCCCGTCATGCGGCGTGCGGTTGCCGCGCAGCACCAGGTCGCGCGCGGCCTGCTGGCGCTCGGCCACCACGATCTGCTGGCGCACCAGCTGGTTGAACTGGGCTTCGTAGTCGTTGCCGGCATCGTAGAAGCCGGCCTTGATCTCGAGGTAGCCGGCCAGCTCGTACAACGACTCGGCCAGCACCTGCTGCCTGGTGCGGCGCTCGGTCAGCCAGCTCACCAGCATCGCGTAGCCGAGGTAGGCCACCGCGCCGGCGCTGAACTGCGCCGCATGCACCAGCGCCCGCTCGACCACGAAGTCCTCGTTGAGCGTAAGCGTCATCACGAACAGCGCCGCGAATTGCAGCGGCAAGGTCTTGTTGCCGTACACCGTCATCATGGCGGCGAGGAACGTCACCAGCACCAGCACGAACGGCATCACCCGCGGGAACGGCGTGGTCAGCGCCACCACCAGCGTCACCGCGCTGCACAGCAGCACGCTCGCCAGCATCTCGTTGAACTTGTGGCTCAGCGGGCTGGGCAGGTCCATCAGGCTGGTGCACAGCGCGCCCATCGACACCACCATCGCGGTGGGCAGGTCGGAGAGCTGCAGCGCGATCAGCGTGGCGCCGATCACCCCGGTGGCCGAGCGCAGCCCCCGGTACACGTAGTGCGAATACAGGAAGGTGCGGGGGTCGTGCGCGTATTGCATGCGGCGAAGCGGCCGGGGGCTGGACTGAGTTGTGGAAATGGCAGCGCTACGTCACTGGCCCAGCCAGCGCGAGCGCGCCGCATGCCGGCCGTCCGCCAGCTTGACCTTGAACTGCGCCGCGGGCTCGCGCGCCAGCGTGACCGGCAGCACCTGCAGCTCGTCGCGGCGGAAGGCGTGCAGGTCGATGCGGTCGCCGGTGCGGTAGCGTCCCAGCAGCTTGTCGATCTGGCCGGGCGCCACGCGCAGGCCGTCGATGGCCACCAGCAGGTCACCGGCCGACAGGCCCGCGGCCTGCGCCGCGCCGCCGTCGAACACCTGCGTGACGCGTACCCAGCCGTCGTCGCTCTTGACCTTGATGCCCAGCGCCGCCGCGCGCGACGGCTTCTGCGCCTCGGCCTTGACGCCGAAGTCCTTGAACAGCCCCGGCAGCGGCAGTTCGCCCGTGCCTTCGGTCAGCGAGCGCAGCAGGCCGCCCAGCTTCAGGCCGGTCACTTCATCGAACAGCGCATAGACCTCGGCCTCGGTCACGCCGCGCTGCATCGCACCGGGCGCGTAGAAGCCGCGCCCGTAGCGGCGCCACAGCGCGCGCATGACATCGTCGAGCGAGCGCCGCCCGCGCGACTTGGCGCGGATGGTCAGGTCCAGCGCCAGTGCCACCAGCGAGCCCTTGGTGTAGTAGCTGACGATGGCGTTGGGCGCGTTCTCGTCCTGGCGGTAGTACTTGGTCCAGGCGTCGAACGAGCTTTCGGCCACGCTCTGCTTGGTGCGGCCGTGGCCGCGCAGCACGCCGTTCCAGGTCTTGCCCAGCATCTCGACGTACTGCGCCTCGGTCACGCAGCCCGCGCGCACCAGCACCAGGTCGTCGTAGTAGCTGGTGAAGCCCTCGAACAGCCACAGCAGCGGCGTGTAGGTTTCCTCGGCCAGCCGGTACGGCACGAACGCGGCGGGCTTGATGCGCTTGACGTTCCAGGTGTGGAAATACTCGTGGCTGCACAGGCCCAGGAAGGTGCGGTAGCCCTCGCTGGTGTCGCCGTTGTCGCTCAGGCCGCGCACCGGCAGGTCATTGCGCGCGCACATCAGCGCGGTGCTGGCGCGGTGCTCGAGGCCGCCGTAGCCGTCGGTGGTGACCATCGTCATGAAGACGTAGCGGCGGTTGCTGTCCAGGAACGGCGCCTCGGCGCTGCGGGGTTCGAACAGGCGGATCTGGGTTTCGCAGATGCGCTTGAGGTCGCGGCACACGCGCTCGAGATCGAGGTTGGGCACGCGGCCGGTGAAAACCACGTCGTGCTGCGCGCCGCAGGCGCGGAAGCTGGCGAGCTGGAAACTGCCCATCTCGACCGGGTGGTCGACCAGTTCGTCGTAGTCGGCAACCTGGTAGCGGCCGAAGCCGTAGCGCTTCGCGCCGTCGCGGCCCGGTGCTTCCGGCATCGCGGTGGCGACACGCCAGCCGCGGTAAGCCTCGCCTTCGGGCGCGTGGATATCGACGGTGCATGGCCGCTCGGCCTGGCCCTCGACGCACAGGAACACCGAGCTGCCGTTGAAGAAGCCATGGGTGGCGTCCAGGTGCGCGGCGCGCACCGACAGGTCCCAGGCATAGACTTCGTAGCTCAGCGTCAGCGGGCCGTCCGACCGGCTCACCGGCGCGGCCTGCCAGCTCTGCTTGTCGAGCTTGGTCAGCGGGACTTCGCGGCCGCCGGCATCGGCGCGGATGCGCACGATATGGCGGGCGAAGTCGCGGATCATGTAGCTGCCCGGGATCCACGCGGGCAGCGTGAAGCGCTGGCCGGCGGGATCGGGCTCGCTCACCGTGACGGTGACGGCAAACAGGTGCGCCTCAGGCGCAAGCGGGGCGATGGCGTAGCGGATCGGCGTCATGGACAGGATTGTAACGTCGGCGCACGGCTGGTCCCGCCGACGCTGGTGAAGCAGCCAGCCGCCGCTCAGGCGCGATTGACGTCGACCACCACGCGGCCGCGCATGCCGCCTTCCACGATTTTGCGGCCGGCGTCGATCGCCTCGGCCAGCCCGATCTCGCGCGTGATCGCGTTCAGGCGATCCGGCTCCAGGTCGCTCGCCAGCCGCTGCCAGGCGCGCTCGCGCAGCGGCATGGCCGCCATCACGCTGTCGATGCCGTGCAGCGTCACGCCGCGCAGGATGAACGGCGCCACCGATGCCGGGAAGTCCATGCCCTGCGCCAGCCCGCACGCCGTCACCACGCCGCCGTAGCGCACCTGCGCACACGCGTTGACCAGGGTATGCGAGCCGACCGAATCCACCACCGCGGCCCAGCGTTCCTTCTGCAGCGGCTTGCCGGGCGCGCCCAGCTCGGCGCGGTCGATGACCTCGGCGGCACCCAGTGCCTTGAGGAAATCCGCCTCATTGGTCTTGCCGGTCGACGCCACCACCTTGTAGCCCAGCTTGCTCAGCACCGCGATCGCGACCGAGCCCACCCCGCCCGAGGCGCCGGTCACCAGCACCTCGCCATCGCCGGGCCGCACCGGGCCGTTGACGCCGCCGCGCTCCAGCGCCAGCACCGACAGCATCGCGGTATAGCCGGCGGTGCCGATCGCCATGGACTGGCGCGTGGTGAAGGCATCGGGCAGGCGCACCAGCCAGTCGCCCTTCAGCCGCGCGCGCTGCGCCAGGCAGCCCCAGTGGGTCTCGCCCACGCCGTAGCCGTTCAGCACCACCTTGTCGCCGGCCTGCCAGCGCGGGCTGGACGATTCCAGCAC
The DNA here is from genome assembly GCF_016894385.1 of Cupriavidus oxalaticus. Lineage (NCBI taxonomy): Bacteria > Pseudomonadati > Pseudomonadota > Betaproteobacteria > Burkholderiales > Burkholderiaceae > Cupriavidus > Cupriavidus oxalaticus. The sequence goes on from NZ_CP069812.1 coordinate 3,410,542, forward strand.
GGTGCCGGCCCCGTCGATGCCCGCCACCATCGGCCACTTGCGCACCACCGGCGAGCGGCCCGTGATCGCCAGGCCGTCCTTGAAGTTGATGGTGGAGTAGTCCACGGCGACCAGCACGTCGCCCTCGGCCGGCAACTGCGCCTCGTCCAGCATAGCGATATTGGCCTGGGTGGCGCCGTCGGCCTGGGTCAGCAGCAATGCCTGGAAGGTCATGGTGTCTCCTTGTCGCCTGGCGGCGATCGCTTGGGAATGAGGGGAAAGCGGAAAGCAGAACGGCCGGACAAGTCCGGCCGTCGCTCGAGCCGGGAGGATCGACAAGGTAATGCAGGTCCGGCGCGCGCTTATTTCTTGATGCTGGCGAGCTTCTTCTCCAGCGTGGCCACGTCGGCCGCGCCCGGGATGCGGGTGCCGTCCATGAAGAACACCGCGGGCGTGCCGGTGACATTCATGCTCTGGCCCAGCGCCAGGTTCTCCTGCAGCGGCGTCTGGCAGCTGCCGTTGCCGGTCAACGCCACATGCTTGAGCATCCAGTCGCGCCACGCCTTGGTGCGGTCGGCCGCGCACCAGACCTGCTTGGCCTTGGTCTCGGAGTCCGGCGACAGCACCGGGTACAGGAAGGTGTACACGGTGATGTTGTCCATCTGCTGGAAGGTCTGCTCGATGCGCTTGCAGTAGCCGCAGTTGGGATCGGAGAACACCGCGATCTGGCGGCTGCCATCGCCCTTGCTCCACTTGATCGCGCGCGCCAGCGGCAGGTCCGACCACTTGATGCGGTTGATCTCGGCCATCCGCTCCTCGGTCAGGTTGGTGCCGGTGCGGGTGTCGATCATCTCGCCGTTGAGGATGTAGCGGCCGGTGCTGTCGGTGTAGACCACCTGCCCGCCGATATTGGCCTCGAACAGGCCCGGCACCGGGGTCTTGGTGATGCTCTTTACCTCGGCACGGCCGCCCAGCACCTTCTGCAGCGACTCCTTGATGCGGTCAGTACCGGGCTCGCCCGCCGCCATGGCATGCAGGGCAAAGCCGGCCGCAGCCAGGCCGCCAACGACGGCGGTGACGGCGGCGCTGCGGACAGGGTGGCGGCGCAGGAATTGAAACATGTGGACTCCAGGGGTATTCGGTGATCGTTCGGGGCGCGGTGGCGTCAGCCGAGCGCGTGCCCGATCAGGAAACGCTTGAGCAGCGGCTGGCCACCCACCGCGCGCATGCCGGTGTTGCGCACCACCCGCGCCACGCCGCCGGGCAGCGAGAACAGCCGGTGCAGCCCGTCGGTGGCCGCGGTCAGCGACAGCAGGTCGGTGGCGCGCGCGCGCTCGTAGCGGCGCAGCAGGCGCAGGTCGCCCTCGCTGCGGAAAGGTTCTTTGTCGGCCATCACGCGGCCAAGTTCCGCGACATCGCGCAGGCCCAGGTTCATGCCCTGCCCCGCCAGCGGGTGCACCACGTGGGCGGCGTCGCCGACCAGCGCCACGTGCGGCTGCACGAACTGGTCGGCGCGCTGCAGCACCAGCGGGAAGCCCTGCGCCGGCGTCACGCAGCGCAGCGTGCCGAAGTGGCTGCCGACCGCGCCGGCGGCGCCCTGCATCACGGTGGCGGCAAGCGCCTCGGGCGACAGCGCGAGCAGGTCGCGCGCGTGCGCTTCGTCTGCCGACCAGACCATCGAGACATGGTTGCCCGGCAGCGGCAGCATCGCCAGCACCTCGCCGTTGGCGGGCTCTTCGTCTGCCATCAGCTTTTCCGGCGCGCCCAGGAACCACTGCCAGGCGGTCTCGTGGTGCGGACGCTCGCAGGCGAAGTTGGCGACCACGCCAAGCTGGCGGTACTTGCGCGTGCTGACGCCGATATGGCACTGCTGGCGCAGCCACGAGCGCGCACCGTCGGCGCCGATCGCCAGCGCCGTGCGCAGCCTGGTGCCGTTGTCCAGCGTCAGGGTAATGCCCTCCGGATCGCGCTCGCACGCGCTGGCGGTGCCGTCGTGCCAGGTCACTTGGTGCTGGAAGCCGAGCGCGGTGTCGAGCGCGCGCTCGACATGGCTGGACTCGATGATCCACGCCAGTTGCGGCACCGCGGCGGCGTAGGCGGAGAAATGCAGGTCGCCGTCCAGGCCGGGCGAGGTTTCGGCGGCGCTGACATCGCCAAAGACACGCATGTCGCGCACCGGCTGGATGCGCGCCGGGTCCAGCGCCTCCCACACGCGCATCCGCTCCAGCAGCGCCTGCGAGCTGGCCGAGAACGCATAGATACGGCTGTCCCAGTCTTCCGGGCCGGCTGGCGCACGGCCGACGCCGCGGGGCGGCTTCGGCGCCACCAGTGCCACGTTCATGCCCTGCTGGGCCAGCAACAAGGCGCAGGACTTGCCGACGATGCCGCCGCCGACGACGGCAACCTGGAAAGCGGAGGAATTGCGCGCAGCGGTGTGCGCGGACGCGTGGGATCGGCTCATGGCTGGATTATAGCCACGTCACTCCGGGCTCCTTCGGGCGGGAGGGAGGGGCGTTCGTTATTTCTTCAGGTCATTAGGCTTATGACAAAACTGTCGGTGCAAGGAGCCGAGTTCGGAACTGCACAGCCTATATTGAAACGAAATGTTTCTGACCGGGGACGAACCACCTGAAGGGAGGTGGACCAATGAAGAAGGCGCTTTGGATTGCCGCGGTGGGTATCGCGGTTGCAGGGGGATCGGCATTCGGAGGCACGACTGGCCCGCGGGACGTTTACACCGATGGCGCCAAGGTCTCCAAGTTCGATGTGTATTCGGATGGAGCACGGTCAATCGACCGGCGGGACGTGTTCCTGGATGGTGCAAGGGCAATCGACAGGCGCGACATGTTTACGGACGGCGCCAAGACCACGGATATGCGGGACCAGTTCACGGACGGCGCATGAACGTCGTGAACCTCGATTGAGCGGAAGCGGCGCTCACGCAACGGCCAGGATGACTTCCTGGCCGTCTTGTTTTTGTATGCCGTGCAAATCGCCCCCGGCCAGCAACCCCGCAGTCCCGATAGGGTTACAATTATCGTTTTTCGTGGCAGACCCCGTACAGCCGTCGAGCGACGCTCGATGTGATGTGTTTGTCTCGTCCGATGCAGTCCCGTCACCGGCCCGCCAGGCGCCCCGTCGCCAACCCGCCCCGGCGCCGGACCGCGTCCCGCAACCCCCTGATTTCTAAGACAAGACCATGAGCCTCAAATGCGGCATCGTCGGCCTGCCCAACGTCGGCAAGTCCACGCTGTTCAATGCCCTGACCAAGGCCGGCATCGCCGCCGAAAACTATCCGTTCTGCACGATCGAGCCCAATGTGGGCGTGGTCGAAGTGCCGGATCCGAGGCTCGCCAGCCTGGCCGAGATCGTCAAGCCCGAGCGCATCCTGCCGGCCACGGTCGAGTTCGTCGACATCGCCGGCCTGGTGGCGGGCGCGTCCAAGGGTGAAGGCCTGGGCAACCAGTTCCTGGCCAATATCCGCGAAACCGACGCCATCACCCACGTGGTGCGCTGCTTCGAAGACGACAACGTGATCCACGTGGCCGGCAAGGTCGACCCGCTGTCGGACATCGAAGTCATCAACACCGAACTGGCGCTGGCCGACCTGGCCACCGTGGAAAAGGCCCTGGCCCGCTACGTCAAGCCGGCCCGCGCCGGCGACAAGGAAGCGCAGCGCCTGGTCGCCGTGCTGGAAAAGGCGCAGGCCGTGCTCGACCAGGCCAAGGCCGTGCGCACGCTGGACCTGGCCCCGGAAGAGTGGGAGGCCATCCGTCCGTTCTGCCTGATCACCGCCAAGCCGACCATGTACGTCGCCAACGTGCGTGAAGACGGCTTCGAGAACAACCCGCACCTGGACGCGGTGCGCGAGTACGCCAAGCAGACCAACTCGCCGGTGGTGGCCGTGTGCGCCGCCATCGAAGCCGAGATCGCCGACCTGGACGACGCCGACAAGGCCGAATTCCTGGCCGACCTGGGCATGGAAGAACCGGGCCTGGACCGCGTGATCCGCGCCGGCTTCAAGCTGCTGGGCCTGCAGACCTACTTCACCGCCGGCGTGAAGGAAGTGCGCGCCTGGACCATCCATGTCGGCGACACCGCGCCCAAGGCGGCCGGCGTGATCCATACCGACTTCGAGCGCGGCTTTATCCGCGCGCAGACCATCGCCTACGACGATTACATCTCGTTCAAGGGCGAGACCGGCGCCAAGGAAGCCGGCAAGATGCGCGCGGAAGGCAAGGAATACGTGGTGAAGGATGGGGATGTGCTGAACTTCCTGTTCAACGTCTGAGCCGGCCCCCGACGACAAAAAACCCGCGAACTCCGCGGGTTTTTTGTTTCCTGCCGGGCGCCTGGCAGCACCTGCCGCCTCACAGCGTCTCCATCTCCTTCCCCCGCAGCCCCACCAGCAGCGCCTGGCCGTCCGCTCCCACGCGGAACTCCCCATACATGGCCCGGGCGAAGCGCTCGCCCTGGCCCTCCTGGAAGAAATACGCGTCGGTCGACACCTGCACCTGCGCCCCGCCCCAGCGCGACCGCGCCGCCTGGAAGCGCAGCAGCTGCTCGCCCACGCCCAGCGGCCCGCCGTCGTGCAGCCGCACGAAGCTGGCCACGCCCTGCGCGTCGCGCCGGATCACGGCCACGCCGTCGCGCGGCGGGCGCTGCGCCGGCCCCTGCGCCGTGCGGATCTGGTTGCCGAGGTCGAAGTTCAGCGCCATGTAGTCGCCCTGCATCAGCGAGCGCGGGTCGACCGGCGCGAGCCGCAGCAGCACGGTGTCGCCGCGTGCCAGCAGCGCTTCCTTGCCGGCGATGCCGACGGCGGCCAGCGCCAGGGTCAGCGCCCACGCGATCAGGATCCAGCGCTTCATGCGAACTCCTTGCCGGTGCGGCCGTGCAGCAGCCAGTAGCGCCCGGCCAGCAGCAGCACGCCCGCCGCGGCCAGCGTGACGGACTTGGCCAGCAGGGTCCAGTGCAGCGCGCTGTAGTACCAGACAAAGCCAATGGCAATGGCGGCGACGCCCAGGCCCATCCAGGCCATGGAAGCCCGGCGCAGGGCCAGCGCCAGCGCCAGCGCGCCGGCCACGACGGCAGGCGCAGCCGCCATCAGCGCGCCAAAGGCGAGCGTGCCGGCGAGCACTGCCGCCTGCATGGCGGAGCCTGCGGCCAGGCGGCGGCACTCGGTCAGGGCAAAGCCAGCCAGCACCAGCGTCAGCAGCGCGCCCGCGATCCAGTGCGCCATCGACAGGCGCCCCGCCTCCGGATCGAACAGCCACGCCATCGGGTGGCTCATCCCGGTCACGACCAGCGCCATGGCGAGCGCTGCCAGCAGCGTGGCATCGGCGAGCGGCTCCAGCAGGGCATGCCGCCCCGCCGCGCACACGCGCGCTTCGGCCAGCGTGAAGCCGGTCGCCAGCGCGCAGCCCAGCGGCGCCAGCCAGCCGAGCGACCACGCCAGCGCCTGCCAGTCATCGGCGGACCCATGCGGCAGCGCCAGGTGCACGGCGCCCGCCACCCCGATCCAGACGCCAAGCCCGGACAGCAGCCGGTGCAGCCGGTTGGTGACCAGCAAGGCCAGCGCGGCCTCGAACACCGCGATGCCGGCCCAGAAGCCGGCGGTCTCGGTCACGCGTGTAAAGCCCAGCGCCTCGACCCATCCATACACCGCCATCCCCTGCCCGCACAGGCTGACCGCCAGCGCGAACTGGCTCGCCGCGATGCCGCCGCCACGCCAGTACAGCAACGCGGCCAGCGCGATCATGGCCAGCCCGGTCACGGCCATGGCGACGCCGTTTTCGCGCGCGGCCACGAACACCGTCCCGACCAGGAACATCTGGAAGAACAAGGCGCCGAGCCAGCCGGCCGCGCCCATCAGGCAACGCACCGCCCACGGCGCGTGGCTGTGCTCCGGGCATTCGCCCTGCACCGCGCCGCGCGCGGCCAGCTCCTGCCATAGCCGTTGTTCGGTCTGCAAGGTGGTGCTCATGCCTGCTCCGGTTGGGCGCGCAGTTGGGCGCGCAGCTGCGCCCGATAGGCGCGCATCAGCCACGCCGCCGCGCCGGCGGCCAGCCCGATGGTGACCAGCCCGAGCAGCAGGAACGCGCCGAAGTCGCCCTTGCCCTCGAACAGCAGCTTGCCGAGGCCGGCCACCACCAGCACGATGCCCGTCAGGCAGGTCAGGCTCAGCACGACGATATCGAAGGCGCGTTGCCGGTACCACCACGCCAGTCCAGCCAGCACGGCCACCGCAACCACGAACGACGCCGCATCGAAGCGGCTGTCGAACAGGCTGGCCAGCCCCAGCGAGCCGGCCTGCACGCACGCCAGCGCCGCCAGCAAGCGGCTGCCGGTCTGTCCCCGGAAGCCCAGCCCGGGCGCGCGGACGGCCAGCAGGTGCCACAGCGCCAGTTGCAGCAGCACCGCCCCCAGCAGGGCCAGGGTGGCGGTGCGCAGGTAGCGGCTGTCGAACAGCAGCGCGAACAGGCCATCCATGCCGAAACGGATGCTGAAGTAGCGCAGCAGCGCCACGTTGCCGACCACCAGCACCAGCCACCAGTGCGGCGCCGCGCGCGCCGCCAGTGCCCACGGCACCGCCAGCAGCGCCCACAGCGCAAACAGCTGCCAGGCATCGGCGCCGGTCTGGTAGGTCTGGCCCATTACGGCGAGCAGCACGCCGGACAGCACCTGCGCGCCGCCCAGCGCGGCGCGGCCGGCGGCGTCGGCGGGACGCATCCAGGCGAACGCGGCCAGCACCGTGATGGCGGCAGCGAGCAAGCCGAATCTGGAGAACTTGTGCAGCTCTTGCCAGTTGAAGGCAAAGAAGACGATCACGCCGGCGCACAGCAGCGCGGTGCCCAGCGCCATCAGCGCCCGGTCGAGCCAGCGGCGCCAGTCGGCAGCGGCCGGCTCGGTGCGTGCCCAGGGCGCGGCGATCGCCTCGGCAGGCAGCCGTCCGTGTGCGCGCCAGTCGGCCAGTGCCCGGCGGATGGCGCGCCGTTCGCCGTTTGCCACGGTGGAGGTGACTTGCATGCTCGCCCTTGCGTGCCCGGATGCGTGGGACTTTAGCAAAGCGGCGCCCGGGCCGCACCCGTCTTGCGGCGCGCCGGCGCTATGCCTGGTGCATGAGCGCCGGTATGCTCTGGTTTTTCGCCTTCCGATCTGCCTGCCCCATGACCCTGGGAATCCTTGCCGCCATTCACGACGAAGTCGACGGCCTGGTGGCCGCGATGCGCCACGACGACAGCCGCGCCATGGTGCACACCATTGGCATGCGCGACTACTACGCCGGCAACCTTTACGGCCAGCCGTGCGTGCTGGTGCTGGCGCGCATGGGCAAGGTGGCAGCCTCGGCGACCACGGTCACTTTGATCCGGGAGTTCGGCGCCACCCAGGTGGTCTTTACCGGGCTGGCGGGCGGCGTCGGCGCCGACACCAACGTCGGCGACATCGTCATCGCGGACCGGACGATCCAGCACGACCTCGACGCGCGCCCGTTCTTCGACCGCCACGAAGTGCCGCTGCTGGATCGCGCCGAGTTCCCGGCCGACCCGGCGCTGACCGCGGAACTGGAAGGCGCGGCCGCGGATTTCCTGCGGCTCGACCTGGCCGCCGACGTGCCGCCCGAGGTGCTGGCCCGTTTCGGCGTGGCCAGGCCGGCCCTGCACAAGGGCATGATCGCCAGCGGCGACCAGTTTATCGGCGCCCCGGCCGCGGTGGCGGAACTGCGCGACCGGCTGCCCGGGCTGCTGGCGGTGGAGATGGAAGGCGCGGCGGTGGCGCAGGTTTGCCATGAATACGGCGTGCCATACGCGGTCATGCGCACGGTGTCGGACCGGGCCGACGATACCGCGCATGTGGACTTCGCGGCATTCCTGAAAGACGTGGCCAGCCACTATTCCAACGGCGTGCTGCGCCGGCTGCTGGCCGCGCGGGCCGAAGCGGATCCCGTGCGGACCTGACCAGGATCAAGCGGCGCGCAGATTTCCGAGCGCCGCGTCAGGGCTGGCTCTACCGTCCGCGCGGCCGGATTGCGCCCCAGGCACCCACCAGGATGGCGGCGCCGGCAATCACCGCCAGCCAGCTGCTGAGCTGTCCGTCGACGAACAGATGCAGCGCGCGGCCGCCGTAGAAGGCGGCCGCCGCGCCCGCCGCGCCCAGCACCAGCGCGGCCGGCAGGGTCACGACGCGTCCTGCCGGATGCAGCCGGCGTGCCGCCAGTCCCACCAGCAAACCCACGATCAAGGTGCCCAGCATCCGCGTCTCCTGTGTAGCCTGAAGCACAGCCGTGACTGGCTGCGCCGTAACAATACTGCAAACCGGCGCGCCTGCGACGCATACTGGGTATGCGCCTGCAATCTGTGGTGCCGGCGGTATAATGGCAACCGGTCCGGCCACGCTCCGGATCGTACCTGTCCCCAACCAATGCAACTGCTCGCGATCGGCATCAACCACACGACGGCACCAGTCTCGCTGCGCGAGCGGGTGGCGTTTCCGCTCGAGCAGATCAAACCGGCACTGGGCACGCTGCGCGAGCACCTGTCCGGCCGCAGCGGCACCGAAGCCGCCATCCTCTCCACCTGCAACCGCACCGAGATCTACTGCGCCACCGACGTCCTGAAGCCGGGGCAGGAAGGTTTCGAGCACACCCTCCGGTGGCTGTCGCAGCACCACAACGTGCCGGCCGGCGAACTGGCCCCGCACCTGTATGCGCTGCCGCAGTCCGAGGCCGTGCGCCATGCCTTCCGCGTGGCCAGCGGGCTGGATTCGATGGTGCTGGGCGAAACCCAGATCCTGGGCCAGCTCAAGGATGCCGTGCGCACGGCCGGCGAGGCCGGCTCGCTGGGGACATACCTGAACCAGCTGTTCCAGCGTACCTTCGCGGTGGCCAAGGAAGTCCGCGGCCAGACCGAGATCGGCGCGCATTCCGTATCGATGGCCGCGGCCGCGGTGCGGCTGGCGCAACGGATTTTTGAAAGCGTCTCGACCCAGCGCGTGCTCTTCATCGGCGCGGGCGAGATGATCGAGCTGTGCGCCACGCATTTCGCCGCGCAGCAGCCGCGCCAGATCGTGGTGGCCAACCGCACCGTCGAACGTGGCGAGAAACTGGCCGAGCAATTGTCCGGCCAGGGCCTGACCACGCAGGCGATCCGCCTGACCGACCTGGGCGAGCGGCTGCATGAGTTCGACATCGTGGTGTCGTGTACCGCCAGCTCGCTGCCGATCATCGGCCTGGGCGCGGTGGAGCGCGCGGTCAAGCGCCGCAAGCACCGCCCGATCATGATGGTCGACCTGGCCGTGCCGCGCGACGTCGAGCCGGAAGTCGCGCGCCTGGACGACGTCTTCCTGTACACCGTCGACGACCTCGGCGCGATCGTGCGCGAAGGCAACGCGCTGCGCCAGGCCGCGGTCGCACAGGCCGAAGCCATCATCGAAAGCCGCGTGCAGAACTTCATGCACTGGCTGGAAACGCGCAGCGTGGTGCCGGTCATCCGCGAGCTGCAGACCAGCGGCGAGGCCATCCGCCAGGCCGAGCTGGAGCGCGCGCGCCGCATGCTGGCACGCGGCGATGACCCCGAGGCGGTGCTCGAGGCCCTGTCCGGCGCACTGACCCGCAAGTTCCTGCACGGCCCGACCCACGCGCTGAACCACACCCAGGGCGGAGACCGCGAGGCGCTGCTGCGCCTGGTGCCGGGCCTGTTCCGCCACAGCAGCCACTCCGAGCGCTAGCCGCGCTCAAGTCTTGCCGCGCGCCGACCGCGCCGGCACGCCACCGCCGCAATCCCGGCAGCCCCGGCCCACCGGCCTCCCCCACTCCCCCGCATCCCCCCGCATCCCGATGAAAGCCAGCATGCTTGCCAAGCTCGACCAACTGGCCGAGCGACTCGATGAAGTCAACGCCCTGCTCGCGCGCGAAGACGCGACCGCCAACATCGACCAGTACCGCAAGCTCAGCCGCGAGCATGCCGAACTGTCGCCGGTGGCCGAGCAGTACGGGCAATACCGCCAGGCGCAGGACGACCTGGGCACCGCGCAGGCGCTGCTGGACGATCCCGAGATGAAGGACTTCGCCGCCGACGAGATCGCCAGCGCGCGCGCGCGGCTGGAAGCGCTGGAACAGAGCCTGCAGCGCCTGCTGCTGCCCAGGGATCCCAACGACGAGCGCAACCTGCTGCTCGAAATCCGCGCCGGCACCGGCGGCGAGGAAAGCGCGCTGTTCGCCGCCGACCTGCTGCGGATGTACACACGCTACGCCGAGCGCCAGCGCTGGCAGGTCGAGATCATGAGCGAATCCGGGTCCGACCTGGGCGGCTTCAGGGAAGTGATCGTGCGGATCGCCGGCGATGCCGCGTTTTCGAAGCTGAAGTTCGAATCCGGCGGCCATCGCGTTCAGCGCGTGCCCGCCACCGAGGCGCAGGGGCGCATCCACACTTCCGCCTGCACGGTGGCGGTGATGCCCGAAGCCGACGAGGTCGGCGAGGTCGAAATCAACGCGGCCGACCTGCGCATCGACACTTTCCGCGCCTCCGGCGCCGGCGGCCAGCACGTGAACAAGACCGATTCGGCGGTGCGCCTGACCCACCTGCCGACCGGCATCGTGGTCGAGTGCCAGGACGACCGCTCGCAGCACCGCAACAAGGACAAGGCGATGAAGGTGCTGGCCGCGCGCATCAAGGACATGCAGACCCGCGCCGCCCAGGCGAAGGAAGCCAGCACGCGGCGCAACCTGATCGGCTCGGGCGACCGCAGCGACCGCATCCGCACCTACAACTTCCCGCAGGGCCGCGTGACCGACCACCGCATCAACCTGACGCTCTACAAGATCGACATGATCATGGACGGCGACATGGACGAACTGCTGTCGTCGCTGGCCGCGGAGCATCAGGCGGACCAGCTGGCAGCCCTGGGAGAAGACGCATAAAGGCGCAAGCGGCCCAGGCGTCGCCCGAGTCCTCTTTTTGCGCGAACTGCACGTAAAGTCCCACAAGACTTTGTATTTCTTGTAAATGCTTGAAACAGCACTGGTAGGGGTAAACGCGCTGTCTATAATCGATTTCGACCGGCAAACGGAGAAGGTGCCGGGTGAGTCTCTCCCAAAACACTTCTAGGACGAAATCATGAAAAAACTGCTCGCGCTGTTGATGATCACTGCGGCCATGGCCGCTTGCAGCAAGAAGGAAGAAGCTCCCGCAGCTTCCAGCGCCGACAGCGCCATGCAAAGCGCCGCTGAATCCGCCAAGGCCGCTGCCAGCGACGCCGCCGCCGCAGCCGACAGCGCTGCCGACGCCGCCAAGGCTGCCGCCAGCGATGCCGCTTCGAGCGCCTCGGCCGCCGCCGAGAAGGCCAAGGAAGAAGCCGGCAACGCCATGGAAAATGCCAAGCAGGCAGCCAAGGATGCCGTCAATGCCGGCGCCGACAAGGCCAAGGACACCGTCAATAAGTAATCGACCCGGCGGGGGCTTTATGCTGCCCGCCTCCGATGGGCGGTACACTTGGCGAAACGCCGGAAATCCCGCCTCAAAGCCCCGCCAGGCCCTGCGCCGGTGGGGTTTTTTGTGGCCGGCAACAGAACCGTCCCGACCAGATGTCTTCCCCCAACACCGCCGCGCTGCCGGCCACGCCCACGCTGCGTGAAGCCCAGACCCTCGCCGCCATGGTGGGCCTGCCCACGCTCGAAGCGCGCATGCTGCTGACGCACGTGACCGGGCTCACCCGCACGCAGCTGATCACGCGCGATACCGACACGCTCACGCTGCCCCAGCGCGATGCCTTTGCCACGCTGCTGGCGCGGCGGCTCGCTGGCGAGCCGATGGCCTACCTGCTGGGCAAGCGCGAATTTTTCGGCCGCAAGTTCCGCGTCACGCCCGATGTGCTGATCCCGCGCCCCGACACCGAGATCGCCGCCGAAGCCTCGCTGGCCCGGCTGGCCGACGTGCCCCGCCCGCAAGTGCTGGACCTGGGCACCGGCTCGGGCATCCTGGCCGTGACGCTGGCGCGCGAACGCACCGATGCGCAGGTCTGGGCCACCGATATCTCGCCCGGCGCGCTGATGGTGGCGCAGGACAACGCCAGCGCACTGGGCGCCGACCGTATCCACTTCCTGGTATCCGACTGGTACGCGGCGCTGCCACCGGGCCAGCGCTTCCACCTGATTGTCAGCAACCCGCCTTATATCGCCGCGGGCGACCCGCACCTGGCCGAGGGCGACCTGCGTTTCGAGCCCATCGATGCGCTGACCGACCACCAGGACGGCCTGTCCGACCTGCGCACCATCGTCGACGGCGCGCCGCAGCGGCTGCTGCCGGGAGGCTGGCTGCTGATGGAGCACGGCTTCGACCAGGCGCAGGCGACACGCGCGCTGCTGCAGGAGGCCGGCTTCACCGACGTCTTTACCGCGCGCGACCTGGCCGGACAGGAGCGCTGCACCGGCGGACGCTGGTCCGGGACGCAACCCTGAAGCCCGCCGGCGATTCCGGTAAAATCGGCGGCAGATTCCCGCCACGTGGCTTGCCGCGCGGCATCCCTTTTCCCAGGCGGCGCCCGACGGCGGCGCCATCCAACTGAAAAGCAGACCATGAGCGACGTGCAGCAAAAGATCGACCAGATCGTCAAGGGCAACCCGGTAGTCCTGTTCATGAAGGGCACCGCGCAGTTCCCGATGTGCGGCTTCTCGGGCCGCGCCATCCAGATCCTGAAGGCCTGCGGCGTCGACGCGCCGACCACGGTCAACGTGCTGGACGACGACGGCATCCGCCAGGGCATCAAGGAATACGCCAGCTGGCCGACCATCCCGCAGCTCTACGTGAACGGCGAGTTCATCGGCGGCTCGGACATCATGATGGAGATGTACCAGAACGGCGAGCTGCAAACCCTGCTGAAGGGCTGAGCCCGCCATGCCGGTGGACGCTGCCCCGCCCGCCGCGGCGGGGACTGTACCGCCGCGGCGGCTGATCGTTGCGATCACGGGCGCCACCGGCGCCATCTACGGCGTGCGCCTGCTGCAGGTGCTGCGCACGGCGCCCGCGGTGGAAACCCACCTGCTGGTCTCGCCGGCCGGCGTGATGAACCTGCAGCACGAGCTGGACATCGGCCGCGCCGAGGTGGAAGCGCTGGCCGATGTCGTGCACAACGTGCGCGACATCGGCGCCACCATTGCCAGCGGCTCGTTCCGCGCCCATGCGATGGTGGTGGCGCCCTGCTCCATGCGCACGCTGGCCGCGATCGCGCATGGCCTGTCGGACAACCTGATCACGCGCGCCGCCGACGTCACGCTGAAAGAGCGGCGCAAGCTGGTCCTGATGGTGCGGGAAACGCCGCTGAATCTTGCGCACCTGCGCAATATGACCGCGGTGACGGAAATGGGCGGGATCGTGTTCCCGCCGGTGCCGGGCTTCTACCAGAAGCCGCAGAGCATTGCCGAACTGGTCGACCATACGGTCGGCCGGGTGCTGGACCTGGTCGACCTGCCCGAGATCGGCCAGACGCTCACGCCCAGCTGGGGCGGGCTCAACGCCCGGCCCGGTGACGCGGCGGGCGGCAACTGAACGCTGTTGCCGGGCTCCCCGCCGCTGCTTCAATCCTGCCTGCCCGACTACCAGCGACGATAGCCACGGCCGTAGTAGCCATAGCCGCCGTAATAATAAGGCCGCGGCGCGACCACGACCGGCGCGGGGGCAACATAGACCGGCGCGGGACCCACGGCCGGGCCGGCGGGAGTGGGATAGACGGCGCAGCCGCCCAGCAGGGTGACCGAAGCCGCCGCGGCAGCCAGTCCAATCGTCAGCAGTTTCATGGTGTTTTCCTAGGGGACCTCAGGGTCGACCTCATGGCCGGAAACGGGCATGTGCCTGCCCTGCTGACGTTATACGGGCAGCATGCGTAATACGGCGTCAAAGGCGTGTAAGGCTTGTTACCGTTCCCTACGGCACCGGTGCCTCCCCCTGCCGCCCCTTCATATCTCGAACCTGATCCCCTGCGCCAGCGGCAACGAATCGCCATAGTTGATGGTGTTGGTCGCCCGGCGCATATATCCCTTCCACGCATCCGAGCCCGACTCGCGCCCGCCGCCGGTCGCCTTCTCGCCGCCGAAGGCGCCGCCGATCTCGGCCCCGCTGGTGCCGATATTGACGTTGGCGATGCCGCAGTCGCTGCCCGCCGACGACAGGAAGCGCTCGGCCTCGCGCATCGACTCGGTGAAGATGCACGACGACAACCCATGCGCGGCGGCATTGTTCAGTGCGATCGCCTCGTCGAAGCTGGTGTACGGCATCAGGTACAGGATCGGCGCAAAGGTCTCGGTCAGCATGGTGTCGTGCTGCACGTCGGTCAGCACCAGCGCCGGCCGCACGTAGCAGGCATGCGGGAAGCGCCCGGCCAGCAGCCGTTCGCCGCCGGTGACGATGTTGCCCTGCGCGCGGCACGCGGCAAGCGCGTTGGCCATGGCGTCGCCCGCGGCGTTGTCGATCAGCGGCCCGATCAGCGTGCCGTCGTCAAGCGGATCGCCGACCGGCAGCCGGTCGAACACCGTGACCAGCCGGCTGGCCATGGTATCCATCAGGTCGGCATGGACGAAGCAGCGGCGCAGCGTGGTGCAACGCTGGCCCGCCGTGCCCGCCGCGGCAAAGGTGATGGCCCGCACCGCCAGTTCGATATCGGCCGAAGGCGCGACGATGGCGGCGTTGTTGCCGCCCAGCTCCAGGATGCTGCGCTTGAACTGCCCGGCGCAGGCAATGCCGACCTCGCGGCCCATGCGGGTCGAGCCGGTCGCGCTGACCAGCCGCACCGCGGCGTGTTGCACCAGGTGGTTGCCGAGCATGCGCCCGCCCGGCAGCACCGCGGTGATGCCGGCATGCTGCGGCGCCGCCGCGGCCAGCACGCGCTCGAGCAGCCCGTGCGCGGCCAGCGCGCTCAGCGACGCCTTCTCCGACGGCTTCCACAGCACGCCGTTGCCGCACACCAGCGCCAGCGCCGCGTTCCACGCCCACACCGCCACCGGGAAGTTGAAGGCCGAGATCACGCCGCACAGGCCGTACGGGTGCCAGGTCTCGCGCATGGCATGCTGCGGGCGCTCCGAGGCAATGGTCAGCCCGTGCAGCTGGCGCGACAGGCCCACGGCGAAGTCGCAGATGTCGATCATCTCCTGCACCTCGCCCAGCCCTTCCTGCAGGATCTTGCCGGTTTCCAGCGACACCAGCCGGCCGAGCGCGGGCTTGTGCTCGCGCAGCACCTCGCCGTAGCGCCGCACGATCTCGCCGCGCGCCGGCGCCGGCAGCAGCGCCCAGGTAGTCTGCGCGGCGTGCGCGCGGGCAATCAGCGCATCGGCCTGCGCCGGCGTGCAGGCCGGCACATAGCCGATGGCCTCGCCATCGACCGGCGAGCGCACCGTCACCGTGCCGGCAGGCGTGCCGTCCTGCCATGGCCGCGGCAGGCCCAGCGAATCCCAGCAGGCTGCGAACTCTTGCGCTTTCATACGTGGGTCTCCTGCAGCGGATGCTGCGTGTAGTGGCGGCCGAAGCGGTTCTTGAGGAAGGCGTCGAGCGGCATCGCCTCCTGGCGCACGAAGCCGGACTGCGGCAACGCGCCCGTGGCCACCATGTCCAGCGCGGTGCAGATGCCCGCCGCGGTGGTCAGCTGGATCGCGTTGACGTGCCCGTCCTTGTTGTCGACCCCGCCGATGCGCGCCGAGAACGAGGCCTGCGTCAGCGGCCCGCGCCCGCGTTCGCCGCCGGCCGGGTAGCCGGTGGCGGTGGCGAACACGATCACCACGTCCTGCTCGGTCACCGGGATGGCGCGGTCGAAGATCTCGCGCAGCCAGTCGCGGCGCTCGCGCAGGCGCAGGTCGTTGAGCAGCAGCTTCATCAGCGCGCAGTGGCCGGGGTAGCGGATGGACTTGTAGTCGACGTGGCGCGCGCGCCCGGCCAGCGTCTCCGGCAGCGTGCCGAGGCCGCCAGATGTATTAAAGGCTTCGTACTCGATACCGTCCAGCGCGAAGCTTTCCAGCCCGTCCAGCGCCGGCAGCTCGACGCGGCGGCCGTCGACGATGGCTTCGCACGGATTGCAGTACTCGTTGATCAGTCCCTCGGTGCTCCAGGTCAGGTTGTACTTGAGCGCGTTGCTCGGATAGCGCGGCAGCGCGCCGACCCGCATCTGCAGGTCCAGCAGCTCGCCGCCGCCACGCAGGAAGCGCCGCGCCAGGTCATGGCCGACCACGCCGATAAAGCCCGGCGCGAGCCCGCACTGCGGCATCAGCACCGAGCGTGCGTTCTGCGCCAGCTGGCGGATCGCATGGGTGGCGGCCACGTCCTCGGTCAGGTCGAAGTAGTGCACGCCCAATCGAGCGGCGACCGAGGCCACCGCGATGGCGGCGTGGAACGGCAGCGCGTTGAGCACCGCATCGGCGCCGGCCAGCAGCGCGGCGCAGGTGCCCGGTTCGGTGGGATCGCCGGCGCGCGCCAGCACGCCGCGCGGCAGGCCGTCGAGGCGGCGCGCGTCATGGTCGACCACGCTGACGCGGTAGTCGCCGCTGTCATGCAGCATCGCGGCAATGGTGCGGCCGATCTTGCCCGCGCCCAGCACCGTCACGTGCAGCGGGCGGTTCGCCTTGGGCAGGTCTGGCGGGGCCTGCCGGCCCAGGTTCGAGGGTTGCATGGTGTCTCCGTCCACAAGAAAGGTTGTCCCGTGACTGGAGTATGGATAGCGGCGGCGACGGAATGAAGGCGCAATAACGACGAAAACCCGCCATAATCGAACGAAACGACGAACCTGTCCGACGTTATGACCGAACTCGACGTGACCGACCGCCACCTGCTGTCGCTGCTGCAGGCCAATGCGCGCGAAAGTGCCGCCAACCTCGCCCGGCAGCTGGGCATCGCCCGCACCACCGTGGTCGCCCGCATCGTCCGGCTGGAGCGCAGCGGCGTGATCGCCGGCTATGGCGTGCGCCTGGGGCAGAAAATGGAAGACAACGTGATCCTGGCCTACTGCGGGCTGTCGGTGCAGCCCAAGGCCGCGCCGGCGATCCTGCGCGCGCTGCAGCGCCTGCCCGAGATCGAAGAGGTCAACTCGGTCAGCGGGCCGGTCGATTACCTGGTGGCGATCCGCTGCGACACGCACGACCGGCTGGACCGGCTGCTGGACGAGATCGGCATGCTCGACGGCGTCAACCACACCACCACCTCGATCGTGCTGGCGCGCAAGCTCGACCGCCGGCGCGCTGCCGGCTGAAGCGGTATGCTCGCAGACCGAACAAGCCAAAGCGGAGATATCCAATGAGCAATCCGATCCGTGTCGCCGTGGGCGGCGTGACCGGCTGGGCCGGCGGTGAACTGGCGCGCGGCGTGGCGCATGCCGCCGACATGACGCTGGTGGCAGGCCTGTCGCGCGGCGCCGCCGGGCAGCCGCTGGCGCAGCTGACCGGCCATGCCGACACGCCGGGCGTGGCTGCCGCCAGCATCGACGCGCTGGGACAGACGCCGTACGACGTCTATGTCGAGTACACCAAGCCGGCCGTCGCCAAGCACAACATCCTGCAGGCGCTGGCGCACGGCGCGCACGTGGTGGTGGGTACCTCGGGGCTGACCGACGAGGACTACGCCGAGATCGATGCGGCCGCGCGCAAGGCCGAGCGCGGCGTGCTGGCCTGCGGCAATTTCGCCATCACCGTGGTGCTGCTGCAGAAGTTTGCCGAGATGGCGGCGCGCCACCTGGAGCATTGGGAGATCATCGACTATGCCAAGGCCGGCAAGGTCGACGTGCCGTCCGGCACGGTGCGCGAGCTGGCGTACCGGCTCGGCCAGGTCAAGACCGCCGCGCAGGCGGTGCCGGTGGACCAGGTCAACGGCCCCAAGGAAACGCGCGGCGCCACCATGTCGGGCACGCAGGTGCACGCGGTGCGGCTGCCCGGTTACCAGCTCGGCGTCGAGGTGATCTTCGGCGCCGACGGCCAGCGCCTGCACCTCAAGCACGAGGCCGGCGACGGCTCCAAGCCGTATGTTGCCGGCGCGCTGCTGGCGATCCGCAAGGTCCACACCGTGCGCGGCGTGGTGCGGGGGCTGGACAAGGTGATGGAAGGTCTGTGACGGCCGCGGGCCGGCACGGCCTCGCGCTGCTTACCAGCTGCCGGGATTGACCGGCTTGGCAGGCGGCTTGGCGGCCGCCTTTTCGGTCTTTTCAGACTTGTCAGCCTTGCCTTTCGCCGCGGGCGCCGATGCGGGGTTCAACTTGCCTTCCACCTCGGCATCCTTTTCCGCCATCAGCTGGCGCGCCTGGGGCAGCAGCATCTCGATGGTGCCGGTGGCCGGGTCTTCCGGCATCGCGTACAGCTCAATGGTCAGTGGCCTCTTCGTCCAGCCGGCATGGATCGTCTTGACGGTCTTGCCGGCCTTGTCGCGCATCTCTTCCTGTTCCTGGCGGAACGGCTTGCCATACAGCGCGTTGATGCTGTCGACGGCGGCCTGCTGCGAATTGGCGCCGGCGGTCGGGACCACCAGGCCGACCAGCGCATTGCGGTCGACAAAGGCCACCACATGCGGGCCATCCATGAAGCCCGGGCGCTTGTCGCGCGGCACGCCGACCTGGCGCACCAGGCCGTCGCCCTTCAGTTCCACGCAGAACGCGGTCACGTCGCGGCCGTCGGGCGAGCGCTTGTCGGCGCAATCGGGCAACGCGGGCAGCGGATTGCCGATCTCGAGCATGCCCAGCAGCGGCGCCAGCGCGCTGTTGTCCGCCTTGGCGGACGGCGCTGGTGTGGGTGCTGATGCGGCGGGGGCGGCGGGGGCGGCGGGGGCGGCAATGGCGCCGGCGGCGCCCAGCAGGCCGGCGAGCGCCAGCCCGGCAATGGGAAATTTCAAATCAGACTCCTGGAAAACGGCTCCGGGTTGGAGCGCGCCCCGCGCCGGGATGTTCCTGGGGCCGGGTGCGGCGCCGGTCACGCATGACAGCGAGGCAGCGGCATGAGTGCCGCGCAAGCCACCGGACGCCTGCGGATCGGGGGCGAGCGCTAGCTTAACCGATCGCCCCGGCGGCTCCTGCACATGCGTTGGTGTCAGCTGCGGCGTCAGGCCGGCGCCTTGCGCACCAGCGCCTGCGCCTCGCGCCGGAAGCCATGGCTCACCTGGTGGTAAAACGGACGCGGCGAGAACTGCCGCGAGATGAACGACGCCAGCAGCGACGCCGCCAGCAGGAACACGGTCAGGTCCTGCGTGCGCGTCATCTCCATCACGATCACGCTGGCGGTGACAGGCGCCTGCGTGGCCGCGGCCAGGAACGCCGCCATCGACACCAGCGCCAGCACGCGCGGCTCGGCCATGCCGGTGACGAACTGCGCCACGTTCTGGCCGATGCCCGCGCCGATCGCCAGCGCTGGCGTGAAGATCCCGCCCGGAATGCCGGCAAAGTAGGACACCACCGTCGCCACCAGCTTGGCGATGCCGAACCACAGCGTCGCATGCGATTCGCCGTTGATCAGCGCCGCGGCCTGGTCGTAGCCGGTGCCGAAGGTAGCGCCCGCGGTCGCCACGCCGAGCGCTGCCACCACCAGCCCGCAGCCGAACGCGACCCACACCGGATGCTGCGCCGGCCAGGCGCGCCATTGCGCGGGCAGCAAGCCAGGCACGCCGCCGGCCAGCACCTTGGCAAAGAAGCCGCCCAGCACGCCATTGAGCAGCGCGCACACCAGCACCGGGCCCCACGCGTTGCTCAGCGCCAGCATCGGCGCCTTGACCACGAAATACGGGTTGTTGCCCAGCACTGCCAGCGACAGGAAACCCGCGGTCAGCACGCCCGACAGCACCAGCCGGTCCCAGCGTACCGCGGTACCCCGCCCCAGCTCCTCGATGGCGAACACCACGCCGGCCAGCGGTGTATTGAACGCGGCCGCCAGTCCGCCGGCCGCGCCCGCGGCGATCAGCGCATTGGGATGGAAGCCGATGCGCAAGCGCAGCTTCTCCTGGCACCAGCGGCCCCACGCCAGCATACCCGCGGCGCCGACCTGCACCGATGGCCCTTCGCGGCCCACCGACGCGCCGGCCAGCAACGCCAGCGTGGTCAGGAGCACCTTCCATATCGATTGCCGCAATGACACCAGCGCCGTCTGCGCCGGGCCATTCGGCGGCAGCGTAAACGCCGCGATCACCTGCGGGATGCCGCTGCCGCGCGCCTGCGGCGCAAAGCGGATCGTCAGCCAGCGCAGCGCGGCCAGCCCGAACGGCAGCATCACGAACGCCAGCCACGGCGTGGCCTGCGTCAGGTGGTGGTTCCAGCGCAGCGCCACCTCGGCGATCCACGCGAACACCAGCGAGAACAGGCCGACACAGCCGGCGCCGAACATGAACACCGTGTAGCGCAGCGTGGTGCGCGATATGCGGCCGGCCTGGCGCGATTTGCGCCAGGCGGCGACGCGGGCGCGGCGGGTGAGTGCGTTGATGAGGCGGGGATCGGGGGGCGATGCGGCGGGGTCAGGCTGGGCCTGGGCGTCTGGACGCTGCCCCGGCTCCGTGGACGACGGATTGGCGGAATCGGGATCTTTGGGATCGGTGGGCTCGCGCTCGGTCATGACACGGGGGCGTTGCTGGGGCATCCGGCGCGGTGGCGGTACTGCGCGGCCGGGATCAGCGATGAACTATACGCTCATCGTTGCGGCGTGGGCCAAGGGTGGCCGGTGATCGGCTCGCGAGCAATTGAGTAAGCTGCCGCCCGTGGTGAACGCTCCCCTCTCCCGCGAAGTGGGAGAGGGGTGGGGGTGAGGGCCGGAGTGTCAACGAAGTCCACCCCCTCGGCATAGCCACCGCCTGCCCTCACCCCCTGCCCCTCTCCCGCGCGCGGGAGAGGGGAGCAAACCCTCAGTCAGCGAAGCTGAGCGCAATCAATCCAGCGAAATATTATTCGCCTTGATCACCTTCCCCCAATGCTCCCGGTCCGCCTCGACATACCGGTCGATCTCCGCCTGCGTGCGCGGCGGCTGCACGATCAGCCCGAGCGCGCTGAAGGTCGCGCGGAACTGCGGGTCCTTCAGCACGTGCGAAGCGGCCGCCTGCAGTTTGGCTACGGCTTCAGGCGGCGTCTGCGCCGGCACCGCCAGCCCGAACCACGTCGCAGCCTGGAAATTGGGATAGCCGCTCTCGGCCACCGTCGGCACGTTGGGCAGCACCTCCAGCCGGGTGCGGCCGGTGACCGCCAGCGCCTTGAGCTTGCCGGCCTTGATATGCGGCAGCGAGGTGCTGACCACATCGACCATCAGCTGCACGTCGTTGGCCAGCAGCGCCGCCAGCGCGGGCGCGCTGCCGTTGTAGGGCACATGCGTGACGTTGATGCCCAGCTCGGTCTTGAGCATCTCGGTGGCCAGCTGCAGCGCATTGCCCAGCCCCACCGACGCATAGTTGAGCTTGCCGCCGGACGACTTGGCGTAGGCCGCGAACTCCTTGATGTTGCCGGCCGGCACCTGGGTGTTGGTCACCACCACCAGCGGCGCCTCGGCACCGATCGTGAAGATCTTGAAGTCCTTGGGCGGGTCGTAGGTGATCTTCTTGTACAGCATGGGGTTCAGCACCATGCTGCCGTTGGTCGCCAGCACCATGGTGTAGCCGTCGGCGGGCGCGCGGGCCACGCTGTTGGTGCCGATCATGGTGGCGGCGCCGGGGCGGTTCTCGACCACCACGGTCTGGCCGAGCTGGCGCGACATGCCGTCGGCCAGCGCGCGCCCGAACTGGTCGGTCGAGCCGCCCGGCGTGTACGGCACCACCAGCTTGAGCGGCCGCTCCGGATAGGCGGCCAGGGCGGCGCCGCCCCACAGCGCCAGCGCGCAGCCGGCGCCGGCTGCCAGCGCGGCGAGCCAGGCCCGCCGTCCTCTCTTTTCCTCGTGCATCGCGTCTCCTCCTGTGGTTGTCCTTGTGTTGCCGCGCCGCCCGGTACGCTTACACGCGCCGCTGGCGGCCTTCCCAGTATCGGTCGCGCAGCCGGCGCTTGGCGAGCTTGCCGGTCTCGTCGCGCGGCAGCTGCGGCTCGATCACGATGCTGCGCGGCACCTTGAAGCCCGACAGCCGCTGGCGCAGCCAATCGATCACGTCGGCCTCGCGGATCTCCGCGCCCGGCATCGGCTGCACCAGGCCCAGCAGGCGCTCGCCGTACTCGTCGTCGGGGACGCCGAACACCACGCAGTCGGCCACGCCGGGATAGCGCACCAGCTCGTGCTCGATCTCGGCCGGGTAGATGTTGACGCCGCCGGAGATCACCATGTCGGAGGCGCGGTCGCAGATGAACAGGTAGCCGTCGGCATCGACGTAGCCCATGTCGCCCAGCGTCACCAGCCCGCCGCGGTCGATGGCGCTGCGCGCGGCGTCGTTGTTGCGGTAGCTGAAGTCGGGATAGGCGGGCTGGCGCACGTAGACCAGGCCGACTTCGCCCGGCGCGCACTCGCGGCCGTCTTCGTCCAGGATGCGCAGCTGCGCGTCGTCGACAGGCTTGCCGGCGGTGCCCGGGCGCGCGGCGGCGTCTGCCGGCGTGGCCACGGTGATCATGCCGGCCTCGCTGGAGGCATAGGTCTCATAGATGATCGGGCCGAACCAGTCGAGCATGGCGCGCTTGACCTCCGGCGCGCACGGCGAGCCGGTCGAGGCGACGAAGCGCAGCGACGACACGTCGTACTTCGCGCGCACCTCGGGCGCCAGCTTGAGCAGGCGCACGTACATGATCGGCACCAGGTAGATCACGTCGATGCGGTGCTGCTCGATCAGCGCCAGCACCTGCTCGGCATCGAAGCGCGGCGTGATCACCAGGCGCTCGGCCATCTGCAGCGCATTCTGGATAAACGAGCTTGGCGCGCTGTGATACAGCGGCGCCGACATCAGCGCGCGGCAGCCCGGCTCGAGGCCGTAGGCCTGCCGCACCAGCGAGCGCGCGCGCGCCTGCTGCGCTTCCAGCTGGTCCAGCGGGACCGCAGCGCGCACCACGCCCTTGGGCCGGCCGGTGGTGCCGGAGGTGTAGGCCATGTGGCCGCGCGGCGCCACGCGTGGGCCGTCATACGCGGGCTGCTGCGCCAGCCAGCCTTCATATTCGATCGCGCCCCCGGCGCTGCCGCCGACCGACAGGACGGTCATGCCCGCGGGCACCGCATCATGCATCGCGGGCAGCAGGTCGGACTGGACCAGCAACACCTTGGCGCCGCTGTCGGCCAGCAGGAAGCGCACTTCCTCGGCAGTGAAGTGCCAGTTGATCGGGCAGTAGTAGCAGCCGGCGGTCCGGCAGGCGTTGACCACGTCGGCATAGGCCGGATCGTTGCGCAGCAGCACCGCGACCACGTCGCCTTGCTGCACGCCCAGCCGGCGCAGGCCGCCGGCGAGTTGCGCGCCACGCGCCACCAGTTCGCCGGCGCTGCGGTGCATATCTTCAAACCAGAGGTCCGTGGCCATCCGTTGTCTCCCTTTTTCGCTACGCTGACTGACAGCTTGCCACTGTATCGGCGGGGTCCTGCATCGACAATCACGCGCAGCGGAATCACAATGTTGCGCCAGACTCGACAATCCCACAGGCAATCCCGGATGGACCTCAACCTGATCCAGGCCTTCGTCGATATCGTCGACGCCGGCAACCTGGCCGAAGCGGGCCGGCGGCGCGGCGTGACGCGCTCGCAGGTCAGCCGCCAGCTGCGCGAGCTGGAGCACCAGGCGGGTGCCCAGCTGCTGCGCCGGACCACCCGGCGGCTGGAGTTGACCGAGCCCGGCCACGCGCTGTACCAGCACGGCGTGCGCATCCTGCAGGAGGTGACTTCGGCGCAGGCGGAGATCGACAGCCTGGGCAAGACCCTGCGCGGCCATGTGCGCGTGAGCGTGCCGACCGGGCTGGGCGATGCCTATATCGCGCCATTGCTGCTGCGCTTTGCCAAGCTGCATCCCGGGATCACGCTGCGGGTGTTCTTTGCCAACCGCGTCAACGACCTGATCGCGGCCGAGATCGACGTGGCGCTGAAGGTCACTTCGGCGCCCCCGCTGGACCATGTGGCGCGGGAAATCTGCGATATCCGCTGGCAACTGTACGCATCGCCGGAATACCTCGCGACCATCCCGCCGGTGCGGGTGCCGCCCGACCTGGCCGGGTGCAGCTTCCTTTGCCCGCCCTATACGCCACGCCAGTTCGCGCTGTCTCTGTACCGCGAGGGCCAGTGCGTCGACGTGGCGCTGACGCCGACGCTGCAATCCGAGCACTTCCTGTTCCTGGCGCGCGCGGTCAGGGAGGGACATGGCATCGGCCTGCTGCCGGTCTATATCGGCTGGGAGGCTGTGCAAGCCGGTACGCTGGTGCCCGTGCTGCCGGACTGGCGGCCGGAAGGGCTGGGCAACCGGCTCTTCATCATCACCACGCCGAACCTGCATCCGTCGATGGCCACCCGGGCGCTGATCGGGTTCATGCGGGAAGAGCTGGGCAAGCTGGAAGTCTTCGCCACCTCTGACAGCCGGGAGTGACGTGCCGCCAGCGCCACGCGCTGGGTGAAATGGCCGATGATCGAACGGATTTGCGCAATCCATCGGCAAGCTGGTGCACGGACTTGCATTCTGCAAGCTATGCTCGGGAGAACTTGCAAATTGAAAGCAAGACATCGATCGAGGCGCCGAGACCATGCCACCCACCCCAACCGATTTCACTTCGATGCCCTGCCCGGTCGCTCGCTCCATGGCGGTGCTGGGCGAGCGCTGGGCCATCCTGGTGCTGCGCGAGGCCTTCTACGGCAGCACGCGCTTCGATGAGTTCGAACGCAACCTGGGCATCGCCCCCAATATCCTCAGCGCCCGGCTCAAGACGCTGGTGGCGCACGGCCTGCTGGCCCGCGTCACGCCAGAGGGCGGTGGCCGCCACGTCTACCAGCTGACCGGCAAGGGCCGTGACTTCTTCCCGGCCTATGTCGCGCTCAAGGCCTGGGCCGATCGCTGGATGACCGATGACAAAGGTCCACTGACGCTGCTGCAGGACCGCCGCACCGGCCGGGAAATCGCCGAGCCCGCACTGGCACGCGCCGACGGCACGCCGATCACGCTGGACGACGTGCGCGTGCTGCCCGGCCCGGGCGCCGGCCGCTTCCTGCGGCGCCGCTTCGGCGAACCCGACAGCGTGGGCCACGGCGCGGAGCACGGACATGAGTGAAGCCCGTGCCTTGCCCGCCGGCAGCGTCCCGGCCGAGGCAGTCCCCGCCAGCGAACTCGCCCGCCGCATCGGGCGGCTGGCCGGCCCGACCGCGCTGATCGCGCTGCTGCAGGCCGTGGGCCAGCTGATCGAAACCTGGCTGGCCGCGCGCCAGGGCACCGCCGCGCTGGCGGGTTGGGCGGTGGTGCTGCCGTTTGCGCTGCTGCTGCAGCAGATGTCGACCGGCGCCATGGGCGGCGGCGTGGTCGCGGCAATCGCGCGGGCGCTGGGTGCCAACAAGCGCGACGAGGCCTCGGCACTGGTGATGCATGCGCTGCTGATCGCGGTCACGGCCGGGCTCGCCTTTGCCGTGGTGCTGGCCGGCTTCCCGCGTGGCGTGCTCGGTGCCGTGGCCGGCGCCACCGCTGCCGAAGCGGCCGCCACCTATGCGATCTGGCTGTTCGGCGCGGGTGCGATCCCGGCGTGGCTGGCCAATACGCTGGCCTCGGTGCTGCGCGGCGGCGGCCGCCATGCGCTGGCGGCGCGCGTGCTGGCGCTGATGTGGGTGGCCTTCCCGGTACTGTCGTGGCTGCTGGCCGAGCCCGCCGGCATGGGGCTGGCCGGCATCGGCGCGGCGCTGGCGGCGGTCTCGTGGGCTGCAGCCCTGGCGATGGCGATCGTGGTCGCGCGTGGCGGCGCGGGCTTCGTGCCGGTGCTGCGGATCCAGCCGTCGTGGGCGCTGTTCTCGCGGATCCTGTCGGTGGGGCTGGTGGCGTGCGCGCTGGCTTCGGTGGCCAACCTGACCACCATCCTCGTCACCGCGCAGCTGCGCCATCATGGCACCGCGGCAGTGGCGGCCTACGGCATCTCGGCGCGGCTGGAATTCCTGATGATCCCGCTGGCGTTCGGCGTGGGCTCGGCGCTGACGGCGCTGGTCGGGCGCGCAGTCGGTGCCGGCGACTGGCATACGGCGCGCCGCACCGCATGGGTCGGCGCCTTCCTCGCGCTGGCGATCGCGGGCACGGCCGGCGCAGCGGTCGGACTGGCGCCGGTGCGCTTTGCCAGCCTGTTCACCAACGATGCCGAAGTCATCGCCATCGCGGCGCGTGCGCTGTCATGGGTGGGGCCGGCGTTCGGTGGCTTCGGGCTGGGCATGGCGCTGTACTTTGCCTCGATGGGCGCCGGGCGGATGCGCTGGCCGGTGGCGGCCGGGCTGTGCCGGATCGCGCTGGCGGCGGGCGGAGGCTGGGTGCTGGCGAATGTGTTCGGGATGGGGTTGGACGGGCATTTCCTGGGGGTGGCGCTGGGGATTACGGCGTATGGGGTGGTGACCGCGCTGGGGGTCAGGCAGGGGGAGTGGTCGGCGCGCTGAGGTGCCCGCGCGAACGCATCGACACCGACAGCTCGCGCCCCTCCATCACCTCGCCAGCACCTTTGCATCCCCCTGCATGCCAGCCTCGCGCACGGCCCGCGGCACCGACGGCCAGCCGCCGCCCAGCGACTTGTACAGCGCCGCGGTACTGGTCAGCACGTCCACCTGGCCCTGGATCGCCGCGAGCTGCGCATCGAACAGCTTCTCGCGCGCATTGGTGACCTCCAGGTAGCTCGAATACCCGCCCTCATACCGGGCAAAGGCCTGGTCGGCATAGATGAACAGGCTCTGTTCCTGCCGGCGCAGGCTGCCCAGCCGCGTGCGGGTCTCGACGCCGTTGGCGAGCGCGCTGTTCACATCCGCCAGCGCCGCCAGCACCGTGCCCTGGTAAGCAAACATGGCCTGGTTGCGCTGCGCGGACGCGGTCTGCACCTGCCCGCGGATGGCGCCGCCCTGGAAGATCGGCTGGGTCAGCCCCGCGCCAAACGCCCACACCCGCGACGCGCTGTCCCACAGCGCGCCCGGCGACGCCGCCACGGCGCCGAACAGGCCGCTCAGGTTGACCGCCGGCAGGTAAAGCGCCTGCGCCGCGCCCAGCTGCGCATTGGCGGCGATGGCGGTCTGCTCGGCCTGCAGCACATCGGGCCGGCGCGAGAGCAACGCGGCCGGCAGGTCGGCGCCGACCGGCGGCGCCTGCAGCTCGTGGATCGGCTTGCCACGCTCGATCGGGCCCGGCGGCCGGCCCAGCAGCACCGACAGCGCGTTCTCGGTCTGCGCGATGGCGGCACGCAGCGGCGGGATCGAGCCCTCGGCCACGTAGTAGTCATTCTCGGCCTGCGCCAGTTCAAGCTGCGAGATCACGCCGCCCTCATAGCGCTGGCGGAAGATATCCAGCCCGCTCGCGCGCGATGCCAGCGTCTGCTGCGCGACGTCGAGCTGCGCATCGAGCCCGCGCAGCGTGGCATAGCCCTGCACCACGGAAGCCGCCAGCGCCAGCACCACGCCGCGGCGCGCGTACTCGGCATTCCACAGGCTGGCCTCGGCCGCCTCGGCCTGCCGGCGGATGCGGCCCCACAGGTCGATCTCCCAGTTGGCGTTGGCCAGCAGCTGGTAGGTATTGCCGGTGCCGCTGCCGAACTGCGTGCTGTTCAGGCTGCCGATGCTCTGGCGCGCGGCCGACGCGGAAAGATTGAGCTGCGGGAAAAAGCCGGCGCGCGCCACCATCAGCTGGCCACGGAATTCGTCGATGCGCGCGGCGGCGATGCGGATATCGTAGTTGCCGGCCAGCGCCGCATCCACCAGCGCGTTCAGCACCGGGTCGCTGAACTGGTTCCACCAGTCGCTGTCGGCCGCGATCGCCAGCGCGCTTGTGTCGAGCCGGTACTGCGCCACCTCCGGGGTCTCCGGGCGCTGGTAGTTGGGGCCGATCGCGCAGCCGCCCAGCGTTGCCGCGACGCTGGCCGCCAGCATCCACGCACGTGGGCTCATAGCGCTTCTCCGGCAGGCGGCGTGGCGGGTGGCTGCGGCGCATCGCCCGCCTTGGCCGCCTTCCCGGGCTTGCCTTCGGACATGCGCTCCAGGCCCCAGAAGAACATCGGGATGAAGAACAGCGCGATCACCGTGGCGCCCAGCATGCCGCCGATCACGCCCGTGCCGAGCGACTGCCGGCTGGCCGCCGAGGCGCCGCTGGCGATGGCCAGCGGCACGCAGCCGAGGATAAACGCCAGCGAGGTCATGATGATCGGCCGCAGCCGCAGCTTGGACGCATGGATGGCGGCGTCATACGCGCTCAGCCCTTCCTTCTCGCGCATTTCCACCGCGAACTCGAAGATCAGGATCGCGTTCTTCGCCGCCAGCGCGATCAGCACGGTCAGGCCGATCTGGAAGTAGACATCGTTCTCCATGCCGCGCATCAGGATGCCGAGCAACGCGCCGAACAGCGCGAACGGCACGGCCAGCAGCACGCCGATGGGCAGCGACCATTTCTCGTACTGCGCCGCCAGGATCAGGAACACCATCAGCAAGGCAAAGGCGAAGACGTAGACCGCGGTGGAGCCGGCGGTCTTTTCCTCGTAGGCCTGGCCGCTCCAGGCGTACGCGTAGCCCTGCCCCAGCACCTCCTGCGCCACTTCCTCCATCGCCGAGATCGCCTGTCCCGAGCTGTAGCCCGGCGCGGCGTCGCCCATGACCTTGGCGGCCGGGAAGTTGTTGAAGCGCGTGACGATGTCCGCCCCCGGCACATACCTGGTGGTGGTCACCGCCTTGATCGGCACCATCTCGCCGTTGTGGTTGCGCACATAGACCTTGTCGAGGTCTTCCGGGCGCGAGCGGAACTCGGGCTCGGCCTGCAGGATCACCTGGAACAGGCGGCTGTTCTTGGGGAACTGGCTCACGTAGAGCGAGCCGAACATGGTCTGCAGCGCCGAATAGACATTCTCGACCGGCACACCCTGGGTCTCGGAACGCTCGCGGTCGACTTCGACCAGGAACTGGCGCGAGCGCGAATTGATGGTGGAATTCACCCCCCTCAGCTCTGGCCGCAGGCGGGCCTTGGCGATGAACTCGTGAACCTTCTGCTCCAGCTGCTGGTAAGTGCCGTCGGCCGTGCTCTGCAGCCAGAACTCGAAGCCGCCCGTGGTACCCAGCCCGGGGATCGACGGCGGATTCAGCGGGATCACGACGCCGTCCTGGTAGCGCGAGAACTCATGCTGGGCCTTCTGCATCAGCTCGGCCGCCGTCTGGCCGGGACCACGGTCATGGAAGCCCTTGAGCGTGACGAACAACGTGCCCGCGTTGGCCTTGTTCTGCGAGTCGATCAGGCTGAAGCCATCGACCGTCGCCACCGACGAGACGCCGGGCTGCTTCGCGAACCACGTCTCCGCGCGCGTCGATAAGGTCTGGGTGCGATCGAGGCTGGCCGCGTCCGGCATCACCACCGCGCCGAACAGGTAGCCCTGGTCCTCCACCGGCAGGAATGAGGTCGGGATGCGCATGAACATGACCACGCTGACCGCCACCATCGCCAGGATAATGGCGATCGACATCACGGTGCGCCGGATCACGATCTGCAGCGACTTGTCATAGCCGGCCACGAGGCGGTCGAAGGAATTGTTGAACCAGGTGAAGAAGCGGTTCTTCTTGTGCTGGCCAGGCTTGAGCAGGATCGCCGCCATCGCCGGCGACAGCGTCAGCGCCACCACGCCGGACAGCACCACCGACACTGCGATGGTGATGGCGAACTGCTTGTACAGCTGCCCGGTGATGCCCGACAGGAACGCCACCGGGATAAACACCGCCAGCAGCACCAGCACGATGGCAACCACCGGGCCGCTGACCTCGTCCATCGCCTTCTTGGCCGCCTCCTTGGGCGGCAGGTTGAACTCCGTCATGTTGCGCTCGACGTTTTCGATCACCACGATCGCGTCGTCGACCACGATGCCGATGGCCAGCACCATGCCGAACAAGGTCAGCATGTTGACCGAGAAGCCGAACGCGCTCATGCCGACGAAGGCGCCGATGATCGACACGGGCACGGCCAGGATCGGCACCAGCGTGGCGCGCAGGCTCTGCAGGAACAGGAACACCACCAGGATCACCAGGATCACCGCGTCGCGCAGCGTGTGCACCACCTCGTCGATCGACTCCTGCACGAACTCGGTGGTGTCGAGCGCGACCTCGTACTCCAGCCCCGGCGGGAAGCTCTTCTTCAGCTCCGCCAGCGTGGACTTCACCTGCTTTGCCACATCCAGCGCATTGGCCCCCGGCTGCTGGTACACCGCCAGCAGCGTGGCGGTCTTGCCGTTGTAGCGGCTGCGCAGCGAGTAGTCCTTGGACCCCAGTTCGGCGCGGCCGATATCCTTCAGGCGCACCAGCGCGGCGTCGCCGGACTGCGCGCGCAGGATCATGTTGTCGAACTCGGCCGGCTCGGTCATGCGGCCCTTGGTGGCGATCGGGAAAGTCTGCTGCACCGGCCCGGTGGTCGGCGACTGGCCGATGCGCCCCGCGGAGAACTGCTGGTTCTGGTTGGCGACCGCGTTCTTGACGTCCTCGGTGGTGATGCCCAGCGACGCCATGCGGTCGGGCCGCAGCCAGATGCGCATGGCGTAGTCCGGGCTGCCGAAGATCGACGACTGGTTGGCGCCGGGGATGCGCTTGAGCGCATCCAGCACGTAGATGTTGGCGTAGTTGCCGACGAAGGTCTGGTTGTAGCTGTTATCCGGCGAATAGATGGCAATCACCATCATGAACGCCGACGACCGCTTCTGCACCGAGACGCCCTGCGCCGTCACGGCATCGGGCAGCGTGGGCAGCGCCAGGTTGACGCGGTTCTGCACGTCCACCTGCGCGAGCTCGGGGTCGGTGCCGATCTCGAAATAGGTGGTCAGCGTCAGGTCGCCGGTCGAGGAACTCGTCGAGTTCATGTACATCATGCGGTCGGCGCCGTTGACCTGCTGCTCGATCGGCGCGGCCACGTTCTGCGCCACCACCTCGGCGCTCGCCCCTGGGTATCGCGTCGTGACCGTGATGGACGGGGGCGTGATATCCGGGAACTGGGCGATCGGCAGCTTGGTCAGCGCCACCAGGCCGCCCACCGTGATGATGATGGACAGCACCGATGCGAAGATCGGCCGGTCGATAAAGAAATGGGCAAGCTTCATGGCTTGCCCCCGGTGGTGCTGGCGGCCGTGGGCGCGGCGGCGCGGGAGGCCGCTGGCGCCGGCCCTGCGGGCGCGGCCGGTGCGGCGGCGGCGCTGGCCGCGCCATGTGCGGCGACCTCGGCCGCCGGCACGGCCTTGACCGGGGCGCCCGGCATCAGGCGCAGGATCCCGCTCACGGCCACGCGCTCACCGGCCTTCAGCCCCGAGCGCACCACCCAGTTGCTGCCGGTCCATTCGCCCACGTCCACCACGCGCTGCTGCGCCTTGTTGTCCGGGCCGATCACCCACACGGTCTGCCCGCGCGGGCCTTGCACGATGGCTTCCTGCGGCACCGCAATGGCCTGCGTGCGCATCGCGCCATGCACCTTGACCCGCACGAACTGGCCCGGCCTCAGGGTCCCTTGCGGATTGGCGACCTCGGCGCGGACCAGGTAGGTGCCGGTTTCCTGGCTGAACGAAGCGTCGGCAAAGGCGATCCTGCCGTGGTGCGGGAACTCCGTCCCGTCGGCCAGCACGATGACGATGTCGAAGGCTTCCTGCGCCGGGTACTTGATGGCGCCGGATTTCTCCGACGAGCGGATCGACAGCACCTCGTTCTCGGACAGGCTGAAGTTGACCCACATCGGACTCAGCTTGGCAACATAGGTCAGCAGGCTGTTGGTGGTATCGATATAGGATCCCACCTGCCGCTTGGCAAAGCTCGACAGGCCCGCCACCGGCGACTTGATCGTGGTGTAGCTCAGGTTCAGCTTGGCATTGATCACATTGGCGCGCGCCTGCTCCACCGCGGCCGCGGCCTCCTGCTCCTTGCCGGTGGCGTCATCCAGGTCGCGCTGGCTGAGGGCATTGCGCGCCGCCAGCGGGCGCACGCGGTTCAGGTCGGCGCGGGCGGTGTTCAGCCGCGCCTGCTGCTGCGCCAGTTCGGCCTCGGCCGCCTTCAGCGTGGCCTCGAACGGCTTGGGATCCATCAGGAAGAGGGTCTCGCCCGCCTTGACCAGGGCGCCTTCCGTATACACCCGCTGCTCCAGGAAGCCATTGACGCGCGCGCGTATCTCCACCTGCTGCGAGCTCTGGGTCTGGCCGACGAAGTCAAAGATGAGCGGCACGTCGCGCAGCGCCACGGTGATGACGCCCACCTCGGCTGCCGGTGGCGCCACCGCTGCCGGCTTCTCCTTGCCGCAGCCCGCCACCAGCAGCAGGGCCAGCAAGCCCGCCGCGCCGCACCCGTTGAGCATTGTCCTCACGAAACCTCCTCCGCCAGCAACCATGGCCGCCCCCCGATGCCAGACGCAGCGGCGCCCGCCGCCGATCCGGTGCCTGTTCAGGCAGGTTAAGGCGCGCCCATGGACGCGCCAATTCAATCTTTCTTGTGCCCGTGTTTAGTCGTTTCGACAGTCGCGGCCAGGCCGGCTGCCCTCGCCCGGCAGTCCGCCTCAGCGCCGGAAGCCGCCATGGAACCGGCCCCCGCCGCGGAATCCCCCGCCGCCAAACCGGCCCGCGCCCTGCCACTGCTGCGCCATGCCGCTGAAGCGCTGCTGCCCCACTTCGCGCGCCTGGCGCTGCTGGTCCAGCCGGCCGGTCACTTCGTTGCTGGACTGCACCGGTTCCCAGCCGCCGGGCGTGTGCTTCTGCCAGCCGCTGTCGGTATGCTGGTAGACCGAGCCATCATGGCCGGCATAGACGTTGCCGTTGTTCCACACCAGGGCGTTGTCCTTGCCCGGGTTGGCGATGAAACCGCGGCTGCCGGCGGTGTGCGCGCCGGTCTGCGTGTTGCCGGCAATGCCAGCCTCGGCCGCGCCCACGCGGCCGATCTGCGCGTTGTAGCCGGCCGCCTGGCGCCCGGCTGCGTAGTCGCCGGTATAGGTATTGCCGGCAACGCCGCCGCGCGCGGCCCCCTCGCGCCCGGTGGAGGGGTTGGAGAACGAGCCCTGGCGGCCGGCGGCGTAGTTGCCGGAATACGGGTTGAACGCGGCACCTCGGCTGCCCTGGTAGCGCGCGCCGGTGGCCGGGTTGACGCCCGAGGCCGCGCTGCCGCGCCACTCGGTGCCGGTCCACGCGTTCCAGCCCTGCGCATGCGTCACCGTGCCCTGGCCCCAGCGGCCGTAGAAGTTGGCCTGGTTCACGTTGACGTAGTTCCAGTTATAGGGGGCGCCCCACCAGTACGGTCCCCAGTACGGCGACGCCGCACCCCAGAACGCGCCCGCGGCGAAGCCGAAGGCAAACCCCTCCGCCATGCCGATGCCGAAGCCCGCGCCGTAGCCGTAGGTAACCGGGTAGCCGTAGTAGGCCGCTCCGACATAGGGCGGATAGACGTAGCCGGTGCCGTACACGACCGTGCCGTCGGGACTGACCACCACGCCCATGTACCCGGGGGTGTAGCCGACCACGACGGTTTCCGGCGTGACCGCGTAGATCCGTACATAGGTCACGTAGTAGAGCGGCGAGGTTGGCGGGATGGTGTAGATCGCCGACGGCACCTCGGTGGCGACGCGCCACGGTCCCGACGGTGCCGGCGCCGTGAACCAGACGCCATTGGCGACCGCGTAATAGTGGCTGGCATCGACCTCGATCACCGGCGTGCCCGTGTTCGCCGCATAGCTGAGCGAGGTGCCGGTGATCGGCGCAAAGCGCGGCGCGCCGTCGTAGGCGACGTTCAGGCTGGCCTTGCTGCGCGAGACCGTGGCGGTCTGCGGGATGGTGGCGGCAATCTCGGCCTCGCGCGCCTGCGGCGTGCCCGGCACCGACACCAGCACGTTGGCCTTGGGGTCGGTCGCCGGAATCCTGGCGAAATCCGCCGGCAGCTCGCGGCCAGGCACGTATTCCCACGGCCCGGTCAGCATCGGCGCGCGGAACCAGCGGCCCGACACCAGTACGTAATACTGGTTGGTGGCCGGGTCGACGAAGATGGCGTGATCGGCATTGGAGACCGCCAGCAGGCCCACGCCGCTGACCGGCGTCATCTGCGGCGCGCCGCTGGTAATGACCAGCTCGGTCGGCCGGGTGGCGAAAACGATATCCGGCGCCCGCGCGGGGCGCTTGCCGCCGGCGGGCAGCATGGCGTCAGGCTTCATGCCGGCGGCAGCCTTGGTGGCGGCATTCTCCAGCGCCTTCGGCACGGTCGTCATGACCTCCCACGCGCCGCCTGCGGATTCGGAGCGGTACCAGTAGCCGGCAGCCTTCAGGTACAGCTCGCCGCCCGACTCGCGCAGCAACAGGGCACGGCTGTTGAGCGCGCGTTCATACTGCGTGCCGGGAACGGCGCGCCAGGCCGGATCGCCGTCGACCAGCACCAGCAGTGTCGGCGTGGTCGCAAACAGGATCTGCGGCGCGTCATTGCGGACCGGCACGCGGCCGGCGCGGGCCAGCTGCTGTGACACGGCGTAGCTGGCCTGCAACTGGTCCAGCGGCACGGTCAGGCCGCTGGCCGGCAGCCGGGACACCAGCGCCTGGCGTACCCGGTCGGCGGCGTCGGGCCTGGTGGGGACTTCCACGCTCTCGATGCGCAGCGCACTCAGCTGCACCAGCCCGGACGGCTTGTCGATATCGGCGGTGGCCGAGAAATGCACGACACCATAGGTGGGCGAGCCGCCCTTCTCTCCCACCGCCACGGCGGCCCGTCCCGACAGGCGGTTGCCGTCCCAGGTCTCGACCTGCGGCTGATACAGCTCGACATGGTCGTTGGCGGCGTCGAAATTGCGCGGCCAGGCCAGCGTTGCAGCCGCCTGTGGCGGCGTCGTGGCGGCTTGCGGCGCCATCGGCGCCAGCGCAAGCCATGCCGCCGCAATCAGGGCGCTGCTCGGCTTGAGGCAAGAAGACATGGATTTCTCCGGCAGGGAGGGCACGATGCTGCACAACAAGCGGCCCATGCTGGCAATCTAAATTAGGCCGGACAGGCGAACAATCGCATTTGAAAACATTCAGGGGCGCCGCAAAAAAAGACAGATCAGGCCGGCGCGAGGATTCCACACGCGGCGCGGGTGTGCATCTTGCTTGGCCGGCGGCCGCCGCTTTCCGCCCTTGAAGCGCGCCCGCAGCGGCCTCATCTCCCGATTCCACCCTGGCTCTCGCCGCGCCCCTATGCCCCCTCGCACCACCATCCTGACCGCCGCCGTGATCACGGCTTTGCTGCACGGCTATATCGGGCTGCGCCTGTTGCCGGCGATGCCCGTGCCGATGCTGGTCAAGACGCTCGCCGTCACCTGGCTCGCGCTGTCCTGCGCGCTGCTGCCCGCCGGGCTGCTGGCACGCCGCTTCAGCCAGCCGTGGGCGGACCGGATTTCCTGGATCGGCATGCTGGCAATGGGATTCTTCTCATCCCTGCTGCTGCTGACCCTGGCGCGCGACGTCGCGCTGGCCGCCGCCTGGCTGGTGGGCAAGCTGCTCGGCTGGCAAGCCCCCGGGCTGGTCGCGGGCAGCGCCCTCGCCGTGCCGCTGCTGGCACTGCTGGTTACGCTGGCCGGCTATATCAATGCCCGCCGCGTGGCGCGCGTGGTCGAGGTCGACGTGCCGGTGGCCGGCCTGCCCGAGGCGCTGCACGGGTTCACCATCGCGCAGATCAGCGACATCCACGTCGGCCCCACCATCAAGGGGCCCTACCTCGACCGCATCGTCGACCGCGTCAACAGCCTGAAGCCGGACGCCGTGGCCATCACCGGCGACTTGGTCGACGGCACCGTTCGTGAACTGTCCGCCCATACCGCGCCGCTGGCGCGGCTGCAGGCTCGCCATGGCAGCTACTTCGTCACCGGCAACCATGAGTACTACGCCGGCGCACAGCCGTGGATCGACGAACTGCGCCGGCTCGGCCTGTGCGTGCTGATGAACGAGCACGTGGTGGTGCAGCACGGCGGGCAGCCGCTGGTGCTGGCAGGCGTGACCGATTACTCCGCCGGCCGCTTCCACGAAAGCCACCGCAGCGACCCGCACCGCGCCATCGCCGGCGCTCCGCAACAGGCCGGCGTGCGCGTGCTGTTGGCGCATCAGCCGCGCACGGCAGTGGCCGCGGCCGAGGCTGGTTTTGACCTGCAGTTGTCGGGGCATACCCACGGCGGTCAATTCTGGCCGTGGAACCTGTTCGTGCCGATGCAGCAGCCGTACACCGCGGGGCTGGTGCGGCACGGCGCGATGTGGATCTATGTGAGCCGGGGGACGGGGTACTGGGGGCCGCCAAAGCGGCTTGGGGCGCCGTCGGAGATTACGCGGGTGAGATTGGTGCGGGCTTAGAGAGGATTGCCGCGTCGGCAACAAAAAGCGCCGCTCACTTGAGGCGGGGCTTGCGCATCTTGCTTGGGATCTTAGTGCCCTGTTGGCGGCGTTGGGAACCGGCGCGTCCTACTTGTCCTTCAGATTCATCGAGCTGAATGCCTTTCGAGCCAAGTCGGAGATACGTTTCTTGTTCCGCCTTAGCTCGGCGATTTCGGATTTCGTCAACTGTACGGAAACCGATGAGGTAACCCGCTTCATCCGCGGTGAGGGCGTGGGTGGCAATGCCGAAGATCTTGCGGATTTCATCGCCATACCTCCTTTCCAGTTCAAGAATTACCTGCCGAGGCGCCACCAGTCTACCAGAGCGTCCAGCGCATACCAGCACGATGGCAGCGACCACGTCGCCGCGCTGCGCCTGGATGTAGTGGGCCAGTTCCGCAAGCGTGCCGCCCATCGTGGTGACGTCGTCTACCAGCACATAACGTCCCCCCGGCACCACATACCCGGCGAATCGGGCACGCAGATTCATCCGCTCCATTGGATCTGCACCGGTGTGGAACACCTTCGTTGTCTGGACGATGGATTCGTCGACCTCCCCGTCCAGAGCGTGGTGCAGGTACATCGCAAACACCTGTGGAATAGCATTCTCACCTTGGGCCTCCACGGCGTGGGGCGCCACATAGATGCATGAACTCGGAAAGTCTGCTTCGCGCAATTTCGCTATCAACGGCAGCGCAAGATCGCCAATCAGTCGTATCGCCGCCTCGGTGGATCCGGCCTTTGCCGCCTTGTAGCTAGGATGCGCCCTCAGTTCGGCAACAGAACGGTAGAGGAAGTATGGCGACGACTCAGCCGATTTCGGGAATGGATGCTCGCGATCCTGGCGTGCTTCGAATAGCTGCCGGCCGAAACGCCCGCGGGGCCGCTTGAAGATGAGAAGGTGGATTGACTTTCGCATCCACCAAACCTAC
This sequence comes from Cupriavidus oxalaticus, assembly GCF_016894385.1. NCBI lineage: Bacteria > Pseudomonadati > Pseudomonadota > Betaproteobacteria > Burkholderiales > Burkholderiaceae > Cupriavidus > Cupriavidus oxalaticus. Next base: position 3,447,828 of record NZ_CP069812.1, read on the forward strand.
CCGGCATCACCTTAATGCCGAAGGCCTGGCGGCCACTTTCAGAATATTGGACAAGCACGCCGCTACGCGCCATAAAAAAACCAGGCCCGCAGGCCTGGTTCCCTTTCACACTCAGCAGTCCCTCACCGCGCAATCGGCTTGTACCGAATCCGCTTCGGCTTGGCCCCTTCTTCGCCCAGCCGCTTCTTCTTGTCCGCTTCATATTCCTGGTAGTTGCCCGGGAAGAACTCCACATGCGAGTCGCCCTCGAACGCCAGGATGTGCGTCGCGATCCGGTCCAGGAACCAGCGATCGTGCGAGATCACCATCACGCAGCCGGCAAACTCCAGCAGCGCATCTTCCAGCGCGCGCAGCGTTTCCACGTCGAGGTCGTTCGACGGCTCGTCCAGCAGCAGCACGTTGCCGCCGGCGATCAGCGTCTTGGCCATGTGCAGGCGGCCGCGTTCACCGCCCGACAGCGTGCCGACCTGCTTCTGCTGGTCGCCGCCCTTGAAGTTGAAGCGGCCGATATAGGCGCGCGACGGGGTTTCGTAACGGCCAACGGTCAGCACGTCGGCGCCGCCCGAGATTTCTTCGAACACGGTCTTGGTGCCGTCCAGCGCATCGCGGCTCTGGTCGACAAAGGCCATCTTCACGGTCGGCCCGATCTTGATCTCGCCGCTGTCCGGCTGTTCCTTGCCCGTGAGCATCTTGAAGAACGTCGACTTGCCGGCGCCGTTCGGGCCGATGATGCCGACAATGGCGCCCGGCGGCACCTTGAAGCTCAGGTTTTCGATCAGCATGCGGTCGCCGAAACCCTTGCTGACGTTGTCGAACTCGATCACTTCGTTGCCCAGGCGCTCACCCACCGGGATGAAGATTTCCTGGGTTTCGTTGCGCTTCTGGTATTCCTGGCTGTTCAGCTCGTCAAAGCGGGCCAGGCGCGCCTTGGACTTGGCCTGGCGGCCCTTGGGGTTCTGGCGCACCCACTCCAGTTCCTTGTGCAGCGCCTTCTGGCGCGCCGACTCGCTGGCCTCTTCCTGCTTCAGGCGCGCTTCCTTCTGGTCCAGCCACGAGCTGTAGTTGCCCTTCCAGGGGATGCCCTGGCCGCGGTCCAGTTCCAGGATCCACTCGGCGGCGTTGTCGAGGAAGTAGCGGTCGTGGGTCACGGCCACCACGGTGCCCGGGAAGCGCGTCAGGAACTGCTCCAGCCAGTCGACCGACTCCGCGTCCAGGTGGTTGGTCGGTTCGTCGAGCAGCAGCATGTCGGGGCGCGACAGCAGCAGGCGGCACAGCGCCACGCGGCGCTTCTCGCCGCCGGACAGGTGGCCGACCTTGGCCTCCCACGGCGGCAGGCGCAGCGCGTCGGCGGCAATGTCGAGTTGCAGCTCGACATTGTTGCCATCGCTGGCGGCCAGGATCGCTTCGTACTTGGCCTGGTCGGCCGCCAGCGCGTCAAAGTCCGCGTCCGGCTCGGCGTAGGCCGCGTAGATCTCGTCGAGCTTCTTGCGCGCCTCGAACACGCCGCCCAGCGCCGCTTCCACCGATTCGCGCACGGTCTGCTCGGGGTCGAGCTGCGGTTCCTGCGGCAGGTAGCCGATGTTCAGGTTCGGCATCGGCGTGGCCTCGCCCTCGATCTCCTTGTCGAGGCCGGCCATGATCTTGAGCAGCGTGGACTTGCCCGAGCCGTTCAGGCCCAGCACGCCGATCTTGGCGCCGGGGAAGAACGACAGCGAGATGTCCTTCAGGATGTGACGCTTGGGCGGAACGATCTTGCCCACGCGGTTCATGGTGAAAACGTACTGTGCCATGGGTGCGTGTTGGGGTTGGTGCGGGAATGGCGGGAGTGTATCAGGCACGCCGGGGCGCGCAGCCGGCCCCAGCCAGCTTCGGCCCCCGCCGGTACAATGGCAGGTTCGATTTTCCGCAGATTTTCCGAGCCATCGCCATGAGCAGACCCGCCCTGACCCTGAAGTTCAAGTGCAAGAAGTGCGCGAAACCCGTCACCCTGTACTTGCAGAAGACGTCCGCGTGCTCGCACATCACCCCGTACCAGGGCTTCTGCAAGTGCGGCGAGATGATGCGCCACGCCACCGGCGACAAGGACGCGGTCGAGTCCTTCGTCAACTCGCTGGACAACAGCTGGATGCACCACCATCACCACCACCACTAAGCAAGCCGCAGTGACGCAAACCTGGCGCCCCGCCGGCAAGGACCCGATGCGCTTCCTGGGCGGCTACCCGCCCGAAGTGCTCGACCAGGTGCGCGAGCTCGCCGCCGCCGGCCGCCTGGGCGACCACCTGGCTCGCCGCTATCCCGGCCGCCACACCGTGCAGACCGATCGCGCGCTGTACGACTACGCCACCGGGCTGAAGCAGGAGTTCCTGCGCAACGCGCCGCCGCTGCACAAGGTCGGCTTCGATGCCACGCTGGACTCGGCGCACAGGGCGCTGGGCCTGCATACCGCGATCTCGCGCGTGCAGGGCGGCAAGCTGAAGGCCAAGAAGGAAATCCGCGTGGCCTCGCTGTTCAGGGAAGCGCCGCCGGAATTCCTGCGCATGATCGTCGTGCACGAGCTCTCGCACCTGAAGGAGAGCGACCACGACAAGGCCTTCTACCGGCTGTGCGAACACATGGAGCCGCGCTACCACCAGCTGGAGTTCGACACGCGCCTGTGGCTGGCGTGGCGCGAACTGGAGCGCGCGCAAAAGGCGTAGCGGCGCGCGCTGCTTCGTGCAGCGCAGCACACAAGATTCTTGACGACCCCGCGCGCGCCTATGTATAACGAGCGCGTGGGTAGAAGCGGTCGATTGGACAGCAGCGGTGCAATGCCGTGAGGTCCAACTGGAGATTGCTCACTGACGGAGTGTTTCGTCGGTGGCGCAGTGGTCCAACGCTCTCCTGACAAAGACTCCCGAAATCAGCATGCGATAACGATCCGGCCCGGAAGCCGCATGGTGTTGCGCGCGCCTTTCCGCCCCGATCCCCGCATGCGTGTCCAACCTAGTCATTGTTAGGGGATCTCCCATGATCATCGACACCAGCTGTTATCCGACGAACCTGGTGGACCTGGCCTGGCGCCATGACGGCGAGCCATTCACCGGCGAGCGCCTGATCCAGATGATGGACGGCCCGTTCACCATCAACGGCAAGCCGCGCCGCATCGACAAAGCCTTTATCCAGCCCCCGCAGGGCAACACCATCTATACCTTCACCGACGGCGTGAAATCCGGCAGCGAGTCGATCGACGCCTACATGGCCTACACGGTCGAGATGGTGCAGAAGTACCCGGACCGCTTTATCGGCTGCTTCGTCTACAACCCGCGCTGCGGCGTCGAGAACGGCGTCAACGCGATGGAGCATTACGTGAAGAAGCTGGGCTTCAAGATGGTCCAGTTCCAGGCCAACATGCACGCTTACCGCCCCGATCGCGCGCTCGACTGGCTGCGCCCCGCGCTGCAGAAATGCGCCGAGCTGGGCGTGCTGGTCAAGCTGCATACCGGCGACGGTCCCTACAGCATCCCGACCGAATGGGTGCCGATGATCAAGGAGTTCCCGACGGTGAACTTCATCATGGCCCACTTCGGCGTGCAGACCGGCGGCGTGTATTGCTTCGAGCCGTTCCAGATGGCGATGGACATGCCCAACGTGTACTGCGAATCGGGCTGGTGCCTGCAGTCGCGCATCGTCGAGTTCGCCAAGGTGCTGCCGAAACACAAGATCCTGTTCGGTTCCGACACGCCGCCCAACGAGCCCGGCATGTGGCTGCGCCTGCTGGAAGTGCTGTGCTTCGAGCCGCCACAGGGCCTGAACCTGGACGAAGACACGCTGGAGGACTACCTGGGCAACAACGTCGCCCGGATGATCGGCCTGGCGCCGACGCCGGTCCCGCGCACGCTGGAAGAAGCGAAAGCGCGCCTGACCGCCTGACCCCGTCAGCGCCAACGACAACGGACTCCGGAGACAAGAGATGATCATCGACACCCACCTGCACCCCACCAACCTCGTCGACGAAGCCTGGCGCCACACCGGCGAGCCCTTCACCGGCGAGCGCCTGCTCAAGATGATGGACGGCCCCTACATGATCAACGGCAAGCCGCGCCGCATTGACATGGGCTTTATCCAGCCGCCGCCGGGCAACACCGGCTATCGCGACGGCAACCGCCGCGGCCGCGAAGGCATCCGCGACTATATGGCCTACGTGGCCAGCCTGTGCCAGAAGTACCCCGACCGCTTTATCGGCAACTTCACCTTCAACCCGCGCTGGGGCCCGGAAGAAGGCGCGCAGGAGCTGGAATTCCATATCAGGGAGTACGGCTTCAAGATGCTCAAGCTGCATGCCAACATGCACGGCTACCGGCCCGACCGCGCGCTCGACTGGCTGCGCCCGGCGATGAAGGTCTGCGCCAAATACAACATCGTGGTGCTGATCCATACCGGCGACGGCCCATACACGATCCCGACGATGTTTTACCCGGTGATCCGTGAATTCCCGATGGTCAATTTCATCATCGGGCACTTCGGCATCCAGACCGGCGGCAACTATTCGTTCGAGGCGTTCTGGATGGCGATGGACACGCCCAACGTGTATTGCGAATCGGGCTGGTGCTTCCAGTCGCGCATCGTCGAGTTCGCGCGCCAGTTGCCGCGCGACAAGATCGTGTTCGGCACCGACACGCCGCCCAACGAGCCGGGCATGTGGCTGCGCGAGCTGGAAATGCTGTGCGGCCCCGCGCCGCAGGGCATGGACCTCGACGAGGACGGGCTGGAGGACTACATGGGCAACAACATCGCCCGGCTGGTCGGCATCGAGCCGACCGCACCGCCCAAGACGCAGGCAGAGGCACAAGCGCGGCTGAAGGACACGTACGCCAGCACGCGCTAGGCCCTTAGCTGTTCCGCAGGCAGGCATGGCACGGCGGCCAGGGAATTGCCAATTTCCCGGCCGCCGGGGCAGCCTTCGCCCTGGCCGACCCTGACCACAGGAGCCGTTCATGAACTCGCCTTCAGCGCCCTTCGCTTCCACGTCGGGGCGCAAGCCTTTCCACGACACCTCGCAGGATTTCCACCAGTTCCTGGCCGCATACCGCGAGGCCTTTACCGAAGACGTCCTGCATATCCGCGAGCCGGTGGGCGCCGACCAGGACGCCACCGCGCTGGTGTGGGCGCTGGCCGCGCAAGGCCGCCATCCCGCGCTGGTGCTCGACCATGTCGACGGACTCGGTGTCCCGCTCGTCACCAACCTGTTTGCCTCGCGCGAGCGCGTGGGCCGGATGCTCGGCGGCGTGCCGCCCGCCGGCATCCATGCCGAATACCAGGCACGCAGCCGCCGCATGGTGGCGCCGCGCGTGCAGGACAGCGGCGCGGTGACCGGGCATGTCGAGACCCGCAACATCGACCTGCGCACCATTCCCGCGATCCGGCACTTCGCCAGCGATCGCGGCCCCTACATCACCAATGCGATCCTGATCGCCGAGGACCCCGATACCGGCATCGGCAACGCCAGCTTCCATCGCTCGATGCTGCATTCGCCGACCGGGATCGCCACCAGCCTGCATTCGCGCGGCCACCTGTGGCGCATGCAACAGCGCGCGGCGCAATTGGGCAAGCCGCTGCCGGTGGCGATGGTGATCGGCGCGCATCCGCTGTTCATGCTCGCGGGCGCGGCGCGCCTGCCGTTTGGCGTGGATGAGCGCCACGTTGCCGGCGGATTGTTCGGTGCGCCGCTGGAGGTGGTGCGCACGCCGGGCTACGGCATCCTGGTGCCGGCGCATGCCGAGATCGTGCTGGAAGGCGTGATCGATCCCGAGGCGCGCGTCGACGAGGGGCCGTTCGGAGAGTTCACCGGCTATTCGTCGGACCGCTCCACCAACAACCTGCTGCACGTGGAAAGCGTGATGCGCCGTACCGACGCGTGGCTGGTCGACGTGGTCGGCGGCAACTCCGCCGAACACCTGAACCTGGGCCGCATCCCGCGCGAATCAGAGATGGTGGAGAAACTGAAGGAGCGCTTTCCCAGCGTCACCGCCGTGCATTACCCGAGTTCGGGCACGCACTTCCACGCCTACGTCGCGCTGCGCCAGAGCCGGCCCGGCGAAGCGCGGCAGGTCATGCTCGGGCTGCTCGGCTGGGACCCGTACCTGAAGACGGTGGTCGCGGTGGACGAGGACGTCGATATCACCCGCGACGAGGACGTGTTGTGGGCGATGGCGACGCACCTGCAGCCGCATCTCGATGTGGTGGTGGTCGACGGGCTGCCTGGCAGCGCGCTCGATCCTTCCGCCTCCGGCGCGGGCACCACGTCGCGCATGGGGCTGGATGCCACGCGCGGCCCCGGCTTCGACGGCGTGCGTGCGCGCATCGACGATGCAGCGATGGCGCGCGCGACTGCGCTGCTGGCCCGCCTCGATGTTCCGTAAGGGAAAACCCCGTTGAACAGGCGGATTCATCGTTAAACCCGATCGATAAATCCGCCTCATCAGTTGTACCCTCGCGCCGCGGCTGCCATGCTGGACACATATCCAGGACAGGCGCGGGCATCGCACGAGAAGGATGGCAACTGACCATCCCGCACAGGAAACTGCCGGCGACCTTGGCGACACGTAAGCGTCTCGGGCGCGACCGGCGTGCTACCGACCAAAGGAGACAGCATGACCCCCACCCTGCCTGCGCATGGGGCTGCCCCCGTGCATCCCGTTGACGAAGTCCTGCCCGCGCCCCGCCTGCTTGCCCTGGGCCTGCAACACGTGCTGGTGATGTATGCCGGCGCCATCGCCGTGCCGATGATCATCGGCGGCGCGCTCAAGCTGCCCAAGGACCAGGTCGCCTTCCTGATCGCCGCCGACCTGTTCTGCTGCGGCCTGGTGACGATGATCCAGAGCATCGGCATCTGGAAGGTCGGCATCCGCCTGCCGGTGATGATGGGCGTGACCTTCACCGCGATCGCGCCGATCATCGCCACCGGCTCCAACCCGTCGCTGGGCCTGCCCGCCGTGTTCGGCGCGGTGATGGTGGCGGGCGTCTTCACCTATTTTGCCGCGCCCTATGTCGGCAAGATGGTGCGCTGGTTCCCGCCGGTCGTGACCGGTACCGTGGTGCTGGTGATCGGGATCTCGCTGATGCGCGTGGGCATCAACTGGGCGGCGGGTGGCAATCCGACCATCAATACGGCTGCGGGTCCGGTGCCCAATCCCAACTTCGGCATGCCGGTGAATATCGCCATCGCCACCGCGGTGTTGTGCACGGTGCTGGCGCTGGTCGCCTTCGCGCGCGGCTTCCTGTGCAACGTGGCGGTGCTGATCGGCATCGCGGTCGGCTTCCTGATCGCGCTGGCACTGGGCAAGGTCAGTTTCGACGGGCTGCACAACGCGCACTGGGTCGAGTTCATCACGCCCTTCCACTTCGGCTGGCCGACCTTCGATGCGATGACCGCGATCACGCTGTGCGTGGTGATGATGGTGATCATGATCGAAGGCGTGGGCCAGTTCCTGGCGCTGGGCGAGATCGTCGGCCGGCCGGTCGAATCGGAGGACATCGCGCGCGGCCTGCGTGCAGATGGCGTGGGCGCGCTGGTGGGCGCGGTGTTCAACACCTTCACCTATACCTCCTACGCGCAGAACGTGGGGCTGGTGCAGGTGACGGGCGTGCGCAGCCGCTGGGTCTGCGCCACCGCCGGCGGCATCCTGATCGTGCTGGGCTGCCTGCCCAAACTGTCGTTCTTTGCCGCGTCGATCCCGCAGTACGTGCTCGGCGGCGCGGCGCTGGTGATGTTCGGCATGGTCGCGGCCACCGGCGTGCGCATCCTCGGCCATGTGGACTTTGTCGAGAACAAGAAGAACGCCTATATCGTCGCGGTCAGCGTGGCGCTGGGCATGATCCCGCTGGTGTCGGACAAGTTCTTCTCGCAGATGCCGGAGTTGCTGGCGAAGTTTTGCCAGAACGGCATCCTGCTCGGCACGCTGACGGCGGTGCTGCTGAACCTGCTGTTCAACGCGCGTTCACCGGCCCCCCAGGCCCACGGGCTCGCGAAGGAGCCGGCTTGAAGGAATAGGCCTGCCTAGCCCAGCCTGCCCCGTTGCCGCATCAGCAGGTCACGGAAGGCCTGCGCCGGCGGCGACAATGACCGGTCCGCGTGCACCAGCAGCGAGATCTCGCGGTGGATCACCGGATCGGTCGGCATTACCGTGGCGAGGCCAAGCGCCGAAGTCAGGCGCGTGACTGCCGCACTCATTACCGCGATCCCCAATCCGGCATCGACCATTCCCACCATTGTCAGCGGCAGCAGCACCTCATGCAGCCGCTGCAGCGTGATGCCGCGCGCGGCCAGCGCGGTGTCGAGGCAATCGCGGATCGGATTGCCCTTGTGCGGGCCAATCACCGGGATGCTGGCTAGGTCTTCCCAGCGCAGCGTCTTGCGCCGCAGCAGCGGATGGTCAGCCTGCATCACGATCACGAACGGGTCTTCCATCAGCCGGTGCGCACTCAGGTCTGGCTGGCCTTCGGGAATGGTGCCGATGCCGAAATCGACCTCGCCCGAGCTGACCATCTTGGGCACCTCATGCTCCGACACATCGTGCAGCTCCACCTTCACGCCCGGATGGCCGACGCAGAACTCGCGGATAAAGCGCGGCAGCATCAGCGCCGCCTGGATCGACGACGCCGCGATCGACACGCGCCCGCGCCCGAGCGTACGCAGCTCGCTGGAGTTCTCGATCACGCTGTCGATGTCCGCCACCGCCTTCTTGACCAGCGGCAGCAGCTCGGCGCCGGCCTGCGTGATGTGGAGCTGCCGCGTATGCCGATCGAACAGTTTCAGCCCGAGATTGCCTTCCAGTTCATGGATCAGCGCGCTGACCGACGACTGCGACAAATCCAGCTTCTCCGCGGCGCGCGTGAAATGGCGCTCCTGCGCCACGGCAATGAACGCGCGCAGCTGGCGCAGCGACACGTTCATGTTGCTGATGTTGGGCACGTTGTCTACCTCCGGGTTCCTGGCGTGCGCGCTCTTTTCGTTGAAACGGCGGCGCATCGGATTCAGAGGGTAACACGATCAATTAATCCGTTTCGCTACCTTTACCGATGGACGCCATCCGCCCATCATGGCCTCGGCGGTTCGCGCCGCGCATTACGTGCGGACGCCACCGGTGGCAAAGACCAGGAGGAGCGATGAGAGCGTTTGAATACTTCGAACCGGCCACGCTGGCGGAAGCCTCGGCCCTGCTGCACCGGTGCGGGGGCAGGGCCAGCGTGCTGGCCGGCGGCACGGACCTGCTCGTGCAGATCAAGGAGTCGGTGCGCAAGCCCGAGCAGGTCATCAACATCAAGAAGATCCCGGGCATGGACGTGCTGACGTTCGACCCGGTCAACGGCCTGCGCATCGGCGCGCTGGTGACGACGCGCGCGGTGGAGACTTCCGGCTTCGTGCAGCGCCACTACGCCAGCCTGGCGAAGGCGGTGACGGACTTTGCCTCGATCCAGGTGCGGCATCGCGCTACCGTGGTCGGCAATGTGTGCCGCGCGTCGCCGTCGGCGGATTCGATCGCGCCACTGGTGGCGGATCGCGCTTCGGTGCACCTGTACGGCATGTCCGGTTCGCGCGAAGTGCGCGTGGAAGATTTCATCACCGGCGTCGGCAAGACCGCGATCGCGCCCGACGAGATCGTCACGCGCATCACCGTGCCGGCGCCGCGCGCCGACGCTGGAACCGGCACTGCCAAGGTCTACCTGAAGCATGGTCGCCGCGTGCAGATGGAACTGGCCACGGTTGGCGTGGCGGTGTCGCTGACGGTCGACGGCGGCCGCTGCACCGACGTCGGCATCGTGCTCGCTGCCGTGGGGCCGACGCCGGTACGCGCGGTACACGCCGAAAACCTGCTGCGCGAGCACCCCATCACCGATGCGCTGATCCTGCAGGCCGCCCATGCCGCCATGCGCGACGCGCGCCCGATCAGCGACGTGCGCGCCAGCGAAGCCTATCGCCGGCAGATGGTCAGCGTGCTGACGCGCCGCGCCCTGGAACAAGCCCTGCAGCAAGCCCTGGAGGCCGCAACATGCGAAAAATAATCGAACTCGTCATCAACGGCGAGCCGCGCGAACTGGCGGTGGAACCGCACGGCACGCTGCTCGACGCGCTGCGCAACGACGCCGGCCTGACCGGGACCAAGAAGGGCTGCGACGTTGGCGAATGCGGTTCGTGCACCGTCATCATCGATGGGCAGCCGATGAACGCGTGCCTGCTGCTGGCGCCCGAAGCGCACGGCTGCAGCATCACCACCATCGAAGGCGTCCAGCCTTCCCCTGACGTCGTGCACCCGATCCAGGAGCAGTTCATGCAATGCGGCGCCGCGCAGTGCGGCTTCTGCACGCCGGGCTTCGTGGTGATGGCCAAGGCGCTGCTCGACGCAAACCCGCACCCCACGCGCGACGAAATCCGCTTTGCCATCGCCGGCAATATCTGCCGCTGCACCGGCTACACCAAGATCATCGAGGCCATCGAGAAGACTGCCGAGGCCATGAACCCGGACCACAACGCTTGCTGCAAGGCACCCGCCAGCGAGGAGGCATGATGACCCACGCCGTGATCGGACACAGCGTCAAGCGCACCGACCTGCTCGACAAGGTGACCGGCAATGCTAAGTACGTTGCCGACATGCCGTTCGCCGGGTTGCTGTTCGGAAAGCTCAAGCGTTGCGATGTCGCCCACGCGAAGATCCGCCGCATCGACACCACGCGCGCGCTGGCGCTGCCGGGCGTGAAGGCGGTGCTGACGCACGAGAACGTGCCGCGCGTGCTGCATGCGGGCTCGCCGCACCCGCGCTCGGCGTCGGTGACGTGCGACCAGTACATCCTCGACGACAAGGTACGCTACTGGGGTGAAGGCGTCGCCGCGGTGGCCGCGATCAGCGAAGAGATCGCCGCTCGTGCAGTGGAGTTGATCGAGGTGGAATACGACACGCTGCCTGCGGTATTCACCACCGAGGATGCGGAGCGCTCCGACGCGCCACGCATCCATGACCGCGAGCCGGGAGGCAACCTGGTGCTGCCGCCGGTCATCATCAGGCGCGGCGACGTCGAGGCCGGCTTCGCCGACGCCGACTTCATCCTCGAAGGCGTCTACGAAGGCGGCCGCCCCACCCCCGCCTATATGGAGCCCAACGTCTGCACCTGCAGTTGGGACGGCAATGGCAACCTGACGGTATGGATTTCGACGCAGACCGCCTTCATGGTGCGCGGCATCATGGCCGAGGTGCTGGGCCTGCCGCTGCACAAGGTACGCGTACTGGTCGACCATATGGGCGGCGGCTTCGGCGCCAAGCAGGACCTGTTCCAGCATGAGTTCCTGTGCGCACTGCTGGCGCGCGAGACGCGCCGGCCGGTGCGGATGGAATACACGCGCGAGGAAACCTTCCTTGGTGGGCGCACGCGGCATCCCGCCAAGATCTGGCTGAAGCAGGGTTTCCGCAACGATGGCACGATCACCGCGCGCCAGGCAAAGGTGGTGTTCAACTCCGGTGCGTATGGCTCGCATGGCCCGGGCGTGACCAATGTCGGCACCGCGGCAATGGTGTCCCTGTACCGCTGCGACAACGTGCTGCTCGAAGGCCGCTGCGTCTACACCAACAGCCCGATCGCAGGCGCCTTTCGCGGCTATGGCGTGGTGCAGACCTACTACGCGCTCGACGTGCAGATGGACGAGGCCGCCGGACATCTCGGCATCGACCCCTCCGAACTGAAGCTGAAGAACGCCGTGCGCGAGGGCGATATCGCGCCGTCGAACCATCCGCTGATCGGGCACGGGCTGGAGGCCTGCATCAAGAAAGGGATGGAGATCGTCGACTGGCCTGCACTGCGGAAGCGCGCACGCGATACCAGCGGAGCGATCCGCACCGGCTGGGGCCTTGGCTGCGAGATGCATGGCAGCAGCGCCTACCCCGGCATCAAGGAACAGGGCAACGCCATCATCAAGATGAACGAGGACGGCACGGTGGTACTGCTGACCGGCGCCGCCGGCCTGGGTACCGGCGCGCACACGGCGCTCGCGCAGATCGTTGCGGAGGAACTGACGCTGCCGTTCGAAGCAGTAGCAGTCGTGCACGGCGATACCGACGTGGTACCGTGGGACATCGGCGCGTTTGCCAGCCACACCACCTACATGGTCGGCAAGGCAGCGCAGATGGCGGCGGACGAAATCAAGCGCCAGCTGTTCGGGCGCGCGGCAAAGCTGCTCGAATGCGAGCCGGACGCGCTGTCGCTGACCGCAGGCGTGATCGCCGTGCGCGACCGCGATGGCCCCACGCTGACGGTGCGCGAGGCCGTGATGCCGCGCAAGGGCATTCCCGCCGCGCAACTGGTCGGGACCGCAACCTATCACCCGACCAAGTCGTACTCGTTCGCCGCGCACTTCGTCGAAGTCGCGGTCGACACCGAGACCGGCTTCATCACCGTGCAGCAGGTGGTGCCGGTGCATGACGTTGGCAAGGTGATCCATCCGGTGGCGGCAGCTGGACAGATCGAAGGCGGTATCCAGCAAGGCATCGGCCATACGCTGTACGAGGACTACCAGATCGACATGCGCACGGGCCGCTCGCTCAACGCCAACTTTGTCGACTACAAGATGCCGCTGGCGATGGACATGCCGGAAATCCGCACGGTGATCCTGGAAGCCGCGCCCGACCCCGGCGGCCCGTTCGGCGCCAAGGGCGTCGGCGAAGACCCGATCGTCGCGATCGGGCCCGCCATCGCCAATGCGGTGTTCGATGCCATCGGCGTGCGCTTCCGCCACTATCCGATCAAGCCCGAGCAAGTCTTGCAGGCACTGGCGGAGAAAGCCGCGAAGGAAGGCGTCACGCCATGACCCGCACGCAACGGCTGGTGGTCGCGATCACCGGCGCCAGCGGCGCGGTCTATGGCGTGCGCCTGCTCCAGGCTTTAAAGGCGCTGGACGCCTGGGAGACCCACCTGGTCTGCTCGCCGTCCGGCCTGCTCACCGCGCACCATGAACTGGGCCTGCAGCGCCCGCAGATCGAAGCCATGGCCGACGTCGTGCACAACGTGCGCGATATCGGCGCCACCATCGCCAGCGGGTCCTTCCGTTGCGACGGCATGATAGTGGCGCCGTGCTCGATGCGCACGCTCGCCGCGATCGCCACCGGCCTTGCCGACAACCTCGTCACCCGCGCCGCCGACGTGGTGCTCAAGGAGCGCCGCCGGCTGGTGCTGCTGGCGCGCGAGACGCCCTTCCATCTGGTCCACCTGCGCAACATGACCACGGTGACCGAGATGGGCGCCATCGTCCTGCCGCCGGTACCGGCGTTCTACGCGCATCCGCAGTCGGTCGAAGACATCGTCAACCACACCGTGGGGCGCGTGCTGGATCTGTTCGATGTGCCGCATGACGGGCTGGTGGAGCGCTGGGAAGGCATGCGTCCCAGCGTCGCCGCCGGCTGACCACAAGGTTCGCCCCGTCGCATGCGGGGATCGCAGTACCCCAATCAGGAGACAACATGAACGCAACTGCCGTCGCACAACAGCCCCCCGTCCCCGTGACCATCCTGACCGGCTTCCTTGGCGCGGGCAAGACGACGCTGCTCAACCATATCCTGACGCAGAAGCACGGCCACCGCATCGCCGTGATCGAGAACGAGTTCGGCGAGGTCGATGTCGACTCGGACCTGGTGATGACGTCGGACGAAGAGATCTACCAGATGACCAACGGCTGCCTCTGCTGCGTGGTCGATGTGCGCACCGACCTCGTGCGCATCCTGCAGAAGCTGCTGGAGCGGCCCGAGCGCTTTGATCACATCCTGGTGGAGACCAGCGGGCTGGCCGATCCGACGCCGGTTGCGGCGACCTTCTTCATGGACAACGACGTCGCGAAGCAGGTCACACTGGACGGCATCCTGACGCTCGTCGACGCCGTGCATATCGAAGACCATCTCGACGACCCGCAACTGACCGGCTTCGACAACCAGGCCGTCGACCAGATCGTGGCAGCGGACCGCGTGATCCTGAACAAGACCGATCTCGTCGGCGCCGCGCGGCTGGATGCGCTGGAGGCGCGCATCCACAAGCTGAACGAAGGCGCGCGGATCCTGCGCTCCAACTTCGCGCAGGTTGACCTGACCAAGATCCTGGGCATCGGCGGCTTTACGCCGGGCACGGCGCAAATGGAAGCGCATGACGACCATCACGGCCACGATCATCACGACCACGTTTGCGATGCGCATTGCGACCATGCGCACGATGACGACGCTCAGCATGGCCACCGCCACGACCCGTCAGTGACGTCCGTGTCGCTGGTGTTCGACCAGCCCTTCGACCGGCAGCGTCTCGAGCATGGCCTGAAGGCCTTGCTGGCCGCGCAGGGCGACGATGTGTTCCGGATGAAGGGGATCGTCGCGGTCGATGGCGACGCGCGCCGCTACGTGCTGCAGGCCGTGCACCGGCTGATGGATTTCCATCCGTCGGAGCCGTGGAATCACGACGCGCCGCAGAGCAAGTTCGTCTTCATCGGCCGCCATCTGGACAAGCTGCGGCTGCAAACACTGCTCAAGGTCTGCCTGCCCGTCGCGCAGGCCGCCTGAGGCACCACCTGAGGCACCTCAGCCGCGCTGCGGGTCCTGCGATGCAGCCCGCAGCGTCTGCGACGGCAACTCGCCGAACTCACGCCGGTATTCCCGCGAGAACAGGCTCAGGTGCGTGAAGCCGTGCCGTAGCGCGATCGCGCTGACCGTCCCCTTCCCTTGCCTGGCCTGCTGCAGGTCCGCGCGCGCGCCGTGCAGGCGCAGCAGCCGCAGGTATTCCATCGGCGTGGTGTTCTTGCTCTTGCGGAAACCCAGCTGCAGCGTGCGCGCCGACACCCCGCAATGCGCCGCGATCTACTCCAGCGTCAGCGGCTGGTCGAGGTGCGAGCGCAGGTACGCGATCGCGCAGCGCACATAGTCCGGCAGCACCGCCTCGAAGCGGCGCGGCAGCATATTGCCGTCCGCGGCGAAGCGGTCGAGCAGCAGCGTCGACAGCACGATGCGCTCGATGCTGCCATCCACCGCCTGCACCGCCCCGCCTTCGCGCCGCACCCGCGTTTCCGCACGCAGGTAGCTGACCAACGCCTGCCAGCGTTCGGCACGGCCATCGTTGGCTACCGGTTGCATGTCGAATTCGATCGGCGCGGGCGGATCGAAGCTGAACTGCTGGCGGAACGCCTCTTCGATCAGCTGGCGGCGAACCACCACGCTGAAGCGTTCGCAGCCGGGGTCGAGCGACAGCGTGGTCGGCACGGTGGGCGAGAACACGAAGGTCGCGCCAGGCGGCATCTCGGTCGCACCGCGCGGCGTTTCCACGCGGCACGTGCCGGCGAGCACGGTCTGGATCACGAATTCGTCCTTGTTGGGCTGGGGCTCGATCTGCACGGCCTGGTTGTAGGCGATCGTGACCAGCGTCAGGTGGCCAATGGTGCAGGTGTCGATACGGGCATCGAGTGCGGCATCGTTCTCTGCGGCACGCAGGCGCGTGGGGCCGAACACGCGGCCGGAGAGCGACTGGATGCGATCGAGATCGCCGCTAGGTGTCATGTGCGTTGGAAGACCGAGACATTAGGGATTCTTGCCTGCGGCCGCGGCGGGCTCACGCCACAAGACATGCCAATCCTATTTCCCGCACTCGCAACAAGCAACCCAAGGGAAACCCCTGATGCCTTACCCACACCTTTTGCGCACCCCATTGCGGCCCGATGCCACCGTCTTCGCAATAACGCTATAACCGCATGCCGCGCCCCGCTACTGTGCAACCATGCGCCGGCCAATGCGTCGCGCATGGCACCGTGACGGACCGAGCCCGGCAACCAGAGACCGGGCCAGCCGCCGCCGGCATGGCGCAACTCCCACACGCGGCAGGAGACACCCATCATGCAACCTGCGGTTCACCCCGTCGACCAGGTCCTGCCCGCGCGCGCCATGGCCTCGCTCGGCTTCCAGCACATGCTGGTCAGTTATCTCGGCGCCATCGCCGTGCCGATGATCGTGGCCGGCGCGCTCAAGATGACGCCGGCGCAAACCACCATGCTGATCAGCACCGCGCTGTTCACGTCAGGCATCGCCACGCTGCTGCAGACCGTCGGCTTCTGGAAGTTCGGCGTGCGGCTGCCGCTGATGCAGGGCGTGGCGTTCAGTTCGGTCGGGCCCGTGATCGCCATCGGCACCGATCCGTCGCTGGGCTTCAACGGCGTGTGCGGCGCGATCATCGCCGCGGGCGTGATCGCGATGTTCCTCGCGCCGATCATCGGCAAGCTCAAGCGCTTTTTCCCGCCCGTGGTCAGCGGCTGCACCATCACCGCGGTGGGACTGTCCTTGTTCCCGGTTTCGTTTCACTGGTTTGGAGGCGGAAGGGGAGCGCCGGAATTCGGTGCTCCCGTCTTTTTCCTGGTCGCCTTCGGCGTGGTGGCACTGATCCTGTTCATCAATCGCCATGGCGGCGAGCTGGTGCGCAACCTGTCCGTGGTGATCGGCCTGCTGGTCGGCGGCGCGGTGGCCTGGATGCTGGGCATGGGCAACTTTGACGAAGTCGCGCGCGCGCCATGGTTCACCATGGTGACGCCGTTTGCCTTCGGCATGCCGGTCTTCGACATTGGCGCCATCGTCACCATGGTGATCGTGATGGTGGTGCAGATGGTGGAGTCGATGGGCCTGTTCGTCGCCGTGGGCGATATCGTCAAGCGCCCGCTGACCGAGCGGGATGCCACCAAGCGCCTGCGCGCCAACGGCCTGGCCAGCGCCATCGGCGGCATGTTCGCGGCGTTCCCGTACATCGCTTTCATGGAGAACGTGGGCCTGGTCATCGTCACCGGCGTGCGCAGCCGCTGGGTGGTGGCCACCTGTGGCGTGATGCTGTGCGCGGTGGCGCTGGTGCCCAAGATCGGCGCGCTGTTCGCGTCGATCCCGTCGGCGGCGCTGGGCGGTGCGACCATGGTGATGTTCGGGGTGGTGGTCGCGGCCGGCATCAAGACGCTGGGCGAGGTGGAGTATGAGCGCAACCCCAACAACCTGTCCATCGTCGCCATCACGCTCGGCTGCGCGATGATGCCGGTGATGTTGCCCACTATGCTGGAGAAGCTGCCCGGCTTCCTGCAGCCATTCGTCCACAGCAGCGTGATCATCGCCTGCGTGGTGTCCGTGCTGCTCAACCTGATTCTCAACGGCGTGCCCGCCCGTGAAGCCGACGAGCTGCCCGCCAATGCCGATAACGTACAGGGGGTCTGAAAACATGGTGCAGAACACCACTTCCGTCTCGTATGCCGGCGCGCTGCTGATTCGCAATGCCGCCGCCGTGATGACCGGCCGCGCGGGCGACGCCGCCCGCGCCGGCGCCGCCGACATCCGCATCCGCGACGGACGCATCGCCGAAATCGGCGCCGCGCTGCCGCGCCACGACGGCGAGGATCTGATTGACGCGACCGGCTGCGTGGTCTACCCGGGCTGGGTCAACACACACCACCATCTGTTCCAGAACCTGCTGAAGGCCGTACCGAGCGGGATGAACGCGGGACTGGAGCAATGGCTGGCATCGGTCGCCTATCCGCGGCTGGCGCGGTTCACGCCGGAGATCTTCCGCACCGCGGTGCGCCTCGGCATGGCCGAACTGCTGCTGTCCGGCACCACCACCTGCGCCGACCATCACTACCTGTACCACCACGGCCACGGCGCGGAGACCGGCGACGTGCTGTTCGAGGTCGCGGAAGAACTCGGCATGCGGCTGGTGCTGTGCCGCGGCGGCGCGATCCAGTCCGCCTCCGATCACCCCGGCATGCGCGCCACCGCGCTGGTACCGGAGACGCTGGACGAGATGCTCACCGATATCGAGCGGCTGAAGGCGCGCTATCACGATGCCTCGGGCGATGGCCTGCGCCGCGTGGTGGTCGCACCGACCACGCCGACCTTCTCGCTGCCGCCGGTATGGCTGCGCGAGCTGGCGTCGTTCGCACGCGGGCTGGACCTGCGGCTGCATTCGCACCTGTCGGAAACGGACAACTATGTTCGCTTCTGCCGCGAGAAGTATCAATGCACGCCGGTGCAGTTTGTCGCCGACCATGACTGGCTCGGGCCCGACGTGTGGTTCGCGCACCTGGTCACGGTGAATCCGGAAGAGATCCGCATGCTGGCGGTGACCAATACCGGCATGGCGCACTGCCCGGTGAGCAATGCGCGGCTGGGCAGCGGCATCGCGCCGGTGCGGGCGATGGCGGACGCGGGTGTGCCGATCTCGCTGGGCGTGGATGGGGTGGCCTCGAATGAATCCGGCAGCATGGTGCACGAGGCCAACTTCGCGTGGCTGGTGCACCGGGCGCTGGGCGGAGCGGCGCAAACCCGCGTGGAGGAAGTCATCCACTGGGGCACGGCTGGTGGGGCGCGGGTGCTGGGATTGCCCGGGATCGGCACGCTGGCGCCCGGGCAATCGGCCGACCTGGCGATCTATGACGTCAGCGGGCTGCGCTTCCATGGCTTCCATGACATCGGCACGGCGCCGGTGGCGGCGGGCGAGCCGACGCCGGTGCGCGACGTGCTGGTGCGGGGGCGGCAGGTGGTGCGCGATGGCGCGGTCGTCGGGCTGGATCTGGAGAAGCTGCGCCGGGAGGCGCGGGAGGCGCTGGCGACGCTGGTGGATTAGGCGTTCGGCTATTTCCTGACGGGCGGCGCTGCTGCACCATGCGCGGTCCGCATGGGAATGCGAACTGTCCTATCGAAATGCGAGCGGCAACACGCGAGACTGACATGGTCATCGCACAACGGTGGCCGGGTGTGGAAGCCCGTGTGTTACAGCTAGATGGTCGCGCCTGGCGACCTTCTTTGCCCATTCGGGCAAGCCATTGCTTTATGGCGGGCCGGACGAGACAGCCGCAAGGCTGACCGGCATTGGCTGTGACACCGGGCTTCCACCCTCGTCGTCAGGCCCGCCGCCCTCCCCTCACATCGTGCGGCAGGCCTTCATCCAACGATCGGAGGTCCTATGTCGGGAAACACGTTATCCACAGCGGCACGGCTGAATCTTGAGTCCTTGGCGGCAGGCATCGAAGGCGTGCTTGGCATGCTTGACCAGCTGTGCGACACATCGGAAGGCTGCTTCAGTGCGCTTTGCCTGCTTCGTCTTTTGAAGGCGCAGCTGGAAGGCATATTGGCGGAGGAGCTTGCCGCCTGACCGCAGCGCCCGCCGAAGGCTTGCCGGCCGCCCTGGCAAGCCGCCTGACGCCAACTTACAGGAACCCGACCGAGAACCACGGCACCAGCGTCAGCAGCAACAGCGCAATGCACAACGCCGCCATATGCGGCCACACGCGCGGCATGGCAACGTCCGGCGACACGCGCCCGATGGCGCAGGCGGCATAGAAGCCTACGCCGAACGGCGGCGCGAACAAGCCCAGCCCCATGGCGAAGATCACCACCATGGCATAGTGCACCTCATGCACGCCGACCAGCCTGGCAATCGGGAACAGCAACGGCCCGAACAGCACAATGGCCGGGATGCCTTCCAGCAAGCTGCCCAGGATCACGAAAGCCAGCGCCGACACCAGCAGGAAGCCGGTCTTCCCACCCGGCACACCGGACATGACGCGGACCAGGTCCTGCGCAAAACCCGACTGCGTCAGCGCCCACGCCATGGTGGTGGCGCACCCCACGATCAGCAGGATCGCGCCGGACAACGCCGCCGTATCGATCAGGATCGGATAGACGCGCCGGAGGTCGAACTGCCGGTACATCAGCACGCCGGCCAGCACCGCATAGAAGATGCCGATGGTCGACACCTCGGTGGCGGTGGCCACGCCCTCCACCACGGCGGTGCGGATGATCACCGGCAGCGCCAGCGCCGGCAGTGCCACCACCAGCAATCGCAACAACCCGCGGCCCGATGGCCGCACCGTGCCCCGCATGTCCTCCTTGCGCGTCTGCCACCAGACCACCAGCGCCATCATCGCCAGGCCGACCAGCGCCGGCATCAGCCCGCCGATGAACAGCGAGGTGATCGACACGCCCGTGACCGACCCGACCGTGATCAGCACGATGCTGGGCGGGATCGTCTCCGACATCGCGCCGGACGCCGACAGCAGGCCGATCAGGTCGCCATCCTTCGCGCCACGCTGCTTCATCTCCGGGAACAGCGCCGGCGCGACCGCCGCCATATCGGCGGTCTTGGAACCGGAAATGCCCGAGACGATATACATCGCACCAAGCAGCACGTACTGCAGCCCGCCGCGCAGATGGCCGAGCAGCCCGGCCAGGAACTGGATCATCGCGCGCGCCAGGCCCGTCATTTCGATCAGCCCGCCCAGGAAGATGAACAGCGGCACCGCCAGCAGGATCAGGTGCGACATGCCCTCCTGCATGCGGTTCGGGATGATGGACAGCGGCGTGGCCGTGGACAACGCCAGGTAGCAGAGCGTGGAGAGCCCGAAGGCAAAGGCGATGGGCACGCCGATGGCGACGCAGCCAACCAGCATCAGCAGGAAGAAGATCACCAGGTTGGCATTGCCCAACCCCATCAGCACCGGCGAGAGCAACCACAACACACCGGCACCGAGCCCGACCAGCAAGCCGCTGATGGCCGCCTGCCTGCGGCTGGCGCGCTCCAGCAGGCGGATCACGGCAGTCACGAGCATCAGCACGGTGCCGGCGAGCACCGCTCCCGCGCGCCAGGCTTCGCTGACTTCCAGGGTCGGCGTCAGCACGTCCACATGTTCGACGAGGTGTTCCCACGCCGGCTGCACCAGCAGCAACAGGAACGCCACCACCATCCACATGCCGCAGGCATCCACCCACGCGCGCCGGTGCGGCGGCAGCTTGCTGATGAAGGTGGTGAGCTGCATGTGCGCGCTGCGCTGCAAGGCAATGATGGCGCCGAGCATCGCGAGCCACAGGAACAGGATGCCGGCAAGCTCCTCCGTCCACGGCAGCGGCGCGTGCAAGGCATAGCGCGCGAACGCGCCGCCACCGAGGATCAGGATTTCGGCCACGACGATCAGCGCGGCCGGCAGTTCAACCAGGCAGGCCAGGATGCGGCCCCAGCGCGTGCTGGCGGGCGGCGGTGTGGGGGCGGCGCGGGCGCTATGGGCGCTATGGGCAGGCGGGACCAGGGTTTCGGCGGCGTGCTCCATCATGATCTCCTCTTCCTCTTTCATGTCGGCTTGATGGCGCCTGCCTCAGACCAGCGGCCCGGTGTATTTTTCCAGCATCTCCCAGGCCTCGTCGCCAAACTTCCTGCGCCACTCGGCGTAAAAGCCCGCGTCCCGCAGCAGCTTGCGGAACGGCGCCGGATCCGGGCGGTTGAACGTGATGCCAAGCCGGGTCATCTCCGCCTGCGCTTCGACGTCGACCCGCGCGATATCCTCGCGCTGCTTCAGCGCCGCGGTGGTGAAGCGGGTCGTCAGCGAAGCCTGCACCTCGCGCGGCAGTGCCTTGAATTTTCTGGCATTGCCGAAGATAAAGTGGCCGTCCCAGGTATGCGCGGTCATCGAGCAGAATTTCTGCACCTCGTACAGCTTGCCGCTGCGGATCAGCGACAGCGGCGTCTCCTGGCCGTCCACCACGCGTGTCTGCAGCGCCGAATAGAGATCGGCGAACGGGATGACCGTCGGCGCCGCGCCCAGCGTCCTGAACATCGAGACCCACAGCGGGATCGCCGGGACGCGGATCTTGAACCCCTTCAGGTCCGTCGGCGTGTTCACCGGGCGGCTAGCGGAAGTGATATTGCGATAGCCGTTGTCGAGACACTTCTCGAACACGTGCAGGTTCACCTTGCCCAGCGCGCTCCGGACGTAAGCGCCCAGTCCGCCGTCCATCGCGGCCCACACCGTGGCGTAGTCCTTGAAGGCAAAGGCCACGCCATTGATGCTGGCGGCCGGCACACGTGTCTGCAAGTTGGTGCTGGCGGTCGACATGAAGTCGATGGCGCCGGCGAGGACCTGGGAAACCATGTCTGGCTCGCTGCCCAGTTGGCTATTGGGATAGACCTGCAGGTCGACCTTGCCGCCGGTGTCCTGACGAATGGCCTCGGCGGCCTCCTTGATGCGCAGCGTGCCCGGATGGTCGGCCGGAAATGCCGTGCCGTACTTCAGCTTGATGGTGGCGCTCTGGGCGAACGCGTTGCGCCCGGGCAATGCCAGAACCAGTCCGCCGGCGGCGAGTGCGCCGAACTGGCGGCGAGTGAACCGATTGGTCATGACGTGCTTGTCTCCTGTTTTTCAAGTTGTGGCCGGGAAGGACAGCAATGCAGCCGCGCCGCGCTCGCGCAATACCGTCAGGTGTGCGGCAAGCCGGCGCCGGAAATGCTTCGGCCACGGGGCGTCGCCAAATACGGCGCCGTGCGCCAGCGCCCGGCGCACGGCGTCCGTATCGCTGTCTGCGCCGCGCAGCGCTGCGGCAAGTGGCGGCGCACCGGGATCGCTGGCGGCCAGCGGCTCGCCACGCTCGTTGGTGTCGCAGCGCAAATAGTGGAGCCACAGCGCCAGCGCACGCTCCAGGCATGGCCGCTCGATGTCCGCGGCCAGGCTTTCGCGCAAGGCCGGCAGCCAGCGCACCGGGACCTTCTGCGTGCCATCCGTCGCGATCTGCGCGGTGTGATGCGCGATCGCGGCGTTGCGCAGGCGGCACAGCAACGCATTGGCGTAGCGGGCGACGTCGTACCCCGGCGGTGCGGTGACGGTGGCAAGCAGGTCCTCCATCACCCCACGCGCGAAGGCACCGAGGACCGGATCGGCCATCGCCCCGGCCACGGTCCCTATGCCGCACAACTGCGCGGCATAGGCGATCGCCGAATGCGTGCCGTTCAGCATCCGCAGCTTCATGGCCTGGAACGTCCGGACATCGCCGGTCATCAGCGCGCCGCCGGCTTCCCAGGCGGGCCGCGCTCCGGCGAAGCGGTCTTCGATCACCCACTGCGTGAACGGCTCACAGACAATGGCGGCTTCATCGCGCAGTCCGAGGCGCTGCTGCGCCCAGTTCAGCGACGCCGGCGTCGCGGCCGGCACGATGCGGTCGACCATGGTGTTCGGCAGCGCCACCTCGTCGTCGATACGCCGGGCGAGCGCCGGATCGACCTGTGACGCGTACTGGGTCAGCAGCTTGCGCAGCGTGTCGCCGTTGTCGGCCATGTTGTCGCAGCAGACGATGCTCAGCGGCGCGCCGGACGGCCGGCGGCGTATCCCCGCCGCCAGCACCCCAAGCGTGCTGCGCGGCGCGTCGGGATGGGCCAGGTCGTGCCGGATATCCGGATCGCTGGTGTCGAGGTCGGATGTCGACGGATGCCGGTGGTAGCCCTTTTCAGTCACGGTGCAGGTCACGACCGACGCGGCGGGATCGGCGATGGCACCGGTCACCTGCTCCAGGGCATGCGGCGCATACAGGGCCTGCACGAGGGCGCCCACGATGCGCCCCTTGGCCTCGGCACCCTGCCGCTCGATGACCGCGTACAGGCAATCCTGGGCAGTCAGCGCGCGCGCCATGCGCGGTTCCCGCAAGCTGACGCCCACGATGCCCCAACGCGTGTCGCCATCGTGGATCGCAGCCTCGGTGTACAGCGCCTGGTGCGCGCGGTGGAAAGCGCCAAGCCCGATATGCACCATGCCGCGCGACAGACGGCTGCGCGCGTAGCCGGGCCGTTGCACGGCGGCGTCGGCGCTGCAAGCGGTACGCTGCGCCAGCCTCATGCCCTGCCCCTCGATCGTTTGTATTGCGGCATCGTGCGTGACATCCATGCTGTGGACCATGGCAAAACGTACCATTGGGGAATGCTGCAGACGTGCAGCCGTTTCGCAAGATTTGTGCAGCCCGTGCGCTTTCCGGCTGCAGAATCCGCTCGTATCCGCCCGTGCCTTCGCGAGGTAACCTGCTTCGCATCGTTCCCATGCCGCCAGACCCATGCGTGCCCCCGTATGCGATGACGCAGCGGCGGAAGCGCGCAACCGCCGGAGCACGTCTTGAAGATCGAACGGATACAAACCATCGTCACCTGTCCGGGCCGCAACTTTGTCACGGTCAAGGTGATGACGGACCAGGGCGTCTACGGACTAGGCGATGCCACGCTCAACGGCCGCGAGCTTGCGGTCAGCGCCTACCTCGATGCGCATGTCATTCCCTGCCTGATCGGCCGCGACCCGCGCTGCATCGAAGACATCTGGCAATACCTGTATCGCGGCGCCTACTGGCGGCGCGGGCCCGTCACGATGACCGCGATCGCCGCGATCGACATGGCGCTGTGGGATATCCTCGGCAAGCTGGCGAACATGCCGGTGTACCAACTGCTGGGCGGCAAGAGCCGGCAACGGCTGCTGGTCTACGGGCACGCCAACGGCCGCGATCACGAGGAAGCCGTCGATGCCGTCCACCGGCATATCGCGGAGGGCTTCAAGGCAATCCGTGTGCAGTCCGGCGTGCCGGGACTCTCAAAGGTCTATGGCGTCGGCAAGCAGCCCGGCCACTATGAACCCGCGGAGAAGGGTCTCCCGCCGGAAGAGCCGTGGGACACCGCCCTCTACCTGCGCCACACGCCGGAGTTGTTCCGCAAGGTGCGCGATGCCATCGGCTTCGAGCCGCACCTGCTGCATGACGCGCACCACCGGCTGACACCGATCGAAGCCGCCCGCCTTGGCAAGGCACTCGAGCCGTTCAGCCTGTTCTGGCTGGAAGACGCCACGCCGGCCGAGGACCAGGACGCCTTCCGCCTGATCCGCCAGCACACCACCACGCCGCTGGCGGTAGGAGAAGTCTTCAATTCGATCTGGGATTGCAAGGACCTGATCGGCAACCAGCTGATCGACTTCATCCGCACCACCATCGTCCATGCCGGCGGCATCACGCATGTGCGGCGCATTGCGGACTTCGCCGCGATGCACCAGGTACGCACCGGCTTCCACGGCGCCACCGACCTGTCGCCGGTATGCATGGCGGCGGCGGTCAACTTCGGGCTGTGGGCGCCGAACTTCGGCATCCAGGAACTGATGCCGCACAACGCGCTGACCGACGAAGTGTTCCCGCACAACTATCGCTTTGAGGACGGCTATCTGGTCATGGATGAGGTGCCTGGGCTTGGGGTCGAGATCGACGAGGCGCTGGCCGCCCGGTATCCCTATGAACGCGCCTACCTGCCGGTGGCACGGCTTCGCGACGGTTCGATGTGGAACTGGTAGCCCCCTCCAACACCTGCCGGTTTTCTCCCTTCTCCCGCTTGCGGGAGAGGGGCGGGGGTGAGGGCCGGCGCCCGCAATAGCGAAGGCCTCCACGACACCCAAGCCACGACATCCTCCCAACCCACAGGCACCCGGCATGCTGAGCATCATCGTCGACGAACCTCACAGCATGGCCGTGCGCAAACGGCCCGTCCCCCACCCTGCCCCCGGCGAAATCCGCCTGCGCGTGCGCTACGCTGGCATCTGCGGCTCCGACCTGCATATCTTCCACGGCAAGAATCCCTTCGCGGCCTATCCGCGCGTCATCGGCCATGAGTTCGTGGGCGACATCGACGCCGTCGGCGCGGGCGTCGGCCAGCATCGCATCGGCGAACGCGTCGTGGTGGATCCGGTCATCAGCTGCGGCGAGTGCCACGCCTGCCGCATCGGACGGCGCAACGTCTGCAGCCGCCTGCAGGTGATCGGCGTGCATCGCGATGGCGGTTTCAGCGAATACACCTGCGTGCCGGCGTGCAATGCCTATGCGGTGCCAGCTGGCCTTCCGGCACCGGGTGCAGCGGTGATCGAGCCGTTCGCCGTCGCCGCCAACATTACGCACCGCACCGGCGTGCTGTGCGAAGACATTGCCTTGATCTACGGCGCCGGTCCCATCGGCCTCAACCTGCTGCAGGTGCTCAAGCGCGTGCACGGCATACGCGCCTTCATCACCGACCACGTCGACGAGCGCCTTGCGCTGGCACGCCAATGCGGCGCCGACGCGGACGAGGTCATCAATACCTCTCGCGAAGCCATCGAGCCGGCCCTTGCGAAACGCGGCGCGGCAAGCGGCCCGACATTGATCTACGACGCGGTCTGCCACCCATCGATCCTGGAGGAAGCGGTGCGCATTGCCGCGCCGGCAGGACGCATCGGCATACTGGGCCTCTCCGCGACGCCATCGGCCATCCCGCAACAGGAGCTGACCCGGAAGGAACTGACGCTCTATGCCTCGCGCCTGAACTGCGGGATGTTTCCCACCGTGATCGACTGGATCTCCCGCGGGCTGATCGATCCCGGGCGCATCGTCACGCACCGGATGGATTTCCGCGATGTCGCCGAGGCCTTCGAACTTGCCGAACGCAATCCGAGCGAGAGCTGCAAGATATTGCTCGACTTTGGGGAGGCTGCCTGACAGGCTGCCAACGTTCAAGGAAGGCCACACACCGCTATCTCGAGGGCTGGCGCACAAGCTGGAGTTCGTTGCTCCAAGCGTGCGATATACGGAATCGCCTGCAATGGCCATCGCCCCAGGCAATCGCTCCCCTACCCAGGAACCCGCGCTAATCTTTTGATTTTATTAGTACCACCAAAGAATCAAATGCCACCGTCATTCCCGCGCAGGCGGGAATCCAGCGTCTTTGAAGTCCCCCGCAGGGGGACAACAAGCCACTGGGTCCCCGCCTTCGCGGGGACGACAACCGTTGGTGACTGGCAAGCAAGCCGGCACGTGCAGGCGTGCATTGATCTCCCCCGCACAGTGGGAGGAGGGTGGGAGCTTCCACAAAGTGAGGCGCCGTGCTTGACCAGCGCCGGCCCTCACCCCCGGCCCCTCTCCCGCAAGCGAGAGAGGGGAGCAAACCAGCGACATCGACGCGGGACGAAGCCCCACCCGCGCTGATCCACTGCCGACCGCCCCCCCAATATCAATTGGCCACACACATGGCCAGGCGATCGCGCTCCGCAAAAAAACGCCAAAACCACCGAAATATCCACTAATACCGATTTTTGCCTACAATGGCCGCATCACGACCCTGCCTGGCCGATGTCGCACCGGGTCCGCGACAGCAAACACATCCAGCGCAGCTTCTGAACGGGTAATAAGAGCAAAAAGGCATGGCCACGCTGATTCCCGCGCTGGGTTCGGTCACTTCGCGCATGACCAGTGGTGAGCGGCGCTTCGCCGAGCGCCTGGAGGCAAAGCTGGAAGACGACTACCTCTGTTGGTATGACGTCGCCATCGGCGAAAAGACCAGGCATCCCGATTTCATCGTCTTCCATCCCAGCCGGGGATTGCTGGTGCTGGAGGTCAAGGACTGGCGGCTGGATACGATCCGGGAAATCGATCAGCGCGACGTCACCCTGCTGACGGATCGCGGGCTGGTGCGGGAGATGAATCCGCTCCAGCAAGCCCGAAACTACATGTTCTATGTCACCGACCTGCTGCAACGCGACCCGCAGCTGGTCTGGCCGACCGGATCGCTGAAGGGCAAGCCGTTCTTTCCTTATGGCTGCGGCGTCGTCCTGTCCAATATCTCGCGCGCCCAGTTTGACAAGACCAACCTTGGCGAGGTGCTGCCGCCACACCTGGTGATTTGCCAGGACGAGATGCACAAGGAAGGCGACGCCGAACAGTTCCAGCAGCGTCTGTGGGAGATGTTCCCGGTCAAGTTCACCTTCAAGCTCTCCTTGCCGCAGATCGACCGCATTCGCTGGCACCTGTTTCCGCAGATCCGCATGCCGGAGCAGCGCTCGCTGTTCCCCGAGCAGGTATCCGAGCCGCTGGACATGCCCGACATCCTGCGCGTCATGGACCTCCAGCAGGAGCAGCTGGCACGCAGCCTCGGCGAGGGCCACCGGGTCATCCACGGCGTCGCCGGCTCAGGCAAGACGATGATCCTCGGCTACCGTGCCGAGCACCTGGCAAAGATCGTCACGCGGCCGGTGCTGGTGCTTTGCTACAACAAGACCCTCGCCGCCAAGCTGGCCGCAACGATGGTTGAGAAGGGCATTGAAGAGAAGGTCCACGTTCACAACTTCCATGCATGGTGCTCGCGGCAGCTGGACGCCTACAACATCGAACGCCCGAAGGGCCGCCCCAGCGATGCGCTGTTCGAAGACATGGTGAATCGCGTTATCCAGGGCGTAGACCGGAAGGCAATCCCCGCAGGCCAGTACGACGCCGTGCTGATCGACGAAGGCCACGATTTCCGGCCGGAGTGGTTCAAGCTGGTGGTGCAGATGGTCAATCCGGAAAGCAATTCGCTGCTGGTGCTCTATGACGACGCCCAGTCCATCTATGGCGGGGGCAAGAAGCAGCGGATGAACTTCGCCAGCGTGGGCATCCAGGCGCGCGGCCGGACCACCATTCTGAAGCTGAACTACCGCAATACCCAGGAAATCCTGTCCGTTGCTCGCGCGTTTGCAGAGGAATTGCTGCGGCCCAGGGATGCCGCCGAAGACGAGGCGCCTACGGTACAGCCGATCGGCGCCGGCCGCCGCGGCGGCAAGCCATTGCTGATCGAGTTGCCAACCGAGCAGGCAGAGGCCGACCGTATCGCCCAGATCCTGGTCGACGAAAACCGTGCGGGAACGCCGTGGTCGGACATGGCGGTGCTGTACCGGCATTGGGACACCGCCGGGCACGTCACCAGCGCGCTGACACGCCAAGGCGTGCCGTTCGAATGCCCGCAGATCAGCAAGCGCTTCACACCCGGGGCGGACAGCGTCAAGGTGGTCACGCTGCATAGCAGCAAGGGGCTGGAGTTCCCGCTGGTCTGCATTCCGGCGACGGGCATGCCGCACAAGAACGATGAGACGGACGAGGAAGAGGCGCGGCTGTTGTATGTGGCCATGACGCGGGCAACCCGTCAGTTGGTCATGACCTTCCGGGATGGCTCGCGCTTTTCCGGAAAGCTGAAGGAAGCCATCGCGGCACAGCAGTAGTCTGCGCCCGGCTCCCCGACAGGCCTTACGGCCCTAACGTCCGCTCCACGCTTGCGGCCTCAAGCGGCACCCCAAGAAAGCGCGCGATCTCCACGATCTGTCCATACAGCATCCACTGCCCGTGATGGATGTTGCAGCCTTGCGCGCGCGCCGCGGCCAGCAGCGCGGTTTCCGGATCCCGCACGACAGCCTCGCAGACCAGCGTGCCGGGCGCCAGGCGCTCTGCCGGCAACGGCAGTGCATCGTCATCGCGCAGGCCGAGCGACGTGGCGTTGACCACCACGTCGAAGCCGGCCGGGTCGTCGCTACCGGCGCGGATCGCCGCATCGGGCAGCGCGGCGCGCAAGCGCTCCACCAGTTGCGCCCCCTTCCCGGCGGAGCGATTGTGGATCACCAGTTCCGCTGGCCGCTCCCGCGCGATGGCGAAGGCCATGGCCTTGCCGGCGCCGCCGGCCCCGACCTGCAGGACGCGCTTGCCCGCCAGTGCGTGGCCGCGCTCGCGCAGGCCGGCGACGAAGCCGTCGCCGTCGAAGTTGCCACCGACCCAGATGCGACGGTCACGGTCATAGCGCAGCGCGTTGACCGATCCGACCAGGCGGGCGGTCTCCGTCAGCTCGGCGCACGCCGCCACGACGGCTTCCTTGTGCGGCACGGTCACTACCATGCCGGCCAGGTTCTTCATCGCCGGGAGACTGTCGAGCAGCACGCGCAACTGCTGGGGCGCGACGTGGAACGGCACGCACACCGCATTCAGGCCCTGGCGCGACACCGAGGCATTGAACAGCTGCGGCGTGCGCACCTGGGCGATGGGGTCGGCGATGATGCCGACCAACTGGGTATTGCCGTCGATGTGCATGCTCAGATCCCCGCCATGCAGGTGTACTTGATCACCAGGTAATCCTCGATGCCGTAGTGCGAGCCCTCGCGGCCCACGCCGGACTGCTTGACGCCGCCGAAGGGCGCCACTTCATTCGAGATCAGGCCGGTATTCACGCCGACCATGCCATATTCCAGCCTTTCGGACACGCGCCAGACCCGGCCCAGGTCGCGCGCATAGAAGTAGCTGGCCAGGCCGAACTCGGTATCGTTGGCCATGGCCACGACCTCATCCTCGGTGTCGAAGCGGAACAGCGGCGCCAGCGGGCCGAAGGTCTCCTCGCGCGCGACCAGCATGCCGGGCGCGACATCGGCCAGCACGGTCGGCTGGAAGAACGAATGGCCGAGCGCGTGGCGCTGGCCGCCATGCAGCACGCGCGCGCCCTTGCCGACGGCGTCGGCGATGTGCTCCTCCACCTTGGTCACCGCCTTGTCGTCGATCAGCGGGCCGATGCGCACGCCATCCTCCATGCCATTGCCGACCTTGAGCGCCGCGACCGCTGCCACCAGCTTCTGCGCAAAGGCGTCATACACGCCCGCCTGTACATAGATGCGGTTGGCGCAGACGCAGGTCTGGCCGGCGTTGCGGTACTTCGACACGATCGCGCCTTCCACCGCGGCGTCGAGGTCGGCATCGTCGAACACGATGAAGGGCGCGTTGCCGCCCAACTCCATCGACACCTTCTTGATGGTCGACGCGGTCTGCGCCATCAGCACGCGGCCCACTTCGGTCGAGCCGGTGAAGGTCAGCTTGCGCACCAGCGGGTTGCCGCTCATCTCGCCGCCGATGGCACTGGCCGAGCCGGTCACCACCGACAGCACGCCGGCCGGGATGCCGGCACGCTCGGCCAGCGCCACCAGCGCCAGTGCGGTCAGCGGCGTCTGCGACGCGGGCTTGAGCACCATGGTGCAGCCGACCGCCAGCGCCGGGCCGGCCTTGCGCGTGATCATCGCCGCGGGGAAGTTCCACGGCGTGATGGCGGCGCAGACACCGACCGGCTCCTTGGTCACGACGATGCGCTGGCTGCTGACCGGCGCGGGAATGGTATCGCCGTAGACGCGCTTGCCTTCCTCGGCGAACCATTCGATGAACGACGCGGCGTAGGCGATCTCGCCGCGCGCCTCGGCAATCGGCTTGCCCTGCTCGGCGGTCATAATGCGTGCCAGGTCTTCCTGGTTGGCCAGGATCAGCTCGAACCACTTGCGCAGCAGCGCCGAGCGTTCCTTGGCGGTGCGCGCGCGCCAGGCGGGCAGCGCGCGGTTGGCGGCTTCAATGGCCTGGCGGGTCTCGTCGGCGCCCAGCTGCGGCACCTGGCCGACGCGTTCGCCGGTGGCGGGGTTGGTCACGTCGATGCGGCGCTCGCCATCGATCCAGCGGCCGTCGATATAGCACTGCTGCCGCAGCAGCGAGGAATCTTGCAGGTTCAGCATAGTCGGTGTGATGGGTTGGGCCGTATCAGCCGGCCATATAGAGGCCGCCGTTGACGTGCAGCACTTCGCCCGTGATGAAGCTGGCGGCGCCGCTGCACAGGAAAGCGATCGCGCTGGCGACTTCGCGCGGGTGGCCGAGCCGCCGCAGCGGCGTCTGTTCCACCGATTCGGCACCGCGTGTGCGCACCAGTTCGGTCGTCATCGGCGTCTCGATGATGCCAGGCGACACCGCATTGACACGGGTACGCGGCCCCAGTTCACGCGCCAAGCTGCGCGTAAGGCTCAACAGCGCTCCTTTGGAGGCCGCATAGTGGGCATTGCTGTAGGCCCCGCGGTGCGCCGCCACCGACGTCAGGTTGACGATGGCGCTGTCCTCGCGCAAGGCCGGCATCGCGCGGCGGACCAGGTAGAAGACGCCGTCCAGGTTGATGCCAAGCGTCTGGCGCCACTGGTCGTCGGTCATCGATGCGACGGGCTGGGCCCGGTACAGGCCGGCGGACGGCACCAGGAAATCGATGCCGCCAAAGCGCTCCACCGCCGTGGCCACGGCGCGCGCGCTGTCGTCCGGGCTGGCGGCGTCCATGCGCATCGTGGCGATGCGGTCCGGGTCGCCAAGCGTCTGCGCGAAGCCGGCCAGGCCGTCCGCATCCAGGTCGGTCAGCACCAGGTTGGCGCCGCCGGCGTGGAACAGGCGTGCGACCTCGCGGCCGATCCCCCCGTTGGCGCCGGTCAGCAGCAGCGTGCGCGATGCAAAGTCAGACATGCGGTGTCTCCATGCGGTCGTTTGGTCGTTTCGGTTCAGATATGCAGGGCGCGGCCGTAGGCGTCCAGCACAGCCTCGTGCATCGCCTCGGACAGGGTCGGGTGCGGCAGCACGGCGGACATCAGTTCGGCCTCGGTGGTCTCCAGCGCCTGCGCAATGCCGTAGCCCTGGATCATCTCGGTCACCTCGTCGCCCACCATGTGGGCGCCCAGCAGCTCGCCGCTGCCTTCGTCGAACACCACCTTGGCCAGGCCGGCCGTCGCGCCCATCGCGATGGCCTTGCCGTTGGCCGAGAACGGGAACCTGCCGACGCGCACGCGGTGGCCCGCCGCGATCGCCTGCGCTTCGGTCAGGCCGATGCTGGCCACCTGCGGATGGCTGTAGGTGCATGCCGGAATCCGGCGCGGGTCGAGCGGGTGCGGCTGCAGGCCGGCGATGTTCTCGACGCAGATCACGCCTTCATGGCTGGCCTTGTGCGCGAGCCACGGCGGGCCGGCCACGTCGCCGATGGCGTAGATGCCCGGCTCGCCGGTGCGGCCAAACCCGTCCGTGACGATATGCGTGCGCTCCACCCGGACCCCTGTGCCTTCCAGCCCGAGCTCCTCGACATTGCCGACGATGCCGGCCGCGACCAGCACCACGTCGGTCTCAAGCTGCGCGGATGCGCCGCCGGCCAGCGTCACCGTCCACCCGGACGCACCGCGCCGGGCCCCTTCCACGCGCGTGCCGGCGTGGATGGCGATACCGTCGCGCCGGAGCTGGCTCGCCACCTGCGCGGCAATCTCCGCATCCTCCGTCGGCAGGATGCGCTCGGCCATCTCGACCAGAGTCACCTGCACGCCCACCGCGTGATAGAAGCTCGCGAACTCGACGCCGATCGCCCCCGCGCCCACGATCAGCATGCGGCGCGGGATCGACGGCGGCGCCAGCGCCTCGCGGTAGCTCCAGACGGTGCTGCCGTCGACCGGCAATTGCGGCAGCGGCCGCGCGCGGGCCCCGGTGGCAAGGACGATATGGCCGGCACCAATGATGCTGGCCTGGCCGTCTGCCGTGCTTACCTGGAGCCGACCCTGACCCGCCAGCCGCCCATGGCCGTTGAGCACCGTGACGCCATGCTTCTTCATCAGGTGCGCCACGCCCTTGTTGAGCTGCGCCGCGACCGCGCGCGAACGCGCCACCATGGCCGGGACATCCGCGCGGGGCTCGGCCACGGCGACGCCATAAGCCGCGGCGTCCTTCACCAGCCGCAGCACGTCGGCCGAGCGCAGCAGCGCCTTGGTCGGGATGCAGCCCCAGTTCAGGCAGATGCCGCCGAGCGCGGCCTTCTCGATCACGGCAGTGCGCATGCCCAGTTGCGCGGCGCGGATGGCGGCCACGTAGCCGCCGGGCCCGCCGCCGACAATGGCCAAATCGAACGAAGATGTCATCGCGCCTCCTTCAGACCAGCATCGCCAGCGGGTTTTCCAGCAGGCGCCGGAACGCGGCCAGCCACTTCGCCGCCAGCGCGCCGTCGATGGCGCGATGATCGACCGACAGCGTGCAGCGCATGACCTGGGCCACCTCGACCTGGCCGTCGCGCACCACCGGCATCGGCTGCGTGACCCCCACCGCCAGGATGGCCGCCTCTGGCGGATTGATGATGGCGGAAAACTCGGCCACGCCATGCATGCCAAGGTTGCTGACGCTGAAGCTGCCGCCCTGGTACTCGTCCGGGCGCAGCTGGCCCGCGCGCGCGCGGGCCGCCAGTTCAGCGATCTCCGCGCTGATCACCGACAGCGGCTTGCTGTCGGCCGCGCGTACGATCGGCGTGATCAGACCGGTGTCGGTGGACACGGCCACGGCGATGTCGGCGCTGCGGAACTGGCGCATCGCGGTATCGGTCCATGCCACGTTGGCTTCCGGCACCTCGCGCAGCGCCACGGCCACCGCGCGCACCACGAAGTCGTTGACGGAGATCTTGCGCGCGGCGCCGGCGTTGATCTCGGCGCGCAGCGCCAGCAGCCGGTCCATCCGGCAATCCACCGACAGATAGAAATGCGGGATAGTGGACTTGCTCTCCGCCAGCCGGCGCGCAATGGTCCGCCGCATATTGCTGTGCGGAATCTCGATGAAATCGTCGGTGCCGGCATTCCGCACCGGTGCCGGCCTGGCGGCGGCCGGCGCCGGGGTCGCGATGGGGGTTGCGGCGGGAGTCGCGGTGAGCGCCTCAGCCCGGGCCGCCTCCACGTCGCGCCTGACAATCCGCCCGTTCGGGCCGCTGCCCGCCAGCGTGGCGAGATCGAGCCCGCGTTGCGCGGCCAGCCGCCGTGCCAGCGGGCTCGCGAAGATGCGGGCTGGTGCGGTGGCGGGTTCCGAGGCCAGGGGCGCTACAGGCACTGCGGGCTCCTGTGCCAACGGCTGCGATTCAGGCACCGCGATGCCGCCGGACGCAGCGAGCAGCGCATCGATATCCGCGTGCGTCTCGCCATTGACCAGCAGCACGCCGATCGGCGCGCCGACCTCCACCTCCTGACCGGCGCGGACCAGCATCCGGCCGAGCGTGCCGGCGGTGTCGGCATTGAGTTCGACGATCGCCTTGTCGGTCTCGATCTCGGCAATGCAGTCGCCCACGGCAATCTTGTCGCCTTCCTGCCGGGTCCAGGCCTGCAGGGTGGCGTGGGTGGCATTGGCAGCCACCTCGGGCATGCGCAGCAGGATGGCCATCAGGCATCTCCCTTCGCAAGCAGGTCGGGACGATAGCCGGCGATATCCGAGTACTGGACGATCTCCAGCACGTTGCCCTCCGGATCCCGGCAGAACGCCAGGTAGGTGCCCGGGCGGACTTCGATGCGGCGCGGACCGGTCATGAATTCCACGCCCTGCGCCACCAGCGCATCGACCACGGCCTGGATGTCGTCGACGATGAAGGTCAGGTACGACGCATTGGCCTTGTCCAGGATATACGCCGTCACCGGCTCGGCGGCGGGCGGCCGCTGCGGCGCCAGCAGCTTGATGCGCTCGCCGTACGGGGTCTGCAGGCGCACGACGGTATAGCCCTGCGCATGCATCGCGGCCTGCGCCGACTTCTCCGCCGGCACCACCACCTCGCTGACGAAGGTGAAGCCCAGCACGTCTTCGTAGAAGCGGCGCATGCGGGGCAGATCACGGACCGCGATGCCGACTTCGAGTGGTACCACCATGTTCATCTTCATTTCCATGATTCCCCGGTTCAGGCCTGGCCTTTCTCGCGCATCACGTGGCGCAGGCCGTCGATGACTTCTTCGGTGCGCGCCGCCGCCGCCCGCTCAAGCACCTTGGAGATGCTCGGTGCCGCTTCCGCGCCGGTGACGCGCTGCACGGGCTGGTCCAGCCAGTCGAAGCAGCGCCGCTGGAGTTCGTCGGCAAGCCAGCCGCCGTAGGACGTCCCGCGCGCGCCCTGCTCCACGATCAGCACATTGTTGGTCTTGCGGATGCTGGCTTCAATGGTTTCCCAGTCCAGGCTGGCGCGGTCGAGCCAGCGCAGGTCGATCACCTCGGCATCGACGCCGGTCTTTTCCACCGCTTCCAGCGTATGGCCGACCATCGACAGGTAGGTGATGACCGTGACCTCGCCGCCCTGGCGCCGCACCGCGGCCTTGCCCAGCGGGAGGTGGTAATCCAGGTCGTCCACCGGGCCGAGCGCCGAGCTGTTGTACAGATCCACATGCTCGATCACCAGCACCGGGTCCTTGCAGGCCAGCGCGGTGTTCATCAGCCCCACATAGTCGAACGGGTTCGACGGCGCCACGATGCGCCAGCCCGGATTGGTCGCGAAGATGCCGGCCGGGTCCATCGAATGCTGCGAGCCGTAGCCGGTGCCCATTGCCACCTTGGTGCGCAGCACCAGCGGCACGTCGCTCTCGCCGCCGAACATGTGGCGGGCCTTGCCGACCTGGTTGAAGACCTGGTCGGCGGCCACCCACATGAAATCGGGGTACATGAACTCCACCACCGGCTTGAAGCGGCCGTCCAGCGCCACGCCGCCGCCCAGGCCGACAAAGGCGTTCTCGCTGATCGGCGTGCCAAGCACGCGCTCGGGAAAGCGGTCGCGCAGCCCGCGCGTGGCGCCGTTGGTGCCGCCCTTGAGCCGATGGACATCCTCGCCCATGACCACCACCGTGGGGTCGGTTTCCATGCGCCGGCCCATCACGTCGGCCACCACGTCGACGAACTTGCGCGTGTCGAGCATGCCGGTGAAGGTCTCCTGCGCTTCATAGCGCAGCCCTTCCAGCTCGTTCAGCTCGCTGCGGATGCCCACGTCGCGGAAGTCTGGGCTCGGCCATAGTTCCGGGCGGATGATGCGCTTGCCCGGCTTGCCGGACGGGTCGGGCTGCGTCAGCGCCGCCATGGCGGCCTGCATCGCGGCCCTGACGCGCTCGCGCAGGGCCTGCACCTGCTCCGCCGTGACCAGGCCGCGCGCCTGCATGCGGTGCGCCAGCAGCTCGAGCGGGTCGCGCGCGCGCCACTGCTGCTCCTCCTCCTTGCTGCGATAGCCGAACGCACTGCCCGGGAACGGGCCGTTCTGGTGGAAGAAGCGATACACGTCCGCCTCGATCACGGCCGGGCCGTGGCCGGCGCGCATATGGGCCAGCGCCTGCTGCATCGCCAGGTGCACGGCCAGCGGGTCCATGCCGTCGACCTTCCAGCTGCGGATGCCGAAGCCCAGCCCGCGCGCCGACAGGCGCGGCTCGGCGGTCGACTCCGCCACGGTGGTGGAGACCGCGTAGCCGTTGTTCTCGATGAAGAAGCACAACGGCAGCTTCCACGCGGCGGCCAGGTTCATCGTCTCCAGCACCGAGCCGATGTTGACCGCGCCGTCGCCGAAGTAGGTCACCGCCACCGCGTCGGTGCCGGCATGCTTATGCGCCCAGGCCGCGCCCGCCGCCAGCGGCACGCCGCCGCCGACGATGGCGTTGGTGCCCAGCGCGCCGGCCTCGGCCCACTGCAGGTGCATCGAGCCGCCGCGGCCCTTGCAGAAGCCCTGTGCCAGCCCGAGGATCTCCGCCAGCGTGCGCTGCAGCAGCGTCTGCACGCCGGCGGTGAACGGCGCATCCGGATCCAGCCCCTTCGGCGCCAGGTAGCCGAGCGCCTTGGACAGGAACTGGTGGTGGCCGCGGTGCGAGCCGTTGACCTGGTCGGCGCCGGTCAGGCCCACGATGGAGCCCGCCGCGCCGCCCTCCTGCCCGATGCTGGAGTGCGCCGGCCCATGGACCAGGCCCTCGGCGGCCAGTTCCAGCACGGCTTCTTCAAAGCCGCGGATCAGGTGCATGTGGGTCAGCATGGTGCCCAGCAGGCCGGGGGCCGCGCCGGCCCAGTCTTCCTCCGTGGTGCGCAACTCGACCCAGTCGGCGCCGGGTTGCAGGGCGATGCATTCAGACATGGAAAAGTCCTTGGTTCGGGATGTTCGGATCGTGCGAGTCGTGCGAGTCATGCGAGTCGGGGCCGCCCGGGCTCAGAAGCCGTCGGCCGTCCAGCCGCCGTCGGAGACCAGCGCGTGGCCGGTGATGAACGCGGCTGCGTCCGACGCCAGGAACAGCGCCACCTCGGCCATCTCCTCCGGCGTACCGAAGCGGCGCAGCGGCGTGCGCGCCATCAGCGCCTCGGCGTCGAGCGCGCGGCGCTCGATCAGCGAGTCGGTCAGCGCGGTGCGCGTATAGCCAGGGCAGACGGCATTGACGCGGATATTGTGCTGCGCCCATTCGGCCGCGAGCGACCTGGTCAGCGACACCACGCCGGCCTTGGCCGCGCAGTAGGCCAGCCGGTTGGCGGACGACACCATGCCCCACATCGACGCCGTGCTCAGGATCACGCCGCCGTTCTGGCGGATCATGCGGCGCGCGGCGGCCTGGGTGCAGTAGAAAACGCCGGAGAGGTCGATATCGATGGCGCGGCGCCACTCGGCCGGCGTCAGCGCGATCGACGGCTTGTTCATCGAGATGCCGGCGTTGTTGAGCAGGATGTCGATGCGGCCAAAGTGCGCCTCGACTTCGGCGCAGGCGCGCTCGACCGCCTCGTCGTCGGTGATCGACGCCTGCATGGTCAGCACCTGCACGCCGGGGAAGGCTGCCTCGAGCTCGTTCCGGGTGGCGGCCAGCCCTTCGGCATCCAGGTCCAGCAGCACCAGCCGCGCGCCGTGGCGCGCGAAGCCGTGGGCCATGGCGCGGCCAATGCCGCTGGCGCCGCCGGTGTTGAGCACCACCTTGCCTTCCAGGCCGGGGTAGCGGGCCGGGGCGAACGGTTGC
The DNA here is from genome assembly GCF_016894385.1 of Cupriavidus oxalaticus. NCBI lineage: Bacteria > Pseudomonadati > Pseudomonadota > Betaproteobacteria > Burkholderiales > Burkholderiaceae > Cupriavidus > Cupriavidus oxalaticus. Next base: position 3,486,004 of record NZ_CP069812.1, read on the forward strand.
GCGCCGGGAAATCCGGTAAAAGAAGGGGCGTTCATACCGCGAGCCAGTCCTTGAGTAGTTGGGGGTTGGAGGTCAGTTGTTCGGGGGTGCCTTCAAACACGATGCGGCCGTGGCCCATCACGCAGACGCGGCTCGACACCTTGAGCGCGATGGCGAGCTTCTGCTCCACCAGCACGACCGAGACGCCGCGCCGGTGGATGTCGCGGATGGCTTCGCCGACCACGGCGACGATCTTGGGTGCCAGGCCTTCGGTGGGCTCGTCGATCAGCATCACCAGCGGGTTGCCCAGCAGCGAGCGGCACATCGTCAGCATCTGCTGCTCGCCGCCGGACAGGCTGCCGGCCTTGGTGTTGCGGCGCTCCCTGAGGCGCGGGAAGTAGTCGAACATCTGCGCCACGGTCCACTGCGGCGCGCCTTCTGGCGCGTGCTGCTCGCCCATGCGCAGGTTCTCGTCGACGGTCAGGTTGGCGAACACCTCGCGCTCCTCGGGCACGTAGGCGATGCCGCTGCGGCAGATGGCGTACGAGCGTGCGCCGGTCAGCTCGCGGCCACGCAGGCGAATGTGCCCGGCCGAGGGCGGCACCAGCCCCATGATGGCCTTGAGCGTGGTCGAGCGGCCGGCGCCGTTGCGGCCGAGCAGGCTCACCACCTCGCCCTGGCCGACCTGGAAATCGACGCCATGCAGGATGTGGCTCTTGCCGTAGTGGGCGTGCAGCTTTTCCACCGACAGCAGCGGTGCGGGGTTCATACGCTGACCTCCTCGCCCAGGTAGGCTTCCTTCACGCGGGCGTTGTTGCGGATTTCGTCGGGGGTTCCTGTGGCGACGATCTCGCCGTAGACCAGCACGCTGATGCGGTCGCTGAGCGAGAACACCACGTCCATGTCGTGCTCCACGATCATCAGCGTGCGGCCCTGCGTGACCTCGCGGATCAGCCCCGCGGTGTAGCTGGTCTCCTCGTGCGACATGCCGGCCATGGGCTCGTCGAGCATGATCAGCTGCGGATCGGACGCCAGCGTCATGGCGATTTCCAGCGAACGCTGCTCGGAATAAGACAGCTCCCCGGCGATCGCTTGCGCGCGGCGCGCAAGCCGCACCTGCTCCAGCAGGTGCGCGGCTTCCTCGTTGACCGCGCGCGCCTTGTGGGCGAACTTCCACAGCGTGTACTGGAGGCCGTGCCGGCGCATCAGCGCCAGGCGCAGGTTTTCGAACACGGTCAGGCCGGCAAAGATATTGGTGATCTGGAACGAGCGCGCCAGGCCCCGGCGGTTGATGTCCTGCGGCGAGAGGCCGTGGATCGGCCTGCCGCCGAGCAGGATCTCGCCACGCGTGCGCGGCAGCCGCCCGGAAATCAGGTGGAACAGCGTGGACTTGCCGGCGCCGTTGGGGCCGATCAGCGCGTGGCGCTCGCCCGGCACGATGTCCAGGTCGACGCCGCGGATGATGTCGACGTCGCCGAACGACTTGCGCAGCCCGCGCAGCGACAGGATGGGGGATGCGGTCATGCGGGGTTCCTCCCGGCTTCGATGGCATCGCCGGCGGCGATGTCCGTGGTGTCAGCGTCCTCGCGCAGCCGCTGCCAGCGCTGGCTGGCACGGCGCGCCAGCAATGCGCCCGCGCCCACCAGCACCGCGGGCGGCAGCCACGTCAGCGGCGACAGCGGCGCCCATTCGCGGCCGAACAGCGGGATCGGCGGCCAGCCGGCGCCACCATTGAGCGCGGCCAGCGCGCGATAGTCCTGCGAGAAGAAGCGCTGCAGCAGTTCGACGCCGAACACGGTGCCGCCCGCCAGCAGCAGCGTGGCGGCGACGAACGCGACGGCGATCGGCAGCAGGCGGCGCGCGCCATAAGTCTTGCTGCCCGCCACCCACCAGGTCAGCAGGCCCGAGATGCCGGCCGGCATGAACAGCATCACCAGCACGAACACGATGCCCTGGTACAGCAGCCACGAGCGCGTCAGGTCGGACACCGCGTAGCCGAAGAACGTCATCAGCGCCGCACCGAGCGCGGGACCCAGGAAAACCTTGACGCCGCCGATATAGCTGTTGAGCACCACCGCCGCGGAGACGCTCGACTCGAACACGACATAGTTGGCCGCCTCCATGTTGATGGCCTGCAGGCCGCCGGCAATGCCGGAGAACGTCGTGGAAATGGCGAACACCAGCACGCTGAGCCGATGGACGTCGTAGCCCAGGAAGCGCAGCCGGTTGGCGTTCTCGCGCAGGCCCAGCGTCAGGCGGCCGACCGGTGTCAGCGTGTACAGGTAAAGCAGCGCCAGCGACAGCAGCACCCAGGCCAGCGTCAGGTAGTAGACCTGGTGGCTGTCGCCGAAGGTCAGGCCCCAGGCCGGCATGCGCATGGTGGAGATGCCGGCCTCGCCGCCGAACCAGCTCTTGATGTGCGGTGCCAGCGCATGCAGCAGCTCGGCCAGCGCCAGCGTGATCATGGCGAAGTAGACGCCGGTGCGCTTGGTGGCGAACCAGCCGGCGGCCAGGCCGATGGCCAGCCCCGCCGCGCCGCCCGCCAGCGGCAGCAGCGGCGTGGGCAACAGGCCATTGCCGCCCACGGCGTTCATCGCGTGGACCGTGGCAAAGGCACCCACGCCGAAGTACGCCGCATGGCCGAACGAGAGCATGCCGCCCTGGCCGCTGAGCAGGTTGAAGGCCATCGCGAACAGCACCGCGATCAGCATCTGGATGGTCGCGTTGACCAGCGACGGCGACAGCACCGCCGGGGCCGCAACCAGCGCGGCGACGGCCAGCGCCAACAGGATATTGCGGGAATGACGCATGCTTACTCCTTCTCGCCCATCAGGCCGGACGGGCGGCACAGCAGGATCAGCAACATCAGCGCGAACGGGATCGTCGCCGACAGGCTGGACAGCTTGAGGGTCAGCAGCCCGCCTGCCTCCCTGGCCCAGTCGCCCGCGCCCACCAGCGCCAGCAGGTCGGCCAGGCTGCGGTCCACGCCGACCGACAGCGCCGTCATCAGGCCGATCAGCAGCGAAGCCACCATGGCGCCCTCCAGCGAGCCGAGCCCGCCGACCACCACCACCACGAAGACCAGCACGCCCAGCTCCAGCGCCATGTTGGGGTTGGTGGTATAGAAGGCGCCCGCCACCGCCCCGGCCAGGCCGGCCAGCGCCGCGCCGATGCCGAACACGCCCATGAACACCAGCGGCACGTTGTGGCCCAGCGCCTCGGCCATGCGCGGCTTGTAGATGGCCGAGCGCACCACGATGCCGACGCGCGTGCGGGTCAGCAGCAGGTAGATGACCACGAACATCGCGATGGCCACGATGCCCATGAAGACACGGTAGAACGGGTAGGCGGACGCGCCCACGTGGAACGCGGCGAAATCCAGCGACGCGGGCACCCGGTAGTCGACCGGGAAGTTGCCGAAGAACAGCTTGACCAGCTCGGCGATGATGAACGACAGGCCGAAGGTGAGCAGCAGTTCGTGCGCATGGCCGTGGTGATGGACGCGGCGCAGGAAAAAGCGCTCCACGGCCACGCCGACCAGCCCCACCAGCAGCGGCGACACCACGATCGCGAACCAGAAGCCGATCACGCCCTGCAGCATGAAGGCAAGGTAGGCGCCCAGCATGTAGAACGAGGCATGGGCAAAGTTGAGCACGCCCATCATGCCGAAGATGAGCGTCAGGCCGGCGGAGACCATGAACAGCAGCAAGCCGTAGATGGCGCCGTTGAGCAGCGAGACGATGAAGTATTCCATGTGCGTTTCCTGGGAACGAGCCGGGCCGCCGCGCGCCGGGACCAGCCTGTGCGCGTGACGGGTGCGGCCCGTACGGGCCGCGAACGCGGGGAAGAGGCCTATTGAGGTTCCCGAAATTCACCACAACGTTTCTTGCTCGTCGTTCCCGCGCAGGCGGGAACCCAGTGACTTCAAGCGACGCTGGATTCCCGCCTGCGCGGGAATGACGGTGGTGTTTTGGCGCTGTCGCGAATTAGGGAAAGCTCGATAGAGACTTAGGCCGGGCGCTGCATCTTGCAGCTGGCCTGCGGCGGCGTGGCGGCTTCCGCGGCGGAGAAGGTCTTCACCGGCTTGAAGCCCATGTCGGTGCCGTCCACCTTGAACCGGGCCTCCTTGCTGACCACCGACACCACCATCGGCAACAGCACCTGGTGGTCGTCGGCGCGCATGCTCAGTTCACCCAGCGGCCCCTTGAGCGTGGCCTTCTCCAGCGACTTGGCCAGCGCGGTGATGTTGAGCTTGCCGTTCTCGGGCCTGACCGTCTTCAGGGCCTGGCCCAGCATCTCGATGCCGAACACCGCCTGCGGCTCGACATAGGCGGGCAAGTGCCCTGCCTTGGCCTTGAAATCGCTGGCGAACTTCTCGCCCTCGGCACCGCCCGCTTCCGCGTTGAACGGATGGGCGACATAGTGGCCGAGCGCCACGTCGCCGGCATTGCCGAGATTGCCCGGCTGGTCCAGGAACACCGTGGCGAAGCGGGTCTTGAGGCCAGCCGCCTTGGTCGACTTCATCAGCAGCAGCAAGTCGTTCGACCAGTTGCCGGTCATCGCGGTATCGGCCTTGGTCGCGGCGATCTTGGCCACGTAAGGCGAAAAATCCTGCACCTTGTTGACGTCGTGCAGCGTCTTCTCCACCACCTGGTAGCCGCCCGCGGCCGCATCGCCGGCGATCGCCTTCTCCATGTCCATGCCCCAGGAATAGTTCTGGTTGATGGAGTACACGCGCGTGCCGAGCGCGTTGAGCGGCTTCATCGCGCCGACCAGCGCCTTGACGCGGATCTCGGCATTGGTGGCGAACTTGAAATGGTAGAAGTGGCACTTCTCGCCAGTCAGCTCCAGCGCTTCGCCGCCGACATTGAGGAACAGGATTTCCTTGCCCGGGTTGCGCAGGTTGTACTTGCGCACGTCCTCGGTCAGCTGGCCCGAGACCGCGGACGACGCGCCCTGGACCACGATCTGCACGCCGTCGGCAATGGCGGCCTTGAGCTTGTCGGCGGCGCCGGCAGGGCCACCCTGGTTGTCGTACTCCACCAGTTGCAGCGGTTCGCCGTTCCAGCCCCCGGCGGCATTGACCTTGTCGATCGCATAGCGCGCCGCGGTGCGGAACATCAGGCCGGTCGAAGCCTGCGGGCCCGACAGCGTCTCCACGATGGCGATCTTGACCGGCGCCGCGTAGGCGGCACCCGTCAGCAGCGAGAGGGCTGCGCATGCGACAAGACGACTGAGAAAACGGCTACCGCTCATGGTTGTCTCCTGTTGTGATGGTCTGGCGGAACTGGCCTGGATCGAGCCCCTCAGATTGGCTCGACCACTTTTATAATTGGTCAGACCAGTGAAATATAGGGAGTCCAGCGGGCGTCGTCAATGTCGTATCGGCGGATCTAGGGTTTCCACGGGGCCGGCAATTTCCGGGCAAGTTCCAGCGAAGTCGTGCGCCGGGCATGCTACATTAACCTGTAAGACCAGTTAAACACACACCGAGCCATGCCAGGCATCAAGCGCCCGTCCGAGGGGGAAGAAAGATGACGTCGAGGGGATCTGCCCAGTTGCTGAAGACACCCAAGCGCGCGGAAGGGACATCGTTCTACCCGGAGCCAAAACACCTGCCTGACGAGATCGCGTCGCGGCTCACGCAAGCCATCCAGGCCGGCGAGTTCGCCGTCGGCGACCGGCTGCCCAGCGAGCGCGACCTGTGCGAGCAGTTCTCGTGCAGCCGCGCGGTGGTGCGCGAAGCCCTCTCGCAACTCAAGAGCGAGGGGCTGGTGTCGTCACGGGCCGGCAGCGGCGTGTTCGTCACCGAGCGCAGCCAGAAGCAGGCCTTCCGGATGCAGGACGTCACCATCGACGAGAAGGACTCGCTGGCCATGGTGATGGAGCTGCTGGTAACGATCGAGGTGGCGGCGACCCGGTTCGCCGCCATGCGCCGCTCGCCGGAAGACCTCAAGCGCATCAAGCGCGCGCTGATCGGCATGGAGTACGAGATCGCCAACGACCGGCTTGGCGACGAGGAAGACTATGCCTTCCACCAGGCGATCGTGGACGCCACCCACAACCCGCATTTCAGGGCCCTGTCGGAGCACCTCGAACACGGTGCGAGGCGGGTCATCCGGCAGGCGCGCAGCAACACCAAGGCGCAGCATGCCGACCTGATCGAGGCCGTGCAGCAGGAGCACAAGGCCATCTATGACGCCATCGCCGCCGGCGATCCCGCGCGCGCGGCGGAAGCCGCTGAGACCCACCTGCGCAATGCGGCGGAACGGCTGAACATGTACCTGAAGGGTTGAAGCGGTCACGGCGCGGTCATGGTGCGACCGCGGCGGCTGGCGAACAGGCCGTCGGCATGGCCTGGGCCAAGGTATGGCAAAAACAAAACGGGCTACGCGTTTGACGCGTAGCCCGTTTTTTTATCTGGTGCCGGCTGCAGGACTCGAACCCGCCACCTGATGATTACAAATCAACTGCTCTACCTGATGAGCTAAGCCGGCATGTTTGGTGCAGACCGCGATTCTACTGCATCGCGGCCCACTTTGGGATGGCTTACTTCACCACCTTCAACGCAGGCTTCTTGCCGCCGATGCGAGGCACCGGAGGCGGCGTTTCGTCGTCGTCCGGGCCGGAGTCGGTTGTGGTAGCCGGGGTTTCGGCTTCCACCGGCGCCAGCTTGGGCGGCGGGTTGTTTTCGCGTTCGGTGGCAGCCTGCGTTTCCGGCAGGCTGCGCTCGACCGGGAAGGCCATGCCCTGCCCGTTCTCGCGGGCGTAGATGGCCAGCACGTTCTCGACGGGGACGTCGATCTTGCGCGAGACACCGCCGAAGCGGGCGCTGAAGGTGATCCACTCGTTGCCCATATCCAGGCCGCTGGTGGCGTCGAAGCTCACGTTCAGCACGATCTCGTTGTTCTTGACGAACTCGCGCGGCACGTTGGTGTTGGCGTCGACGAACACGGCGATGTACGGCGTGAAGCCGTTGTCCGTGCACCACTCATAAATGGCGCGGATCAGGTAAGGCTTGGTGGAGGTTTCAGGCATTGTGCTTCCAGTGGCGCCGTGATGGCCCGAGGGCAGTTGCCGTCGGGCCGGTGCCGATTAGCGGCGCATCACCTTCTCGGAAGGGGTGAGCGCTTCGATGTACGCGGGACGGCTGAAAATGCGTTCAGCATACTTCAGCAGCGGTGCGGCGTTCTTCGACAGTTCGATGCCGTAGTGGTCCAGGCGCCACAGCAGCGGCGCGATGGCGACGTCGAGCATCGAGAATTCTTCGCCCAGCATGTACTTGTTCTTGACGAAGATCGGCGCGAGCTGCGTCAAACGGTCGCGGATCGCGGCGCGGGCGCGTTCGTGGTTCTTCTCCGCAGCCTTGCCTTTTTCGTTCTCGAGCGTGTACACGTGCGTGAACAGTTCCTTTTCGAAGTTGAACAGGAACAGTCGGGCGCGGGCGCGCTGGACCGGATCGGCCGGCATCAGCTGGGGATGCGGGAAGCGCTCGTCGATGTATTCGTTGATGATGTTCGACTCATACAGGATGAGGTCGCGCTCGACCAGGATGGGCACCTGGCCGTAGGGGTTCATCACCGAAATATCTTCGGGCTTGTTGAACAGGTCGACGTCGCGGATTTCAAAATCCATGCCCTTTTCGAACAGGACAAGGCGGCAACGTTGGGAAAACGGGCAAGTCGTACCCGAATACAACACCATCATGGTTGGATTCCTTGGGCTTAGCCGGAGCTGGGTCGGACGGTAAGGTCTGCCATTCTGCCAAAAGCGGATACCGAAAAGCAAATAAGTGGCAATTAATCCACTCAACAAGGCATGTTGAGTCACCCCGGTGCAATAGAAAAGGCCAGAGCGATGCTGCTTTCGCAACGTCGGCATCTGGCCTTTGGCGTGGCTGCCCTCCTCCGGGCTGCCGCCAGCAAGACTTACTTCACATCCTTCCAGTAGGCCGCGTTCAGGCGCCACGCAAAGACGGTGAACATGCCCAGGAACAGCAGCACCCACACGCCAAGGCGCTTGCGGTGGTTCTGCGCGGGCTCCGCCATCCAGTCCAGGAAGCTGACCAGGTCTGCGGTGGCCTGGTCATATTCGACCTTGCTCATCTTGCCCGGACTCAGTTGCTCGAAGCCGGCGAACTTGTGCACCTTCTCGCCATGCTCTTCCACTTCCGTGAACTTGGCGGCGCGCTGGCCCTGCAGTTCCCACAGCACGTGCGGCATGCCGACGCTCGGGAACACCAGGTTGTTCCAGCCGGTGGCGCGGCTGTCGTCGCGGTAGAAGGTGCGCAGGTAGGTATAGAGCCAGTCGTCACCGCGCGCACGCGCAATCACCGACAGGTCCGGCGGCTGCGCACCGAAGAAGGCCTTGGCTTCCTTCGGCTGCATGGCGATGGTCATGGTCTCGCCAACCTTGTCCGCGGTGAACAGCAGGTTCTGGCGGATCTGGTCGTCAGTGAGGCCAATGTCCTTGAGCCGGTTGTAGCGCATCATCGAAGCGCCGTGGCAGTTCAGGCAGTAGTTGACGAACAGCTTGGCGCCGCGCTGCAGCGACGACAGGTCGGCAGTGTTCACCGGTGCCGGCTCCAGCGGGAAGCTTCCCTCTGCAGCCATGGCGGGCGCGCCGGTAAAGCAGGCGCCGGCCAGCGCGATGATCGAAAGCAGCTTTTTCATCTTGTGTCCTTGTGCTCTTGTCGGGGTTCGCGTCGCTCAGTGCGGATGGAACGTGACACGCTCCGGCACCGGCTTGAACTCGCCGGCACGGCTCCACAGCGGCATGGTCAGGAAGAAGGCGAAGTACAGCAGCGTACCGAGCTGCGACACCTTCTCACCAACCGGCGACGGCGGTTGCACGCCGAGATAGCCGAGCACCAGGAACACCACCACAAAGACGATCAGGATGGTCTTGTGGAAAGCGGGACGATAGCGGATGGACTTGACCGGCGAGCAGTCCAGCCACGGCAGGAAGAACAGGATCACGACCGAGCCGCCCATCACCAGCACGCCCCAGAACTTGGCGTCGATGAAGTAGAAGCCCACGGCCAGGATCACGGCGGTGGCAATCGCGCCGATCTTGACGCGCGCGTCCTTGCTGCGCAGGAACACCATGCCGAGCAGCAGCGCGAAGAACACCCACAGGATCGGCAGGAAGTTCGACGTGGTGGCGCGCAGCATCGAGTAGAACGGCGTGAAGTACCAGACCGGTGCGATATGCGGCGGCGTCTTCAGCGGGTCAGCCGGGAAGAAGTTGTTGTGCTCCAGGAAATAGCCGCCCACTTCCGGGAAGAAGAAGATCACCGCCGAGAAGATGATCAGGAAGCCCGAAACGCCCAACAGGTCATGCACCGAGTAGTACGGGTGGAACGGGATGCCGTCCAGCGGGACGCCGTTCTCATCCTTCTTCGCCTTGATCTCGACGCCGTCCGGGTTGTTCGAGCCCACTTCGTGCAGCGCGATGATGTGCGCGATCACCAGGGCCAGCAGCACCAGCGGCACCGCGATGACGTGGAACGAGAAGAAGCGGTTCAGCGTGGCATCGCTCACCACGTAGTCGCCGCGGATGAACAGCGACAGGTCCTGGCCGATCACCGGAATCGCCGAGAACAGGTTCACGATCACCTGCGCGCCCCAGTACGACATCTGGCCCCACGGCAGCAGGTAGCCCATGAAGGCTTCCGCCATCAGGCACAGGAAGATCAGGCAGCCGAAGATCCAGACCAGTTCACGCGGCTTGCGGTACGAACCGTAAAGCAGCCCGCGGAACATATGCAGGTAGACCACGACAAAGAAGGCCGAGGCGCCGGTCGAATGCATGTAGCGCACCAGCCAGCCCCACGGGACTTCGCGCATGATGTATTCCACGCTGGCGAAGGCCACGGGAATGCCGGCGGCGTTGAGCGTGCCGTCCGGCTTGTAGTTCATCACCAGGAAAATGCCCGTGACGATCTGGATCACCAGCACCAGCAGCGCGAGCGAACCGAAGAAGTACCAGAAGTTGAAGTTCTTCGGCGCGTAGTACCTGGAAAGGTGGTCTTCCCACAGTTGCGTTGCCGGGAAGCGGGCGTCGATCCAGCCCATCAGGCCGGTCGTCTTGACTTGTTTTTCGGCCGCCATGATCAGGCTTCTCCTTTCTCATCCTTGCCGATCACGATCTTGGTGTCAGTCAGGAATTGGTAGGGGGGAACATCGAGATTCTGCGGAGCCGGCTTGTTCTTGAAGACGCGCCCGGCGAGGTCGAAGGTCGAGCCATGACAGGGGCAGAGGAAACCGGGATCGGCGCCCAGCTGAGGATTGGCACCGGGAGCGAAGGGGCCGGAAGGCGAGCAGCCGAGATGGGAACAGATGCCGACCACGACCAGCACGTCCTTGTGTTCTGCGCGGGAACGGGTTTCGTTCTTGCAGTAGTCGGGCGTCTGCATGGTAAAGGGGAGTTCGGAATTGGGATCGGCGACTTCACCGTCCGTCTTCTTCAGCGACGCCAGTTGTTCCTCGGTCCGCTTCATGATCCAGACCGGCTTGCCGCGCCATTCGACAGTCATCATCTCGCCCGGCTTCAGCGCACTGATATCTGCTTCGACTGGCGCACCCGCGGCCTTGGCTTTCTCCGATGGTGCAAAGGTACTGACGAAAGGAACCGCTACCGCTACGCCTCCGACGCCGCCAGCGACGGATGTCGCGATCAACCAATTGCGGCGACCTTTATCCACGCTCTTCACGTCTTGCTGGTCACTCATTCCAAACCCCAGGGGAAGTCAATTTAGATTTTGCGTCAACCATAAAGTGTACCTTAGACATCTGCGCACTAGATAGGCGCAAATTGCCTTGTCCATGCGCGATAATCGGACATGCAAGCCGGAAATCCGCCACCAGACTTGCTTTCCGGGCAGTGATGCGGCAGGCTGATAGCTTGATACCGTTCATCGCTAGCAACAAGAAGGAGAACCCCCCATGGGCATGATCTCGGAATTCAAGACCTTCGCAATGCGCGGCAACGTCATCGACCTTGCGGTCGGTGTGATCATCGGCGCCGCTTTCGGGAAAATCGTGGATTCAGTGGTCAATGACCTGATCATGCCGGTAGTGGGCCGTGTAGTCGGGAAGCTGGACTTTTCTAGTATGTTTGTCATGCTGGCCGATCCACCGCCTGGAACGCCAATGACATTGGATGCACTGAAGAAGGCTGGCGTGCCCGTATTTGCCTATGGCAATTTCCTGACTATCGTTGTCAACTTTCTGATCCTGGCCTTCATCATCTTCATGATGGTGCGCGCGTTCAACAAGATGCGCGAGAAGGAGCCGCCCCCGCCGCCGGCCGCACCGCCTGAAGAAGTGGCACTGCTGCGCGAGATCCGCGATGCCCTCAAGGCGCGCTGAGTGCAGAACGATAAAACGGCCCCGATGGGGCCGTATTGTTTTGCGTCAGACGGGATTGGGAATATCGATGAACGTGTGCCGCAGTCCGAAGCGTTGCGCCACATGGTCGCCCAGTGAGCGGATGCCGTAGCGCTCGGTGGCATGATGGCCAGCAGCCAGATATGCCACGCCGCTCTCGCGCGCGAGGTGCGTGGTCTGCTCCGAGACCTCGCCGCTGAGGTAGGCGTCGACGCCCGCCGCCACCGCCGCATCGAAGTAGCCTTGCGCCCCACCAGTGCACCAGCCGATCGTGCGGATCATCTGCTCCGGCTCTCCGATTGACAGCGGCTCGCGCCCGAGCACGCCGCCGACGTGCGCCGCCAGCGCGGACAGCGGCATCGGCGCGGGCAAGGTGCCGATCCAGCCGAGCTGGTCGTCGCTGAAACGCGCCGTCGGCGTGAAGCCGAGTTGCAGCCCGAGCTGCGCGTTGTTGCCGAATTCCGGATGGTTGTCCAGCGGCAGGTGGAACGCAAACAGGTTGATGTCGGCGCCAAGCAGCCGCTTCAAGCGCGCATGCTTCTGCCCGACCACGCGCGCATCCTCGTTTTTCCAGAAATAGCCATGATGGACCAGGATGGCATCGGCGCCGGCTTCGGCCGCGGCCTCGACCAGTGCCAGGCTCGCCGTGACGCCGGTGACGATGTGAGTGACTTCCGGTCGACCTTGCACTTGCAGCCCGTTGGGACAATAGTCCTTGTAACGGGAAACTTCCAACAGGTCGTTCAAGTACAATTCAAGCTCTTTTGTTTTCATTTTCTGCTCAAAACTCCAATATGTTGCGGCGCTTCTGGCTGTTCTTTGCCCAGGCTGTCACCGTCGTGCTGGCGGTCTGGTTCGTCGTGGCAACGCTAAAGCCAGATTGGCTGCAGAGGGGGCGCGTCGCGGTCCAGTCGGGGTCGCCCATCGTGGCGCTCAAGGAAGTCGTGCCTAACGTGTCCGGCCCTGCCGCCGAAGGGTCTTACAGTGAAGCTGCCCAGTCCGCCATGCCGGCGGTGGTGAATATCTTTACCAGCAAGAACGGCAACAAGCGCTCGCCCAATCCGCAGGCCGAGGATCCGTGGTTCCGCTTCTTCTTTGGCGACCGCCTGCCTGAACGGCAGGAGCCGGTGTCGAGCCTGGGATCAGGCGTGATTGTCAGTGCCGAGGGTTACATTCTAACCAACCACCACGTGGTGGATGGCGCCGACGAGATCGAGATTGCGCTGACGGACGGCCGCAAGGCCAACGCCAAGGTGGTTGGCTCTGACCCCGAAACCGATCTGGCCGTGCTCAAGGTGACGTTGAAGGACCTGCCCGCGATCACGCTGGGCCGGCTTGAGAACGTGAAGGTCGGCGATGTGGTGCTGGCAATCGGCAACCCGTTCGGCGTGGGCCAGACGGTGACGATGGGCATCGTGTCGGCGCTGGGGCGCAGCCACCTGGGCATCAATACCTTCGAAAACTTCATCCAGACCGATGCCGCGATCAACCCGGGCAACTCGGGTGGTGCGCTGGTTGACGCACAGGGCAACCTGCTGGGCATCAATACGGCGATCTATTCGCGTTCGGGCGGTTCGCTCGGGATCGGCTTCGCGATCCCGGTATCGACGGCCAAGCAAGTGATGGAGTCGATTATTTCCACCGGAAGCGTCACGCGCGGCTGGATCGGCGTCGAGCCGCAGGATATGACGCCCGAGATCGCGGAATCATTCGGGCTCGATGCCAAGGAAGGTGCCTTGATCGCCGCGGTGGTCCAGGGTGGGCCGGCCGACAAGGCAGGCGTGAAGCCGGGCGATGTGCTGACCAAGGTGGATGGTCTTTCGATCACGGACACAACGGCGCTGCTCAATGCCATTGCACAGCTCAAGCCGGGCGTGGACATCAAGATGACCGTGATCCGCCGCGGAAAGCCAACCGACCTGACGGTGACGATCGGAAAGCGGCCACCGCCGCCGCGCAGGGCGTTGCCGTTTGAGGAAGAGGAGTGAGGCCGGGCCGCTACCCCGTTATCCCCGTCTCCAAAGAGCCCCGTCAGCGATGACGGGGTTTTTTTGTGCGGTGGGATTGGAGCGTCGAAGTGGCAATCCGGTCGTCACCTCCACGCGCGCCACGTCAGCAAGCCTCGATTGGCCCACGCGAACGTTCATGCCGTTCAGTTAACCACCGCCGTTCCTGCACAGGCGGGAACCCAGTGACTTCATCTCCGAAGGGGACGTGAAAGACGCTGGATTGCTCGCTTCGCTCACCCTTCGGGCCGTCCTCCGGACGTCCAATGCGCATCCGCGCATTGTCCCGCCTTCGCGGGAATGACAGTAGTGCTCGATACCTTATCTGAACGGCATTCCCACGCGAGCGGCCCATCCTTGGTCGAATGGCTCGACAACGCTCTCCGTGATTGACAAGGGCCCACATGATAAAAGGCCGGCATCCTTGCGGATGCCGGCCTTTTTCATGCCAATCGTAAGCGAGCTTGCGCTCGCGTCAGATTAGAACTTGTGGCGCAGACCAACCACGGCACCGAACTGGTCCTTGCCCGACTGGACGGTGTTGAAGCCGTTCACACCCAGCATCGAACCGTTGTCGTTCAGAGCGTACGACAGCGAGGTGTACACGTCGGTACGCTTCGACAGCGCGTAGTCGGCGGTAACCACGAACGACCACGGATCGGCGTCGGTCTTGCGGAAATCTTGGTAATACGCAGCGCCCGACAGCGAGAACGCCGGGGTCAGCTGGTAACCCAGACCCAGCCAGTACAGGTTGGAGGTACCGTTGATGGCAGTCGGGTTTTCGGGAGTCGGGGTCGCGCCCGGCAGGGACTGACCGTCAGCAGCCTTGGCCCAACGGTAGCCGGCGTACACCTTGGCCGGACCGAAGGCGTAGTTAGCACCAACGGTGGCGCGGCGGATACGCTGACCGCTTTGGTCAACACCAGCGGTCGACACGGTGCCGTGCACTTCGTCATAAGCAGCACCAACCGAGAACGGGCCGGCTGCGTAGCTCAGCAGCGCGCCGTACTCTTGGCCGCGGCGGAACGCGCCAGCGACTTCCTGGCCGTTGCTGTTGAAGCTGTAGAAGGCCGAAGCGGTCAGGCCACCGAACTTGCCGATGTACTTGACGGTGTTGTCAGCGCGCGAAGCGAAGGCAGCGTCTTGTGCCAGGATGCCGTAACGCGACGAAATGGCCATCGGATCATAGATCAGGCCGAAGTCGTAGAACGAGGTCTGTTGACGGCCCAGCAGCAGCGAGCCGAAGTTGCTTTGCAGACCGACGTAGGCTTGACGACCGAACAGGCGACCACCTTGGGCCGAACGGCCGTCATCGAGGTCGAAACCGCTTTCCAGAACGAACACGCCCTTCAGACCGCCGCCCAGATCTTCCACGCCACGCAGGCCCCAGCGCGAACCGGACTGGTTGCCCGACGACATGCGGAACAGGTCGTCGCCATTGGCGTTAGCATTGTTGTTGTACTCGAGGCCAACGTCAGCCACGCCGTACAGGGTCACGCTCGATTGGGCATACGCGCCACCAGCGGCCAGAGCGGCGACGGCAGCAGCAAACAGTTTCATCTTCATATCGACACTTTCCTTGTCAACTGATTGGGAAATCTTGGTTGCCCAAGTGCTTGGGCGACGTATTTACATTCACGTCTGCTGCGTATTATGTGCCAGCCCCCCCGGCCCTCAGAAGGCTTTTTCGGCGTAAACCACGCTACGCCGCGATTTTTGTTGTGATCGAACAACACGATCGGGCAAAAAAATCCCCGTTTTGGTGCAAAAACGGGGATCGATGGCTTGGGATACCTACCTCAGCGGTATTAGTCTGTCTGGGTTTCCCCTGAAGCCTCGGCTGGCGCGGCCGAACGGCCGACGAAGCGGGCCATGATCAGCCCGAGTTCATACAACAGCACCAGGGGAACGGCCAGAAGCAACTGTGACAGCACATCCGGCGGCGTCACGATGGCGGCGATGACAAAGGCCCCGACGATCACATAAGGGCGGATCTGCTTGAGCTTTTCCAGTTCGACCACGCCGAACCGGACCAGCACGATCACCACCACCGGCACCTCGAAAGTGATGCCGAAGGCCAGGAAGGTGGTCATGGCAAAGCTGAGGTATTTGTCGATATCCGTCGACATATCCGCCCCCAGCGGCGCATTGTAGTGCGCCATGAAATGGAACACCGTCGGGAACACCAGGAAGTACGCAAACGCCACGCCGCACAGGAACAGGATGTAGCTGCTCGATACCAGCGGCAGGATCAGCCGCTTCTCGTGCCGGTACAGCCCGGGCGCGACGAACTGCCAGACCTGGTAGAGAACCCAGGGCAGCGCGATCAGGAAAGCCACCAGCAATGTGACCTTCATCGGCACGAAGAACGAGCCGGTGACGTCGGTCACGATCATCTTGCCGCCCTTGGGCAGCGACTGCATCAGCGGCGCCGCGAACAGGTTGAAGATGACCGGCGCCCAATAGACCAGGCAAACGAAGACCAGGATGATCCCGGCCACCGCCTTGACGAGGCGCTGGCGCAGCTCGATCAGGTGGGAAATGAAGGTTTCCTGCTGCGACTCGTCTTGCGGGTCTTGGGGATCTGGGGACCGGGTGTCGCTCATGGCGTGAACCGCTCAGCCGCGCTGGCTGGCAAGTGGGGATCGATGATGCCGCTCGGCGCGGCGCGGTTGGACGGGCATGGCGATGGCGGCGGCCCTGGCAGGGGCCATCGACCCGTCGCCGCGCAACGTGCTCACTCGAAGAAGGAGCGTGACGGCCGCCTGGCCGGGCGGTGGCGCTTCACGCGCGCGGCGCCCGACTGGACCCAGACCCGGACATTGTGCTGGCGCTTGAACCACAGCGGCCGAGCGCCCTGCTTCACGCGCCAGCTCTTGCGTCCGTTGTGCGCCTTGTGCGCCGCGTCCCAGCTGGGCACGAAGCTGTCGCCGCCGGCGCTGACGCCTTCGGTGCCCGCTTCGGTGCCGCCGAGCGCCTCGTTCAGCGCCTGGGTCTGCTCGTTGACTTCCTTGTGGATGGTGCGCTCTACGTCGCGCGCCGCTTCCTCGAATTCAGAGCGCATCTTGCGCAATTCTTCCAGCTCGACTTCGCGGCTGACCTCGGCCTTGACATCATTGATATAGCGTTGCGCGCGACCGACCAGGGCGCCAACGGTGCGGGCGACCTTGGGCAGCCGCTCGGGACCGATCACGATCAGTGCCACGGCACCGATCAGCGCCAGCTTGGAAATGCCGAGATCAATCATGCGGACATCATGCGGAAGACAGCGGAGACGCGGGGCTGCGCGCAGGCAGCCACAATCACGGGAAGGGAATGGCGCACCGCCGGCTTACTGCTGCTGGCGCGACTTTTCCTTGGCGTCGACGTCGATGGTGGTGGAGTCGCGCAGTTCCTTGGCCTGGGCGGCCTGGGCCGACTTGTCCTTGTCTTCGCCGTCCTTCATGCCATCCTTGAAACCCTTGACCGCGCCGCCCAGGTCCTGGCCGATATTGCGCAGTTTCTTGGTGCCGAACACAAGCATGACGATCACCAGCACGATCAGCCAGTGCCAAATGCTAAACGAACCCATCTCTTGCTCCTGATGAAGCCTCGGGCGTATTCATAGTCGCCCGGACCCGTTGTTCCGTCCCGTTATGGCCGCGCCGGGCGACGGTTGCCGGCGCAGCATCTGCCCCGGCGTTGCCGCCGGGGGCGCTCCCATGCCAAGGCTGCCCGGTCAGGGCAGCGGTCCCTTCCACGCGTGGCGCGGCCCACCGAGCACATGCAGGTGCAGGTGGTAGATTTCCTGGCCGCCGTCCGGCCCGGTATTGATCACTGTCCGGAAACCGTTGGCACAGCCTGCCGCGCGCGCCAGTTCAGGCACCTTCAGCATCATTCTAGCAAGCACCTCCCCTTCGCCGGCGCCGCAATCGGCCAGCGAGTCGACATGCGCCTTGGGAATGACCAGCAAGTGTACCGGGGCCTTGGGATGGATATCGTGGAAGGCCACCATGTCGTCGTCTTCGTACACCTTGCGCGACGGTATCTGGCCGGCCACGATCTTGCAGAAGATGCAATTATCCTGAACGTTCATGAAAATTTCATTGCGGCGAACCCTGCACCCCGAGGGTATCGGGTCCGCCCGGCATCAGAACTGCTGATCCGGGTACATCGGCTTGCTGTCGTTGAGGTACAGCCAGCCCTTGACGATACGATACAGCATCCACAGCGACAGCACGGCCCAGACCGCAAACGCCAGCGGCATCAGCACCACGGTGGCGAACAGCACGCCGCCCAGCACCGCCCACACCACCGACCACCAGAACGAGCGGATCTGCCACGCGAAGTGCGAGGCATACAGCGAACCGCGCGCGTCGTCGCGCTTGACGTAGTCGATGACGATGGCGATCAGCGCGGTGATACCGCCGGTCAGCCAGAAGATCGCGTACAGCGCGTACAGGATATGCAGCAACTTGCGCAGGCTGCTCTGCTGTTCGCCGCTGGGACCCGTAACCTGCGCGGTGTAGTCGTTGGCCATGTTTGCCCTTGTTCTGCGATGGCCTGCCTCGCGGCAGGCGGGAGACTGGCCAGCACAGCGACTGGTCAGCCGGTCAGCCCTCTTCCTTGCGCCGGGCCTTTTCTTCGAGGCCGGAGAGGCCTTCGCGTCTTGCCAGTTCGTTGACCACGTCGTCCGGCCCCAGCCCGAAGTTTGCCAGCAACACCAGGGTGTGGAACCACAGGTCCGCCACTTCATAGACCAGCTTGCCGGCCTCGCTGCCGCTGTGGCCGGCGGCGCGCGCGTCCTTGGCCGCCATCACGGTCTCGGTGGCTTCCTCGCCGATCTTCTTCAGGATGGCGTCATCGCCCTTGCTATAGAGCTTGGCGACATAGGACTTGGCGGGGTCGCCGCCATTGGCGGGCTTGCGCGATTCGAGCACTTCGGCCACGCGTGCCAGCACATCGCTGCTGCTCGGTTGGGAGTCGCTCATGGCTTGGTATAGATCTGTGCAGGGTCCTTCAACACGGGCTCGACGGTCTGCCAGTCGCCCGCTTCCGCATCGCCCTCGAATTTCTGGAAGAAGCAGGAATGGCGCCCGGTATGGCAGGCGATGCTGTCGACCTGCGTCACCTTGAGCAGCACCACGTCCTCGTCGCAGTCGAGGCGGATCTCATGCACCTTCTGCACGTGGCCGGACTCTTCGCCCTTGTGCCACAGGCGCTTGCGCGAGCGCGACCAGAACACGGCCTCGCCCAGTTCCACCGTACGCTGCAGCGCGTCGCGGTTCATGAACGCGAACATCAGCACGTCGTTCGAACCCACTTCCTGCACGATCACCGGCACCAGGCCGTTATCGTCCCACTTGACCTTGTTGAGCCACTTCTTTGCCATGATCAGATCCGCACGGGAATGCCCTCGCGGGCCATGAATGCCTTGGCTTCGCCCACGGTATGCTGCCCGTAGTGGAAGATGCTGGCGGCCAGCACCGCATCGGCGCGGCCCTTGGTGATGCCGTCGGCGAGGTCCTGCAGCCCGCCGACGCCGCCCGAGGCGATCACCGGCACCGGCACCGCGTCGCTGACGGCGCGGGTCAGTTCCAGGTCGAAGCCGCTCTTGGTGCCGTCGCGGTCCATGCTGGTCAGCAGGATCTCGCCGGCGCCGCGCGCGGCCATTTCACGCGCCCATTCGACCGCGTCCAGGCCGGTCGCCTTGCGCCCGCCATGGGTGAAGACTTCCCAGCGCGACGGCTCGCCCGGGGCGGAGCTGCGCTTGGCGTCGATCGCCACCACGATGCACTGGGAACCATATTTGGCCGTGGCATCGGACACCAGCTGCGGATTGGCGATGGCCGACGAGTTGACGCTGATCTTGTCCGCGCCGGCATTGAGCAGGCGCCGCACGTCTTCGACCGTGCGCACGCCGCCGCCGACCGTCAGCGGAATGAAAACCTGCGAGGCGACGTCCTCAATGATGTGCAGCATCAGGTCGCGCCCGTCGCTGGTGGCGGTGATGTCGAGGAATGTGATTTCATCGGCGCCCTGCTCGTCATAGCGGCGTGCGATTTCCACGGGATCGCCCGCATCGCGCAGCTCGACGAAATTGACGCCCTTGACCACCCGCCCGTTGGTCACGTCCAGGCAGGGGATGATACGTTTGGCTAGCATGAGTGTCCTTGTCCGCCGCCGCGCCGGCAAGGCACCGGAGCGACAGCGGCTGCGCACGCGGCGCGTTGGCTTGCGTTGGGCTCGCGTTGGCCTTATTGGCCGTCGCGCAGCTTGTCGGCACGGGCCTGCGCATCGGCAAAATTGAGATCACCGGAGTAGATCGCACGGCCGCAGATGACGCCTTCCACGCCCTCGCCCTCGACCGCGCAAAGGTTATCGATATCCGCCAGGTTGGACAGGCCGCCACTGGCGATCACCGGGATCGACATCGATTGCGCCAGCTTGACGGTGGCGTCGATATTGATCCCCTGCAGCATGCCGTCGCGGCCGATGTCGGTGTAGATGATGGCTTCGACACCGTAGTCTTCGTACTTGCGCGCCAGGTCCGCCACCTCATGGCCGGTCAGCTTGCTCCAGCCGTCGGTGGCGACCTTGCCGTCCTTGGCATCGAGGCCGACGATGATGTGGCCGCCGAAGGCCGAGCAGGCGTCCTTCAGGAAGCCGGGGTTCTTCACCGCCGCGGTGCCGATGATGACGTATGACAAACCGTCGTCCAGCCAGCGTTCGATGGTGTTGAGGTCGCGGATGCCGCCCCCCAGCTGCACCGGGATCTCATCGCCGACCTCGGCGATGATGGCCTTGATGGCCGCCTCGTTGCGGGGCTTGCCCACGAACGCGCCGTTCAGGTCCACCAGGTGCAGGCGCCGCGCGCCCTGCTCCACCCAGTGGCGTGCCATGGCGGCGGGATCTTCGGAAAAGACGGTGGCCTGGTCCATGTCGCCTTGTTTGAGGCGTACACACTGACCGTCCTTCAGGTCGATGGCCGGAATGAGCAACATATGCGTGACGAGCGTGGTTGAGTAAGTGAGATTGAGCGAGACCGGCGGGGCCGGTCAGGTCGGGGTCGATGTTCGATCGGGAACTGGTCGCTTGACGGGTTGCGTGAAGGGTCAGGGTCCGGTGACGGGTCTGTCTGGTTCTCGGTCGAACAATCGTCAAACAAGCGATTCGGGGTGTCCGGTGCGCCTTATGGATTCCAGCGGACGAAGTTCCGGTACAGCTGCAGCCCCAGGGCCGCGCTCTTCTCGGGGTGGAACTGCGTCGCGAAAATATTATCGCGGGCTACCGCGCTGGTAAACACGACTCCATACTCCGTTTCGCCGGCGATATGGGCCGGATCCTGCGCCTGCACATAGTAGCTGTGGACGAAATAGAACCAGCTGTCGTCCGGAATCCCGGCCCACAGCGGGTGCGGCTTCGCCTGGCGCACCCGGTTCCAACCCATCTGCGGCACCTTGAAACGCGAGCCGTCGGGCTGCGTCATGCCGTCCAGCGCAAAGCGCACCACCTGCCCGGGCATCAGGCCCAGCGCAGGCGTGCGGTCCGCGCCAGCACGACTTTCGGTGCTGAACTCGAACAGCATCTGTTCGCCGACGCACACACCCAGCATCGGCTTGCTGCCGGCGGCCTCGACCACCGCTTCCTGCAGGCCCGAGGCGCCCAGCGCCGACATGCAGTCGGGCATCGCGCCCTGGCCGGGCAGCACCACGCGATCCGCGCTGCGGATGCCTTCGGGGGCATCCACCACCCGCACGTCCGCCTCTGGTGCCGCGGCACGCAGCGCCTGCGCCACCGAGCGCAGGTTGCCCATGCCGTAATCCACAATTGCTATGGTAGTCATGATTTCAAAACAGGCAACAATGTCTTCAGCCCGTCCACAATGAATTCAACGGCCAGCGCCGACAGGATCAGCCCCATCAGGCGCGTGCCGATATTGATGCCGGTGCGGCCGATGACCCGCGCGATCGGGTCGGCCGCGCGGAACACCATGTACACCACCGACCCCAGCAGCGCGCCGATGCCCACCAGGATCAGCAGCTGGTACCAGTGCTGGGTCTTGCCGGCATAGACGATCACCGTGCTGATCGAGCCCGGCCCGGTCAGCAGCGGCAGCGCCAGCGGCACCACCGCGATGCTGGACTTTACCTCGGCCTCATCCTCTTCTTCCGGCGTGGCCTTGGTGCGGCCGGTCTGCGCGTTCAGCATGTTCATGGCCATCATGATCATGATGAGACCGCCGCCCACCTGCAGCGAGGCCACCGAGATATTGAAGAACTCGATGATCCGCTGCCCCAGCAACGCCGACACCGCCACCACGATCGCCACCGAGATCGACGCGATCTTGATGGTATGCCGCTTTTCCGCTTCGGTCTGCTGGCTGGTCAGGCTGATGAAGAACGGGATCGCCCCGATCGGGTTGATCAGCGCCAGCAGCGAGATAAACGACTTGAGCGTATCCATCGGTTGCGGGTTGCCAGCATCGCTGGCCGTATTCGGGCTAGAGAGGTGGGCGGGGGCCGCAACCAGCCGGCACGCCTACGGGTTCAGGAAGCTCAGAGCGTACCCTTGGTCGACGGGATCGTGTTGGCCGCGCGCGGATCCAGCTCGACCGCCATGCGCAGTGCCCGGCCGAAGGCCTTGAACACGGTTTCGCACTGATGGTGGGCATTGATGCCACGCAGGTTGTCGATATGCAGGGTCACGCCGGCATGGTTGACGAAACCGCGGAAGAACTCGATGGTCAGGTCGACGTCGAAGCTGCCCACGCGCGCACGCGTGAACGGCACGTGGAATTCCAGGCCGGGGCGGCCGGAGAAATCGATCACCACGCGCGACAGGCATTCATCCAGCGGTACGTAGCTGTGACCGTAGCGGGTGATGCCCTTCTTGTCGCCGACGGCCCTGGCGACGGCCTGGCCGAGCGTGATGCCGACATCTTCCACCGTATGGTGGTCGTCGATATGCGTGTCGCCGGTGGCTTCGACCTCCAGGTCGAACATGCCATGCCGGGCGATCTGGTCGAGCATGTGGTCGAGGAACGGCACGCCCGACGCCAGCTTCTGGCGGCCGGTGCCGTCGAGATTCAGGGAAACGCGGATTTGCGTTTCCGAAGTATTGCGGGTGACCTCTGCAACACGCATGGTGTTAATCCTGCAGCGACGCTGCGAATGCCTCAAGGAACTGCGCGTTTTCTTCGGGCGTGCTGACCGTGACGCGCAGACAATTGGCCAGCAACGGGTGCATTTTACTCACGTTCTTGATCAATACCTTCCGCGCCAGCAGGCGATCGAAGGTCTGTGCCGCATCCGGCACGCGCGCCAGCAGGAAGTTGGCGGCGCTTGGGAACACCGTGACGCCTGCATGCGCGGCCATGCCGTCGGCCACGCGGGTGCGCTCGGCACGCAGCTGCGCGGCCTGTTCGTCCAGCACCGACACATGCTCGAGCGCGAACAGCGCGGCGGCTTCGGTCAGGACGTTGACGTTGTACGGCGGACGCACCTTGTCGATCTGCGCCAGCCACTCCGGCGCGCCGGCCAGGTAGCCCAGGCGGATGCCGGCCAGGCCGAGCTTGGACACGGTGCGCATCACCAGCAGGTTGCCGAAGTCCGTCAGGCGCGGCATCCAGCTGTGCTGCGCGAACGGCTGGTAGGCCTCGTCGACCACCACCAGGCTGTTGCAGACATCGCCTTGCGCGGCGCGGAGAATGGCCTCCATGTCGGCCGCGTCGAACAGGTTGCCGGTGGGGTTGTTCGGATAGGCCAGGTAGATGATGGCGGGCTGGTGCTCGGCCATCGCCGCCAGCATGGCATCGCGGTCGAGCGTGAAATCCGCGCGCAACGGCACGCCGACGAACTCGAGGCCGGCAAACTGCGCCGACATCGCGTACATGACAAAGCCCGGCACCGGCGCCATCACCTTGGCGCCCGGCCTGGCGGCGGCCAGCGCCAGCATGCTGATGATCTCGTCGGAGCCGTTGCCCAGCAGCACGTCCATGCCGGCGGGCACCTGCATCACGTCCTTCAGCCTGGCGCGCAGCGCTTCGCTGCTGGGCACCGGGTAGCGGTTCAGCGCCACCTCGCCCAGCCGCGCGGCCAGTTGCTGGCGCAGCTCGGGCGGCAGGCGGTAGGGGTTCTCCATGGCATCGAGCTTGACCAGACCGTGCGAATCCGGCACGTGGTAGGCGCCCATGGCGCGCACGTCGTCACGGATGATGCGTTCGATCAGGGAGGGCTCTACGGCTGACATGGAAACTCCAGGTTTGACTGCGTTGGTTCAGTAAATCAACTGCGCTTGAAACGGTATTCCGCGCTGCGCGCGTGGGCCTGCAGGCCTTCGCCATAGGCCAGCTCGGCGGCGATCTGGCCGAGCATCTGCGCCCCGCCCTCGCTCACCTCGATCACGCTCGAGCGCTTCAGGAAGTCATAGACGCCCAGCGGCGAGGAGAAGCGCGCCGTGCGCGAGGTCGGCAGCACGTGGTTGGGGCCGGCGCAGTAGTCGCCCAGCGACTCGCTGGTATAGCGGCCGAGGAAGATGGCTCCGGCGTGGCGGATCTTTTCGCTCCACTGGCGCGGGTTTTCGGCAGAGATCTCCAGGTGCTCCGGCGCGATCGCATTGGCAATCTCGCAGGCTTCTTCCATGTCGCGCACCTTGACCAGCGCGCCACGGCCGGCAATCGACGCGGCGATCACGTCGCGGCGCGGCATGGTCGGCAGCTGGCGCTGGATGCTGGCCTCGACGCGGGCAATGTACTCGGCGTCGGGGCACAGCAGGATCGATTGCGCCAGTTCGTCGTGCTCGGCCTGCGAAAACAGGTCCATCGCCACCCAGTCGGGGTCGGTGGTGCCGTCGCAGATCACCAGGATCTCGGACGGCCCGGCGATCATGTCGATGCCGACGGTGCCGAACACGCGGCGCTTGGCGGCGGCCACGTAGGCATTGCCCGGGCCGACGATCTTGTCGACCTGCGGCAGCGTCGCGGTGCCGTAGGCCAGCGCGCCCACGGCCTGCGCACCGCCGATGGTGAAGACGCGGTCCACGCCGGCGATCTGCGCGGCGGCCAGCACCAGTTCGTTGCGCACGCCGCCGGGCGTGGGCACGACCATGATGATTTCCTTCACGCCGGCCACGCGCGCCGGGATCGCGTTCATCAGCACCGACGACGGATAGGCAGCCTTGCCGCCCGGCACGTAGATGCCGACGCGGTCCAGCGGCGTCACCTTCTGGCCCAGCATGGTGCCGTCGGCCTCGGTGTACTCCCAGCTGTGGCTGCCGCACTCGATCTTCTGCTTCTCGTGATAGGCGCGCACGCGCGCGGCGGCGGCTTCCAGCGCGGCGCGGCGCTTGGGCTCGAGGTCTTCGAGCGCGGCCTCGAGCTCGGCCTGCGACAGTTCCAGCGCCGCGATCGACGGCGCTTCCATGCGGTCGAAGCGTTTCGTGCATTCCAGCACCGCGGCGTCGCCGCGCGCCTTCACGTCGGCCAGGATCTGCGCCGCGGCGCGGTCGATGGCCTCGTCCTCGCCGGCCTCGAAGGCCAGCACCTGGCGCAGCGCCTCGGCAAAGCCCGGCTCGCTGGAATCAAGCCGGCGGATCGGCAGGTTTTCCATTTCGGATGCGGTTGCGTTCATGACTTCTTTTCCTTCTCAGTCGGCACCGGCCTGGTGTGGCCCGATGTGGCCTTACACCAGCGCCGCCGAAGCCCGTTCGAAAGCGTCGAGGATCGGCGCCAGCCGCTCGCGCTTGAGTTTGAGCGCGGCCTGGTTCACCACCAGCCGCGACGAAATTTGCACGATCTCTTCCACTTCTACAAGGTTGTTGGCGCGCAGCGTGCTGCCGGTGCTGACCAGGTCGACGATGGCATCGGACAGGCCCACCAGCGGGCCCAGCTCCATCGAACCGTACAGCTTGATCAGGTCGACGTGAACGCCCTTTTTCGCAAAATGCTCGCGCGCGGTCTGCACGTACTTGGTGGCCACCGCCAGGCGCGCGCCCTGGCGCACCGCGCTGGCGTAGTCAAACCCGGCCGGCACCGCCACCGACATGCGGCAGCGGGCGATGTTGAGGTCGATCGGCGCGTACAGGCCGGCCATGCCGTGCTCCATCAGCACATCCTTGCCGGCCACGCCGAAATCGGCGGCGCCGTACTGCACGTAGGTCGGCACGTCCGAGGCGCGCACGATCACCACGCGCACGGCGGGGTCCGAGGTCGGCAGGATCAGCTTGCGCGAGGTCTCGGGATCCTCGGTCACCCGGATGCCGGCGGCTTCGAGCAGCGGCAGCGTTTCGGTAAAGATGCGGCCCTTGGACAGCGCCAGCGTCAGCTGGTTGGGCGAAGCGTTGAAAGTGGGGCTCATCGTGCGTCAGTCCTCGTGCTCAGGCAATGCGGCGGATCTTGGCGCCCACTGCAGACAGCTTGTCTTCCATGCGGTCGTAGCCGCGGTCCAGGTGATAGATACGGTCGATCACGGTGTCGCCCTCGGCGACCAGGCCGGCGATGACCAGGCTGGCGGAGGCGCGCAGGTCGGTCGCCATCACGCTGGCGCCGGACAGGCGCGGCACGCCGTTGACCACCGCGGTGTTGCCTTCGACGACGATGTCGGCCCCGAGGCGGTTCAGTTCCTGCACGTGCATGAACCGGTTCTCGAAAATGGTCTCGGTCACGCGCGCAGTGCCTTCCGCCACGGCATTCAGCGCCATGAACTGGGCCTGCATGTCGGTCGGGAAGGCGGGGTATTCCGAGGTGCGGAAGCTCACCGCCCTGGCGCGGCGCGGCATCGCCAGGCGGATCCAGTCGGCGCCGGTCTCGATGCGGGCGCCGGCTTCGCGCAGCTTGTCGAGCACGGTGTCGAGCAGGTCCGGGCGCACCTCGCGCAGCACCAGTTCGCCCAGCGTCGCGGCCGCGGCGCACAGGAAGGTGCCGGCCTCGATGCGGTCGGCGATCACGCTGTGGCGGGCGCCGTGCAGCTTGTCGACGCCCTGCACCACCAGCCGGTCGGTGCCGATGCCGTCGATCTTCGCGCCCATCTTGACCAGCAGGTGGGCCAGGTCGCTGACTTCGGGCTCGCGCGCGGCGTTTTCCAGCACGGTCTCGCCCTCGGCCAGCGTGGCGGCCATCAGCAGGTTCTCGGTGCCGGTCACGGTGATCATGTCGGTGACCACGCGCGCGCCCTTCAGGCGCCGGGCGCGGGCATGGATAAAGCCGTGCTCGATGCTGATCTCGGCGCCCATCGCCTGCAGGCCCTTGATGTGCTGGTCGACCGGCCGCGCGCCGATGCCGCAGCCACCGGGCAGCGAAACCCTGGCCTCGCCGAAGCGCGCCACCAGCGGCCCCAGCACCAGGATCGACGCGCGCATGGTCTTGACCAGCTCGTACGGCGCCTCGAGCGAGTTGACGTCGGCGCCGTGGAGCGCGACCGTGGCGCCATCCTGCTCGGCGCGCATGCCCATCAGGCGCAGCAGCTTGAGCGTGGTGCGCACGTCCTGCAGGTTGGGCACGTTATCCAGCGAGACGGTATCGGCCGTGAGCAAGCCCGCGCACAGGATCGGCAGCGCGGCATTCTTGGCGCCCGAAACGCGGACTTCGCCCCGTAGCGGACCGTTGCCCTGGATCTGGAATTTGTCCATGTTGTGTCGGTTCTGGCCGGGCCTGCGCCCGGCGTCATTGTCCTCGGACCGCGCCTGCGGGGCGCGGTGCGGCACGGCCGGCTTACTTGCCCTCGCCTGCCTGCCACTCGGCGGGCGTCAGCGTCTTCATCGACAGCGCGTGGATCTCGGCGCGCATGCGGTCGCCCAGCGCGGCATAGACACGCTGGTGGCGCTGGATCAGCCGCTTGCCTTCGAACTCGGTGCTGACGATGGTGGCAAAGAAGTGCTGGCCGTCGCCCTCGACTTGCAGATGTTCGCAGGGCAATCCTTGGGCAATGTATTCCCTGACTTGTTCCGGTGTAGGCAGCATGGCGTTCTCTTCAGCGTATTCAGTAATTGTGCGGTGTCGGTGCGGCCGCGCTCAGTGGCGCACTCAGTGGCGCAGCTTGTAGCCGGACTTCAGCAGCCGCAGCGCCAGCGCCGCCAGCACCACGAAGGCCGATCCCACCACCGCCAGGCTGAACAGCGGCGACACGTCCGAGACGCCGAAGAAGCCATAGCGGAAGCCGTCGATCATGTAGAAGAACGGATTGGCATGGGACACCGCCTGCCAGAAGGCCGGCAGCGAATGGATCGAATAGAACACGCCGGACAGGAAGGTGGCCGGCATGATCAGGAAGTTCTGGAACGCGGCGAGCTGGTCGAACTTCTCGGCCCAGATGCCGGCAATGAGGCCGAGCGTGCCGAGAATGCCCGCGCCCAGCAGCGCGAACACCACGATCCAGCCGATGTTGGCGAAATGCAGGTTGGCAAACCACGCCGTCACCAGCAGCACGCCCAGGCCCACGCTCAGCCCCCGGATCACCGAGGCCAGCACATAGGCGCCGAACATCTCCCAGTGCGACAGCGGCGGCAGCAGCACAAACACCAGGTTGCCGGTAATCTTGGACTGGATCAGCGACGACGAGCTGTTGGCGAAGGCGTTCTGCAGCACGCTCATCATCACCAGGCCGGGCACCAGGAAGGCGGTATAGCTGATCTGGTCGTAGACCTTGACGCGGTCTTCCAGCACGTGGCCGAAGATCAGCAGGTACAGCACCGCGGTCAGCACCGGTGCGGCCACGGTCTGGAAGCTGACCTTCCAGAAGCGCAGCACTTCCTTGTACAGCAGGGTCCGGAAGCCGACCAGGCCGCCAACCGCCATCGGGCCCAGGCGGGCGTCTTCCACCAGTTCGATTTCGCCAGGCTGCTTCATGCCGCGGCCTCCATGGCGGGGTCGGGCAGCGCGCCCGGCATGTGGCCCTCGCGGCGCATGATCTGGACAAACACGTCTTCGAGGTCGGCCTTGTTGATTTCCATGTCTTCGATGTCACAGCCCGCTTCGCGGCAGGCGGCCAGGATCGGCTCCACCGCCTGATAGCCCGACAGCCGCAGCCGCACCGCGCGCTCGCCCGGGTTGGCCGGCATGCGCAACGGCTCCAGCGCCGGCGGCAGGGTGCCCTGCGCGAAAGTCAGCACAAGCTGCAGCCCGGCGAACTGCGTCAGCAGGTTGCTGGTGCGGTCCAGCGCCACCACTTCGCCGAAC
Organism: Cupriavidus oxalaticus; assembly: GCF_016894385.1. Taxonomy (NCBI): domain Bacteria; kingdom Pseudomonadati; phylum Pseudomonadota; class Betaproteobacteria; order Burkholderiales; family Burkholderiaceae; genus Cupriavidus; species Cupriavidus oxalaticus. Next base: position 3,514,530 of record NZ_CP069812.1, read on the forward strand.
TTGAGCATGGCGATGCGGTCGCACAGCGCCTCGGCCTCTTCCAGGTAGTGCGTGGTCAGGATGATGGTGTGGCCTTCCCGGTTCAGGCGCGAGATGAACTTCCACAGCGTCTGGCGCAGCTCGACGTCGACGCCGGCGGTGGGCTCGTCCAGCACGATCACCGGCGGGCGGTGCACCAGCGCCTGCGCCACCAGCACGCGGCGCTTCATCCCGCCGGACAACTGGCGCATGTTGGAATCGGCCTTGCTGGTCAGGTCCAGGTTGGCCATGATCTCGTCGATCCAGTCGTCGTTGCGGGTCAGGCCGAAATAGCCGGACTGCAGCCGCAGCGTCTCGCGCACCGTGAAGAACGGGTCGAACACCAGCTCCTGCGGCACCACGCCAAGCATACGCCGCGCCATCCGGTAGTCGGAGACGACATCGTGGCCCAGCACACGGACGCGGCCGGAGTCGGCGCGGTTCAGGCCGGCGAGGATCGAGATCAGCGTGGTCTTGCCGGCGCCGTTCGGCCCGAGCAGGCCGAAGAATTCGCCGCGTTCAACGGTGAAGCTGACGCCCTTGAGCGCCTGCAGGTTGCGGTAGCGCTTGCGAACGTCGTGGATTTCAATGGCTTTCATGGCCGATTGTTTGTGGCGTGTCCGGCTTTTTTGGGCCGGCCGCCTGAAAAGGGGAACAACTGCGTGCCCGGATATCCTGGGCCGGCCTGGCATGCACCGGAATCAGGCGGGGGAAGGGCGAACAACCCGGAATTATAGGGGATGCGGGGTGGGTCCCGCTTGACCCCCGCCGGATCCACCCGCAGGGCGCGGCGACCGCACCAGGCTGTCGCCGGGGCATCGCGTTCGGACGCATTCGCTGCGCCCGGCGATGCCGGATCAATGTCGGTGGTGGTGGCCCGGGCGGGAAAGCGGCTCGGCGCCGTCAGCCAGGCCCAGCAGGCCGTCGACGCCGTACAGGTTGGCCAGTTGCGACAGTTGCGCCGGCACCCCGCGCAGCGACAGCACCAGGTTGCGCGCGGCTGCGGCACGATGCCACGCCAGCAGCACGGCAACCGCGGAGGAATCCACCTGAGCCAGGCCGGTGCAGTCGACCTGCACCTTCCCCTGCACCCCGCCCTGCGCCACGCGCGCCAGCCCGTCGCGCAGCACGGCGGTGGCGTTCTGGTTGGTCAGCGAGGTGCCCAGCGAAAGCATGGTGGCGTCAGGAGGCGTAATCGGTATGGATGGATGGCAGTGCGGCGCAAACAAAAGCTCCCGCGCTGAGGCGGGAGCCAGTGCCGCGAACGGCCATTGTAGTGCAAGATCGGCGCGCCGTGCTGCATTGCAGCGGCGCGCGCTCGCCGCGGCTTAGCTCTTGGCGTTGGCCAGCTGGCGGTTGCGGTCTTGCAGCGTCTTGATCACGCCCTCGACGCCCTGCTGGCCGACGATGGTGTTGAAGCTGCCCTTGTAGGCCTCGGTCAGCCACGCGCCCAGCACGTTGATGTCGTAGACCTTCCAGCCATTCGCGGTCTTCTCCAGGCGGTAGTCCATCTGGATCGGCTCGCCCTTGTTGATGACCTGGGTGCGGATGGTCGCATCGGTGTCCTCAGGCGTGCCGCGGTACGGGCGGTACTGCACGGCCTGGTCGCGGATCTGGGCGATGGCGCCGGCGTAGGTGCGGATCAGCAGGGTCTTGAACTCCTCGGTGATCTGCTGCTGCTGCTCGGGCGTCGCCTTGGACCAGTTGCGGCCCATCGCGATCTGCGTGGTCTTCTGGAAGTTGGCGTTGGGGATGATCTTCTGTTCGACCAGCGCGGTGATCTTGGCGATATTGCCAGCCTGCATGTCCTTGTCGGCCTTGACGGTCGTCATCACGTCGCTGACCACGGCCTTGACCAGGCCGTCCGGCGTCGCAGCGTCCTGGGCCGGCGCCTGTGCGTGGGCAGCGCCAGCGAAGGCAACTACCGTAAGGAAGGGGACCAACAGTCGCTTAATCATGGGATTTTTCCTTCTTTCTCAAATACGTTTGCCGGCGGGGGCCACCGGCCGGATACCGCCTGCCGGCAGCGGCCTTGCGGTGATTGGAACATAAGCACGGCCCGCGGGTTGCACGGACCAGCGTCTTTCCCGCCACTTCCAAACAAATTGTTTCAGCCCTGACAGGGCATTCACAGCCTGAGGGCAGCCCGTCGGGACGGGCGCCACAAAGACCAGGAAGGCGGTCAGCGAATCCGGATCACACCCGGGACGATACGCTGCATCGGCTCCACCGGCGGCACCGGCAGGGTCTGGCTTTCCGGCTGGATGTCACCCTTGGGCGGCGTGGCGGCAGGCGCGGAGGCATCGGCCGGCGGCGTGGCCGCGGGTGCGGAGGCATCCGCCGGTTGTGTGCCGGGCGCCGGCGCCGCAGGCGTGGCGGTGGTGGCGCCGGCAGGCTTCTCGCCCTCGGCGTCCGCCGGGGCAGCCGGTACTGCGGGTACTGCGGGTACGGCGCCATCGCTGTCCGCATCGCCGTCGGCTTCCGGCGGATTACCGTCGTAAACCAGGTACTGGCGCCGCTGCAGATAGGAGTCGCGCAGGAACGAGTACTTGTCCAGCGCCGCCTGCTCCAGCAGGTTGCTCGCGCCCAGCAGCTGCGCACGGCCCGCGACGATGCGTACGCCGACAAGCGAATTGCGCAGCGATACCGGGTAGAGGTAGGCCGACGGGTCGAACTGGCGGTCCACCAGCATGCCGCCGGTGTCGCGCACCGAGCTCGGCCCGAACAGCGGCAGCACCAGGTACGGGCCCGGCGGCACGCCCCACACACCCAGCGTCTGGCCGAAGTCTTCCTTGTACTTGGGCAGGCCGGCCGGCGTGGCGATGTCGATCAGGCCGCCGAGGCCCAGCACCGAGTTCATCGCGACCCGCATCGAATCCTCGGCGGCGCGCGTGGGCTTGCCCTGCAGCAGGTTGTTCACCGCCGAATAGACATCGCTGACATTGGAGAAGAAGTTCTCCACCGCGCGCTGCACCGGCGTCGGCATGTAGTCTGCATAGAGTTCTGCCACCGGGCGCAGGATGCCCTTGTCGAAGTCTTCGTTGATCTTCGAGACTTCGCGGTTAAAGGGCTCCAGCGGATCCTTCGGGTTGGCCGTGGGGCCGGTGGCACAGCCGGCGAGCAGCACCGCGGCGGCGGCCGCGGCCATCAGGCCAGCCACCGGGCGGCGCACGGCGCGGCCCGGCTTGAGGGGGGGAACAACGCTCATTTGGCATCCCCACCCAGCGCCGGCGCGCTGGCGCCGGCCGCGGGCGAGCCGCTGGCACCGGCATCCGCCGCCTTGTTGTACAGGAACTGGCCGATCAGGTTTTCCAGCACCACGGCGGACTGCGTCATGGTGATACGGGCGCCATCGGCCAGCATGGCGGTGTCGCCGCCGGCTTCCAGGCCGATGTACTGCTCGCCCAGCAGGCCCGAGGTCAGGATCTTGGCCGAGGTGTCCTTGGGAAACTGGTAGCGCGTCTCCAGGCTCATTTCGACAGTGGCCTGGTAGGTCTTGTCGTCGAAGCGGATCGCGGCAACGCGGCCGACCACCACGCCGGCGCTCTTGACCGGCGCGCGCGGCTTGAGCCCGCCGATATTGTCGAAGCGGGCCTGCACGCTGTAGGTGTCCTGGAAGGTGAAGGCGCTCATGTTGCCCGCCTTGAGGGCCAGGAACAGCAGGGCCACAAACCCCGCCGCAACAAACAGCCCCACCCAGAAATCGAGTGTGATCTTTTTCATCGGATTCTCTTCTTCAACCCCGTAGTGTCTTGTCGCTGTCTTTTTTCAATATCGCCCGCGCCCTTGGGCCAGCCTCAGTTGCTGAACATCAGCGCGGTCAGCAGGAAATCCAGCCCCAGCACCGCCAGCGACGCGATCACCACGGTGCGGGTGGTCGCACGCGAGACGCCCTCGGGCGTCGGCTTGGCCTCGAAGCCCTGGTACAGGGCAATGAACGTCACGGCAATGCCAAAAATGAAGCTCTTGATCACGCCATTGAGCACGTCGGCGCGCACGTCGACGCCGCCCTGCATCTGCGACCAGAAAGCGCCGGCGTCGACGCCGATCAGCTGCACGCCGACCACGTAGCCGCCCAGGATGCCCACCGCGCTGAAGATCGCCGCCAGCACTGGCATGGCAATCACGCCCGCCCAGAAACGCGGCGCGACCACGCGCTGCAGCGGATTCACCGCCATCATTTCCATCGCGGTCAGTTGCTCGCCCGCCTTCATCAGGCCGATCTCGGCAGTCAGCGAGGTGCCGGCGCGCCCCGCAAACAGCAGCGCGGTCACCACCGGTCCCAGTTCACGCACCAGCGACAGGGCCACCAGCAGGCCCAGCGCCTGCTCGGAGCCGTAGCGGTTCAGCGTGTAGTAGCCCTGCAGGCCGAGTACAAAGCCGACGAACAGGCCCGACACGGCGATGATCACCAGCGACAGGTTGCCGACAAAGAAAACCTGGTCGGTCACCAGCCGGAAGCGGCGCAGCAACGCCGGCGACAGGCCCAGCACGGTCAGGAACATGCGGGTGGCATGGCCCAGGCCCGTCACGTTGCGGCGTACGACCGCGCCGATGGTGGTAAAGAAACCGATCATCGCGCACCTCCGGCAAAGTCCTCGGCCAGCGACGGTCCCGGGTAGTGGAACGGCACCGGTCCGTCGGCCTCGGCGTGGACGAACTGATGCACGAACGGGTCGGTGGAGGCGCGCAATGCCGCGGGCTCGCCCTGCGCGGCGATGCGCCCGTCGGCAATGAAATACACGTAGTCGGCGATCTGGAAGGTCTCGTGCACGTCATGCGAGACGATGATCGTGGTCGCGCCGAGCGCGTCGTTCAGGCTGCGGATCAGGCGGGCGGTCAGGCCGAGCGAGATCGGGTCGAGGCCGGCGAAGGGCTCGTCATACATCAGCAGCGCGGGATCGAGCGAGATCGCGCGCGCCAGCGCCACGCGCCGCGCCATGCCGCCCGAGATCTGCGACGGCATCAGGTCGCGCGCACCGCGCAGGCCGACCGCGTTCAGCTTCATCAGCACTAGGTCGCGGATCATCGAATCCGGCAGGTCGGTATGCTCGCACAGCGGGAAGGCCACATTGTCGAAGACCGACAAATCGGTAAACAGCGCGCCGAACTGGAACAGCATGCCCATCTGGCGCCGCACCGCATACAGGCCGCGGGTATCGAGCTGGTGGATATCGGTGCCATCGAAGCGCACCGTGCCCGCCTGGGGGCGCACCTGGCCCCCGATCAGCCGCAGCACCGTGGTCTTGCCGCACCCCGAACCGCCCATGACCGCGATCACCTTGCCACGCGGGAATTGCATGGTGAGGCCGGACAGGATGGGCTTGCCGTGGGCCGCATAAGCGAAATCCACCGCATTCAGTTCGACGAGGTTTTGAGCAGGGTCGGTCACGTTGGCACCGGTCGGGACAGGGGCGCATTATAAGGTGTACTACCTAGCCCTGCTGGCACCCGTGTTTCGCGCGCCACATCGCTGCCCGACTGATGCAATAGGAAAACGTCCGAGCCTGTTTCCGTCCGAGCCTGTTTCCGTGAGCGAAAATTTTCGCTTCAGGGTTCCTGCACGTGGCTGACGTCCCGCAGGATCACCTGCCATTGGAACGATTCCGAGCGGATGGCCGTGGCGAAGGCCTCCGGCGAATCGCGCAGCGTCGTCAATCCGGCCGCCTGCAGCCGGGAGCGCACCTCGCGCTCGGCCATCACCGTATCGAGTTCGACTGCCAACCGCGAAACGATCGCCCGCGGCGTCTTGGCGGGTGCCATCACGCCAAACCAGGCCGACGCCGCGTATCCCTCCAGCCCCGACTCCTGCAGCGTCGGCACCAGCGGCGCCAGCGGCGAGCGGGCCATGCCGGTCACGCCGATCAGCCGCAGCCCGCCGCTGCGGACCTGGCTCTGCACCGCGGCAAACGAACAGAAGCAGGCACTGATGCGGCCGGCGAGCATCTCCTGGACCACCGCGGCCTCGCCCTTGGCGGTGACCAGCGGCACGCCGTTGCGGATGCCACGCACGGCGTACTCGGCGTACAGGTGGGACGGGCTGCCCGGCTGGCCGTAGCCGTAGCTGTAGGAGCCCGGGTTGGATTTCACCGCGGTCATCCATTGCTCCGGCGTACGCATCGGCAGCCGGGCGTCGATCACCAGGAACAGCGGCGTGGTGGCGACCCGCGCCACCGGCGTGAAATCGCGCACGACGTCGTATGGCACCGGCTCCAGCCCAGGCTGGATCAGCATATTGGCCTGGTGGAACAGCAGCGTATGGCCGTCCGAGCTGGCCTTGGCGACGACATCGCCGGCAGTGGTGCCGGCTGCGCCGGGGCGGTTGTCGACCTCCATCTGCACGCCCAGCCGCGCCGACAGGCGCTCGGCCAGCAGGCGGGCGACCGCGTCGGCCACGCCGCCGGCCGGGAACGGCACGATCAGGCGCATCGGCCGGTTCGGGAACGACATGCTGCGTACCAGCTGTGGCCCGGTTACAGCGGGCGTCGCGGGCACGGCGAGGGCGGCCGTGGCACAGCCCAGGGCATACAGGCACACGAGAGGCGGGAGCCAGCGTCCGAGCACCGTCCATGCAGACGGCCACGACGCAAACTTCACTTTACCTCGCCAAAGGTGCGGCATATTGCGCACTTCGGTCATCAATTTCCTCCCACCCATCCCCTGAGGGGACGGCGAGCTGGTTCTGGGGAAAAAGGATTCGCGAGGCGGTTTCCGTTAGTTGTTTTTTAAAAATTGTAAGTACATTGCCGCGACGGCCACAGGCACGTAAACCATAGCCGGGAGAACCCTGAAGGCCTTGTCCAGCCTTGCCGAACGCGCCATGTCCGCAGTGCCTGCCGCACCGCGGCCCGGCATGCGCCGCCGGCTATAATCGCGCGATGACGAGGTTTCCCCTACGGCCCATGGCGGCCGCCGACCTGCCTGCCGTGCTGGCCGTGCAGGCCGCCTGCTATGCCGAAGTGCTGCTGGAAAGCCGCGACGCGCTGGCCAGCCGGCTGGCGCTCTCCCCCACCACCTGCTGGGTCGCCGACGATCCGCACCGGCCCGGCACCCTGGCCGCCTACCTGTTCACCCATGCCTGGCCGGAGACCAGCCTGCCGCCGCTCGATGGCGTGCTCGATGGCGTGCTCGACGACGGCTGGCAGCAGGCGCCGGCGCCCCTGACCTGGTTTGTCCACGACATGGCCGTGGCGCCGGCCGGGCGCGGCGGCGGGCTGGCGGCACGCCTGTACGCGGCAGCGCAGGCGGCCGCGGTGGCGGCCGGACTGAAGCATTCGCGGCTGATTGCCGTACAGTCGGCGGCGCCCTGGTGGCGCAGGCTCGGGTACGCACCGGTGGCGGCGGAGACCGCGTCGCAACACGCCGACAAGCTGGCGGACTATGGTGCCGCCGCGGTCCTGATGGAAAGGTCGCTGACCAGTTGAGGCCCGTCCGCGGCGCAGCGTGTGCGCAACGAAAAAAGCCCGCCGGCTTGCGCCAGGCGGGCTTTTTGCTGCGGCAGTGACCTGCGGTTCAGCGCGGCAGGTCGGTATGCCCCATCAGGAACGCATCGACCGAACGCGCGGCCTGCCGGCCTTCGCGGATGGCCCACACCACCAGCGACTGGCCACGGCGCACGTCGCCGGCGGCGAACACCTTGGGCACGTTGGTGTGGTAGGCGCGCTCGCCTTCGGTAGCGGCCTTGGCGTTCCTGCGCGCATCGGTATCGACGCCGAAGGCTTCCAGCATCGAGCCCACCGGGTTGGTGAAGCCCATCGCCAGCAGCACCAGGTCGGCCGGCAGGATGAACTCGCTGCCTTCCACTTCCTGCATGCGGCCATCCTTCCATTCGACGCGGCAGGCCTTCAGCGCGGTGACCTTGCCGTTCTCGCCGATGAATTCCTTGGTGGCGACCGACCAGTCGCGCTCGCAGCCTTCATCGTGCGACGACGAGGTGCGCAGCTTGATCGGCCAGTACGGCCACACCAGCGGCTTGTTCTCTTCCTCCGGCGGCTGCGGCAGCAGTTCGAACTGGGTCACCGAGGTGGCGCCGTGGCGGTTGGACGTGCCCACGCAGTCGGAGCCCGTATCGCCGCCACCGATCACGATCACGTTCTTGCCTTCGGCGCGGATGTCGTTGGCGCCATCGCCAGCCACTTCCTTGTTCTGCGGAATCAGCATTTCCAGCGCGAAGTGGATGCCGTCCAGGTCGCGGCCCGGCACCGGCAGGTCGCGCGGCACTTCCGAGCCGCCCGCCAGCACCACGGCGTCGAACTGGTCCATCAGGGCCTGGGCCGAGATGGTTTCACGCGCATAGTTCTTGATGCCGGCCGGCAGTTCGCCGTCGGTCACCATCACGCCGGCGCGGAAGGTCACGCCTTCGGCCTGCATCTGTTCCATGCGGCGGTCGATCAGCGACTTCTCCATCTTGAAGTCGGGGATGCCGTAGCGCAGCAGGCCGCCGATGCGGTCGTTCTTCTCGAACACGGTCACGTCATGGCCGGCGCGTGCCAGCTGTTGCGCGGCAGCCATGCCGGCGGGGCCGGAGCCGACCACGGCGACGGTCTTGCCGGTCTTGTGGCGCGGCAGTTGCGGTTTGACCCAGCCTTCTTCCCAGGCCTTGTCGATGATGGCGTGCTCGATCGACTTGATGCCCACGGGCAGCTCGTTGATGCCCAGCGTGCAGGCGGCCTCGCACGGTGCCGGGCAGATGCGGCCGGTGAACTCGGGGAAGTTGTTGGTCTGGTGCAGCACCTCGATCGCCGACTTCCAGTCCTGGCGGTACACCAGGTCGTTGAAGTCGGGGATGATGTTGTTGACCGGGCAGCCGTTGTTGCAGAACGGGATGCCGCAGTCCATGCAGCGCGCACCCTGGATCTTCGCTTCGCTGTCGGACAGCGCGAACACGAATTCCTTGTAGTGCTTCACGCGCTTGACTACCGGTTCGTAGCCCTCATTCTGGCGCGGAAATTCGAGAAAGCCAGTCGCCTTACCCATGTTGCGTCCTTGGTCATGCTGCGCGGGACCGGCGGCGTCGCCGGCCCTGCGGTGGGGTCAGTATCTTGTCAGGGCCGCGGCGGCTGCCGCGACCCATCGCTGCTTGGTTCTGCGCTCAGGCCGCGATGGCTTCGCGGTCGCTGTCGCGGGCGGCCTGTTCCTTGGCGTACATCTCGCCCAGCGCGCGCTTGTACTCGGTCGGGAAGACCTTGACGAACTTGCGGCGTGCCGTGGTCCAGTCGGCCAGCAGCGCCTTGGCGCGCTCGGAACCGGTGTAGCGGAAATGCTGCTCGATCAGGCTGCGCAGGATGGCTTCATCCAGCACGCGCTTGCCGTCGACCTTGTGCCACGAAGCCTGGGGCTGGCCCTTCTCCTGGTCGGCCGAGGCCAGCACGGCTTCCAGTGCCACCATCGAGGTGTTGCAGCGCTTGTCGAACAGGCCGTCCTCGTCATAGACGTAGGCCACGCCGCCCGACATGCCGGCCGCGAAGTTGCGGCCGGTGCCGCCCAGCACCACCACCGTGCCGCCGGTCATGTACTCGCAACCGTGGTCGCCGGTGCCTTCCACTACCGCCACGGCGCCCGAGTTGCGCACCGCGAAGCGCTCGCCGGCCACGCCGTTGAAGAACGCTTCGCCGGCGATGGCACCGTACAGCACGGTGTTGCCGACGATGATGTTGCGGGTCGGATCGCCGCGGAACTCGTGCGGAGCGCGCACGATCACGCGGCCGCCCGACAGGCCCTTGCCAACGTAGTCGTTGCCGTCGCCCACCAGGTCCAGCGTGATGCCGTGCGCCAGGAACGCGCCGAACGACTGGCCGGCGGTGCCTTGCAGCTGGATGTGGATGGTGTCGTCGGGCAGGCCTTCGTGGCCGTATTGCTTGGCGACCACGCCGGACAGCATCGCGCCCACCGTACGGTTGACGTTCTTGACCGGCTGGATGAACGACACGCGCTCGCCCTTCTCGATCGCCGGACGCGCCTTGGCGATCAGCACGTGGTCCAGCGCCTTGCCGGCTTCGGCCGACAGGCCGTGGTCCTGCACATCGGTGTGGTACAGCGGCACGTCCGCGCCCAGCGACACCTGGTGGAAGATGCGGCTGAAGTCCAGGCCGCGCGCCTTCCAGTGCTCGATGCCGGCCTTGGTGTCGAGCAGGTCGGCGCGGCCGATCAGCTCGTCGAAGGTGCGGATGCCCAGCTGGGCCATGATCTCGCGGGCCTCTTCCGCAACGAAGAAGAAGAAGTTGACCACGTGTTCCGGCTTGCCCTGGAACTTCTTGCGCAGCTGCGGATCCTGCGTGGCCACGCCCACCGGGCAGGTGTTCAGGTGGCACTTGCGCATCATGATGCAGCCCTCGGCCACCAGCGGTGCCGTGGCGAAGCCGAACTCGTCGGCGCCCAGCAGCGCGCCGATGACGACGTCGCGGCCGGTCTTCATCTGGCCGTCGGCCTGCACGCGGATGCGGTTGCGCAGACCGTTCAGCAGCAGCGTCTGCTGCGTCTCGGCCAGGCCCAGCTCCCACGGCGTGCCGGCGTGCTTGATCGACGACCACGGCGAAGCGCCGGTGCCGCCGTCATGGCCGGCGATCACGACGTGGTCGGCCTTGGCCTTCGACACGCCCGCGGCCACCGTGCCGACGCCCACTTCGGACACCAGCTTGACCGAGATATCCGACGACGGGTTGACGTTCTTCAGGTCGTGGATCAGCTGTGCCAGATCCTCGATCGAGTAGATGTCATGGTGCGGGGGCGGCGAGATCAGGCCGACGCCCGGCACCGAGTAACGCAGCTTGCCGATGTAGTCCGAGACCTTGTGGCCCGGCAGCTGGCCGCCTTCACCCGGCTTGGCGCCCTGCGCCATCTTGATCTGGATCTGGTCAGCCGAAGCCAGGTACTCGGCGGTCACGCCGAAACGGCCCGACGCCACCTGCTTGATCTTGGAACGCAGCGAGTCGCCGTCCTTCAGCTCCAGGTCCGTCTCGATCACGCCGTCGCCCAGCACGCTCTTCAGCGTATCGCCCTGCTTGATGGGGATGCCGCGCAGCTCGTTCCGGTAGCGCTTCTCGTCCTCGCCGCCTTCGCCGGTGTTGGACTTGCCGCCGATGCGGTTCATCGCCAGCGCCAGCGTGGTGTGGGCTTCGGTCGAGATCGAGCCGAGCGACATCGCGCCGGTCGCAAAGCGCCGCACGATCTCCTTGGCGGGCTCGACTTCTTCCAGCGGAATCGCCTTGGCCGGGTCGACCTTGAACTCGAACAGGCCGCGCAGCGTCATGTGGCGCTTGCTCTGGTCGTTGATGATGTTGGCGTATTCCTTGTACGTCTGGTAGGCGCCCTTGCCATCGTCGGCGCGCACCGAGTGCTGCAGCTTGGCGATCGAGTCCGGGGTCCACATGTGCTCTTCGCCGCGGATGCGGAAGGCGTACTCGCCGCCGGCGTCCAGCATGTTTTCCAGCACCGGGCTGTTGCCGAAGGCGTCCTTGTGCAGGCGCAGCGCTTCCTCGGCCACTTCGAAGATGCCGATGCCCTCGACGTTCGACGGCGTGCCGTGGAAGTACTTCTGCACCAGCTCGCGCGACAGGCCGATGGCTTCGAAGATCTGCGCGCCGGTGTACGACATGTAGGTGGAGATGCCCATCTTGGACATCACCTTGAACAGGCCCTTGCCGATCGCCTTGACGAAGTTCTTGACCGCCTTCTCGGGCGACAGGTCGCCCGACAGGCCGCTGGCCATGTCGGCCAGGGTTTCCATCGCCAGGTACGGGTGCACGGCTTCGGCGCCGTAGCCGGCCAGCAGCGCGAAGTGGTGCACTTCACGCGCGGTGCCGGTCTCGACCACCAGGCCGGTGGACGTGCGCAGGCCCTTCTCCACCAGGTGGTGGTGGATCGCGGAGGTGGCCAGCAGCGCGGGGATGGCGACATGGTCGGCATCGACCGGGCGGTCGGTCACGATCAGGATGTTGTAGCCCGAACGCACCGCATCCACGGCTTCGGCGCACAGCGAGGCCAGGCGCGCCTCGATGCCTTCCTTGCCCCAGGCGGTCGGGTAGCAGATGTTCAGTTCGTACGAACGGAACTTGCCGCCGGTGTAGTGCTCGATGTTGCGGATCTTGGCGATGTCCTTGAAGTCCAGCACCGGCTGGGACACTTCGAGGCGCATCGGCGGGTTGATGTTGTTCAGCTCGAGCAGGTTCGGCTTCGGGCCGATGAACGACACCAGCGACATCACCATGTTCTCGCGGATCGGGTCGATCGGCGGGTTGGTGACCTGGGCGAACAGTTGCTTGAAATAGTGGTACAGCGTCTTGTTCTTGGACGACAGGATCGCCAGCGGCGAGTCGTTGCCCATCGAGCCGGTGGCTTCTTCGCCGGCCAGCGCCATCGGCGCCATCAGGAACTTGACGTCTTCCTGGGTGTAGCCGAACGCCTGCTGGCGGTCCAGCAGCTTGGCCACCGGCTTCTTCTCGGCGGCGACGTCTTCCGGCTTGGCGTCGATCTCGTCCAGCTTGATGCGCACGGCATCGATCCAGCTCTTGTACGGCTTGGCGTTGGCCAGGTTGTCCTTGAGCTCCTTGTCGTCGATGATGCGGCCCTGCTCCATGTCGATCAGGAACATCTTGCCCGGCTGCAGGCGCCACTTTTCGACGATGCGCGACTCGGGGAACGGCAGCACGCCGGCTTCCGAGGCCAGCACCACGACGTCGTCCTCGGTCACGTAGAAACGTGCCGGGCGCAGGCCGTTGCGGTCCAGCGTGGCGCCAATCTGGCGGCCATCGGTGAAGCAGATCGCGGCCGGGCCGTCCCACGGCTCCATCATGGCGGCGTGGTATTCGTAGAAGGCGCGGCGGTTGTCGTCCATCAGCGTGTGCTGTTCCCAGGCTTCCGGGATCATCATCATCATCGCGTGGACGAGCGGGTAGCCGGCCATCGTCAGCAGTTCGAGACAGTTGTCGAACGATGCCGTATCGGACTGACCCGGGTAGATCAGCGGCCACAGCTTGGGCAGGTCGTCGCCCAGCACCGGCGACGAGATCGCGCCGGTACGCGCGTTGATCCAGTTGACGTTGCCTTTGACCGTGTTGATTTCGCCGTTGTGGGCGACCATGCGGTACGGGTGGGCCAGTTCCCAGGCCGGGAAGGTGTTGGTCGAGAAGCGCTGGTGCACCAGGGCCAGGGCCGACACGGCGCGCTGGTCCTGCAGGTCCAGGTAGTACTCGCCGACCTGGTTGGCCAGCAGCAGGCCCTTGTACACCACGGTGCGGGCCGACATCGACGGCACGAAGTATTCCTTGCCGTGCTTGAGCTTGAGCGCCTGGATGGCGTGGCTGGCGGTCTTGCGGATCACGTAGAGCTTACGTTCCAGCGCATCCGTGGTCATGATGTCGCGGCCACGACCGATGAAGATCTGGCGGATCACCGGCTCGGTCTTGCGCACCGTGGGGGACATCGGCATGTTGGCGTCGACCGGCACGTCGCGCCAGCCCAGCACGACCTGGCCTTCCAGGCGGACCGTGCGCTCCAGTTCCTGTTCGCAGGCCAGGCGCGAGGCGTGTTCCTTCGGCAGGAAGATCATGCCGACGCCGTATTCGCCGGCCGGCGGCAGGCTCACGCCCTGCGCGGCCATTTCCTCGCGGTAAAACTGGTCCGGAATCTGGATCAGGATGCCGGCGCCGTCGCCCATCAGCGCGTCCGCGCCGACCGCGCCCCGGTGGTCCAGGTTTTCCAGGATCTTCAGGCCCTGGGAGACGATCTCATGGGACTTCTTGCCCTTGATGTGCGCGACCATGCCGACGCCGCAGGCGTCGTGCTCGTTGGCCGGGTCGTACATGCCTTGCGCCTGCGGACGCAGTTGGTGCAGGTCGAGGGCGGAGGAAGACTCGCTGATTTGCTCGCTGGTCTGCGCTTGGGCCGAAAGGTTCTTCATTTGGTCCACGGGCTGAATTCCGGTGAAGGCTGCGCGAACTGCTGGACTACCGGAACGGGACCGCGCGCTTTCTTTAAATCCACCCAAACCGGTGGACCGGCGGGAAGGGAAATGGGGACGAAGCTGTCTGCGGGCCGCAGCGGCGTACACGAGCGTGACGCGCCGCACAATGACTGTGGGTGGAGCAACTATATGGGAATCGGGAAAGCCTCGCAAAAATTTTAAATGGGGTCAGAACACATTTAATATCGCACCGTTTCGGTGATCAAATTAAATGGGGACACATTATTTTTGCGCGGCTGGCGTCACCTGCCGGGATGGTGTCTGCACCTTTTTGGGGCGTCCCTTCGGAAGCGGCTGGACACGTCGGGTTGCCCCACGCTCGAGTTGCGCCAGGAATGCCTCGTCCCCCAGAGGCCAGCCGCTGTGGGCGTGGCTTCGAAGGGTCTGCAGCGTGCGGCCGGAAAGCCCCTCGGCGGTCAGCATGCGGTAGTTCGACTGGCGCTCGAACGGGGTATTGCCCAGCTCCCAATACGCAGAGTGGTCGCTCACAAACGGGCTCGCCTCGATGCCTGCGTGATGGCGGTAGCTGCTCCAGCGGTCCGCCTCGGGGGTCGACACCTCCCCCGCGCGCAGCGCATTGCCCTCGACATACAGCATGGCCGGCAGCATCCATGGCGCCGGTTCGAATACCGCGGAGCGGAAGCGTCCTTCCCACAGCGTGCCGGTGCGATTGGCCACGCGATTGAAATAGCGCGCATAGCGGCGTCCGACCGCCTGCATGGTCAGGCTCAGGGAATCTGGCCCCTTGGGGGTCGCCACAAGGTGGACATGATTGGGCCGCAGCGCGTAGGCGTGGACCGCCAGGTCATGCTCGCGCGCGGCCATGCGCAGGCAGTCGAGGTAGTGCAGGTAGTCGTCCGGGCCCAGGAAGACGTCCTGGCGATTGTTGCCGCGCTGCAACACCAAGGCAGGAAGTCCGGCGGGGGAGAAACGGGGGAGGCGGGCCATGGCAGGTCATGCGAGCGTCGATGCCCGCATGATAGCCTGATCCGTCCCCAATTTATGGCAAAGGCTGGCGCCCGTGCTTGCGCGTCAGTTGCCCTCGCTGACCGCGAAGATGCGCCGGTGCTCGCGGATCGCGTAACGGTCCGTCATGCCGGCAATGTAGTGCGCGATCAGCCGCGGCTGATCGGCGCCGTGGCCGGCCTGGTACTGCGGCGGCAGCAGGCGCGGATCGGACATGAAGGCTCCGAACAGATCGCCGACGATGCGCTGGGCCTTGGCCGACATCCGCATGACCAGGTAATGCCGGTACAGGTGCCGGAACAGGAAGCGCTTCAACGCCGCCGCTTCCTCATGGAGCTGGGGACTGAAGCCCACCAGGGGGCCGGCGGCCCGCACCGCGTCGATATTGCGCGGGTTGGCGGCGGCGATATTGCGGCTGGTGGTCTCGATCAGGTCGACGATCAGCGTATTGATCATGCGCCGGACCGTCTCGTTGATGGCGCGCCGGCCGTTCACGCCCGGGAAGGCATCGGCCACCTCGGCGCGATGGCGCGCCCACATCGGGACTTCGTCCAGCTGCTCCAGCGTCAGCAGGCCGGAGCGCAGGCCATCGTCGATATCGTGGTTGTTGTAAGCGATCTCGTCGGCCAGGTTGGCCAGCTGCGCTTCCAGCGACGGCTGCGTGCCCTCGAGGAAGCGCCGGCCCAGCTCGCCCAGCGCCGCGGCATTGACGCGCGAGCAATGCTTCAGGATGCCCTCGCGGGTCTCGAAGGTCAGGTTCAGGCCATTGAAGCCGCCGTAGCGCTCCTCCAGCTCGTCCACCACCAGCAGGCTCTGCAGGTTGTGCTCGAAGCCGCCATGGTTCTTCATGCAGGCGTTGAGCGCATCCTGCCCGGCATGGCCGAAGGGCGTGTGGCCCAGGTCGTGCGCCAGCGAGATGGCCTCGACCAGATCTTCGTTGAGGCGCAGGTTGCGGGCGATCGAGCGGGCGATCTGCGCCACCTCCAGGCTATGGGTGAGCCGGGTGCGGAACAGGTCTCCTTCATGGTTGACGAAGACCTGGGTCTTGTACTCGAGCCGCCGGAACGCGGTGCTGTGGATGACCCGGTCGCGGTCGCGCTGGAATTCGCTGCGCGACTGCGAAGCGGGTTCGGCGTGCACCCGCCCACGCGTCTGCGCGGAGCGGGCGGCGTACGGGGCGAGGTGGCTTTCAAAGTCGGTCATGCGGCAATCCGTTGGCTGGAGGTTTGGGGGCCTGGGTTGCGAGGCATAACCGGTCAATTAAGCGACCGTGGCCTCGGTGGGAGGTTTAAGCACTGCGTGCTGCAGCGTGGCACGCAGGTCGGCGTCCGGCACCGTGGTGATGAACGCCTCGCCGAGCTTCTTCAGCAGGATGAACTTGATGCTGCCGGCCTCGGCCTTCTTGTCGACCTTCATCATTTCGATATAGCGGTCGGTGCCCAGTTCCGGCGCCACCACCGGCAGGTTGGCCGCCAGCGTCAGTTCGCGGATGCGGGCGCGGGTCTCGGTGTCGATAAAGCCCAGCCGGTGCGACAGGTCGGCGGCCATCACCATGCCGCAGCCCACCGCCTCGCCGTGCAGCCAGGCGCCGTAGCCCATGCCGGCCTCGATCGCATGGCCGAAAGTGTGGCCGAAATTGAGGATGGCACGCAGGCCGCCCTCGCGCTCGTCCTGCGCCACCACGCCGGCCTTGATTTCACACGAACGTTGCACCGCCACCGCCATCAGCTCAGGGTCGCAGTCGTTCAGCGCCTTGATATTGCGCTCGATCCAGGCAAAGTACTCGGCGTCGGCGATGGCACCGTGCTTGATCACCTCGGCCATGCCGGCGGCCAGCTCGCGCGGGGGCAGCGTGCGCAGCGTGTCGATATCGGCGATCACCGCGTTGGGCTGGTGGAACGCGCCGATCATGTTCTTGCCGAGCGGGTGGTTGATGCCGGTCTTGCCGCCCACCGACGAATCCACCTGCGACAGCAGCGTGGTCGGCACCTGGATGAACGGCACCCCGCGCATATAACAGGCGGCGGCAAACCCGGTCATGTCGCCCACCACCCCGCCGCCCAGCGCCACCAGCGTGGTCTTGCGGTCGGCGCCGGCCTGCAGCAGCGCGTCGAAGATCAGGTTCAGCGTTTCCCACTGCTTGAAGGCCTCGCCGTCGGGCAGCGTGACCGTGCGC
Source organism: Cupriavidus oxalaticus (assembly GCF_016894385.1). NCBI lineage: Bacteria > Pseudomonadati > Pseudomonadota > Betaproteobacteria > Burkholderiales > Burkholderiaceae > Cupriavidus > Cupriavidus oxalaticus. Next base: position 3,531,650 of record NZ_CP069812.1, read on the forward strand.
ACGGTCTTGCCGAGCGACTTCAGGTTGGCCTCGACGCGCGCCGCATAGAGCGGACCCACGGTCTCGTTGGTAACAATGACGGCGTGCTGGCCGCGCACGTGCGGGCGCAGCAGTTCGGCGTTGTCGAGCAGGCCGGTACCGATATGGATGGGGTAGCTGCGCGCTCCCAGGTCGACTTCAAGCGTGATCATGGATGAGTGGGGTCCTGCGGCGCCGGTTGCGCGGGATGGATCGCAAAGCCGGCCATTTCGAGTTGCATCAGCACCATATTAGCAAGCTGCGCCACCGAAGGCTTGCCGGTTTCAATAATGAAATCCGCCACCTCGCGATAAAGCGGGTCGCGCTGGGCGTACAGCGCCTCGAGCTTGCCCTTGGGATCTTCGGTCTGCAGCAGCGGGCGGTTGCGGTCGTGGCGGGTGCGCAGCCACAGGTCGTGGGGGCTTGCGCGCAGGTAGACCACGGTGCCGCGGGCCTTCAGCACCTCGCGGTTTTCGGCGCGCAGCACCGCGCCGCCGCCGGTGGCCAGCACGATGCCCTGGCGGGCGGTCAGTTCGCGGATCATCGCGGTCTCGCGGTCGCGGAAGCCGGCTTCGCCCTCGACCTCGAAGATCACCGGGATGCGCACGCCGCAGTGTGCCTCGATCTCGTGATCGGAATCGAAAAACGGATAGTGCAGACGCCGCGCCACCGTGCGGCCCACGGTGGTCTTGCCGGCGCCCATCAGGCCGACGAAAAAGAGATTGGGTCGATCGGATTCCGGTCGGTCGGATTCCTGTCGATCGGGGTGCGGGCGCGGTGCCGACCCTGTCGCAGAGGCTGTCACGGGACTGTCGTTCGGGAGCGCGGCGCCTGGGCCACCCTCCCCGGTTAGGAACTGCATCATCTTCTTATGTTGTGGTGCGCACGGCAAGTGCCGGATGCAGCATCAGCCACATCCACGCGTGTCTTGCCGCGCATGCCGGCCTCCTCCTGGCCTGGCTGGCCACCGGTCCAGTCCGGCGGCAACAAAAAAGGCCGCATCTGTCGATGCGGCCTGCCAGTCTACTGTATCCGGCGTCGAACCCCCGACGCGATCAGCGCAGCGACACGCTTTCGTTCAGGATCCGCGGCGTCAGGAACACCAGCAGCTCGGTCCGGTTGCGGACCTTGGCATTGTTCTTGAACAGGTAGCCCAGCACCGGGATATCGCCCAGCAGCGGCACCTTGTCGGTGTCGTTGGACTCAGTCTGCGTGTAGATGCCGCCGATCACCACGGTGCCGCCGTTTTCCACCAGCACCTGGGTCTGCACGTGCTTGGTGTCGATGGCAAAGCCCGACGTGGTCTGGATGCCGACGCTGTCCTTGTTGACGTCCACGTCCAGCAGCACATTGCCTTCAGGCGTGATCTGCGGCGTCACCTCCAGCTTCAGGTTGGCCTTGCGGAACTGTACCGAGGTGGCGCCGCTGGAGGTGGCAGCCTGGTACGGCAGCTCGGTGCCCTGCTCGATCAGCGCCTTGATGTTGTTCGCGGTGACCACGCGCGGGCTGGAAATGATCTTGCCCTTGCCGTCCGCCTCGAGCGCCGACAGCTCCAGCGCCAGGAAACGCGTGGCGGCGCTGTTGAACAGGCTGACCGCGACATTGGCCGGGTTGGTGCCGTTGATCGAGGCGGCCGGCAGGCTCAGGAACGGGCCGTTGTCCGAGGTCGCGCCCGGCAGCACGTTGTTGTAGGTGTTGCCGACTCTCGCGTTGTTGTACTGCCCGGCGAAGCCCAGCTTCACGCCGAGGTTGCGGCTGAAGGAATCGGTGGCTTCGACGATACGCGCCTCGATGATGACCTGGCGCACCGGGATATCGATCTTGCCGATGAAGCTCTGCACCTCTTCCAGCTTGCTGGCGATATCCGACACGAACAGCTGGTTGGTGCGCGCATCGGCGGTCAGCGAGCCGCGCTTGGACAGCATGCGCGCACTCGCGCCCGCGCCACCCGCCACACCGGCCGGGGCCGCTGCGCCGCCGCCGGCACTCATGCCCAGCAGCATCCGGCGCACGTCCTCGGCGCGCTGGTAGTTGAGCTGGAACACCTGGCTGCGGATCGGCTCGAGGTCATTGATCTGCTGCTGCGACTCCAGCTCGAGCTTTTCCTTGGTCTGGAGTTCCGCCTTGGGCGCCACCCACAGCACATTGCCGTTGCGGCGCGAGGCCAGCCCCTTGGCATCCATCACGATCTGCAGGGCCTGGTCCCACGGCACATCCTTCAGCCGCAGCGTGATATTGCCCTGCACGCTTTCGCTGGTGATGATGTTCAGGTTGGTGAAATCCGCAAACACCTGCAGCAGCGAACGGATGTCGATGTTCTGGAAGTTCAGCGACAGGCGCTCGCCACGGTAGCCCGGGCCGCTGATCAGCTTGGTGGGGTCTTCCTTGACGGGCCGCACCTCGACCACGAACTGGGTGTCGGTCTGGTAGGAACTGTATTCCCAGTGGCCGCGCGGCTCGATGGTCAGGCGTGCGTTGCCGTTGGTGTCGGAGGCAAGCAGGCTGTGCACCGGCGAGCCGAAGTCGCTGACATCAAAGCGCCGCCGCAGGTGCTCGGGCAGCGTGGTGCCGAGGAAATCGACCACCACGTTCTTGCCCTGCTGCGCGATATTGATGCCCGAATCGCGCGAGGACAGGTCCACCACCACGCGCCCGGCGCCGTCCGCACCGCGCCGGAAGTCGATATGGCGCACCGACGGCCGCGCCGCCGCGGCGGCCGGCGTCATCGTCGCGGCCGGGGCGAACGTGGGCGCAGCGTTCTTTACCGCCGGCGCCACATTGTCCAGCGCCACCACGAAGACATTGCCGCGCAGATCGGTACGATAGGTGGCGTTGCGCGTGAGCTCGAGGATCATGCGGGTGCGGCTGCCGATCTGCACCACGTTGGCAGCCTTGACCACCTTGCCGCCGTAGTCATACTGCGCGCGCCCGTTGGCAATGCCGGTGTCGGCAAAATCGATCGCGAGCCGTGCCGGGTTCTGCGTGGTGAAATCCACCGGCTTCTGCGCCAGCGGCCGTTCGAGTTCGACCGTCAGCACGGTCTGCTCGCCGACCGTGCTGACGTCCACCGCCTTGATCCGGTTGCTTTGTGCCAGTGCTGCCGGTGCGGCAATCAGCAGCAACAGCGCCAGCGTCGCGCTTGCGGCGCCCGCGAGCGCACGATACCAGCGCGCGGGGGTCATGCCGACACCTCCAGCTTGAGGCTGGTCATTTTCTCTTTCCACTCGGATACCCCCTCCCGGACTAATTCGCGCAACACGATCTCCTGATCGGTGATGCGGACCACCCGGCCGTAACTCTGGCCGAGATACTGACCCACCTTCACGTGGTGGATCTTGTTATCGACGCGTACGACGCCGAAGGTCTCCCCCTGCTTCTTCAGCATCCCGAGCATCTTGAAATTCTCGAGGGGGTAGTCTTCCAGCGGCTGGCGCGGCCGCCCGGCTTCGGGCGAATCCGACAGCGTCTTGTTCAGTTCGCCGATTTTTGCCTGGGCGAAGGGCTCCGGCGCATTGGCCGCGGCATACTCGCGCGGTACGTAGGGCCTGGGCTCGGGCAACGGCTCGGGCGGCTTGGCGCGAGCGTTGCGCGTAGCGTCCATCCACTGGCGCAGCATGTCTTCATCGCTGGCACCGCAGGCGCCAAGCAGGCCGGCGGCGAGCATGGCAACGGCGAGTACGCGAGGCGATGCCGGCAGGCGCGGCCATGCCGAGCCGCCAGTACGAGGGGGACGATGGGTGCGGCTCACTTGGCACCTCCCGTCTTGGCGGCGGCGGCAGCCGCGGCGGCCTTGCGCTGCGCGGCCTGCTCGTCAGGATCGAGCGCACGGTACGCCATGGCCACCGCCTCCATCGAGAGGCCGCCCTCCTTGGTATGGGCAAGCTGCAGGCTTTGCATCGACACGATCCGCGACAGCGCGGCCACGTCGGCGTTGAATTGCGCCACCTCGTGGTAGCGGCCGGTCACGCGCAGGTTCACCGGGATCTCGGCAAAGTAAGGCTTGAGCACCGCCGCCTGGGGCTTGAACAGCTCGAACTGCAGGCCGCGCGCCACGCCGGCATGGTTGACGTCGGCCAGCAGCGCGTCCATCTCGGTCTTGTTGGGCAATTGCCGCTCCAGCAGGGCGACGCGTTGCTCGACCTGCTTCTTCTGCTCGCGCAATGCGTCGAGGTTGGCCACCTGCGCCACCTTGGACTGGTACGCCTGCTTCAGGTTTTCCTGCTCCAGCCGCTGGCGGTCGAGCTCGTCGAACTTGCCGCTCCAGTAGAACTGCCAACCCAGCAGCAGCACCAGCGCCGCGGCCATCACGGCGAACAGCACGCGCGGCGCCGCCGGCCACGTTTCCGGCTCGTTGAGGTTGAGCCCGCGGAACTGGCTCGTCAGGTCGGCCAGGTTGATTTCTGAATTGAGCGCCATGGTCAGGCTGCCTTTCCGGATGCGGCTGCAGGGACGGGAGCGGGTGCGGCGGCGGGCTTGCCCGGCGTGCCTTTCTTGCTATCGGCGCCCGGCGGCGTTTCCGGCGCGCGGTACGCGAAGCGCATCGAGAAATCGAACAGCCGGCGCTGCTCGCGCAGGTTGTTGGTCATGGTGACCGCCTTGGACTCGACCAGCTCGGCCTTGTCGAGCCACTGCACGCCGCCAAGGTTGCGCAGCAGTTCGGAAATGCGCTCATTGGACTGCGCCACGCCGGCGATGGTGAAGGCCTCGCCCGCCTGCTTCAGGCTGGTCAGGTAGACGCCTTCCGGCACCTGGCGCACCAGTTCCTCCAGCAGCTGGACCGGGCGGTTGCGCTCGGTCTGCAGGCTCTCCACCGCCTTCTGGCGCTGCAGCAGCGCGTCGATATCCTTCTTGAGGCTGTTGACCTCACGGATCTGGCCGTCGAGCCTGGCATTCTCCGCGCTCAGCACCTGGTTCAGCGCGACCACGGAGTCGATACGACCGTCGATATAGAGCCCGCCCAGCAGCACGACGGCGGCACCGGCCGCGGCCGCGCCGCCAAGCAGGGAATACACCTTCTTGCGCCGCGCTGCCTTGCGGGCTTCATGGTAAGGCAGCAGGTTGACCGAAGGCAGCGTGTTCGTGGACATTCGAATGCCTCCGGTGCGTTATTGCAGGCCGCGCAGGGCCAGGCCGGCACTGACGATATACGCCGGCAGGTCGCGCTGCAGGTAGCGCTCGTTGACCTTGGCGTGAGTCGCCATGTTGGCGAACGGATTCGCCAGCGTGGTGGTGATCCTGGTCTGCTGCTGGATCGCCGCCTGCACGCCCAGCAGCGACGCATGGCCGCCCGACAGCAGGATCTCGTCGACGCGTCCCAGGCTGGAGCTGGCGATGAAGTTGCCGATCGCGGCCTGCACTTCCAGCGCCAGCGATTCCAGCGACGGCTTGAGCAGCTGCGCGCGCCACGCTTCGGGCAGCGTATTCTTGCGCTTCTTGATCTCGGCCTTGAGCGCGTCGAGCGTGAACATGCGCGCCGCGCTCTGCGTGAGCTGGTCGCCATAGCTGTTCAGCGGCTGCTCGTAGAGCTCTTTCCAGCCCTGGTAGAAGATCGCCTTGGAGCGGCTGCCGCCGAGGTGGACCACCGCCACCACGGGCAGCGCGCGGGCATCGGCCTCGGACATTTCGTGGGGCACGCCCAGCATCTGCACGATCGAGCGCTGCACCGCGTACTCTTCGACGTCCATCACCTGGGGCTTGAGCCCGGCCATTTCGGCAGCGGTCACGCGCTCCTGCACGCGGTCGCTGTTGGCCGCGGTGACGCGCACGCCGATGCCGCCCTCGGTCTCGCTGGGGCCGATCACGGCGAAGTCGAAGTTGACCGCCTGCGAGGGCGGATAGAGCCGGTGTGCCTCGGACTCGACCTGCGAATACAGCTCGTCCTCGGACAAGTTGTCCGGCAAGCTGACCGTCTGTGATTCGGTCAGCATGGACGGCACGCCCAGCACCACGTCTTTCGAGCGGATGCCGGCCTTGCCGAGCGCACGCTTGAGCGCGATCCCGACGGCTTCAATGTTGATGACGTTGCCATCGGCAACGGCGTTGCGGTCCAGCAGTTCGCTGGCGCACTTTTCCAGCCGATAGTCGTGCTTGCCGCCACCGACGGACAGCTCGACTACCTTGATACTGGACGACCCGATATCCACGCCGACCGTAGTCCGGCGCAGAAGCCCCGACAAAATGCCCCGTCGCAAGGTGACCCCCCTGACTTTGAACTCGCCCTCGGCTTGTACGCTCTAATCGGGCGAGCCTTGTTTCTTGACCGAAACACTTGCTCTTATATGTTGGCCGATTCTTACAAAAACCGGCATCGGTGGCAATGTGCCGGTCTGACCACGCTTTCTTTTTCAGAAGACTCTCGCCAATCCGTTGCCAAAACCCCACGGTCGTCGGGTTCCCTTCCTCGCCAGCTTGCTGCATGTAACTTCGCCCTGCTTGCCGCCTTCCGCTGTCTTACATCTTGTAACAGCGTGGTAGCGGCGCGCGGAGCACTGCGCGCGCGGAGCGCCCGATGCCGGAAGATATAATGCCCGGCACCCCTGACTAGGTATTTTCCTTATGGCCACAGCACAACAGAAGCCGACCCGCCCTGCCCGCCGCCCGATCTGGGCGCGCTTCATGTTCTGGGCGGTGGGGCTGGTTGTTGCCGGTGTCGTCATGATCGCGCTGCTGCTCGGCTACGCGCTGCTGGTGGCTGCGCCCAACCTGCCCTCGCTGGACACCATCACCGACTACCGGCCCAAGATCCCGTTGCGGATCTACACGGCGGACAATGTGCTGATCGGCGAGTTCGGCGAAGAGCGCCGCAACTTCGTGCCGATCGCCGAGATCCCCGACGTGATGAAAAAGGCCGTCCTGGCGATCGAGGACGACCGCTTCTACGAACACGGCGGCGTGGACTTCGTCGGCGTGATGCGCGCGGGGCTGGCCAACCTGCGCGGGGGCCTGTCGCAAGGTGCGTCGACCATCACCATGCAGGTGGCGCGCAACTTCTTCCTGTCGAGCGAGAAGACCTACACCCGCAAGATCTACGAGATGCTGCTGGCGTACAAGATCGAGGCCAACCTGAACAAGGACCAGATCCTCGAGCTGTACATGAACCAGATCTACCTGGGCCAGCGCGCATATGGCTTCGACAGCGCCGCGCGCGTGTACTTCGGCAAGTCGGTGCGCGACGTGACGCCGGCCGAGGCCGCGATGCTGGCCGGCCTGCCCAAGGCGCCGTCGGCGTACAACCCGGTGGTGAACCCGCGCCGCGCCAAGGTGCGCCAGGAATACATCCTGCAGCGCATGCGCGACCTGCGCTACATCACGCCCGAGCAATATGACGCAGCGGTGCACGAGGAACTGAAGGTGCGCACCGAGGGCAACGAGTTCTCGACCCACGCCGAGTACGTCGCCGAAATCGTGCGCCAGCTGATGTACGCGCAGTACCGCGAAGAAACCTATACGCGCGGCCTGACGGTCTACACCACGCTGACCAAGCCCGACCAGGATGCGGCGTACGAAGCCGTGCGCACCGGCATCATGAACTACGAGCGCAAGCACGGCTACCGCGGCCCCGAAGCCTTTATCGACCTGCCTTCCGATCCGGCCGAGCGCGAGCAGGCGATCGACGATGCGCTGGTCGAGCACCCGGGCAGCGGCGACCTGCGCTCGGCCGTGGTCACCAGCGTGTCGTCCAAGCAGGTCAAGGCCACGCTGCTGTCGGGCGAGGTGGCGACCATCGAAGGCTCGGCGCTGCGCTTTATCTCGCCGTCGATGTCGGCCAATGCCCAGCCCAAGATGAAGATGCGTCCCGGCGCGATCATCCGCGTGACGCAGGATGACAAGGGCAACTGGTCGGTCACGCAGCTGCCGGAAGTGGCCGCCGCGTTCGTGTCGCTGAGCCCGCAGGACGGCGAGATCCGTGCGATGGTGGGCGGCTTCGACTTCAACCGCAACAAGTTCAACCGCGTGACGCAGGCCTGGCGCCAGCCGGGTTCGAGCTTCAAGCCGTTCATCTATTCGGCGGCGCTGGAGAAGGGTTTCTCGCCGGCCACGGTAATCAATGACGCGCCGCTGACGATCGGCCCCGATACCGGCGGCCAGGTGTGGGAGCCGAAGAACTACGACGGCCGCTTCGAAGGCCCGATGACCATGCGCCGCGCGCTGGCCAAGTCCAAGAACCTGGTTTCGGTGCGGATCCTGCGCGCGATCGGCACGCAGTATGCGCAGGACTACATCACCCGCTTCGGCTTCGAGGCCGACAAGCATCCCGCCTATCTGCCGATGGCGCTGGGCTCCGGCGCCGTGACGCCGCTGCAGATGGCGGGCGCGTACTCGGTATTCGCCAACGGCGGCTACCGCGTCAACCCGTACCTGATCCAGAAGGTGGTGGATGCGCGCGGCAACGTGATCTCCGAAACCCATCCGCAACGCGCCGGCACCGATGCCGTGCGCGTGCTCGACGCACGCACCGCCTTTATCGCCGACACCATGCTGCGCGACGTGGTCCGCTACGGTACCGCCAGCAGCGCCAAGCAGCGCCTGGGCCGCAACGACCTGGCCGGCAAGACCGGTACCACCAACGACGCGGTCGATGCCTGGTTCGCCGGCTACACGCCCAACCTGGTGGCAATCGCCTGGATGGGCTACGACCAGCCCAAGAGCCTGGGCGTGCGCGAGACCGGTGGCGGGCTGGCGCTGCCGATCTGGGTCGGCTACATGAGCAAGGCGCTCAAGGGCGTGCCCGAGTCGCCGGAACGGCCGGCGCCCGAAGGCGTGCTGATGGTGGGCGGCGACTGGACCTTCGAGGAGAACGCGGGCGGTGCCGGCGTGGCCTCGGTGGGCCTGGGCGATCCGTGGCCGGGCAAGCCGGAGGAATCCACGACGACGACACCGTCGCCGGATACCGAGCAGGAGAAGCGCAAGATCCTGGAAATGTTCGGCGGGGCTTGAGCTTCAAAGGCTGAGGGTGGTGGGTTAAAACCGTTGGCCCTGCTTGTTGTGATTCCTGGCTAGACCACCCCTCACCCCAACCCTCTCCCCTGATGGGAGAGGGAGAACACCTTGCTGAGGCCAGTTCGGGCGGCTCTGGTGCACCCAAACCCGTCGCCTTAGCTTAGCTTCAGCGTCGTTCCTGCCTGCTCGCTCACATAGCCCGACAGCGCCGCGTACAGCTCGCCGCCGTTGCGCGTGTCGATCCAGCGCTCGCCTTCGCGGCGGAAGTGGAAGCCGCCGGAGCGCGCCGCGACCCACAGTTCCTGCATTGGCGCCTGGCTGTTGATGATGATCTTGGAGCCGTTCTCGAACTCCAGCTCCATCACGTTGCCGGTGCGGCTGATTTCCACATCGGCATCGGCCGCGTCGGCAGCCGCTTCGACCGCGGCTTCGATGCGGTCCAGCTCCTGCGTGGCCAGGGCGAGGAACTCGCTTTCGCTCAAGGGGGGCATGCTAAACTCCGAGACCGCCGTTGCCGCCGCTGCCCGAACCGGGCGTACGTGGCGCGAACGGCGTTTTTTGTTGAGAATTCATGTAGCGCAGTGCCTGGACGACCCGGCCCGCAATGCGTCATTGCGCGTCATTGCGCGTCATTGCGCCGGATCTCGCCAACGTCATGCCAACAGCCTAAAGGACGACCGATGGGACAACCGATGCTGCGTCGTGTTGCGATTGTATCGGCGTTTGCCGCCACCCTTGCGATGCCCCTGCTGGCCGGATGCGGCATCCGCGGGCCGCTGACCATGCCCAAGGTACCGCCCGAGCCGACTGCGCCCACCGTGGCCGATCCCGGCCTGGGCCGCACCGATGCGGTGCCCCTTCCTACGCCTGCTCCGGCACCGGCTCCGGCCGACCAGCCGGCATCGTCGCCCGCCGCCCCCACTACCCGATAACCATGACCGCTTTCTTCCATCGCCAGGACGGTGCGCTTGCCGTCGAGCAGGTACCGCTGGCGCAGATCGCCGCTGAATTCGGCACGCCCACCTATGTCTATTCGCGCGCGGCGCTGACCGCTGCGTACCAGGCCTACGCCGCCGCCTGCCAAGGCCGCAAGGCGCAGGTCCAGTACGCCATGAAGGCCAATTCCAACCTGGCGGTGCTGCAGGTGTTCGCCAAACTGGGGGCGGGCTTCGACATTGTCTCGGGCGGCGAACTCAAGCGCGTGCTGGCCGCCGGCGGCGATGCGCGCAAGGTGGTGTTCTCGGGCGTGGGCAAGAGCGCGGCGGAGATGGAACTGGCGCTGGCGCACGACGTGCGCTGCTTCAATGTCGAGTCGATCCCCGAGCTGGACCGATTGAACGAGGTTGCCGGCCGGCTCGGCAAGCGCGCGCGCGTGTCGCTGCGCATCAACCCGGATGTCGACGCCAGGACCCATCCGTATATTTCCACCGGCCTGAAGGGCAACAAGTTCGGCATTGCCTTCGAGGACGTGCTGCCGACCTACCGCGCCGCGGCGGCGCTGCCGCACCTGGAAGTGACCGGCATCGACTGCCATATCGGCTCGCAGATCACTGAGGTCGAGCCCTACCTGGAAGCGCTGGACAAGGTGCTGGACGTGGTCGAGGCACTTGAGCGCGAGGGCATCAACCTCGAGCACATCGACGTGGGCGGCGGCCTGGGCATCACCTACACCGACGAGACCCCGCCCGACATCACCGGCTTTGCCACCACGCTGCTCGAACGCGTGGCCGCGCGTGGCCATGGCCACCGCGAGGTGCTGTTCGAGCCGGGCCGTTCGCTGGTGGGCAATGCCGGCGTGCTGCTGACGCAGGTGGAATTCCTCAAGCCCGGCGAAGCCCGGAATTTCTGCATCGTGGATGCAGCCATGAACGACCTGGCCCGACCGGCAATGTACGAGGCGTACCACCGCATCGAGCCGGTGGCGCTGCGCGCTGCTGCGCCGGTGACCTACGACATCGTCGGCCCGGTATGCGAGTCGGGCGACTGGCTTGGCCGCGACCGCGCGCTGGCGGTGCAGCCGGGCGACCTGCTGGCGGTGATGTCCGCCGGCGCGTACGGCTTCACCATGAGCTCGAACTACAACACCCGCCCGCGCGCCGCCGAAGTGATGGTGGACGGCGCCCGCGTGCACCTGGTGCGCGAGCGCGAGCTGGTCGAAGACCTGTTCCGCGACGAGCGCCTGCTGCAGGACTGATCTGCGCAGCGCAGCCGGCTATGGGGCCGGCTGCGGCGCTGCAGTTCATCAGGCAGCCCTGCCCTTGCGCGCCCACCACCAGACCCGCATCCCCAGCAGCACGAATACCACCGCGGCATAGATCGAGACTTCGCCGAAGTCGTTCTTGCCCGCCTTGTGCCACCAGTAGTGCAGGATCGCCAGCACCGCGGTCGCATAGACCAGCTTGTGCAGCGCCTGCCAGCGCTTGCCGCCCAGGCGGCGCACCATGCCGTTGGTCGACGTCAGCGCCAGCGGCACCATCAGCACGAACGCCGTGAACCCCACCGTGATGAAGGGACGCTTGTACACGTCCTTGATCATGTAGGCCAGGTCGAAGCCGCGATCCACGCCGATCCACAGCAGGAAGTGCTGCAGCCCATAGAAGAACGCAAACAAACCCAGCATGCGGCGCAGCCTGATCAGCCAGTTCCAGCCGGTCAGCCGGCGCAGCGGCGTGATCGCCAGCGTCAGGCACAGCATCACCAGGGTCCAGGTGCCGGTGGAGCGGGTGACGAATTCCAGCGGGTTGGCGCCGTATTGCCCGGTTGCGCCAAGGTAAAGCAGCCGGACGAACGGCAGCAGCGCCAGCAGCCACAAGGCGATCTTGATGGCGCGCACGCGCTGCGGCGACAGCGCTGCCAGGCCGGCCGGCTGCTTGCGCGCCACGCCGCCCGCGGCGGTCGCGGCGGTCGCGGCGGTCGCGGCGTTGGTAGTGGAAGCCATGCGTTCGCCTGCCATCAGAAGTTCTTCTTCAGGTCCATGCCCTGGTACAGCGCTGCCACCTGCTGGCCGTAGCCGTTGAACGGCAGCGTCTTGCGCTTGGGCGCGAACAGCGCGCCGAAACCGCCGCCGCGCTCCTCGCCGATGCGGCGTTCGGTCGCCTGGCTCCAGCGCGGGTGGTCGACGTCGGGGTTCACGTTGGAATAGAAACCGTATTCCTGCGGCGCCGCCAGGTTCCAGCTGGTGGGCGGCTGCTTGTCGACAAAGCGGATCCTGACGATCGACTTGGCGCTCTTGAAGCCGTATTTCCACGGCACCACCATGCGCACCGGCGCACCGTTCTGGTTGGGCAGCACCTCGCCATACAGGCCGAAGGTCAGCAGCGCCAGCGGGTGCATCGCCTCGTCCATGCGCAGGCCTTCGCTGTAGGGCCAGTCGAGCACGCTGCTGCTGACGCCAGGCATCTGCTTCTTGTCGGCGAGCGTGATGAACTGCACGTATTTCGCGCCGGGTTGCGGCTCGACGCGCCTGATCAGCTCGGCCAGCGGATAGCCGATCCAGGGGATCACCATCGACCAGCCTTCGACGCAGCGCAGGCGGTAGACGCGCTCTTCCATCGCCGCGACTTTCATCAGTTCATCGAGATCGTAGACCCTGGGCGTTTTCACCAGCCCTTCCACCGACACCTGCCATGGGCGCGGGCGCAGCGTGCCGGCGTTGCGGGCCGGGTCGGACTTGTCGGTACCGAACTCGTAGAAATTGTTGTAGGTGGTCACGTCCTGGTAGGGCGTACGCTTCTCGGTCACGACATAAGCATTGTTGGGCGTGGCCGCCAGCTTCGGGCCGTGCTGCGCCCAGGCGTTGCGGGCAAACCATGGCGCCAGCGTGGCGCCGGCGGCACCTGCGGCGGCCAGCGCGAGCATGCGGCGGCGCGACTCGAAGACATCGCGGGGGGTGATCTCGTCGGCGGCGATATCGCCGCCGCGCAGCCATTTGGGGGAAGGAATCAACATGGTTTTCCTCGTTGCCGGGCGCTTGCAGGATTGGACTCAGGGCTTGGTCGTGGCGTGCGGGCCAGTCCTGACAAATTTTTTCGGTGCGGCGCAGGCGCCACACCGGCGGCTAGCCGCCCTGGTATTGCTGGTAGACCGCCTGCGCCAGCGTCAGCAGCCGGGCACGCTCCAGCGGCCCGGCCAGCGCAAAGCCGAGGTCGCGGTCGATCCAGTAGAACGCCATCGGCGCCGGCCCTGTAGCCGGCCTGGCAGCCGGCCGCCGTGCGCCTTCGCGCGGCATGCGCTCGACGCGGAAGCCGGTGTCGGGCGTGCCCTGCGCCATGCGCCGCAACTGCAGCGACAGGCGCGTGCCGTCGTCCGCTTCGTACATCAGGATGGCGGACGGGCCGCCTTCGGCCACGCCCAGCCGTCCGCCGATCAGGTGGAAGCCCTGCGCGCGCAGGTCGGGCACTTGCAGCGCCATGCCGAGGCGCTTGGACAACCACGCGATCAGGTGCGCCTCGTCGCTGGCGGCGACTTCCACCGGGTGGCGCATTTCCGGCGCGTAAACCACATGCGTGGCGAGCGCCTCGCGAGCGAAGCGCTCGCCGGGTGCCATCGCTACGGTGGTGCTGCCGATGCGATCGTGGGCCATCCAGCCGAGCGCGCCGCCGAGCGCCAGCAATGCCACCGAGGCGCAGCCCGCGGCCAGCGCCATGGTCCAGCGCGGCGCGCGCCGGCGCCCGGCCTGGCGCGGCTCGCCATGCAGGGCGGGCGGCAGCGCGGCCAATGGCACCGGTTCGTTCAATACGGGATCCAGCATGCCGTGCAGCGCATCGGCCTGGCGGCGCCACGCGGCGACCTGCGCTGCTGCGCCGGGGTGCTGCGCCAGGTACGCCTCCACCGCGGCGCGGCGCGCGCCGGACAGCTGGCCGTCGGCGTAGGCATGAAGATCGGCTTCGTGGATCGCGGACATCATTTCACCCGCTGCAGTGAACTGGCGGCAGGCACCGGCTGGCCGGGAGCACCGCCGTCGAGCAAGCGCCGCATCTGCTCGCGCGCACGCGCCAGGCGCGACATCACCGTGCCTTGCGGGATGTCGAGCACGCGCGCCGCCTCGGCATAGGTCAGTTGCTCCAGGCTGACCAGCAGCAGCACCGCGCGCTGGGCTTCGGGCAGCTGCGCCAGCGCCTGCAGCAGGTCGCGGCGCAGGCCGGGGTCGGCCGCGGGCGCGCTGACCTCGGGCAGGGTGTCGGTGGCCACCACCAGGTCCTTGCGCCGCAAGCTGTTCAGGCGCAGCCGGTGCATCAGGGTCAGCAGCCACGGCAACAGGCCGTCGGCGCCGTCGCCCCACCAGGCGCCGGGGCGCAGGCGGAAGCGCCAGCGGTAGCGCAGCGCGCGCTCGAGCGTGTCCTGCACCAGGTCGTCGGCCTGTGCCGCGTCGCCGGTGAGACCGCGCGCGTGGCGCCGCAGCCGCGGCGCCAGCGCTACGAGCTGGCCTTCAAAGCCGTCCATGCCGTGGCGTGCTTCAGGACGTCCAGGGCGTCAGCCCGTCAGGGCTTGGCGACGTGCCAGACGTTGTTGAGATTGTCACCGGTCTTGTCGCCAGGCTTGGCGTCCTTGGCAAAGCGGTACAGCGGCATGCCGCGGTAGGCCCACTGCTTGCCGCCATCATCGCGCGTGATGATGGTGTATTGGCCCGACGCGTTCGAACCCGGCGCGGCCATCAGCGGCGGCCAGTTGGTGGCACAGGGGCCGTTGCAAGCGCTCTTGCCGCTGTTGGCGGTGTCGCGGTCGAAGGTGTACAGCGTCAGGCCCTGCGGATCGGTCAGCACGCCACTGGTCACCTTCACCGTGGGCGGCATGTTGCCGGTACTGCTGCCGCCCATGCCCATGCCGGAGCAGCCGGCGAGCAGGACAGCCGCGCAGCCGAGCGCCAGCGCGGCGGGACGAACGAGGGATGCTGCAGAGGTAAGACGCACACGTGCCATGATCTTGTTCTCCATGCTAACCGATGCCGCCAGCCGGCACCGCTCCTCCAGTAAACACCCGATGTGATGCCTTTATTCCGTCACGTTGCAAAAAAGTCGAAAAAAAACCTGCCGGGAGGCAGGTTCTTTGCATCGCACCATGGCGCGTCGCATGCGACGGTCAGAGCTCCCCGTAGCTGTGCAGGCCGGACAGGAACATATTGACGCCGAGAAAGGCAAAGGTCGTCACCAGCAGTCCGACCAGCGCCCACCACGCAGCCACCGTGCCGCGCAGGCCCTTCATCAGCCGCATGTGCAGCCATGCCGCATAGTTCAGCCACACGATCAGTGCCCAGGTCTCCTTCGGGTCCCAGCTCCAGTAACCGCCCCAGGCTTCGGCCGCCCACAGCGCGCCCAGGATGGTGGCGATGGTGAAGAAGGCAAACCCGACCGCGATGGCCTTGTACATCACGTCATCGAGCAGCTCCAGCGACGGCAGCCGCTCGGCGAGAATGCCGCGCTGCTTGAGCAGGTACGCGACCGACACCATCGCCGCCAGCGCAAAGGTGCCGTAGCCGATAAAGTTGGCCGGCACGTGGATCTTCATCCACCAGCTCTGCAGCGCCGGCACCAGCGGCTGGATTTCCTGCGCGTTGCGGCTGACCGTGTACCACAGCAGGAAGCCCACCGCGGCCGACACCACCAGCATCACGAACGGCCCCAGCGCGCGCGTGGCGTAGCGGCCTTCGTAGTACAGGTAGAACAGCGACGTGACCAGCGTGAACAGCACGAACACTTCGTACAGGTTCGAGACGGGAATATGGCCGACGTCATGGCCGATCAGGTACGACTCGTACCACCGCACCAGCATGCCGGTGAAACCCAGCACGATCGCGCCCCAGCACAGCTTGCTGCCGATGCTGTAGCCGGTGTCCGAGCGCGTGGCCAGCCCGACCCAGTAGAACAGCGTGGACAGGAACACCAGCGCGCTCATCCACAGGATGGCCGACTGGCTCGACAGGAGGTACTTGAGGAAGAAGACCTGGTCCGCGCGCGCGAGCTGGCCCTGATAGAGCTGGATCGCGAACAGCGACAGCACCGTCAGCCCCAGCATCAGCGGACGTACCGGCTTCCAGTGCCAGCCGAGCAGTGCAAAGGCAGGCACGGCGCCGATCAGCACGGCCTTGTCGTAGCCATCCATCCATTGCGCATATTGCGACAGCGCAATGCCGGCGCCGACGGCCAAGGCCAGCGCGAACAGCCAGTCCACCCACGTCAGCCGGCGCAGGAAGGAAGGTTCGAGATAAGCCTCATCGCCGGCACCCCCGTGGGCGGGCGTGGCGCGCGTGGCTTGCGTGGTCACGTTTGAAGACATAGCGTACCTGCTTGTTTAATGGCTGCCGCCTTGATGTGGCGCTTCAGCGGGGATCCCGCCGGCGGCACGGCCGACGTCGTCGCGCAGTGCCGTGAATTCCTTTTCGAAGTCCATCGTGCGGCGCTGGGTCGACATCGCCATCAGCACTTGGCTGCCGGGCGTCGCGGCCTCTCCCTCGGCGGGCTTGTCCTTGATCCAGATCCAGACGCGGCGCTCGCGGATATAGAACATCGCGAACACGCCCAGCGTCAGCAGCAGACAACCAAGATACACGATGTTCTTGCCCGGCGCACGGGTCATCTGGAACACGCTGGCCTTGATTTCCTTGAACTCGTCGAGCTGCAGGAACACCGGTGCGCCGTAGAAGAAACTGTCCGACAGCGTATTGATCGCCTGTTGCAGGAAGGTGCCGCTTTGGGCGCTGTTGGGCACCACCGGCAGCTTGTCCTGGGCGCGTGCCAGCTGCCACAGCTCCCACATCGAGCCATTCAGGATCTTCAGCAGCACGTCGGCGGCCTTCTGCTGCTCGGCCTGCGGCACTGACTTTTCCAGGAATGCCGCGATCGCGGTGAAGCCGCCCGGCGGCGAGTCCGGGGTCGGTCGCGTGGCGCCGGCAAACAGGTCGAGCGCGCGCAGCGCGCTTTCGGCAAGCTGGCGGCGCAGGTCGGCCTTGTCGTCTCCCGGCATCGAGGCCAGCGCAAAGCGGCGCGCGGCCTCGCCGCGCAGCGCGCGGTCCTGCAGCGCGGCGCGCAGGCGCATCCAGTCGGCAACGCTGCCCTGGTCGTCGGCGGGAATGCGCAGGTAGCGGAACTGCTCGCTCGGCGATTCGCGCATGCCGGCCAGGAACACCGACTGCCCGTCTATCTGCACGGGCACCATGTAGTTGTTGTACTCGCGCGCCTGCCCGGTGCGATCGCGCAGCTTGTACTGCACCGAGGGGCCGACATTGCGCAGCGTCTTGGCCCGGTCGGCGCTGGCCGCGGCACCCAGGTGCTTCTCCAGCGTCTCGTTCAGCGATTTGCGCGCGACGCCGCGCGCATCGGGCTTGCCCGAGGCATCGGTGACGTTCTCGATATTCATCAGCCGGAAGTCGCTGAATTCGACCGTCACGCCTTCGCTGTCCGCGACGGTGCCGGTGTCCTTCAGCGGCGCCTTGCCGCCCACGGCACCGTCGATGGCAAAGGTGCCGCGCGCGGTGCCCTGCATCGGGTAGCCGACGAACTTCAGGCGCGAGCCGCCGTCCTCGAAGCTGGACTGGTAGATGGCGATACCGTCGACGATCAGCGGCTCGTTCACCTTGATGGTGGCCTCGGTCTGCTTGCCGGTGACGCGGTCGGTGACGATCACATCGGAGGCGAACAGCTTGGGCATGCCGGTCTCGTAGAAGTCGATCGAGAACTTCTTGAGCGTGAGCGCGAAGGGCAGGTCCTGCACGAGTGCGCCGTCGGCGACGTTCAGGATGGCCGTGGACACGGTTTGCCCCTCGGGCACGTAGGCATTGCCGCGAAAGCCGGGGTTGGTCGCCGGCAGCCGGTGCTGCGACGGGATCTCGCTGATCACCGCGTTGCCGCTGATCGGGGTCTTGCCACCCAGCCACATCTGCGCGCGGATCAGCATGTCGCCGTCGAGCAGGCCGCCTATGCAGATCACCACGATGGCGGTATGCGCCAGGATATAGCCGACCTTGTTGGCCGCCCCCGCCTTGCCCGCCAGCAGCGTGGCACCGTCATGCTCGACGGCCTTGATGCGGTAGCCGCGGTTGCGCAGCAGCGCCGACAGCCTGCCGACAGCCTCGGCGCGCGCGCGTGCGCCGTCGAACTCGCCGCGATGGTGGAAGGCACGCAGGCTGCGCTCGCGCACATGGTCCTTCCATGAGCGCATGTCCGCAATCATCTTTGGCGTGTTGCGCACCAGGCAGAGCGTGGTGGACGCCACCAGGAAGGCCAGGATCAGCAGGAACCACCACGAGCCGTAGACCTTCTGCAGCGACAGCGTATGGAAGACATCGGCCCAGAACGGCCCGAACTGGTTGACGTAGTTCGGATACGGCTCGTTCTGCTTGAGCACGGTGCCGATCACGCTGGCGATGGAGATCACGGTCAGCAGCGCGATCGCGAAGCGCATCGAGGACAACAATTCGACCGCGTCGCGCAACACGCGGTGAGGGGTCTTCAGGTGCAGCCCTGAAGTGGAAGCGGTCGACATGTGCAGTGAAACCTAAGACAAACGTGCTGCTTTGAAATAAAAAAGGGTGGCCTTGCTTGGACGAGCAGGCCACCCCTTTCGATTGTGACAGGCGCGTTCGGTTGCATGCCACGCGGGCTGCATGCCGAAGCACCGGCGCCTGGCGGCGCCAGCGTACTGCGCTAGCGTCGTTACCGGACGCCGGCGACGTAGTCCGCCACCGCCTTGATCTCGGCATCCGACATCTTGGCGGCGATGGTCGTCATGACCGAATTGTTCTTGCGGGTGCCCTGGCGGAACGCCACCAGCTGTGCCTCGGTGTATTCCGACCACTGTCCGCCAATACGCGGATACTGGGCCGGGATGCCGGCGCCGGAGGGACCATGGCAGGCGGCACAGGCCGGCACGCCCTTGGCGGCGATGCCGCCACGGTAGATCTTCTGGCCTTCCTCGATCGTGTCCTTGTTCTTGGCGGTGGCCGGCTTGATCGGCTGCTTGGCCAGGTAGGCGCCAATGTTGCGCATTTCCTCGTCGGTCAGCACCGATGCCATCGGCACCATGATCGCATTGTTGCGCGCCTTGGACTTGAAGTCGGCCAGCTGCTTGTGGACGTATTCCGGATGCTGGGCGGCCAGCTTGGGGTTGGCGGCGGCCGCGCTGTTGCCGGCTGCGCCGTGGCAGCTCAGGCAGGCGGGCACATTGCGATCGGGGGCACCTTGCGTGTACAGCGTCTCACCCTTGGCCGGGTCGGCCTTTGCGGCGGCCTGCTCTGCGGCAGATGCCAGTCCGGAAAGGGCGGCTGCAGGAACGGCCAGTGCCAGGACACCCAGAATCTTCGCAATGCGGTTCATTCGCACACCTTCTCTGAATTGTTTTGGATACCGTGATGCATGCCGGCCGGCACTCTGCCGGCGGTGAGGACGCGCCGGGGCAAAGGCCTGACATCGTGGCGACCCGAGCGGATGACCGATCCGCTGCGGTTTGCCTGGCGGCAGACCCCCGCCAGCCCCTGATCCGCCGCTGCGGCACCTGAGGTGCAACGCATGATGCGAAACAAGGCCGTGCCCACGATAGGACGACACAACGAGGCTTCCCGTCCGGACAACGGCAGCCGAGCCACGCGGCAAAGGATGTCGCGCGTCACCCGATCAGGAGACCGTAAACCGGCGTATTGTACAATAAGTTATGTGCCGGATTGATGCCTTGCGCCCTGCTGTGCCGTGTTGAAACGGTCTCGCGCTGCGCCAGATCAAACCCGGCGAGCGGCCCCGCCGCAGCCCTCCCCACCCTGGCGGTAACCCGGCCACGGCCAGCGCCAGTTGCGCCGCCGCGGCGCCCCGCCCTACCGCTATCGCGCATGTCCCTCCTTCACCAGGCCCGCTTCTTCATTACCGTCAACCACCTGCGCGACCTGCCCGCCACGGCCGTGCCCGAGGTGGCATTCGCCGGCCGCTCCAATGCCGGCAAGTCCACCGCCATCAACATCCTGTGCAACCAGAAGCGGCTGGCGTTTTCCTCGCGCACGCCCGGACGCACGCAGCACATCAACTATTTCACGGTGGCTCCCGTCAAGGCGCCGGAACCGCAGGCGTTCCTGGTCGACCTCCCCGGCTATGGCTACGCAGAGGTGTCGGGCTCGGCCAAGTACCACTGGCAGGGCCTGCTGAGCGACTACGTGCAGACGCGGCCGCAACTGTCGGGGCTGATCCTGATGATGGATGCGCGCCGGCCGTTCACCGATCTCGATTGCCAGATGGTCGAGTGGTTCCTGCCCACCGGCAAACCGATCCACGTGCTGCTGACCAAGGCCGACAAGCTCACCAACAGCGAGAACGCCAAGGCGCTGCGCGAGACGCGCAAGATGCTGCAGGGCTATGCAGAGCAGCTGGAAACGCCGGTGCCGCTGACGGCACAGCTGTTTTCGAGTCTCAAGCGCCGCGGCATCGAAGAAGCGCAGGGTGTGATCGCCGGCTGGCTCAACCTGCCGGAAGCGCAGAAGAACGCCGCGCAGGACGCCGCGGCACCGACGGCGGCTGTTCCTCCCGCTTCCACAGGCCCTGCGGCATAACGCCGCAGTGTAGTCAGCGCGCAAAAAAAGCCCCGCTGCAAGCAACGGGGACGAACTTTCCCGCCGCTGGGGCGGGTACCCGCTCAGGGAGGAGTAGCGGGGGACACCCGTGCCACGCAAGGCGCAACGCATAGTGTCCGCGAGTATGATGGCGGGCACGCATAAAAGTTTAGTTTTTCTTCAGCCGGCATCCTTGCGCCGCGCGCGCAGTGCTTGCCGGCTGGCAACCGGGACCTTCCGGTCCCGTCTCCAGCACAAGAAGCCTGCCATGTCGACCTTCCCCGAGTACCGCCCGCGCCGCATGCGCCGCGACGATTTCTCCCGCCGCATGATGCGCGAGCATCGCCTGTCGCCGGACAACCTGATCTACCCGGTGTTCATCCTTGACGGCCAGAACCAGCGCCAGTCCGTGGCGTCGATGCCGGGCGTCGAGCGGGTCTCCGTGGACCTGCTGATGCCGGTGGCCGAAGACTGCGTCAAGCTCGGCATCCCGGTGCTCGCGCTGTTCCCGGTGATCGACCCGTCGCTGAAAACGCCGGATGGCATCGAAGCCATCAATCCGGACGGCCTGGTGCCGCGCGCGGTGCGGGCGCTGAAGGACCGCTTCCCGGAACTCGGCGTGCTGTGCGACGTCGCGCTCGACCCCTACACCAGCCACGGCCAGGACGGCGTGCTGGATGAAAACGGCTACGTCATCAACGACACCACCGTGGAGATCCTGGTGCGCCAGGCGCTGGCCCAGGCCGACGCGGGCGTCGATATCGTGGCGCCGTCCGACATGATGGACGGCCGCATCGGCGCGGTGCGCACGGCGCTGGAAGACAACGGGCACATCCACACCCGCATCATGGCCTACTCGGCCAAGTACGCATCGGCCTTCTATGGCCCCTTCCGCGACGCGGTCGGCTCGGCCGCCAACCTGGGCAAGGGCAACAAGATGACCTACCAGATGGACCCGGCCAACACCGACGAGGCTCTGCGCGAAGTGGCGCAGGACATCCTCGAAGGCGCCGACATGGTGATGGTCAAGCCCGGCATGCCGTATCTCGACATCGTGCGCCGCGTGAAGGACGAGTTCCGCTTCCCGACCTACGTCTACCAGGTCAGCGGCGAGTACGCGATGCTGAAGGCCGCCGCGCAGAACGGCTGGCTCGACCACGACAAGGTCATGATGGAATCGCTGCTGGCGTTCCGCCGCGCCGGCGCCGACGGCATCCTGACCTATTTCGCCCGCGACGCCGCGCGCCTGCTGGCCGCCTGACCGGCATCACCCTGTCGGAAACCAAGCGCCTATGGAACTGCTCGGCTTCTCGGCCAGCCAGGTACACCCGCTCGCCTCGCTCGCCGCAGCGGGCAGCTTCCTCGGCGGCAATGCCGCCGCGCTGTTCGTCTGGGCGGACTTTTCCACCGAGGAAGTCACCGCTGCCCCGGATGCCTGGCGCGAGAACGTGCGCCAGCTCGCGGGCGCTTCGATCCTCGACCTGCACCTGGCCGACGCCACCAATGCCGCGCATCCATCGTATTTCGACACGACCAACGCGTATGACATGGTGATCTTCCGCAAGCTGACCTTCGAGACCAGCCGCGCGATCGCCGAGGCCGAGCCGCCGGAGGCAACGCCGGCCAATGCGCCCAGGACGTCTGGCGATGCGACGACGGCACGTGCGCGCCGATATCCGCCCGGCTTCCTGCCCGCACTGGCCAAAATCGACACGCAGCCGGTCACGTTCTTCGTCTTCGATACGCTGCTGGTCACGGTACGCAACGGCCCGTCGCGCACCGTCGACCAGGTGCGCCAGCGCCTGCTCGAGCTCTGCCAGGCACCGCGGCCGCAGGCGTCGCCCGCGCGCGGCAACGGCCAGACCTTGCTGCACGGCGTGCGTCCGCCGAACCGGCCCGAGGACCTGATGCTGCGCCTGCTCAATGCGATGGTGGACCGCTACCTCGAACTGCGCGCCCCGCTGACACGCCAGCTCGACCGCTGGCAGCGCGCGCTGCTGAACTCGCGCCGCAGTTTTTCCAGCTGGGAAGGTCTTCTCGACGCGCGCATCCAGCTGCGCAAGCTGGAGCACCTGAGCGAGGAGCAGCGCGATGCGCTGCAGGAATTCCGCGACAGCTTGCTGGAAAACCGCTACAGCAGCGACCAGCACGGCACCCCGGTGGATACCACGGGGCGCGACGAAGTGTTGCTGGTGCGCATCAACGATGTGATGGAGCATATCCAGCGCGTGCTCGCGCATGCGCGCCGGCTGGAGGATTCCATCGAGTCGGCGGTGCAGATCCACTTTTCGGCGGTGGCCCACCGCACCAACCGCACCATGCGCATGCTGACGCTGATCACGGCGCTGTTCATGCCGCTGACGCTGATCACCGGCATCTTCGGCATGAACTTCGAGCGCATGCCCTGGCTGCAGGCGCCGGAGGGATTCTGGTGGTCGATCAGCCTGATGGGGGCGGTGGTAGTGGTGCTGGGCGCGCTGTGGGCCGTGGCGCGGCAGCTGGAACACTAGCGCAGGCGCAGGTACGCCTCAGGTGCTGGTACGCTTGCCGAAGGCGCGCTCCAGGCTCTCCAGGAACCGGTTGGCCGACTGGTAGCCGATCACCCGCACCGGGCGCTCGCGCCCATCGGGTCCGAACAGGATGATCCCCGGCGGCCCGAACAGCCCGAAACGCTTGAGCAGCGCCTTGTCGTCGGCATTGTTGGCGGTCACGTCCGCCTGCAGCAGCACGATCTCGGAGAGCCGCGCGCGCACGCGCGGGTCGACGAAGGTCATGCGCTCCATTTCCTTGCAGCTGACGCACCAGTCGGCATAGAAATCGAGCAGCACCGGCTTGCCGGCCGCGGCGGCCTGCGCCATGCGGGCATCCAGTTCCGCGACGCTGCGCACGCGCTCGAAGCGCACCGCCTGGGCGGCGCCCGCGCTTTCCGCACCACTGCGGCCCGCGCTCAGGTGTGACAGCGGCTGCAGCGGATCGCGCCCGCCCGACGCCACGCCGATCAGCACGATGGCCGCGGCGATCGCGAACAATACGCCAAGACCCTTGCCCACGCGCACCAGGTTGCGCGGATCGGCCCCAAGCCCGTCAAAAGCGCCGAGGAACACCGCGGCCACCAGCAGCAATGCCGCCAGCAGCAGCATCGTCGTCCATGCCGGCAGCACCGGCCCGAGCATCCACAACGCCACACCCAGCAGCAGGAAGCCGAAGAAGCGCTTGGTCACCTCCATCCAGCGGCCGGCGCGCGGCAGCAGGTTGCCCGCGCCCACGCCCACCAGCACCAGCGGCACGCCCATGCCGATCGCCATCGCAAACAGCGCCGCGCCGCCGATGACCGCATCGCGGGTCTGCGCGATATAGGCCAGCGCCCCCGCCAGCGGCGCGGTCACGCACGGTCCGACGATCAGCGCGGAGATCGCGCCCATGGCCGCTGCACCAACCACCTGGCCGCCCTGGCGGCGGTTGGACGACTCCGTCAGCCGCGCCTGCCAGCGCTGCGGCAGCTGCAGTTCGTACAGGCCGAACATCGACAGTGCCAGCGCCACCATCAGCGCGGCGAACAGGCCCAGCACCCATGGCGTCTGCAGCGCGGCCGACAGGCCTTCGCCCAGCAGCCCGGCCGCCACGCCGACGGCGGTGTACACCACCGCCATGCCCAGTACATAGGCCAGCGACACCACCAGCGCACGGCTGCGCGTGACATGCTCGCCGACGACGATCGAGGACAGGATCGGCACCATCGGCAGCACGCACGGCGTGAAGGTCAGCAGCAGGCCCAGGCCGAAGAAGAGTGCCGCGATCAAACCCACGTTGCGGCTCGCCAGCGCCCCGGCGATGCGGTCGCTGTCATCGGCACGCAGCGTCGCAGCGGGAGCCGGCTGGGCTGGCTGAGCCTGCAGTGGGGCCGCAGCGGGCGCATCGGAGCGCCCGCGTTTGCCGAACAGGTCGGCCAGGCCGGTGCCGCCGACCTTGTAGACGCTTTCCATCGGTGGATAGCACAGGCCCTTGTCGGCACAGCCCTGCGAGGTGACAGTCAGCGTCCACTTGCCGTCCGCCGGCGCCGCCGCCACCGGCACGCGGATGGTCACGCTGTCGCGGTACGTCTCCATCTCCTTGCCGAAGGTGTCGTCGAACTTGACCTTGCCTTGCGGGAAGTCCGGCGTGCCGAGCTTCACGGCGGCAGGCTCCGTCGCAAAGGCGAATCGCTCCCGGTACATGTAGTAGCCGGGCGCGACGTCGAAACGCACCTCCACGGTGCTGTCGTCGATCTGGCGCGCGGCGAAGCGGAAGGCTTGCTCGGGCGGCAGGAAATCGTCTTCCGTTGCCGCCAGCGCTGCGCCAGCCAGGCAAAGCCAGGCCAGTACCGCGAGCAGGACTGCGGCAATATGCCGCGCGCCGACGAGTCCGCGCGCGCGCTCCGGAAGTGCCAAACCGATGTTCATGAAGCTGTTTCCTGTCTGTCCTGGCCGATGGAATCCGCCGTACCCATCGCTGCGCGGCCGTTCCCTTTCGCCCGTTATCCCGCCGGCTGCGCGCCCGTACTCGTTTCGCTGCCAACCCACGCCAGGTACGGTGCAAAGCCCGTCGTCACCGGCAATGCGATGATCTCCGGCACATCATAGGGGTGATGTTGCCGGATCACGGCCTCGAGTGCAGCGTAGCGCGCGCGGGTGGTCTTGATCAGCAGCGGCCATTCCCGCGCCTGCTCCAGCACGCCTTGCCACCAGTACTCGGATTCCACCGGGGCCAGACGGTTCACGCAGGCTGCCGCGCGCGCCTCCAGCACGGCCCGGGACAGCCGCGCCGCCGTCTCGGCATCGGGGGTATTGGTGATCACCACGAGCAGCTCGGCGGGGTCGGGGGACTGGCTGGCATCGGGCATCGGCACGCTCCTGGAACGGCTGGCAATGGCTGGCATTGATGGCTGGCATTGATGGCTGGCGCCCAAAACAAAAGAGCCAGGCGGATGCCTGGCTCGATTGTAAGCGGTGTGCCCGGAACCGTCGCAAGACGGCAGCGGGCGCGGAACGCACTTAGAAACGCACTTATTCCGCGGCTTCTTCAGCCGGGGCTTCGGTGATTTCCGGACGATCCACCAGCTCGACCAGCGCCATCGGCGCGTTGTCGCCCTGACGGAAGCCGAACTTCAGGATGCGGGTGTAGCCGCCCGGACGGGTGGCGTAGCGCGGGCCCAGTTCGGTGAACAGCTTGGTGACCATGTCGCGGTCGCGCAGGCGGGCGAAAGCCAGGCGGCGGTTGGCAACGGTGTCCTTCTTGGCCAGCGTGATCAGCGGCTCGACGACCTTGCGCAGTTCCTTGGCCTTGGGCACGGTGGTCTTGATCAGCTCGTGCTGGAACAGCGAGTTGGACATGTTGCGCAGCATCGCGAGGCGGTGCGACGAGGTGCGGTTCAGTTTCCGCAGACCATGACGGTGACGCATGATGATTCCTTTCAGTTAAGTGTTTGACCAGCTCTTCTATCGTCCGATGCGGCTGGACGCGGGCCGGTAGTCATACGAGCCCCGGCCGAAGCCAGGGCGGTTACCGCGGTGCGGGGCGCTAACGCCCCCGCGCCACAATTACTTTTCCAGACCTGCGGGCGGCCAGTTCTCGAGCTTCATGCCGAGGGTCAGGCCACGCGAGGCGAGGACTTCCTTGATCTCGTTGAGCGACTTGCGACCCAGGTTCGGGGTCTTCAGCAGCTCGTTCTCGGTACGCTGGATCAGGTCGCCGATGTAGTAGATGTTCTCGGCCTTCAGGCAGTTGGCCGAACGCACCGTCAGCTCCAGGTCGTCGACCGGGCGCAGCAGGATCGGATCGATCTGCGGCGTGCGGCTCGAAGCAGCCTCGGCTGCCGACTCGGTACCTTCCAGCGCGGCGAACACGGACAACTGGTCGACCAGGATGCGGGCCGACTGGCGGATCGCTTCCTCGGGCGAGATCACGCCGTCGGTTTCGATGTTCATCACCAGCTTGTCCAGGTCGGTACGCTGCTCCACGCGAGCGGACTCAACGGCGTACGACACGCGGCGCACCGGCGAGAACGAAGCGTCCAGCACGATGCGGCCGATGACCTTGCCCGACTCGTCGCCGAACTTGCGCACGTTGCCCGGCACGTAGCCACGGCCTTGCTCGACCTTGATCTGCATGTCCAGCTTGCCGCCGGCCGACAGATGGGCGATCACGTGGTTCGGGTTGATGATCTCGACGTCGTGCGGCAGCTCGATATCGGCAGCCGTGACAACGCCTTCACCATCCTTGCGCAGCGACACCGTGACTTCATCACGGTTGTGCAGCTTGAACACCACGCCCTTCAGGTTGAGCAGCAGGTTGACGACGTCTTCCTGCACGCCGTCGATGGTGGAATACTCGTGGACCACCCCAGCGATCGTGACTTCGGTCGGGGCATAGCCGACCATCGACGACAGCAGCACGCGACGCAGGGCGTTACCGAGCGTATGGCCGTAGCCGCGCTCGAACGGCTCCATCACGACTTTGGCGTGATGGTCGCCCAGAGGCTCGACGGCGATGATTTTTGGCTTGAGGAGTGCTGTTTGCATTAGGTTGTCCTTTTCAATACCCTCGGCTCGTTACACCGATAAGGCTGACGTTTGGAACCTGAAAATACCCATCGCAACGATGGGCGAAGCCCGACCGCGCGTAGCGCGCGTCGGGCTGGAAGAGAAGCTTTGCGGAGAACGCAAGCGCTGGGCCGTCCGCTCGCGGATTAACGCGAGTACAGTTCGACGATCAGGCTTTCGTTGATGTCACCCGAGATATCGGCGCGATCCGGAACTTGCTTGAAGGTACCTTCGAACTTCTTGGCATCCACGGCAACCCAGGTCGGGAAGCCCGACTGCTCGGCCAGCGACAGCGCTTCGGCGATACGGACCTGCTTCTTCGACTGCTCGCGGATGGTGATGATGTCGCCCGACTTGATCTGGGCCGACGGCACGTTCAGGGTCTGACCGTTCACCAGGATCGCCTTGTGCGAAACCAGCTGGCGCGCTTCAGCGCGGGTCGAGCCGAAGCCCATGCGGTACACCACGTTGTCCAGGCGCGATTCCAGCAGTTGCAGCAGGTTTTCGCCGGTGTTGCCCTTGCGGCGGTCGGCTTCGGCGAAGTAGCGGCGGAACTGGCGCTCGAGCACGCCGTAGATGCGCTTGACCTTCTGCTTTTCGCGCAGCTGGTTGCCGTAGTCCGAGGTGCGTGCACCCGAGGTGCGGCCATGCTGGCCCGGCTTGCTGTCCAGCTTGCACTTGTCGGCCAGCGAGCGGCGCGAGCTCTTCAGGAACAGGTCGGTGCCTTCACGGCGGGAAAGTTTGGCCTTCGGGCCGGTATAACGTGCCACGTTGTCTTCCTTTGATCGATCGCGGCGCCTTCTTGACGCGCCGCGAGTCCGTCAACGCAGTGCCTCCCAGAGCCCTGGGAAGACCGTGACGGACGGTGGGCTTATGAAGCGCGCCCTGGCCGGAGCTGGCCGGGTACGACGCTGAAAGCATTTACAGTGCATCGACACCGGGATGTGCTTTATGCGACATTCCATCGATGCAAAACGAAAACCTGCCGCATCAAATGCAGCAGGTCAACGCGCGATACTACCATATCCAAAACCGGCAGGTAAACCCACCGGCCTCGGACACGCCAACGCTTAGATGCGGCGGCGCTTCGGCGGACGGCAGCCGTTGTGCGGAATCGGCGTGACGTCTTCGATGATCGCGATCTTGATGCCCAGCGCGTTCAGTGCGCGGACAGCCGACTCACGGCCAGGGCCGGGGCCCTTGATGCGCACTTCCAGGTTCTTGATACCCTGGTCTTGCGCCACGCGGCCGGCGTTCTCGGCAGCGACCTGGGCAGCGAACGGGGTCGACTTGCGCGAACCCTTGAAGCCCTGGCCACCGGCGGTCGCCCACGACAGGGCATTGCCCTGACGGTCGGTGATCGTGATGATGGTGTTGTTGAACGAGGCGTGGACGTGCGCAATGCCGTCGGCAACGTTCTTCTTGACCTTCTTACGCGCGCGAGCGGCGTTATTCGGACCTTTTGCCATTAGTTTCTTCCTCTGCCTTCGGCTTTACTTCTTCAGAGCCACGCCGGCCTTGCGCGGACCCTTGCGGGTACGGGCGTTGGTACGGGTACGCTGACCGCGCATGGGCAGGCCCTTGCGGTGACGCATGCCACGATAGCAACCAAGGTCCATCAGACGCTTGATGTTCATCGTGGTTTCACGACGCAGGTCACCCTCGACCGTGACCTTGCCCACTTCGTCACGAAGCTTTTCCAGGTCGGCGTCGGTCAGATCCTTGACCTTCTTGTCAAACGGTACACCGGTGGCCTCGCAAATCTTGCGGGCGCGCGAGCGGCCGATACCGTAAATGGCGGTCAGGCCGATTTCGGTATGCTTGTGGTTCGGGATGTTAACCCCTGCGATACGTGCCATTCGTCAATCCTCTTTCCGATTAGCCTTGGCGTTGCTTGTGGCGGGGATCCGACGAGCAGATCACGCGCACGACACCGTTGCGCTTGATGATTTTGCAGTTGCGGCAAATGCGCTTAACAGAAGCCAGCACTTTCATAATTTTCCTCTTCCTTCAATTCCTGTTCGCTCACTTCGTCCGGAAGACGATTCGTGCGCGCGACAGATCATATGGGGTCAATTCGACCGTCACCTTGTCACCCGGAAGGATCCGGATGTAGTGCATTCTCATCTTGCCGGAGATATGGCCCAACACTACATGGCCATTCTCCAGCTTGACTCGGAACGTCGCATTGGGCAGGTTTTCCAGGACCTCGCCCTGCATCTGGATGACGTCGTCTTTAGCCATACCTAGCCTGTACCGATCCGAAGTCAGCGCAAGGTCAGATTGCCCTTGAAATTCGCCTTCTTCAGCAGCGACTCATACTGCTGCGACATGACATAGGACTGAACCTGGGCCATGAAGTCCATCGTGACGACCACGATGATCAGCAGGGAGGTTCCGCCGAAATAGAACGGAACGTTCCAGCGCAGCACCAGGAATTCCGGCAACAGGCAGACCAGTGTGATGTAGATCGCACCAGCCAGCGTCAAACGCACCAGGATCTTGTCGATATAGCGCGTCGTCTGCTCGCCCGGACGAATGCCCGGAATGAAGGCACCGCTTTTCTTCAGGTTGTCTGCCACTTCACGGCTGTTGTAGACCAGGGCCGTGTAGAAGAAGCAGAAAAATACAATCGCAGCAGCGTACAGCAGGATGTAGACCGGCTGGCCTGGCGACAGCGTGGCAGCCAGGTCCTTGATGAACCCACCCACCGAGCCGGTCGCGTCAGACGTAAACCAGCCCGCGATCGTTGCCGGGAACAGGATGATCGACGATGCAAAGATCGGCGGAATCACCCCTGCCATGTTCAGCTTCAGCGGCAGGTGCGACGACTGGCCGCCATACACCTTGTTGCCGACCTGACGCTTGGCATAGTTCACCAGGATCTTGCGCTGGCCACGCTCGACGAACACCACGGCGAAGGTCACCCCGATCACGATCGCCACGATGAAGATCGCCGCGATGATGCTCATGGAACCCGTGCGGACCAGTTCGAACAGTCCGCCGATCGCGTTGGGCAGGCCCGCCGCGATACCGCCGAAGATGATGATCGAGATGCCGTTGCCCAGACCGCGCTCGGTGATCTGCTCACCCAGCCACATCAGGAACATCGTGCCGGTCACCAGCGTGATCACTGCCGTGGCCCGGAACATCAGGCCAGGATCCAGCACCAGCCCGGGCTGCGACTCCAGCGCCACCGCAATCGACAGCGCCTGGAACGTGGCCAGGACCACGGTGCCGTAACGCGTGTACTGCGTGATCTTGCGCTGCCCTGCCTGCCCTTCCTTCTTCAGCGCTTCCAGGTGCGGCAGCACGATCGTCAGCAACTGCATGATGATCGACGCCGAGATGTACGGCATGATGCCGAGCGCGAAGACGGTAAAGCGCGACAGCGCCCCGCCCGAGAACAGGTTGAACATCCCGAGGATGCCACCCGACTGACTCTGGAAAAGCTTCGCAAGCTGCTCCGGATCGATACCGGGCACCGGAATATGAGCGCCGATGCGGTACACGATCAGGGCCAGCACCAGGAACATCAGCCGGCGCTTGAGGTCGCCGTACTTCGCCGTGTTCCTGGCTTGCGCGCTTGCATTGGGTTTCGCCGTGGCCAAACGATGCTCCGACTGTAACTGCCTATGCTGCGATAAATGCCGTTATCAGGCTGCGATCTGGCCGCCGGCGGCTTCGATCGCGGCCTTGGCGCCAGCGGTGGCGCCCAGACCCTTGATCGTCACCTTGCGGGTCAGCTCGCCGGCCTTGATGACCTTGGCGCTCTTGACCAGGTCGCTGACCAGGCCAGCCTGCTTCAGGACCAGCAGGTCGACTTCGGCCGCTTCCAGGCGCTCGATGTCACGCAGCGTGACTTCGGCGGTGAACGCCTTGGTCAGCGAGGTGAAGCCGCGCTTCGGCAGGCGACGATACAGCGGCATCTGGCCGCCTTCGAAGCCCACCTTGTGGAAGCCGCCCGAACGCGACTTCTGACCCTTGTGACCGCGACCGGCGGTCTTGCCCAGGCCGGAGCCGATACCGCGGCCGACGCGACGCTTGGCGTGCTTCGAACCGGCAGCCGGTTTCAGGTTGTTCAGTTGCATCTTGCTCTCCAAGTCCCGATCAGGCCAGAACCTTGACCAGGTACGAGACCTTGTTGATCATGCCGCGCACGGCGGGCGTGTCCTGCAGCTCCGACACCGAGTTGATGCGGCGCAGGCCCAGGCCACGCACGGTGGCGCGATGATCCTCGCGCGTGCCGATCAGGCTGCGCACGAGTTGCACTTTTACG
Source organism: Cupriavidus oxalaticus (assembly GCF_016894385.1). NCBI lineage: Bacteria > Pseudomonadati > Pseudomonadota > Betaproteobacteria > Burkholderiales > Burkholderiaceae > Cupriavidus > Cupriavidus oxalaticus. The sequence continues at coordinate 3,562,989 of NZ_CP069812.1, forward strand.
GTTTTCTGCGACATTGCGTTCACCTTAACCCAGGATGTCTTCGACCGACTTGCCACGCTTCGCGGCGATTTCGCCCGGCGTGCTCATCTTCTGAAGGCCGTCCAGCGTGGCGCGAACCATGTTGTACGGGTTGGTGGAGCCGTGCGACTTGGTCACCACGTTGGTGACACCCATCACTTCGAAGATCGCGCGCATCGGGCCGCCGGCGATCACGCCGGTACCTTCCTTGGCGGGCATCATCAGCACCTTGGCGGCGCCGTGCTTGCCAACGACTTCGTGTTGCAGCGTGCCGTTCTTCAGCGAAACCTTGACCATCTTGCGACGGGCTTCGTCCATTGCCTTCTGAACGGCAACCGGCACTTCCTTGGCCTTGCCCTTGCCCATGCCGATGCGGCCATCGCCGTCACCGACCACGGTCAGCGCAGCGAAACCGAGAATCCGGCCACCCTTCACCACCTTGGTGACACGGTTGACCGAGATCATCTTCTCGCGGAGGCCGTCGTCGCGTTCGTCCTGTTGGACTTTTGCTTGCATCTTTGCCATGACGTATCTCTCTCTATGCGCTTAGAACTTCAGGCCGGCTTCGCGGGCGGCGTCTGCCAGGGCCTTCACGCGGCCATGGAAACGGAAGCCGGCGCGATCGAACGCGACGGTTTCCACGCCGGCAGCCTTCGCCTTCTCGGCGATGCGCTTGCCAACCACGGTGGCGGCAGCGGCGGTAGCGCCCTTGCCATCCAGTTCCTTGCGCACTTCCACCTCTGCGGTCGAAGCCGAAGCCAGCACCTTGGTGCCGCACTCCGAGAAGACCTGGGCGTAAATATGCGAATTCGTACGGAACACGGTCAGACGATTGACTTTCATCTCCGCGATCTTGGCGCGGGTCTGACGTGCACGGCGCAAACGAGCGTCTTTCTTGTTCATCATTGCACCCCTTACTTCTTCTTGGTTTCCTTCAGGATGACGCGCTCGTCGCTGTAACGCACACCCTTGCCCTTGTAGGGCTCGGGCGGACGGTACGCGCGGACTTCCGCGGCAACCTGACCGACTTTCTGCTTGTCCGCACCCTTGATCAGGATTTCGGTCTGCGTCGGCGTTTCGGCCTTCACGCCTTCCGGCATCTCATGGATCACGTCGTGCGAGAAACCAAGCTGGAGCTTCAGCGCAGTGCCTTGCAGCTGGGCACGGTAGCCCACGCCAACAAGGTTCAGCTTGCGCTCGAAACCGGTGGTCACGCCCTTGACCATGTTCGCCACCAGGGCGCGCATGGTGCCTTGCAGGGCGTTTGCTTCACGCGACTCGTCAGCCGGCGAGAAGGTCAGCGTGTCGTTCTCGACATTGACCTTGACCAGGCTGTGAATCGGCTGCGACAGCGTACCCAGCGGACCCTTCACAGAGAGCACGCCAGCTGCCACGTTCACTTCCGCGCCCTTGGGGAGCGCGATGGGAGCCTTACCTACACGGGACATGGTTCTCTCCTTAAGCGACGTAGCAGAGAACTTCGCCGCCCACGCCAGTGGCGCGAGCCTTGCGGTCGGTCATCAGACCCTGCGGGGTCGAGATGATCGCCACACCCAGGCCGTTCATCACTTGCGGGATGTCGCTGCGGCCCTTGTACACGCGCAGGCCGGGCTTCGAGACGCGCTCGATGCGCTCGATCACCGGACGGCCGGCGTAGTACTTCAGGCCGATGCTCAGTTGTGCCTTGCCGCCATCTTCCTGGACGGCGTAATCGTCGATGTAGCCTTCGTCCTTCAGGACCTTGGCGATTGCCACTTTCAGCTTCGACGACGGCATGACAACCGACGCCTTCTGCACGCCCTGGGCGTTGCGGATGCGCGTCAGCATATCGGCGATAGGATCGCTCATGCTCATACTGTTTCTCCTGTAGCCTGTGCGTAATTACCAGCTGGCTTTCGTCAGACCCGGGATTTCGCCCTTGAAGGCGATTTCGCGGATCTTGTTACGCGCCAGGCCAAACTTGCGGAAGGTACCGCGGGGACGACCGGTGATCGCGCAGCGGTTACGCTGGCGAGTCGGGTTCGCGTTGCGCGGGAGCTGTTGCAGCTCGAGACGCGCCATATAACGCTCTTCTTCCGACTTCTCTTGGTCGTCGATAATGGCCTTGAGGGCAGCGCGCTTGGGGGCGAACTTCGCCGCCAGCTTGGCGCGCTTCTTCTCACGTTCAATCAGAGCCAGTTTAGCCACGGTTACCCCTTAATTGCGGAACGGGAACTTGAACGCACCGAGGAGTGCCTTGGCTTCCTCGTCGTTCTTTGCCGTCGTCGTGATGCTGATGTTCAGACCACGCAGTGCGTCGATCTTGTCGTACTCGATTTCGGGGAAAATGATCTGCTCTTTCACACCGATGTTGTAGTTGCCACGACCGTCGAACGAACGGCCCGACACACCACGGAAGTCACGCACGCGCGGCAGGGCCACGGTGACGAAACGATCGAGGAATTCGAACATGCGCTCGCCGCGCAGGGTCACCATCGCACCGATGGGGTAGCCCTGGCGGATCTTGAAGCCGGCGATGGCCTTCTTGGCCTTCGTCACGACCGGCTTCTGACCGGCGATCTTGGTCAGGTCGCCGACGGCGTTTTCAATGATCTTCTTGTCATTGATCGCTTCGCCAAGGCCCATGTTCAGGGTGATCTTGGTGATGCGCGGCACTTCCATGACCGACTTGTAGCCGAACTGTTCGATCAGCTTCGGCACAACCTGTTCTTTGTAAAACTCTTGCAGACGTGCTGCCATGCTCAACTCCTAAACGTGCCCAGAATCAAGCTGCCACGACGGCGCCGGTGGTCTTCAGCACGCGCACGCGCTTGCCGTCTTCCACCTTGATGCCGACGCGCGACGGCTTGCCATTGGCATCCACGAGCGCAACGTTGGAAATATGCAGCGGCATGACCTTGTCAACCACGCCACCGGTGGTGCCCAGCATCGGGTTCGGGCGCGCGTGCTTCTTGGCGATGTTCACGCCTTGCACTGCAACCTTGTCACCGAGCACAGCCTGCACGGTACCGCGCTTGCCCTTGTCCTTGCCGGTCAGGACGATGACTTCATCGCCTTTGCGAATCTTGTTCATGTCGGCTCCTTACAGCACTTCCGGAGCGAGCGACACGATCTTCATGAAGCGCTCGGTACGGAGTTCACGAGTCACCGGCCCGAAGATACGGGTGCCGATCGGCTCGAGCTTGTTGTTCAGCAGGACGGCGGCATTGCCGTCGAACTTGATCAGCGAACCGTCAGCGCGGCGCACGCCCTTGGCGGTACGCACGACGACGGCGTTGTAGATGTCGCCCTTCTTCACGCGACCGCGCGGCGCTGCGTCCTTGACGGTCACCTTGATGATGTCGCCAACGCTTGCGTAGCGGCGCTTGGAGCCACCCAGCACCTTGATGCACAGCACTTCGCGCGCACCAGTGTTATCGGCCACTTCGAGCCGGCTTTCTGTCTGAATCATGGTGTTTGTCTTCCCAACTTAATCCGCCAGGTGCGATAGCGCCCGTCGGTCAGTCTTGGTCCCGTCGGCTCCGGCCTTGCGCCAGCACCGTCTGGGTTGATCAACTTTGAAGTCGGTAGGAACCCGGCAATCCCGACAGATCGTCGAGGCCGCCTGGCCCTGGCTCGCTAAACAGGCCCGCCCGGGTGGTACTGCTAAGGCGAACGCAATAAAGCGGAAGTCCAGGATTATAGCTACATAATCCTGGACTTGCAAGTCAAGCTAAGAACGTGTTGCTCTTAGATGACGCGTGCAGCCTCTACCAGCCGGGAAACCACCCAGGACTTGGTCCGCGACAGCGGACGGCCTTCCTGGATTTCGACCTTGTCGCCTTCCTTGTACTGGTTGGCTTCGTCGTGTGCGTGGTACTTCTTGGAACGCAGCACGTACTTGCCGTACAGGGGATGCTTGACGCGGTTTTCCACCAAGACCGTAACGGTCTTGTCCATCTTGTCGCTCACGACACGGCCGACCAGGGTGCGGCGAAGCGACTTTTCCGTTTGTGCAGCTTCAGTCATTTCGCGTTCGCCTTTTCAGTCAGCACGGTTTGCACGCGCGCGATGTCCTTGCGAACCTTCTTCAGCTGGCTGGTGTTCTGCAGCTGTTGGGTTGCCTTTTGCATGCGCAGGCTAAATTGGGCCTTCAGCAGCTCGGAGAGCTCCTGGTTCAGGCCTGCGGCGTCCTTGCCGCGAAGTTCGGATGCTTTCATCCCTGCTCTCCTTACGTCCCGACCTGGCGCACCACGAAATTGGTGGCGATCGGCAGCTTGGCCGCTGCGAGGCGGAACGCCTCACGCGCCAGCTCTTCGCTCACGCCATCCATTTCGTACAGCATCTTGCCCGGCTGGATTTCAGCCACGTAGTATTCCGGATTGCCCTTGCCGTTACCCATACGGACTTCAGCGGGCTTCTTCGAGATCGGCTTGTCCGGGAAGATCCGGATCCAGATGCGGCCGCCACGCTTGATGTGACGGGTCATCGCACGACGTGCCGACTCGATCTGGCGAGCCGTCAGGCGGCCACGGCCCATTGCCTTCAGGCCGAATTCGCCGAAAGACACGGCGTTGCCACGGGTAGCCTTACCCGTGTTGCGGCCTTTCTGCTCCTTGCGGTATTTTCTGCGCTTAGGTTGCAGCATCGTTATTCTCCACTCTTCCCATCTGCGCCAGGCGCAGCGCGACGACCGGCACCGGCACCGCCACGGCGGTTGCCACCCGGACGGCCTTCGCCTTCACGGCGGCGGCCTTCCGGACGACCCGGGCGACGACGACGGTCGTCTTGCGGCTCTTCCACCACCGGCGCGTCATTGCGGCCGAGGTGATCCCCCTTGTAGACCCACACCTTGACACCGATGATGCCGTAGGTGGTTTCTGCTTCGGAGAAGCCGTAGTCGATGTCGGCGCGCAGGGTGTGCAGGGGCACACGGCCTTCGCGGTACCACTCGGTACGTGCGATTTCGATACCGTTCAGACGACCGGCGCTCATGATCTTGATGCCCTGGGCGCCCAGGCGCATCGCGTTCTGCATGGCGCGCTTCATGGCGCGGCGGAACATGATGCGGCGCTCGAGCTGCTGGGTGATCGAGTCGGCGATCAGCTGGGCATCGGTTTCCGGCTTGCGGATTTCCTCGATGTTCACGTGCACGGGCACGCCCATGCGACGCTGCAGTTCGGCCTTCAGCAGTTCGATGTCCTCACCCTTCTTGCCGATCACCACGCCCGGACGCGAGCTGTAAATGGTGATGCGGGCATTGCGGGCGGGGCGCTCGATGACGACGCGGCCAACCGATGCGTTCTTCAGCTTCTTCTTCAGGAAGTCGCGAACTTCGATGTCTTCCTTCAGCATGCCGGCGAACTTCGTGTTGCTGGCGTACCAGCGCGAAGCCCAGTTACGGCTGACAGCCAGACGGAAGCCAGTCGGATGAATCTTCTGTCCCATCGTGACTCCTTAGTTGCCGAGCGTCACAGTGATGTGACAGGTTTGTTTCTCGATGCGGTTGCCGCGGCCCTTCGCCCGTGCGGTGAAGCGCTTGAGCGAGGTCGCCTTGTCGACGTAGATCGATTTGACCTTCAGTTCGTCGATGTCGGCGCCTTCGTTGTGCTCAGCGTTGGCGATGGCCGATTCGACCACCTTCTTCACGATCCCGGCAGCCTTTTTCGGGCTGAACTGCAGGACATTGAGCGCGCGCTCGATCGGCAGACCGCGGATCTGGTCAGCGACCAGGCGCGTCTTCTGGGCGGAGATGCGGGCACCGCGATGAATCGCTTTCACTTCCATGATGGCACCTTACCTCTTCGCTTTCTTGTCAGCCGCGTGGCCCTTGAACGTGCGGGTGATCGCAAATTCGCCGAGCTTGTGGCCAACCATGTTTTCCGTCACGTACACCGGCACGTGTTGACGGCCGTTGTGCACGGCGATCGTCAGGCCAATGAACTCCGGCAGAATGGTCGAGCGGCGCGACCACGTCTTGATGGGCTTCTTGTCCTTGCCGCTGACTGCAACTTCCACCTTCTTCAGCAGGTGGGCGTCGCAGAACGGACCCTTTTTAGCGGAACGAGTCATATCTTTAGCTCCTACCTACCGATTAACGCTTGTGGCGCTTCTGGACGATCATGCTGTCCGTGCGCTTGTTGCTGCGGGTACGGTAACCCTTGGCCGGGGTACCCCACGGCGAAACCGGATCACGACCAGCGGCGGTCTTGCCTTCACCACCACCGTGCGGGTGATCCACCGGGTTCATCACGACACCACGCACCGTCGGGCGGATACCGCGCCAGCGGGTCGCACCGGCCTTGCCGATGACGCGCAGGCTGTGCTCTTCGTTGCCCACTTCACCGATGGTGGCGCGGCATTCGATGTGCACGCGGCGGACTTCACCCGAGCGCAGGCGAACCTGGGCGTACAGGCCTTCACGGGCCAGCAGCACGGCGGAGCCGCCTGCAGCGCGGGCGATCTGGGCGCCCTTGCCCGGCAGCATTTCCACGTTGTTGATCGTGGTACCGACCGGAATGTTGCGGATCGGCAGGTTGTTGCCAGCCTTGATCGGCGCTTCCGAGCCATTCAGCAGCGATTGGCCGGCAACCATGCCCTTGGTGGCGATGATGTAGCGGCGCTCGCCGTCGGCGAACACGACCAGCGCGATGTTGGCGCTGCGGTTCGGATCGTATTCCAGGCGCTCGACCTTGGCGGGGATGCCGTCCTTGTCGTTGCGCTTGAAGTCGACCACGCGGTAGTGGTGCTTATGACCACCGCCCTTGTGGCGGGTGGTGATATGACCGTTGTTGTTACGGCCCGACTTCTGGAATTGCTTTTCCAGCAGCGGAGCGTGCGGGGCGCCCTTGTGAAGGTCCTTGTTGACGACCTTCACCATCGAGCGACGACCCGGGGAAGTCGGCTTGGTCTTGACGAGTGCCATGATTACTTGGCCTCCGCTTCAAAATTGATTTCCTGACCCGGCTTCAGCGAAACGTAGGCCTTCTTCACGTGGTTGCGACGCCCCATGAAGCGACCGAAGCGCTTTTGCTTGCCCTTCTGGTTCAGGATCTGAACGGACTGCACCTCGACCTTGAACAGCAGTTCGACGGCGGCCTTCACTTCTGCCTTGTTGGCATCGCGGGCCACTTCGAACACGACTTGTTCGTTCTTGTCGGCGACCAGGGTTGCCTTTTCGGAAACCACCGGCGCGAGCAGCACCTGCATCAAACGATGATCGTTCTTGGCTACTTGCGTCATTTCAGCAACTCCTCGATCTGCGCGACGGCCGCCTTGGTCACCAGCACCTTCTTGTAGTGCACGAGCGACAGCGGATCAGCCTGGCGCGGCTCCACGACTGCCACGTGCGGCAGGTTGCGCGAAGCCAGGTAGAGGTTCTCGTCGAGGCTGTCGGTGATGATCAGCACCGAGTCCAGGCCCATGGCCTTGAACTTGTCGGCCAAGAGCTTGGTCTTGGGCGCGTCGACGGTGAAACCGTCCACCACATTGATACGACCTTCACGTGCGAGCTGCGAGTAGATCGAGCGCATGCCGGCACGGAACATCTTCTTGTTGACCTTCTGGCTGAAGTTCTCTTCCGGCGAATTCGGGAAGATACGGCCGCCCCCGCGCCACAGCGGCGAGGAGGACATACCGGCACGAGCACGGCCCGTACCCTTCTGGCGCCACGGCTTCTTGGTCGTGTGCTTGACCTCTTCACGATCCTTCTGCTTACGGTTACCGCTGCGAGCGTTGGCCTGGTAAGCGACGACGATCTGGTGAACGAGGGCTTCGTTGTAGTCACGGCCGAACACTTCGGGCGACGCGTCAACGCCGGCGCCGATCTGGCCATTGTCCTGGAGGAGCTTGAGTTCCATTACATGCGCTCCTTAAGCTTTGGCTTTGGCCTTGACGGCCGGGGTAACGATGACCTTGCCGTTCTTGGAGCCAGGGATGGCGCCCTTGACCAGCAGCAGCTTGCGCTCTGCGTCGATCTTGGCGATCTCCAGGTTCTGCACGGTGCGGGTGACATCGCCCAGGTGACCGGTCATGCGCTTGCCCGGGAACACACGGCCCGGATCCTGCGCCATACCGATCGAGCCCGGCACGTTGTGCGAGCGCGAGTTACCGTGGGTGGCACGGCCGGAGGCGAAGTGGTAGCGCTTGATGGTACCGGCGTAGCCCTTACCGATGGTCACGCCCTGCACGTCGATCTTCTGACCGACTTCGAACAGGTCGACCGACAGCGAACCGCCAGCTTGCAGTTCGGCAGCCTTGGCTGCATCGATACGGAATTCGCGGATGATTTCGCCGGCTTCCACGCCGGCTTTGGCGAGGTGACCCGCCAGCGGCTTGGTGACGCGGCTTGCGCGTCGTGCGCCGAAGGTGACTTGAACCGCGGTGTAACCGTCGGTCTCGTCCGTCTTGATTTGCGTCACGCGGTTGTCGCCGACCTCGACCACGGTCACGGGAATCGCTTCACCGTCGTCCGTGAAAATACGGGTCATGCCAACCTTGCGACCTACAAGGCCAAGGCTCATGGTTTGCTCCATTCCCAGCTGCGATTGGCCGGGGCTGATTGATACACGAAAACTGTGTTTGCGCTTGTGCGCGGATGGGCTGCGCTAAAGAGGACTGCGCGTGGCCAAAACGGCCAACCCACTACCCGGATACACGGGTAGCCTTACACTATAACCCTTCCCTCAGGAAAGGGCAATAAGCAATTGCGATTTGCCGGTGGGTGTTGCAGGCAGGATTCACGCAGATGTGCGCAAAAGCTGGCACGAAGGCGGCGCGGCGGGCGGCCAGCGCCGCTCGCCGGTGCGCAACGGTCAGGCCGCCACCCGCACAAAGCCGCCGCTGTAGAAGACCAGCGGCTCGCCCTCCTCCGCCGCGATCGACTCCACCGCGCCCACGATCAGCAGGTGGTCGCCAACGGGATCGGCGCGCTCGACGCGGCATGCGAGCGTGGCGAGCGCCTCGTCAAGGTAGGGCACGCCCTGGACGCAGCGGGTGTGGCGCACGCCGGCGAACTTGTCGGCCGCGGGGGTGGCGAAGCGGCGCGCCAGGTCGCCGTGCCCGGCGCGCAGGATGCTGACGCCGAACGGCCGACCCGGCTCGAACAGCCCCGCGTTGGGCGAGTGCGACGCCAGGCTCCACAGGATCAGCGGCGGCGCCAGCGACAGCGACGCGAACGAGTTGACGGTGATGCCGACCGGCCGCTGCTGCGCCGTGCAGGCACCGATGACCGCCACGCCGGTCGCGTAGCGGCCGCAAACCCGGCGCAGTTCGCGCGGATCGAGCGCCGGCGCGGCATGGGTGACAGTGGTGGCGTCCATGTCAGGCAGCCTGCGGCAGGTGGTGGTCGATCAGCTGGTGGCAGGCCTGCGGGTCCATCCACCACGGGAAAAAGTCCGTCGGATTGTCGAAGCCGTTGGCGATACGGGCCGCCAGCGCCGGCGATTGCCCCGCAGCGCCCAGCAGCGCCAGGATATGGGGCGGCGGCGGGGTCAGCAGCGAGTTGGTCCATGCCACCACATCGCCGGCGTATTGCCAGTAGCGGGCGAAGGTCTGCTCCATCCAGTCGCGGTCGAACGGCCGCTCGCCCTGCGCGAGGATGGCGTCGAGGTAGACCTTGCAGCATTTGGCGGCATTGTTGGAGCCTTGCCCGGTGATCGGGTCGTTGACCACCACGGCGTCAGCCATGCCGAATACCAGCCGGCCCGAGGGCAGCGTCAGCACCGGCTTGCGCACCGTCGGCGCGAAGCGGCCCGACAGGATGCCGTTGTCGTCGGTCAGCGCCACCTGCCCGCAACGCTCGGCCTCCCATGGCGCATAGGTCCTCAGGATGCGCAGGCTTTCCGCGAGGTGCTGTGCGGGCGTGCGCGCCTCGGCCCAGCGGTCCATCGGGCCGCCCGGGACGCCTTCGAACACCATGATCTCGCACGGCCCCGACAGCGTCAGCGCGGGGAAGACGAAATATTCGCCGACGCCCGGGATCAGGTTGAAGCACACCCGCGAGAACGGCTCGCGCGGCACCATGCCGGTCACGTAGGTCAGCGCCAGCGCGCGCTGCGGCTTGTCGAACGGACTGCGCTGCGCATCGCGCTCGAAGCGGCTGACGATCTCACCCTTGCCGGCGGCCAGCAGCACCAGCTCGTGTTCGCGCGTCAGGTCTTCCAGCTCGTCCACGCCCACATCGACGATGCGCAGGTCGCCGCCGCGCGCGGCGAAGGCCTCCATCCACGCCGGCATCTTCAGCCGTTGGTCGACCGCCTGTGCCGCCCGGTCCAGCGGCGCGGCCCAGTCGATGACTTTCGCGCCAGGCTGCTCGGGATGCGGCACGGCCAGGCCGATGCCCTCGACCGGAGGGCATGTGTCCTCCCACCAGTTGAGGCCGAGGTCGCGCTCGGTCTGCAAGGCGCGATCGAACATGCACTGGCTTGACATGACCTTGCCGGCACGGACCTGATCCGGCGTGCGGTTGGACAGCAGTGTGACCTGGTAGCCGGCCGCCTGCAGCCCGAGGGCCATTTGCAGCCCGGACTGCCCGGCCCCGACGATGGCGATGCGTTGGCGCATGATGTTGTCTCCTGGTTGGATGGGGATGGCGTGTGCGGGGATGGCGTCAGCCGGCCAGCTTGCCGATTGCCGGGACGTTCTGCTCCGGGCCCATGGCGCTGTAGCCGCCGTCGACGGCATAATCCGCGCCGGTGACGAAGCTGGCATGGTCGGAGCACAGGAACAGCACCACCTGTGCAACCTCGTCGGGCTCGCCAACGCGGCCCAGCAGATGGAACGGCGCAGCGACGGCATCGGTACGGGCGCGGTTGCCGCCGCTGACCTCATCCATCAGCCGGCACCAGGTCCACCCCGGCGAGACCGAGTTCACGCGGATGCGGTCGGGCGCCAGGTCCATCGCCATATTCCGCGTCAGTTGTGCGATGGCGGCCTTCGAGACCGGATAGAGCCAGCGCCCGGTCTGCGCGACGTTGGCCGAGATGCTGGTGAAGTTGACGATGGCGCCGCCGCCGCGCGCGCGCATCAGCGGCTGCACCGCCTGCGCCAGCATCACGCCGGACACGACATTGACATCGAGCGCCGCCAGCCAGTCGGCACGGCTGGAGCGGAAGCCGTCGTCGAGATAGGTGCAGGCCAGGTTGACCAGGAAGTCCACGCCGCCGAAGCGCTGCGCGACCTGGCCCACGGCATCGCGGACCTGTTCGTCCTGCGTGATATCGGCCGCGATAAAAAGCGCGTCCTTGCCCAGCTCCGCGGCAACGCGCTCACCGTTGGCGGCATCGATATCGAAAATCGCCACCCGCGCGCCGGCCGCGACGAAGGCCCGCGCCACGCCCGCGCCGATCAGCGTGGCGCCGCCGGTGACGATGGCCACCTTGTCCTGCAATCCCTTCATGGTTGTCTCCTTGGTTGTCACCGGTACGGCGATAAGGATTGGGCAGGCCTCTGCGGGCCTGCTCCAGGTCGATGCCCCAACGCGCGTTACTTGCCCTCGCTCTCCTGCCAGCGCGCCATCAGCGTGTTCGACGGCAGCATCTCGTCCACCAGCTTGCGCGCTGTCTCCACGCCCGCCACCGGCAGACCCGCCGGGTCGAGCTTGCCGATCTGCACCAGCACGCTGGCCTGGTCCCAGTAGATATGCTCGTGATAGAGCTTGTCGCCGCGGAACTTGACGATGGCGATCAGCGGGATCTCCACGCGCTTGCCCGTGGGCGGCACGCCCGGCAGCATCCAGTCGATCTCGCAGGTATGCGTGAAGCAGAACAGCAGCTCGTCGACGATCTGCGTGGCGCCGACCGTGCGCGACAGCGGGATCAGCGTGGTATCGGCCGGGTTGCTGTGGACGAAGTGGTTCTGGTAGAAGCGCCGCAGCTGCGCGTAGCCGACGCCGCCGGTCATGGTCGGGATGTGGTTCACATAGGGCTGCGGCACCATCGTCGCCATGGTGGCATCGACGTCGCGCGTGGCGAATTCATACTCGCAGTGCTTGTCCCACAGCGCGGAGAAGTCATAGTGCGGACCCATCTCGCGGCGCAGCGCGGCGATCGAGCGCTGGTGCGCCATCAGCGCCGAGGGCTTGTCGAAGTGCTCGCCGCCGGCGCGCGCGAAGGCGTGGTCGACCCCCGGATAGACGTAGACGTCGATGTTGTCGCGCCCGGCGAGGGCTTCGCGGATCGCGGCCTGTGCCTGCGGCGGGCAGAAGCCGTCCTTCTCCGCGATATGCAGCACGAGGCGGCCTCGCACTTGAGCGGCTTCGCCAAGTGCGTGCTCGATGCCCACACCGTAATAGGCCACAGCACAGGCCACGTCCGGCAGCCGGCACGCCGCCAGGTAGGCCAGCTTGCCGCCCAGGCAGAAGCCGAGCACGCCAGTCAGGCCGACACATTCCGGGCGAGCGCGCAGCGCGTCCAGCGCCGCGCCCACGTCCTGCACGCCCCTGGCCTCGTCGAACTGCTGGTACAGGCCCAGCGCGCGCTGGAAATCCTCGCCGCGATCGGTCAGCTCGATGCCAGGCGCGAGGCGCCAGAACAGGTCGGGAACCAGCACCGTGTAACCCTCTTCGGCGTAATAGTCGGCGACCTGCCGCATGGTGGCATTGACGCCGAAGATCTCCTGACACAGCACGATTCCCGGACCCTTGCCTGTCGCGGGAACGGCGAGATAGCCGCTGAAACTGCCTTCGGGGGTCTGGATCTGGATGGTCTGGCCCATGGCCTGCTCTCCTTGTCGTTGTCTCTTTACGGTGTCTGGTGGGGGCTGCCGTGCTGGAATCCATCATGGCGGCTCCGCACCGCAGCAAACTAGCCGCCGGGCGCAGCGGCTATCCGATTAGTGCAGGAAACTGCCGACCCGGTCAACGCCGTGGCGCTGGCGCCGCACGGCGGCCGTGGCCCATCCGCTATAGTGGATCGCGTGGGAAACCGATTGCCGCGCGGCCTTCGACCGCCGGCCCGGACCCTGACCATGCGGTGCGCACGGCGCCAGGCCAGCCTGCCCGGCAGCACCGCGGTCCACGCCAGAGGAGCGAGACAATGCAGCTGCCCCCCGCCGCCACGGCCGCCGGACCGTTGGCGCGCGCCCTGCTCGGCGACCCCGCGCGGTGCGTGTTCGCCTCGACCGACGTAGCCGAGACGCGCGCCGCCGTCGGCCGCGTGTTCAAGCCGCACCGGCTGGAAGTGCGTGGTACCCGGCTGCAGGCGCGCATGCACCATGCCCCGCTGGGCGCGGTGTCGTTCAACCGGTTGGCCTACGGCGCCGATGTCACCATCGATCCCGGCCCGCTGGGCGACTTCCTGCTGGTGCAGATGCCGCTGTCGGGCCAGGCCGATATCCGCTGCGGCGACCAGCACATCCTGTCCACGCCGGACAGCGCCTCGGTGCTGACGCCGGCCGACGCGCTCGCGATGCGCTGGAGCGCGGACAGCGACCAGCTGATCGTGCGCATCGAGCGCAGCGCGCTCGACCGGATCTGCGCCGCCCACCTGGGCCGGCGTCCCGAGCGCCCGCTGCGCTTTGCGCTCGGCATGGCGTGGCGCACCGGCGCCTGGTACGAGCTGATGCGCTACCTCGCCGCGATGCTCGAGACGGCGCCGGAATCGGCCCGGCATCCCCTCACCGCCTGCCAGCTCGAGCAACTGGTGATCGGCACGCTGCTGACCGCGCAGCCGCACAGCCTGTCGGACGCGCTGCGCGAACACGGCAAGCCGCTGGCGCCGCGCCATGTGAAGGTGGTGGAGGAATACATCCATGCCAACGCCGGCGCGGAGTTGACGCCCGCCCTGCTGGCGGAGGTGGCCGGGGTCAGCGTGCGCAGCCTGTTCGCCGGGTTCCGCGAGCATCGCGGGACGGGACCGATGGCCTACCTGCGCACGGTGCGGCTGGAGCGGGTGCGGCGGGACCTGCTGAACGATGCATCGGTGGCATCGGTCAGCGCCGCGGCATTGCGCTGGGGTTTTGCGCATCTGGGGCGCTTCAGCGCGGAATATCGGCGGGCATTCGGTGAATGTCCGGCGCAGACGCTGCGGCGGCGTGGGGCGGGTTGATGTCCGATCTGTACCGGCATACGTGCACCACGCGCTGAACGCAAGCCAACGCCCCTGGTAGAGGCTCCCCTCTCCCGCAGGCGGGAGAGGGGAGCAAACAATCGGCAATTCAAACTTGTCAGCCAACAAAAACGGCGAACCCTACGGTTCGCCGTTTTTGCTGCATCAGGCCACCAACGCGGCCCAAAGCATCTTTACACCTTGATCTCGACGTCCACGCCGGCCGGCAGGTCGAGCTTCATCAGCGCGTCAACCGTCTTGTCGGTCGGATCGACGATGTCCATCAGGCGCTGGTGAGTGCGGATCTCGAACTGATCGCGGCTGGTCTTGTTGACGTGCGGCGAACGCAGGATGTCGAAGCGCTGGATGCGGGTCGGCAGGGGCACCGGGCCCTTGACGATCGCGCCGGTACGCTTGGCGGTATCCACGATTTCGGCAGCCGACTGGTCGATCAGGCGATAGTCGAAAGCCTTCAGGCGGATACGGATCTTCTGGTTCTGCATGATATTTCCTTAAAAGAGCGATTGGGCAACGTGCCCAGTTGGATGGGGACATGCCCGCGGGCATGTCCCAGGAAGTGCTTAGTCGAGGATCTTTGCCACGACGCCGGCGCCGACGGTACGGCCGCCTTCGCGGATTGCGAAGCGCAGGCCTTCTTCCATGGCGATCGGGGCGATCAGCTTGACGGTGATCGACACGTTGTCACCCGGCATCACCATTTCCTTGTCCGCCGGCAGCTCGATCGAGCCGGTCACGTCGGTGGTGCGGAAGTAGAACTGCGGGCGGTAGTTGTTGAAGAACGGGGTGTGACGGCCGCCTTCGTCCTTCGACAGGATGTACACCTCGCCGGTGAAGTGGGTGTGCGGCTTGATCGAACCCGGCTTGCACAGCACCTGGCCGCGCTCCACGTCTTCACGCTTGGTGCCGCGCAGCAGCAGACCGACGTTGTCGCCAGCCTGGCCCTGGTCCAGCAGCTTGCGGAACATTTCCACGCCGGTGCAGGTGGTCTTCACGGTCGGGCGGATACCGACGATTTCGATTTCTTCGCCGACCTTGATGATGCCGCGCTCGATACGGCCGGTCACCACGGTGCCGCGACCCGAGATCGAGAACACGTCTTCCACCGGCATCAGGAAGGTACCGTCAACGGCACGCTCCGGCGTCGGGATGTAGGTGTCCAGCGCTTCGGCCAGGTTCATGATGGCCACTTCGCCCAGCTCGCCCTTGTCGCCTTCCAGCGCCAGCTTGGCCGAACCCTTGATGATCGGGGTGTCGTCGCCGGGGAACTCGTACTTGCTCAGCAGTTCGCGAACTTCCATCTCGACCAGCTCGAGCAGTTCAGCGTCGTCCACCATGTCGCACTTGTTCAGGAACACGATGATGTACGGCACGCCAACCTGACGGGCCAGCAGGATGTGCTCGCGCGTCTGCGGCATCGGGCCGTCAGCGGCCGAGCACACCAGGATCGCGCCGTCCATCTGGGCGGCACCCGTGATCATGTTCTTCACGTAGTCGGCGTGGCCCGGGCAGTCAACGTGCGCGTAGTGGCGGTTGGCCGTCTCGTACTCGACGTGCGCGGTATTGATGGTAATACCGCGGGCCTTTTCTTCCGGCGCTGCGTCGATTTCGTCGTACTTCTTGGCGGCACCGCCGAACTTGGCAGCCAGCACCGTGGCGATCGCTGCGGTCAGCGTGGTCTTGCCGTGGTCAACGTGACCAATCGTACCAACGTTCACGTGCGGCTTGGTCCGCTCGAACTTTTCCTTTGCCATTTCTTAGCTCCTGATAGGAATGCAGTCTTGTTGTTTCATCGCGCCGCCGCACCGGCAGGCGCGGCGGCAAACTTCGAATTACTTGCCCTTGGCCGTCATCACGGCTTCGGCGATGTTCTTCGGTGCCTCAGCGTAGTGCTTGAATTCCATGGTGTACGTGGCGCGGCCTTGCGTGGCCGAGCGCAGCGACGTGGAATAACCGAACATTTCCGACAGCGGGACTTCGGCCTTGATGATCTTGCCGCCGCCCACCATGTCGTCCATGCCCTGCACGATGCCGCGGCGGGACGACAGGTCGCCCATCACGGTACCGGTGTAGTCTTCCGGCGTTTCCACTTCCACGGCCATCATCGGCTCGAGCAGAACCGGGCTGGCCTTGCGCATGGCTTCCTTGAAAGCCATCGAGCCGGCCATGCGGAACGCGTTTTCGTTCGAGTCCACGTCGTGGTACGAACCGAACGTCAGCGTGACCTTCACGTCCACCACCGGGAAGCCAGCCAGGATGCCGTTCGGCAGCGTGTCGACGATACCCTTTTCGACCGCCGGGATGTATTCGCGAGGAATCACACCGCCCTTGATGGCGTCGATGAACTCGAAGCCCTTGCCCGGCTCTTGCGGTTCCAGCGTGATCACGGCGTGACCGTACTGGCCGCGGCCGCCCGACTGCTTGACGAACTTGCCCTCGACGCCTTCGGCCGTCTTGCGAATGGTTTCGCGGTAGGCCACCTGCGGCGCGCCGATGTTGGCTTCCACGTTGAATTCGCGCTTCATGCGGTCGACCAGGATTTCGAGGTGGAGCTCGCCCATGCCCGAAATGATGGTCTGGCCCGATTCTTCATCGGTACGCACGCGGAACGACGGATCTTCAGCGGCCAGGCGGTTCAGGGCGATGCCCATCTTTTCCTGGTCAGCCTTGGTCTTCGGCTCGACAGCCTGCGAGATCACCGGCTCCGGGAACACCATGCGCTCGAGCACGATCGGGGCAGCCGGATCGCACAGCGTATCGCCCGTGGTGGCATCCTTCAGGCCCACCGCAGCGGCGATGTCGCCGGCCAGCACTTCCTTGATTTCTTCGCGCTGGTTGGCGTGCATCTGCAGAATACGGCCGAGGCGTTCCTTCTTGCTCTTGACCGGGTTGTACACGGTGTCGCCCGAATTGATCTTGCCCGAGTACACGCGGAAGAAGATCAGCTGGCCAACGAACGGGTCGGTCATGATCTTGAACGCCAGTGCCGAGAACTTTTCGTTGTCGTCAGCCTTGCGCTCGAGCTTCTTCTCGCTGTCGTCCTCGTCCGTGCCCGTAACCGGCGGAATGTCGACCGGCGACGGCAGGAAGTCGATCACGGCGTCGAGCATGCGCTGCACGCCCTTGTTCTTGAACGCGGTGCCGCACAGCATCGGCTGGATTTCGCAGGCGATGGTACGGTCACGCAGCGCCTTGACGATCTCGGCGCGGGTCAGCTCTTCGCCGCCCAGGTACTTTTCCATCAGCTCTTCGCTGGCTTCGGCGGCGGACTCGACCATCTTCTCGCGCCATTCGTCAGCGGTGGCTTGCAGCTCGGCCGGGATGTCCTGGTATTCGAACTTCACGCCCTGGCTGGCTTCGTCCCAAACGATCGCCTTCATTTCCAGCAGATCGACGACGCCCTGGAAGCCGTCTTCAGCGCCGATCGGCACCACGACCGGCACCGGGTTGGCCTTCAGGCGGGTCTTCAGCTGGTCGTAGACCTTGAAGAAGTTCGCGCCGGTACGGTCCATCTTGTTGACGAACGCCAGACGCGGCACCTTGTACTTGTTGGCCTGACGCCAGACGGTTTCCGACTGCGGCTGCACGCCACCCACTGCGCAGTACACCATGCAGGCGCCGTCCAGCACGCGCATGGAACGCTCCACCTCGATGGTGAAGTCCACGTGGCCCGGGGTGTCGATGATGTTGAAGCGGTGCTCGGGGTAGTTGCCGCCCATGCCCTTCCAGAAGGCGGTGGTCGCAGCAGACGTGATGGTGATGCCGCGCTCCTGCTCCTGCTCCATCCAGTCCATGGTGGCCGCGCCATCATGCACTTCACCGATCTTGTGGTTCACACCGGTGTAGAACAGGATCCGCTCGGTCGTGGTGGTTTTACCCGCGTCAATGTGAGCCGAAATACCGATGTTACGGTAGCGCTCAATAGGAGTCTTACGAGCCACTTTAATCCTCTATTCGTCCGTGAGGCGCCGGCATCTCATGGCCCGCGCCCCTAACACAAACGGGCGAGATGTGTAAAAACACAGCCCGCCCGGCAACCAACAAACGCTATCGCGCGCTTAGAAGCGGAAATGCGAGAACGCCTTGTTGGCTTCGGCCATGCGGTGCACTTCGTCGCGCTTCTTCATCGCGCCGCCACGGCCTTCCGATGCTTCCAGCAGCTCACCTGCCAGGCGCAGCGCCATCGACTTCTCGCTGCGTTTCTTCGCGGCCTCGCGCAGCCAACGCATCGCCAATGCCAGACGACGCGACGGACGGACTTCGACCGGAACCTGATAGTTGGCGCCGCCCACGCGACGGCTCTTCACTTCCACCACCGGCTTCACGTTGTTGATGGCAACGGAGAACACTTCGATGGGGGCCTTGCCTGCCTTCTTTTCGATCTGGTCGAACGCGCCATAGACGATACGTTCGGCAACCGACTTCTTGCCGTCCAGCATCAGCACGTTCATGAACTTGGCAACTTCAACGTTGCCGAACTTCGGATCAGGCAGAACATCCCGCTTGGGGACTTCACGACGACGTGGCATCTTCTTTCCTTTAGATTCAGTTGAGAGCGCGGTCAGTTGTTTCCGCTCTCCGGCCACCAACTAGCTTGCATGCAATAGACAGCAAATTCGCCGGGTGACCACTTACTCGACGGCACGGTTGCCAAAAAGGCGCTCCGTTGTACCGCCGCCTGGTGACAGCACCATGACTCGCGCCACAGGCTATCGTTTGTTGCTGCTTCGGGTCTCGCAGACCCAGGCACCCTAAGCTTAGGCCGCCTTCGGACGCTTCGCGCCGTACTTCGAACGGGCCTGCTTGCGGTCCTTCACGCCTTGCAGATCCAGCGAGCCACGGACGATGTGGTAACGCACACCCGGCAGATCCTTCACACGGCCGCCGCGGATCAGCACGACCGAGTGTTCCTGCAGGTTGTGGCCTTCACCGCCGATGTACGAAATGACTTCGAAACCGTTGGTCAGGCGCACCTTGGCGACCTTACGCAGTGCCGAGTTCGGCTTCTTCGGCGTCGTGGTGTACACGCGGGTGCACACACCACGGCGCTGGGGGCAGTTCTCAAGCGCCGGGCTCTTGCTCTTGATGACTTCAGAGACGCGCGGCTTGCGAACCAGTTGGTTGATAGTTGGCATTGTTCAATCCAGCTTGGTTTTACGAAAAACGCCCCTCGCACCGGCATGCGCCAGGATGGAGAGGCAACTACGGGTTTTTGGGCGGGAGAGATGAGCGGACGCGCTCTGGAGACGGGACTGTGCGGTAACAGCATGCCAAAGAGCGCGAGCCGGCACCCGGATCCCGCATCTGCCGCCACCGGTCCATCAAAACCGGTCCGGAAGGCTTGCCGGCAGCGGCCTGAAAGCCACATATCCGACGGGCGAGCGAAATCCAAAGCCAAAAACTCGAATCTGGCATCCTAGCAGCGGAATCGTATACCGTCAAGTTGTATACCCGTTGCGCCCCGGCGGGTCCCCGTCCCGCACAGTTCGCACAGGCAGACGGGCTAGGTGCCGCGCAGCGCGTCGACAATGGCCTGGCCGTAGCGCTCGAGCTTGGACGCGCCAATCCCGGGAATACCTTCCATGGCCGACAGCGAGTCCGGCGCCGTCCGCGCCAGTTCGGCCAGCGTGGCGTCATGGAAGATCACGTAGGCCGGCACGCCATGCTCGCGGGCCGTCTCGGTGCGCCAGCGGCGCAACGCCTCCCAGTTGGACAGCGTCTGAGCGTCCATGTCCGCGGTGTGGTCGATACGGTTGCCGCGCGCCGGGCGCTCGCCGGACTTGCCGGGCCGGGTGGCCTGCCGCCGCAGGATGATCTGGCGCTCGCCCTTGAGCACCTCGCGCGCGCGCTCACCCAGCAGCAGCGCACCGTGCCCGCCATGGTCGATCACCAGCAAACCCTGCGCGATCAACTGGCGGAACACGGTATGCCACTCGTGGACCGAGCGATCCTTGCCGATGCCGAAGGTCGAGACCTTGTCATGGCCCCACTGCTTGATCTTTTCGGAGGCATTTCCCCGCAGCACGTCGACCAGGTGGGTGGCGCCAAAATGCACGCGGCTGGCTTGTGCCGTACGGTACACGCACGACAGCGCCATCTGCGCCTCGCGCGTGCCGTCCCAGGTGGCCGGCGGCTCCAGGCAGGTATCGCAGTTGCCGCAGGGTTCGCTGGCTTCGTCGAAGTAGGCGAGGATGCGCTGGCGCCGGCAGCCGGCGGTTTCGCACAAACTCAGCAGCGCGTCCAGCTTGGACGACGACACGCGCTTGAAGGCCTCGTCCGCGTCGGACTCGTCGATCATGCGCTTCTGCTGCACCACGTCGCCCAGGCCATAGGCCATCCAGGCATTGGCCGGCAGCCCGTCGCGGCCGGCGCGGCCGGTCTCCTGGTAATAGCCCTCCATGCTCTTGGGCAGGTCCAGGTGGCCAACGAAGCGCACGTCAGGCTTGTCGATGCCCATGCCGAAGGCGATGGTGGCAACCATCACCAGCCCCTCTTCCTCGCGGAACCTGGCCTGGTGGCGCTGGCGGATGGCCGCGTCCATGCCGGCGTGGTAGGGCAAGGCATTGATGCCGTGGCCCTGCAGCCACGCAGCGGTATCTTCCACCTTCTTGCGCGACAGGCAGTAGATGATGCCGCTGTCGTGGGTGCCATCGGCTGCGGTGTGCTCGGCCTTGATAAAGGCCAGCAATTGCTGGCGCGCATTGTCCTTCTCGACGATGCGGTAGCGGATATTGGGCCGGTCGAAGCTGGAGATGAAAACGCGCGCGTCGTCCAGCGCCAGCCGTTCAATGATCTCGTTGCGCGTCAGCGCGTCGGCGGTAGCGGTCAGCGCAATGCGCGGCACGTACGGGAAGCGTTCGTGCAGCACCGACAGCTGGATGTACTCCGGCCGGAAATCATGGCCCCACTGCGATACGCAATGCGCCTCGTCGATGGCGAACAGTCCGACGCGCGTCCGCTCGAGCAGGTCGAGGAAGCGGGGCGTCATCAGCCGCTCGGGTGCGACGTAGAGGATCTCCACCCTGCCGGCCAGCAGGTCGCGCTCGACGGCGGATGCTTCTGAACCGGTCAGCGTTGAATTCAGCACCGCGGCGCGCACACCGGCTTCGGTCAGCGCCGCGACCTGGTCCTGCATCAGCGCGATCAGCGGCGATACCACGATGCCGACGCCCTGCCCTGTGCGCTGCCGCAGCAGCGCCGGAATCTGGTAGCACAGCGACTTGCCGCCGCCGGTCGGCATCAGCACCAGGCTGTCGCCGCCTTCGGCAACGTGGTCGATGATCTCGGCCTGGCGCCCGCGAAAGGCGTGGTAGCCGAAGACATCCTTGAGGATCGCCAGTGCTTGCGACATGGACAACGGAATTGCTGGAGCCGGAAAAGCCGTAACCTTACCACTAAGGGACCCGGCCACCGCGCCTGACGGGCAAACTCTCCGACGTTTCTCACGAAAGGTCACGCCACGCGCGGATACAAAAAAAGCCCGGCTGGATCAGCCGGGCTTTTGACCGCCTTGCGGCGGGAATTCACTGCATTGAGATCAGGCGTTGTCGCCTTCACCCTCGGTCGTCGCCTGCACCACCGGCGGCGGCTCGATGAAGAGCGACTGCTCTTCTTCGGCGATCGCCTGGGCACGTTCGCGCTCGGAGGCCTCGCGCGCCTTGCGGGCACGGTGGTAGGCCAGGCCGGTACCGGCCGGGATCAGACGACCCACGATCACGTTTTCCTTCAGACCACGCAGGTCGTCGGTCTTGCCCATGATCGCCGCTTCGGTCAGCACGCGCGTGGTTTCCTGGAACGATGCCGCCGAGATGAAGCTGTCGGTCGACAGCGACGCCTTGGTAATACCCAGCAGCAGGTTCTCGTAGGTCGCCGGACGCTTGCCTTCGGCGATCACGCGGTCGTTCTCGTCGAGCAGTTCCGAACGCTCCACCTGTTCACCCGGGATGAACTTGGTGTCGCCCACGTCGGCGATCTGGACGCGGCGCAGCATCTGGCGAACGATCACCTCGATGTGCTTGTCGTTGATCTTCACGCCCTGCAGACGGTACACGTCCTGCACTTCGTCCACGATGTAGTGCGCCAGCTCTTCGATGCCCTTCAGGCGCAGGATGTCGTGCGGGTCCGCCGGACCTTCCACGATCATTTCGCCCTTGTTCACCACCTGGCCGTCGTGCACCAGCACCTGCTTTTCCTTCGCGATCAGGAACTCGTGGGCGTTGCCGTCCAGGTCCGTGATCACCAGGCGCTGCTTGCCCTTGGTGTCCTTGCCGAACGAGGTCGTGCCGGTGATTTCCGCCAGCACGGCGGCGTCCTTCGGCGAACGCGCTTCGAACAGCTCGGCCACACGCGGCAGACCACCGGTAATGTCGCGAGTCTTCTGCGATTCGGTCGGGATACGCGCGAGCACTTCACCCACATGCACCTGCTGGCCGTCCTTCACGGTAATCAGCGCGCCGACCTGGAAGCCGATGGTCACGGAGTGGTCCGTGCCCGGGATCTTCACTTCCTGGCCGTTGGCGTCGAGCAGCTTCACCTGCGGGCGGATGCCCTTGGTGGCAGCCGTGCGGCGCTTGGCGTCGATCACCACCAGGGTCGACAGGCCCGTCACTTCGTCCATCTGCTTGGCGACGGTCACGCCTTCTTCGACGTTCTCGAACTTGGTCGTGCCGGTGTATTCCGAAACGATCGGACGCGTCAGCGCGTCCCACGTGGCCAGCTGCGTGCCAGCCTTGATGGCCTGGCCGTCCTGCACCAGCAGCGTGGCGCCGTACGGGATCTTGTGGCGCTCGCGCTCGCGGCCGTGGTCGTCGGTGATCAGCGCCTCGCCCGAACGCGAGATGACGATCAGCTCGCCCTTCGCATTGGTGACGTAACGCATGGTCGCCGTGAAACGCACGGTACCGGTTGCCTTGGCTTCCACGCTCGATGCCACTGCCGCACGCGATGCCGCGCCACCGATGTGGAACGTACGCATGGTCAGCTGCGTGCCCGGCTCACCGATCGACTGGGCGGCGATCACGCCAACCGCTTCGCCGGAGTTCACCAGCACGCCGCGGCCCAGGTCGCGGCCATAGCACTTGCCGCACAGGCCGTAGCGCGTGTCGCACGACAGCGGGGTGCGGACCTTGACTTCGTCCACGCCGATGTTGTCGATCAGCTCGACCAGGTCTTCGTCCAGCAGCGTGCCGGACTCGATCGCGGTTTCCTGGGTTTCCGGGTTCACCACGTCGGCCACGGTCACGCGGCCGAGAATACGGTCGCGCAGGGCTTCGATCACTTCACCGCCTTCGACCAGGGCCTTCATGGCCACGCCGTTGGAGGTGCCGCAATCGTCTTCCACCACGACCAGATCCTGGGTCACGTCGACCAGACGACGGGTCAGGTAACCCGAGTTCGCGGTCTTCAGTGCCGTATCGGCCAGACCCTTACGTGCACCGTGGGTCGAGATGAAGTACTGCAGAACGTTCAGGCCTTCACGGAAGTTCGCCGTAATCGGCGTTTCAATGATCGAGCCATCCGGCTTGGCCATCAGGCCACGCATGCCGGCCAGCTGGCGGATCTGCGCGGCGGAGCCCCGTGCGCCCGAGTCGGCCATCATGTAGATGGAGTTGAACGACTCTTGCTTCACGGTCTTGCCTTCGCGGTCGACCACGTCCTCGTGCTGGAGCTGCTCCATCATCGCCTTGCCCACCTGGTCGCCGGCGGCGCCCCAGATGTCCACGACGTTGTTGTAGCGTTCCTGGTCCGTCACCAGACCCGACATGTACTGCTTGTCGTATTCCTTCACCTTGGCCGAGGCCTCGGCGATGATCTTTTCCTTGGCGGGCGGCACCAGCATGTCGTCGATCGCGATCGAGATACCGGCGCGGGTTGCCAGGCGGAAGCCCGACTGCAGCAGCTTGTCGGCGAAGATCACGGTCTCGCGCAGGCCGCACTTGCGGAACGCAGTGTTGATCAGGCGCGAGATTTCCTTCTTCTTGAGCGGCTTGTTCAGCACCGAGAACGGCAGGCCCTTCGGCAGGATCTCGGACAGGATCGCGCGGCCGACCGTGGTGGCCTGCAGCGTGGTCTTGGGTGCGAAACGGGCGTCGCCCTCGGCGTCCTTGTCCACCAGCTCATACTCGGTGATACGCACGTTCACGCGGGAAGCCAGCTCGACCTCCTTGTTCTCGTAGGCGCGGATCACTTCGCTGATGTCGGCAAAGGTCATGCCCTCGCCGCGGCCGTTGATCTTGTCGCGGGTCGTGTAGTACAGACCCAGCACCACGTCTTGCGACGGGACGATCGACGGATCGCCGTTGGCCGGGAACAGCACGTTGTTGGAGGCCAGCATCAGGGTGCGGGCTTCCATCTGCGCTTCCAGCGACAGCGGGACGTGGACAGCCATCTGGTCGCCGTCGAAGTCAGCGTTGAACGCCGCGCAGACCAGCGGGTGCAGCTGGATGGCCTTGCCTTCGATCAGCACCGGCTCGAACGCCTGGATACCCAGGCGGTGCAGCGTCGGCGCGCGGTTCAGCATCACCGGGTGCTCGCGGATCACCTCTTCGAGGATGTCCCACACCACCGGGGTCTGGCTTTCGACTTCCTTCTTCGCCGCCTTGATGGTGGTGGCGATGCCCATCGTTTCCAGCTTGTGGAAGATGAACGGCTTGAACAGCTCGAGCGCCATCAGCTTGGGCAGGCCGCACTGGTGCAGCTTGAGCGTCGGGCCCACCACGATGACCGAACGGCCCGAGTAGTCGACACGCTTGCCCAGCAGGTTCTGACGGAAACGGCCGCCCTTGCCCTTGATCATTTCGGCCAGGGACTTCAGCGGACGCTTGTTGGCACCGGTCATCGCCTTGCCGCGACGGCCGTTGTCCAGCAGCGAGTCAACCGCTTCCTGCAGCATGCGCTTTTCGTTGCGCACGATGATCTCGGGCGCCTTCAGTTCCAGCAGGCGCTTCAGGCGGTTGTTACGGTTGATGACGCGGCGATACAGGTCGTTCAGGTCCGAGGTCGCGAAGCGGCCACCGTCCAGCGGCACCAGCGGGCGCAGCTCGGGCGGCAGCACCGGCAGCACTTCGAGGATCATCCACTCGGGCTTGATGCCCGAACGCTGGAAGGCCTCGAGCACCTTCAGGCGCTTGGCAAACTTCTTGATCTTGGCTTCGGAGCCGGTGGCCTGCAGCTCGGCGCGGATCTGTTCGATCTGCTTCTCGATGTCGATGCCGCGCAGCAGTTCACGGATGCCCTCGGCACCCATCATGGCGACGAACTCGCCCTCGCCGTACTCGTCGCACTTCGCCAGGTAGTCGTCTTCCGACATGATCTGGCTCTTCTTGAGCGGGGTCATGCCAGGCTCGAGCACCACGAATGCTTCGAAGTACAGCACGCGCTCGATGTCGCGCAGCGTCATGTCGAGCACCATGCCCAGGCGCGACGGGAGCGACTTCAGGAACCAGATGTGCGCGGTCGGCGCGGCCAGTTCGATGTGGCCCATGCGCTCGCGGCGCACCTTGGCCAGCGTCACTTCAACGCCGCACTTCTCGCAGATCACGCCGCGGTGCTTCAGGCGCTTGTACTTGCCGCACAGGCACTCGTAGTCCTTGATCGGGCCAAAGATCTTGGCGCAGAACAGGCCGTCGCGTTCCGGCTTGAACGTACGGTAGTTGATCGTTTCCGGCTTCTTGACTTCGCCGTACGACCACGAACGGATCTTCTCGGGCGAGGCCAGGCCGATCTTGATCGCGTCGAACTGCTCTTCCTGCTGTACCTGCTTAAAGAGATCGAGCAATGCTTTCATTGCAACTCCTTGTTTCGCCACCGGCCCGGAGTCTGTCCGGGGCGATGGCATTCATTCTGTGGGAAATCCTGCGCTGGTGAGTGCCGGCCGCAGCCGGCACCCGCATCGGCTCGATCAGTAGCGATCGAGGTCGATGTCGATACCCAGCGAGCGGATTTCCTTCACCAGCACGTTGAACGATTCCGGCATGCCGGCATCGATCGAGTGCTCGCCCTTGACGATGTTCTCGTACACCTTGGTACGGCCGTTCACGTCATCGGACTTGACCGTCAGCATTTCCTGCAGCACGTACGACGCGCCGTAGGCTTCCAGTGCCCACACTTCCATCTCACCGAAACGCTGGCCACCGAACTGCGCCTTGCCGCCCAGCGGCTGCTGCGTCACCAGCGAGTACGGGCCGGTGGAACGCGCGTGCATCTTGTCGTCGACCAGGTGGTGCAGCTTCAGCATGTGCATCACACCCAGCGTGACCGGACGCTCGAACGCTTCGCCGGTGCGGCCGTCGAACAGCGTGACCTGTTGCTTGGAAGCGGTCAGGCCCTTCTCCTTCGCAATCTCTTCCGGATAGGCGAGGTCCAGCATGCGGCGGATTTCGTCCTCATGCGCACCATCGAACACCGGCGTCGCGAACGGCACGCCCTTCTTCAGGTTGTCGGCCAGTTCCAGGACTTCCGCATCCGACAGGCTGTCCAGGTCTTCGACCTTGCCGCTCTCGTTGTAGATCTGCGTGAGCAGGTTGCGCACTTCGGCTGCCTTGGCTTGCGCCTTCAGCATGTTGCCGATGCGCTCGCCCAGACCGCGCGCGGCCCAGCCCAGGTGCGTCTCGAGAATCTGACCCACGTTCATCCGCGAAGGCACGCCCAGCGGATTCAGCACGATGTCAGCCGGCGTACCGTCGGCCATGTAGGGCATGTCTTCGATCGGGGTGATCTTCGACACCACACCCTTGTTGCCGTGACGGCCTGCCATCTTGTCGCCAGGCTGCAGGCGGCGCTTCACGGCCAGGTAGACCTTGACCATCTTGATCACGCCCGGCGGCAGTTCGTCGCCCTGCGTCAGCTTCTTGCGCTTCTCTTCGAAGGCCAGGTCGAACTCGTGGCGCTTTTGCTCGATGGCTTCCTTGACGGCTTCCAGCTGGGCAGCCAGTTCCTCGTCCGCCGGACGGATGTCGAACCAGTGGTACTTGTCGACGTCGGCCAGGTACTCCTTGGTGATCTTGGCGCCCTTGGCCAGCTTCTTCGGACCGCCGTTGACGGTCTTGTCGATCAGCAGGCGCTCCAGGCGCTGGAAGGCATCGCCTTCCACGATACGCAGCTGGTCGTTCAGGTCCAGGCGGTAGCGCTTCAGTTCGTCGTCGATGATCGACTGGGCACGCTTGTCGCGGGTCACGCCTTCGCGGGTGAAGACCTGGACGTCGATCACGATGCCGCTCATGCCCGACGGCACGCGCAGCGAGGTGTCCTTCACGTCCGACGCCTTCTCGCCGAAGATCGCGCGCAGCAGCTTCTCTTCCGGGGTCAGCTGGGTCTCGCCCTTCGGCGTGACCTTGCCCACCAGCACGTCGCCGGCTTCAACCTCGGCACCGATGTAGGTGATGCCCGACTCGTCCAGGCGCGCCAGCTGGGCCTCGGCCAGGTTCGAGATATCGCGCGTGATTTCCTCGGGTCCCAGCTTGGTGTCGCGGGCAACGACCGACAGTTCCTCGATGTGGATCGAGGTATAGCGGTCTTCGGCCACCACACGCTCCGAGATCAGGATCGAATCCTCGAAGTTGTAGCCGTTCCACGGCATGAACGCCACCAGCATGTTCTGGCCGAGCGCCAGTTCACCCAGGTCGGTCGAGGCGCCGTCGGCGATCACGTCGTTGCGGGCAACAATATCGCCAACCTTGACCATCGGACGCTGGTTGATGTTGGTGTTCTGGTTCGAGCGCGTGTACTTGATCAGGTTGTAGATGTCCACGCCGACTTCACCGGCCACGGCTTCGTCGTCGTTCACGCGGATCACGATACGCATCGCGTCGACGTAGTCGACCACGCCGCCACGCATCGCCTGCACGGCAGTACCCGAGTCGACCGCAACGGTGCGCTCGATGCCGGTGCCGACCAGCGGCTTGTCCGGACGCAGGCAAGGCACGGCCTGACGCTGCATGTTCGCGCCCATCAGTGCACGGTTCGCGTCATCGTGTTCCAGGAACGGCACCAGCGAGGCAGCGGCCGACACGATCTGCGACGGCGCCACGTCGATGTACTGCACGCGGTCCGGCGTCACCATACGGGTTTCACGCTCGGAGCCTTCACGCGCCGACACCAGTTCGTCGGTCAGGTTGCCATCGGCGTCGACGGTCGCGTTGGCCTGCGCCACCACGTACTTGCCTTCCTCGATCGCGGACAGGTAGTCGACCTGGTCGGTCAGCTTGCTGTTCTCGACCTTGCGGTACGGGGTTTCCAGGAAGCCGTACTCGTTCAGGCGCGCATACAGTGCCAGCGAGTTGATCAGGCCAATGTTCGGACCTTCCGGCGTTTCGATCGGGCACACGCGGCCATAGTGGGTCGGGTGCACGTCGCGGACTTCAAAGCCGGCGCGCTCGCGCGTCAGACCGCCCGGGCCCAGTGCGGAGACACGGCGCTTGTGCGTGATCTCAGACAGCGGGTTGGTCTGGTCCATGAACTGCGACAGCTGCGACGAACCGAAGAACTCGCGGATCGCCGACGAGATCGGCTTCGAGTTGATCAGGTCGTGCGGCATCAGGTTCTCGGTCTCGGCCTGGCCCAGACGTTCCTTGACGGCACGCTCCACGCGCGACAGGCCGGCGCGGAACTGGTTCTCGGCCAGCTCGCCGACGCAGCGCACGCGACGGTTGCCCAGGTGGTCGATGTCATCGACCTCGCCCTTGCCGTTGCGCAGGTTGACCAGGATCTTGATGGTCTCGAGGATGTCCTCGTCCTGCAGCACCATGGCGCCTTCGCCGCTGGGGCGGCCCAGGCGGCTGTTGACCTTCATGCGGCCAACGCGCGACAGGTCGTACGACTCTTCGCTGTAGAACAGGCGCTGGAACAGCGCTTCCACGGCTTCTTCGGTCGGCGGCTCGCCCGGGCGCATCATGCGGTAGATCGCGATCCGCGCAGCGGTCTGGTCGGCGGTCTCGTCCACGCGCAGGGTCTGCGACATGTACGGGCCCTGGTCCAGGTCGTTGGTGTACAGGGTCTGGATCTGCTTGACGCCGGCTTCGCGCAGGTTTTCCAGCAGCGTTTCGGTGAGCTCGTCGTTGGCGTTGGCAATCACCTCGCCGGTATCCGGGTCGATGATGTTCTTGGCCAGCACGCGGCCCAGCAAGTAGTCTTCCGGCACGCTGATCAGCTTGGTGCCGGCCGAATCCAGGTCGCGGATGTGCTTGGCGTTGATCCGCTTGTCCTTCTCGACCACCACGCGGCCGTTCTTGTCGGCGATGTCGAAGCGCGCGACTTCACCGCGCAGGCGCTCGGGCACGAACTCCAGCTGCGCGCCTTCCGACTGCAGCGTGAAGTTGTCGAACACGAAGAAGTGCGCGAGGATCTGTTCCGGAGTCAGGCCGATCGACTTCAGCAGGATCGTCACCGGCATCTTGCGGCGGCGGTCGACGCGGAAGTACAGGATGTCCTTCGGGTCGAACTCGAAGTCCAGCCACGAACCGCGGTAGGGGATGATACGTGCCGAGAACAGCAGCTTGCCCGAGCTGTGGGTCTTGCCCTTGTCGTGCTCGAAGAACACGCCGGGCGAGCGGTGCAGCTGCGAGACGATGACACGCTCGGTGCCGTTGATCACGAACGAACCCGTGGAAGTCATCAGCGGGATTTCGCCCATGTAGACTTCCTGCTCCTTCACTTCCTTGACCTTGCCCGGGTTCTCGCGATCGTTGATGATCAGGCGAACCTTGGCGCGCAGGGCCGAGTGGAAGGTCAGGCCACGCTGTTGACATTCCTTGACGTCGAACGGCGGGTTGGACAGGTGATACGAGACGAACTCCATACGGGCGAGCCCGTTATGCGAGGAGATCGGGAAGATTGCGTTGAAAGCGGCCTGGAGGCCTTCGGTCTTGCGACGCGCGGTCGGCGTTTCCGCTTGCAAGAACTGGGTGTAGGATTCAATCTGGGTGGCAAGCAGGAATGGAACCTGATGTACCGTAGCGCGCTTCGCAAAGCTTTTGCGAATGCGCTTCTTTTCGGTGAAGCTGTACGCCATGGGATCTCCGAATCATCGCAGGACGGCTGGACCTGGCCGTGCCTGAGGTGTTCAGCGACTGGGAGGGGATTTGGCGGTTGGCCGCTACCAACCTCTGGCTGACGGTGCCCGCACGCTGCGGGCGGTGTGGTCGTCGCATCAGCGCAACGCCTGCACTCGCCCGGGGGACACCCGACCAAACTTGTCTTCTGCAGTCGGTTCAGAAGACAAACATCAGCAGCAACCACTTAGTGTGCCACTGATGTTTGGCCTCTGCTGAGTTGCCGGCAAATCAAGTGCCGTCAGGACTCGCAAACATCACTTCTCACGACTTTGCCGCTGTGCGGAGTGGTGATTAAAACACAATCGCACAAGCGCAAAAAGGCTGGCGCCGGGAATCTTCCCTTTGCCAGCCCCATTCGCGTGCCGCAAGGGCACGCGAGCACAGCATTACTTGACGTCGACCTTGGCGCCGGCGTCTTCCAGCTTCTTCTTGGCATCGGCAGCAGCTGCCTTGTCCACGCCTTCCTTGACGGCCTTCGGTGCGCCATCGACCAGGTCCTTGGCTTCCTTCAGGCCCAGGCCGGTGATTTCGCGAACGGCCTTGATCACGCCAACCTTATTGGCGCCGACTTCGGCCAGGATCACGTTGAACTCGGTCTGCTCTTCAGCAGCGGCGGCACCGCCAGCGCCCGGAGCAGCAGCCACGGCCATGGCAGCAGCCGACACGCCAAACTTCTCTTCGAACGCCTTGACCAGGTCGTTCAGTTCCATCACGGACATCGCGCCAACGGCTTCCAGGATGTCGTCTTTGGTGATTGCCATTTGAAATACTCCTACTAGATTTGATTCGGTATCGGTAATGCGATCTTTCGATGCGAGGCCTGGATTGCCTTAGGCGCCGGCGGCTTCCGCTTCCGCGGGAGCGCCTTCTTCCTTCTTGGCAGCCAGTGCAGCCAGCAGACGGGCGAAGCCCGACACCGGTGCCTGCATCACGCCCAGCAGCTGAGCAATCAGTTCGTCGCGGCTCGGGATCGAGGCCAGCGCCTTCACGGCGGCAGCGTCGAGAACCTTGCCGTCATACGACCCGGCGCGCAGGACCAGCTTGTCGTTGGTCTTGGCGAAGTCGTTCAGAACCTTGGCCGAGGTCACTGCATCTTCGGAAATACCGTAGATCAGCGGACCGGTCATCTGCTCAGCGAGGCCTGCGAACGGCGTACCTTCGACGGCGCGGCGAGCCAGCGTGTTCTTCAGAACACGCAGGTACACGCCTTGCTGGCGAGCGGTAGCACGCAGCCTGGTCAGATCGCCAACCGCAATGCCGCGATATTCGGCCACGACGATGGTCTGGGCCTTGGCGACTTGCGCCGAGACCTCAGCAACGACGGCCTTCTTATCTTCAATATTGAGTGGCACGGTTAAGCTCCAAAATGACGCTGTGTCTCCGGCAACACCGGAGCTTTCACGTCAGCACAAACGAACGGCGTCCGATTGGCCCGAATCACCCGGGTCAGTGCCCGGTTGCTTCAATCCCTTCGGGTGCGCCATCTGCGCTGGCTGGCCGGAAAACGTCGCTCAGGCTTGGAAGCCTTCCCGCACGTTCCGACCGATTAAGCCCTTTCCGCATCACTGCCGCGGACAAGGACACCAGCGGTCTTTGATAACCAGCGGTGCCGGCCGATGCTTGCGCACCCGGCCGGCACCACTGCCCAAAGCCATGCTCCATCCCTTGCGGTCCGGAGACGACCCCCGCCATTGCTGGCCAGGGTCTTCAATTCTTCTTGCCGACCGGTGTTATCGGGTGCCGGTCAGCAATTTGCCGTCAGCTCAGGCAGCCAGCGTAGCCTGGTCGACACGCACGCCGACACCCATGGTCGACGAGACGGCGACCTTGCGCAGGTACACGCCCTTGCTGGTAGCCGGCTTGGCCTTGACCAGCGCGTCAAGCAGCGCCGACAGGTTGCTCTTCAGCGCGGCGTCTTCGAACGAACGGCGGCCGATGGTCGCGTGGATGATACCGGCCTTGTCGACACGGAACTGAACCTGACCGGCCTTGGCGTTCTTCACGGCCTGGGCCACGTCCGGGGTCACGGTACCGACCTTCGGGTTCGGCATCAGGCCGCGCGGGCCCAGGATCTGGCCCAGCGTACCGACGATACGCATCGTGTCCGGCGAAGCGATCACGACGTCGAAGTTCAGGTTGCCGGCCTTGACTTGCTCGGCCAGGTCTTCCATGCCGACGATGTCAGCACCGGCGGCCTTGGCGGCCTCGGCCTTTTCGCCCTGGGCGAACACAGCCACGCGCACCGACTTGCCGGTACCGGCGGGCAGCACCACGGAACCACGAACCACCTGGTCCGACTTCTTGGCGTCGATGCCCAGTTGCACGGCCACGTCGATCGACTCGTCGAACTTCGCCGAGGCGCAGCCCTTCACCAGGCCCAGGGCCTCGTCGATCGGGTAGAACTTGGTACGCTCGATCTTCGCCTTGTTGGCGGCGACGCGCTTGGAAACCTTAGCCATTTACAGACCCTCCACGGTGATGCCCATCGAACGCGCCGAACCGGCGATGGTACGCACGGCGGCGTCCAGGTCGGCGGCGGTCAGGTCAGCGTTCTTGGCCTTGGCGATTTCTTCAGCCTGGGCGCGGGTGATCTTGCCAACCTTGTCGGTGTGGGGCTTCGGCGAACCCTTGGTGATACCGGCTGCCTTCTTGATCAGCACGGTCGCCGGCGGCGACTTCATCACGAAGGTGAAGCTCTTGTCGGCGAAGGCGGTAATCACCACCGGCACCGGCAGACCAGGCTCCATGCCTTGGGTCTGGGCGTTGAACGCCTTGCAGAACTCCATGATGTTCAGACCACGCTGACCCAGTGCGGGACCAACGGGCGGGGAGGGATTTGCCTTACCAGCCGGAATCTGCAGCTTGATAAAGCCAATGATCTTCTTGGCCATCTCTACTCCAATCCGGATCGCTCCACTCGGGGAAGACGATCCTGTTGAGTCGTAACGCGCTGTCGCCGCACCGGTGGCACGGCCTCACGCTCCTCTTTGGCAACGCCCTGAGGCACTGCCATTACCGATTGCCGCCCTCTCGGCCGACAACCGGCAAATTCCTTAAACCTTCTCGACCTGGCCGAACTCGAGCTCGACTGGCGTGGCGCGTCCGAAGATCGTGACCGAGACGCGCAGGCGCGACTTCTCGTAGTTCACTTCTTCCACGTTGCCGTTGAAGTCGGTGAACGGGCCGTCCTTGACGCGCACCATTTCGCCCACTTCGAACAGCGTCTTGGGACGCGGCTTCTCGACCCCTTCCTGCATCTGGGTCATGATCTTGTCGACTTCGCGCTGCGAAATCGGGCTCGGGCGGTTGCGGGCACCGCCCACGAAACCGGTGACCTTGCTGGTGTTCTTCACCAGGTGCCAGGTCTCGTCGGTCATTTCCATTTCCACCAGCACGTAGCCAGGGAAGAAACGGCGTTCGGTCACCGACTTGTGGCCGCCCTTGATTTCCACCACTTCTTCGGACGGCACCAGGATGCGGCCAAACTTGTCCTGCATCTCGGCGCGCTCGATGCGCTCCTGCAGCGCGCGCTGCACGCTCTTCTCCATGCCGGAGTAGGCATGCACGACATACCAGCGCTTCTTCGATGAAGGCGACTCCGGCGCGGTGGTTTCCTGCTGAGCGTTATCCGTCATGTGCTACCTCTTATTTCCAGCCCAGTACGAGCGAAAACACGATCCACTCGATGAGCTTGTCCGCCGACCACAGGAACAGTGCCATGATGACGACAAAGACGAAGACCAGCCCCGTCATTTGCCCGGATTCCTTGCGCGTCGGCCAGACGACCTTGCGAACTTCCCGATACGATTCTTTGGCGAACCCAATGAAGTCCTTGCCCGGTGCCGACACCAGTGCAACGACGACACCCAGTGCAATACCGCCGAACAGCGCAGCGCCACGTACATAAGACGGTTGCTGTGCGAGTGCATAGAAACCGATGACGCCGGCAACCACCAGCAGCACCGCGACGCCGAGCATCCACTTGCCGCTGTTGGCGTTCACGGTTTCAACATTGGGATTGGCCATGTTTCGCAAACGAGACTAAGCCGCGTCACGATTGTTCTTCGCGACGCGGCTGATTGATTTGGCAGGGGCAGAGGGAATCGAACCCCCAACCTTCGGTTTTGGAGACCGACGCTCTGCCAGTTGAGCTATACCCCTAAAACTACTGAGAGCCGGCGCTTGCGCCCACCCTCTTCTGGCAACGAACGCGGCCGGTTGGTGCCACGTTCGCTATCGAACAGCTTAGTCGAGGATCTTTGCCACGACGCCGGCGCCGACGGTACGGCCGCCTTCGCGGATTGCGAAGCGCAGGCCTTCTTCCATGGCGATCGGGGCGATCAGCTTGACGGTGATCGACACGTTGTCACCCGGCATCACCATTTCCTTGTCCGCCGGCAGCTCGATCGAGCCGGTCACGTCGGTGGTGCGGAAGTAGAACTGCGGGCGGTAGTTGTTGAAGAACGGGGTGTGACGGCCGCCTTCGTCCTTCGACAGGATGTACACCTCGCCGGTGAAGTGGGTGTGCGGCTTGATCGAACCCGGCTTGCACAGCACCTGGCCGCGCTCCACGTCTTCACGCTTGGTGCCGCGCAGCAGCAGACCGACGTTGTCGCCAGCCTGGCCCTGGTCCAGCAGCTTGCGGAACATTTCCACGCCGGTGCAGGTGGTCTTCACGGTCGGGCGGATACCGACGATTTCGATTTCTTCGCCGACCTTGATGATGCCGCGCTCGATACGGCCGGTCACCACGGTGCCGCGACCCGAGATCGAGAACACGTCTTCCACCGGCATCAGGAAGGTACCGTCAACGGCACGCTCCGGCGTCGGGATGTAGGTGTCCAGCGCTTCGGCCAGGTTCATGATGGCCACTTCGCCCAGCTCGCCCTTGTCGCCTTCCAGCGCCAGCTTGGCCGAACCCTTGATGATCGGGGTGTCGTCGCCGGGGAACTCGTACTTGCTCAGCAGTTCGCGAACTTCCATCTCGACCAGCTCGAGCAGTTCAGCGTCGTCCACCATGTCGCACTTGTTCAGGAACACGATGATGTACGGCACGCCAACCTGACGGGCCAGCAGGATGTGCTCGCGCGTCTGCGGCATCGGGCCGTCAGCGGCCGAGCACACCAGGATCGCGCCGTCCATCTGGGCGGCACCCGTGATCATGTTCTTCACGTAGTCGGCGTGGCCCGGGCAGTCAACGTGCGCGTAGTGGCGGTTGGCCGTCTCGTACTCGACGTGCGCGGTATTGATGGTAATACCGCGGGCCTTTTCTTCCGGCGCTGCGTCGATTTCGTCGTACTTCTTGGCGGCACCGCCGAACTTGGCAGCCAGCACCGTGGCGATCGCTGCGGTCAGCGTGGTCTTGCCGTGGTCAACGTGACCAATCGTACCAACGTTCACGTGCGGCTTAGTCCGCTCGAACTTTTCCTTTGCCATTGCGCGACTCCTGTCTCGGTAGCGATGTTGCCAGTGCGGTGGTATTTGGTGCCCATGGGCAGGATCGAACTGCCGACCTCTCCCTTACCAAGGGAGTGCTCTACCACTGAGCCACATGGGCGAAACTAGACGTACTACTTTATGACAGCAACCGCGCGACTTGGAGCGGGTGAAGGGAATCGAACCCTCGTCGTAAGCTTGGAAGGCTTCTGCTCTACCATTGAGCTACACCCGCCCGGTTCTTTCCTGCTTCTTCACCGGCGCTGCCGGCTGCCGTCTTGCATTCTGGTGGAGAGGGCTGGATTCGAACCAGCGTAGGCGTAAGCCAACAGATTTACAGTCTGCCCCCTTTAGCCACTCGGGCACCTCTCCGCAGAGAACTATCGATTATGGGGCTGTTCACCTCGTCTGTCAAGCACTTTCCGTTGCGGATGCTGTGCCAGGCTCAGACTCGGGAAGGCGTTCCAGCGTGGCGCCAGATGCCGCCTGATCGCTCCCACAAGCGCAGATTAGATTTCTACGTTCTCACCCTATAGGGGCTTTGCAGAGCGGCTCCTGGCGGCTCTGAGGCGGGCCTGGCGGGGGCTTCGCCCAGGTCGTGAAGGCTGGCCGCAAAAAGCAAAAACCCCTCGCAGCACACGCTGTCGAGGGGTTTTGCACAATAAGAGCCTGGCGATGACCTACTTTCACACGGGAATCCGCACTATCATCGGCGCGGAGTTGTTTCACGGACCTGTTCGGGATGGGAAGGGGTGGTTCCAACTCGCTATGGTCACCAGGCATGAGGGGTTGCGGCGTTGCGCTTGCGTCAACGTCGCGAATAGGGATGTAGTCTTGGTTGTGTGTATCGTGGCACAAGGCGATCGACTCACCAGGTGAAACACACTGGTTATAGGATCAAGCCTTACGGGCAATTAGTACTGGTTAGCTTAACGCATTACTGCGCTTCCACACCCAGCCTATCAACGTCCTGGTCTCGAACGACCCTTCAAGGAGGTCAAGCCTCCAGGGAATCCTCATCTTCAGGCGAGTTTCCCGCTTAGATGCTTTCAGCGGTTATCTCTTCCGTACATAGCTACCCTGCGATGCCTCTGGCGAGACAACAGGTACACCAGCGGTACGTCCACTCCGGTCCTCTCGTACTAGGAGCAGCCCCCGTCAAGATTCCAACGCCCACGGCAGATAGGGACCAAACTGTCTCACGACGTTTTAAACCCAGCTCACGTACCTCTTTAAATGGCGAACAGCCATACCCTTGGGACCGGCTACAGCCCCAGGATGAGATGAGCCGACATCGAGGTGCCAAACACCGCCGTCGATATGAACTCTTGGGCGGTATCAGCCTGTTATCCCCAGAGTACCTTTTATCCGTTGAGCGATGGCCCTTCCATTCAGAACCACCGGATCACTATGTCCTGCTTTCGCACCTGCTCGACTTGTCGGTCTCGCAGTTAAGCACGCTTTTGCCATTGCACTTTAGGTACGATGTCCGACCGTACCAAGCGTACCTTCGAACTCCTCCGTTACACTTTGGGAGGAGACCGCCCCAGTCAAACTGCCTACCATGCACTGTCCCCGACCCGGATTCACGGGCCAAGGTTAGAACCTCAAACAAACCAGGGTGGTATTTCAAGGACGGCTCCACGTGAACTAGCGTCCACGCTTCTAAGCCTCCCACCTATCCTACACAGATCGGTTCAAAGTCCAATGCAAAGCTACAGTAAAGGTTCATGGGGTCTTTCCGTCTAGCCGCGGGGAGATTGCATCATCACAAACACTTCAACTTCGCTGAGTCTCGGGAGGAGACAGTGTGGCCATCGTTACGCCATTCGTGCAGGTCGGAACTTACCCGACAAGGAATTTCGCTACCTTAGGACCGTTATAGTTACGGCCGCCGTTTACCGGGACTTCAATCAAGAGCTTGCACCCCATCATTTAATCTTCCGGCACCGGGCAGGCGTCACACCCTATACGTCCACTTTCGTGTTTGCAGAGTGCTGTGTTTTTATTAAACAGTCGCAGCCACCATTTTATTGCAACCCCTTCACCCTTCTGGCGCAGGCCAGTCAAGCTACCAGGGCGTACCTTATCCCGAAGTTACGGTACCAATTTGCCGAGTTCCTTCTCCCGAGTTCTCTCAAGCGCCTTAGAATACTCATCTCGCCCACCTGTGTCGGTTTGCGGTACGGTCTCGTATGACTGAAGCTTAGAGGCTTTTCTTGGAACCACTTCCAATTGCTTCGCAGCTCTAGGCCGCTCGCCCCACATCCTTGAATTCCGCGCCCGGATTTGCCTAAGCGCCTTCTCCAATGCAGGGACCGGGACTTCCAACACCCGGACAACCTTCCGCGATCCGTCCCCCCATCGCATCATACGACGGTGCAGGAATATTAACCTGCTTCCCATCAGCTACGCATCTCTGCCTCGCCTTAGGGGCCGACTCACCCTACGCCGATGAACGTTGCGTAGGAAACCTTGGGCTTACGGCGAGGGGGCCTTTCACCCCCTTTATCGCTACTCATGTCAGCATTCGCACTTCTGATACCTCCAGCATCCTTTACAAGACACCTTCACAGGCTTACAGAACGCTCTCCTACCACGCACTTGCGTGCGTCCGCAGCTTCGGTATATAGCTTAGCCCCGTTACATCTTCCGCGCAGGACGACTCGATCAGTGAGCTATTACGCTTTCTTTAAAGGGTGGCTGCTTCTAAGCCAACCTCCTGACTGTTTTAGCCTTCCCACTTCGTTTCCCACTTAGCTATATTTGGGGACCTTAGCTGGCGGTCTGGGTTGTTTCCCTCTTGACACCGGACGTTAGCACCCGATGTCTGTCTCCCGTGATTGCACTCTTCGGTATTCGGAGTTTGCTATGGCGGGGTAATCAGCAATAG
This sequence comes from Cupriavidus oxalaticus, assembly GCF_016894385.1. Classification (NCBI taxonomy): domain Bacteria; kingdom Pseudomonadati; phylum Pseudomonadota; class Betaproteobacteria; order Burkholderiales; family Burkholderiaceae; genus Cupriavidus; species Cupriavidus oxalaticus. The sequence continues at coordinate 3,601,427 of NZ_CP069812.1, forward strand.
ACCCCCCAACCATGACAGTGCTCTACCCCCGAAGGTGAGACACGAGGCACTACCTAAATAGTTTTCGGAGAGAACCAGCTATTTCCAGATTTGTTTAGCCTTTCACCCCTATCCACAGCTCATCCCCTAACTTTTCAACGTTAGTGGGTTCGGTCCTCCAGTACGTGTTACCGCACCTTCAACCTGGCCATGGATAGATCATCTGGTTTCGGGTCTACACCCAGCGACTCAACGCCCTGTTCGGACTCGCTTTCGCTACGCCTTCCCTAATCGGTTAAGCTTGCCACTGAATGTAAGTCGCTGACCCATTATACAAAAGGTACGCCGTCACCCCCGAAAGGGCTCCGACTGTTTGTATGCATGCGGTTTCAGGATCTATTTCACTCCCCTCCCGGGGTTCTTTTCGCCTTTCCCTCACGGTACTGGTTCACTATCGGTCGATCACGAGTATTTAGCCTTGGAGGATGGTCCCCCCATCTTCAGACAGGATTTCACGTGTCCCGCCCTACTTGTCGTACACCTAGTTCCACAACGCTGTTTTCGCATACAGGGCTATCACCTGCTAGGGCCGGGCTTTCCATCCCGTTCTGCTAACAACACTGCTAAAGAGTACAAGGCTCTTCCCATTTCGTTCGCCACTACTTTGGGAATCTCGGTTGATTTCTGTTCCTGCAGCTACTTAGATGTTTCAGTTCGCCGCGTTCGCTTCCCACACCTATGAATTCAGTGTGGGATGACCCATACGGGCCGGGTTTCCCCATTCGGACATCTTCGGATCAAAGCTTGTTTGCCAGCTCCCCGAAGCTTTTCGCAGGCTACCGCGTCCTTCATCGCCTGTGATCGCCAAGGCATCCACCACATGCACTTGTTCGCTTGACCCTATAACAAGTGTGTCTCAAGCTTGCGCTCAGGACACCGCTCACTACAGGTTGAGTTCTCGCATTTGTGCCGTATTCCAAGTCATCTTTCGATCACTTAAATACATTTTGGTTGATACAATCACAACCCGGTATCGCGTTTTGTGCTACAGCGTCTCATCAACGCTCGCGCGACACCTTTACTACATCCCATATT